>JBAYOV010000022.1:0-56313 GCA_041678045.1 Rhodocyclaceae bacterium
ACGTTGGTGTTGATGACGGCGGCCATGATGACTCTCCTTGGCAAATATCAGGCGTTAAGACCGGTAGGGTTCGGCAGACGCTGCGCCATGCAAGCCGCCGTGCCCGGGATTTTCAACTGCTTGGCTGAATTAACGGCCGGAGAGCGGAAAACTTGAGGGCATTTTTGGGTTGTTCAGGCGAAGATTTCGTCCAGCAGTCGTTGCCCCTGCACTCACCCCACGAACTTGTCAGGTCGTAGCACGCCGACATCGGCGACGAAGGTGACCATGGCGTAGTGTTTGAAATACTGTTGTTCGACGTGTTCGGTGATGGCCAGGGAGGTGCGGGTGTCGCAAAGAATTTCCATGCGGATGCTCTTGTCTGCCTCCCAGGCACCGCTGCGCTGGCCGTGGCTGCCGTGACCACGGACGTCGGAGACGGTGTAGCCGTGTGCGCCCAAGACCATCACATCGCGGGCGAGCGGGGTTTCGAGGGCCTGTTCGGCGATGATCACGACAAGTTTGCAGGGGTGGGTGTTGGGCATGATGGGTCAGCTCCCGAAGAACAGCCCTACGATGCGGTCGTAGAGCGGGATGCCAATGAGGATGTTGAAGGGAAAGGTGATGACCAGTGCTGCGGTGATCGACAGCCCGGGGTTGGCTTCCGGCACGGCAATGCGCATGGCCGCCGGGGCGGCGATGTAGGAGGCGCTGGCGGCCAGGGTGGCGAGCAGCAGCGTGCCGCCGGCCGACAGACCGATCAACAGGCCGGTGGCGGTGCCGATGAAGGCGGCAATCACCGGCATCCCGATGGCGAAGCCGGCCAGGAAGGCGCCACTGGTACGCAGCGCACCGGCCTGACCTGCTGCGACCAGCCCCATTTCCAGCAGGAACAGGCAGAGCACGCCCTTGAACAGTTCGAAGAAAAAGGGTTCCAGCGGAGCCAGCCCCTGCGGACCGGCGGCCCAGCCGATGAGCAGTCCGCCGGCGAGCAGTACCATGCTTTTGCCAAGGAAGATTTCGTGCAGCAGTGGCCCCCATTTGATGCTGCGCATCTCGCCCCCCATGCGCGCGAGCAGGATGCCCACCGCGATGCCGGGCATTTCGAGCAACACCAGGAACAGCGGAAGATAGGCCTCATAGGGGATGCTGCGGGCGACCAGATAATCGACGGCGACCGCGAAGGTGACCACGCTCACCGAGCCGTAATGACCGGCGATGGCGGCGGCGTTATGGCGGTCGAGCCGGCCAAGCTTGTAGAGCAGGGGGAAAGCCACCAGCGGAATCACCACTCCCAGCCCCATGACCGACAGGGCTTGCGGCAGCACCTGCAGGGGATCCTGTTTGGCCAGTTCCATGCCGCCCTTCAGGCCGATGGCGAGCAGCAGGTAAATCGACAGGGCTTCGTAGAGTTGGCCCGGCAGCTTCAGGTCTGAGCGGGCGAGGCGAGCGGCGAAGCCGAGCAGGAAGAAAAGCGGAATGGCGTCCATGGCGATGTGTGCGTGGGGGTGAGGGGCCGGGTGCTCAGTCCTCGGGCCGTGCTCGGGCGCTGTTTGCGCGCAGCAGGAAACGGGCGGGGTCGAGCGCTTCCCAGAGATCGGATTCCAGGGGTAAAGGTTCCCCGCAGAGCTGGCTGGCCAGCGCTTCGGCCACGAGGGGGGCAAACACCAGTCCGCGCGCACCAAAACCCGAGATCACCCACAGGCCCGGATAGCGGGCGATGTCGGATGTCTTGCGGCCGGTGCCGGAGGTGCCGGACGTGCCCGGCAGGGGCATCGGCAGCGCGCCGGCCAGTGGCAGGCGGTCGGGAGAGGCCGGCCGAAAGCCGACGCGCCCGGCCAGTGGCGGGTTCGATGTGCCCAGATAGCCGGGCAGGATGGTGTCGAGCTTGTGCAGGTTTTCGGCGTGGTCGGCGCTGCGCAGGGTGGGGTCGTCGTCATGCACCGAGAAGGTGGCGCCGGCGCAGCGCAGCCCATCCACCGCCGGACTGACATAACCGCCCCGGCACACCACCACCTGCGGCGCAGTGCCCGCCTCTGCGGGCAGCAGTGACACCTGCCCGCGCGCGCTCACCACCGGCAGGTGGGCCGTGTGGGGCAGGGTGCGGATGCCGATACCGTTGGCGATGAGGATGTGAGGCGCGTGGGCGAGCGAGCGCCCGGCGTGGTCGACGGCGTGCCAGTGCTGGCCGTCATGCTGCAGGCCTGCAACGGTCTGGCCGAACAAACAGCGGATATGGTGCGGATGCGCGGCAAGGTTGGCCCGGCACAGGCTGTGAGGCTGCACCCAGCCTCCTTCGGGAAACCACCACCCGCCCTGCTCCAGAGGCCAGCCCGCGAGTGTGCTGGCTTGCCGGGCGTTGACGAACTGCAGGTGCTCCGCGGGAGGCCGCAGGCGTTCGACCACGGTCTGCTGCTTGTCGGCCTGGGCGGCGTCCCGGGCCAGATGCAGCACGCCGCAGGGGTCGAAGCGAACGCTCTGGCCCCGTGCGTGCAATTGGGCAAAGTGGCGCAGTGCGTACAGCGTACCGGCGCGGGTGAGCCGGCCAAGGCGGTTGTCGTCCAGGCTGGGCAGTGGCCGTAGCACGCCTGCATGATTGCCGGAGGCGCCGGCGGCGGCATGGTCGGCGGCATCGATGACCGTGACTTGCCAGCCACGTGCCGCCAGCCGCTCCGCGACCGTACTGCCGGCGAGCCCGGCACCGATAACCAGCACATTGCGCTGTGTGTCGGCGCCGTCAGGAGACACTGAGCGGGCGGCCGGGCGCATGGCCGGTGAGCGGCCCGCCCGGGGGTGAAGGCGGCCCAGCAGCATCTGCCGTTTGCCACCGAAACCGGGGGCCTTATGTGTTTCGAAGCCGGCGCGACGCAACCCTTCGCGTACGTCTCCGGCCACCGACCAGGTCGCCAGCGTGGCGTCCGGGGCAGACAGGCGGGCGAGTTGATGGAAGATGCGTGCCGACCAGAGCTGGGGGTTTTTGGCCGGTGAGAAACCGTCGAGGTAGAACGCGTCGGCCTGCACGCCCAGCCGGGCGAGCCCCTCGGTGGCCTCCCCCAGATACAGGCTGAGGATGACCCGCCCCTGTTCGAGGGGGATGCGATGCAGGCCGGGCGTGAGGGTGGGCCAGGTAGCGTGAAGCTCTTCAGCCAGCGGGCCGAGCTCAGGGGCTTGTGCGACGAAGGGGGCGTGCAGGGCGGCGAGGTGTTCCCGGCGAAAGGGGTGCAACTCGCAGGAGACGAAGTGCAGACGTTCGCAGCGCTGCGCATCGGCCCGCCATGCGGCCCAGGTGGCCAGCAGGTTGAGCCCCAGGCCGAAGCCGGTTTCCAGAATCACGAAATGCTCACGCCCCTGCCAGCGTTCGGGCAGCCGGTTGCCCGCCAGAAAGACATGCCGTGCCTGCCCCAGTCCACCGTCGGCAGAGTGGTAAACATCGTCGAAATCAGGCGAATAAGGCACGCCTGACGGGGTGAAATGGGGTTCGGCGGGGTGAATCGGCATGGGGGCAGGTGCGCAAAAAGGAGCGACCTGAGTCGCTCCGGACGCATGTTTACTCCGGTCGCATCTGCGGGAACAGGATGACGTCGCGGATGGCCGGGCTGTCGGTGAGGAGCATGACCAGACGGTCGATGCCGATGCCGCAGCCGCCGGTGGGGGGCAGGCCGTATTCCAGCGCGCGGATGTAGTCGGCGTCGAAGTACATGGCTTCTTCGTCACCGGCCTCCTTGGCTTCGACCTGGGCGCGGAAGCGTGCGGCCTGGTCTTCGGGGTCGTTGAGCTCGGAGAAGCCGTTGGCGATCTCGCGGCCGACGATGAAGAGCTCGAAGCGCTCGGTGATTTCCGGGTTGCTGTCGGAGGCACGTGCCAGCGGCGAGACTTCCACCGGGTAGTCGATGATGAAGGTGGGCTCCCACAGCTCGGCCTCGGCGCAGGCCTCGAAGAGCTGCAGTTGCAGGCTGCCCAGCCCGCCCGGCTTCACCTTCTCGCCAAAGGCGACGATCTTGGCTTTCAGCCACTCGGCATCGGCCAGCTGCTCTTCGCTGAAGCCGGGGTGATACTTGCGGATGGCCTGCACGATGGTGAGGCGGTGGAAGGGTTTGGAGAGATCCAGCTCACGCCCCTGGTAGATGAAGGTCTCGGTGCCCAGCGCCTCGCGGGCGGAGTGGCGGATGAGTCCCTCGGTGAAGTCTATCAGCGTGCGGTAGTTCGCATAGGCTTCGTAGAACTCCATCATGGTGAATTCGGGGTTGTGGCGCGGGCTGAGGCCTTCGTTGCGGAAGTTGCGGTTGACCTCGAACACTTTCTCGAAGCCGCCCACCACCAGACGCTTGAGGTAGAGCTCGGGGGCGATGCGCAGGTACAGTTCCATGTCCAGCGCGTTGTGATGGGTGACGAAGGGCTTGGCTGCCGCGCCGCCGGGGATGGGGTGCATCATCGGGGTCTCGACTTCGAGAAAACCGTGCCCGGTCATGTAGTTGCGAATCGACTGCACCATGCGGCTGCGTGCCACGAAGGTGAAGCGGCTTTCCTCGCTCATGATCAGGTCGACATAGCGCTGGCGGTATTTCTGTTCCTGGTCGGTGAGGCCGTGGAACTTGTCGGGGAGCGGACGCAGGCTCTTGGTGAGCAGGCGGATTTCGCTGGCCTGCACGGTCAGTTCGCCGGTCTTGGTCTTGAACAGCGTGCCCACGCAGCCGACGATGTCGCCGATGTCCCAGTGCTTGAAGTCGGCGTAGACCGCTTCGCCCACCTCGTCACGCTTGACGTAGAGCTGGATGCGGCCGGAAAGGTCCTGGACGGTGATGAAACTCGCCTTGCCCATGACGCGCTTGAGCATGATGCGACCGGCCACGCGGACTTCCACCGGCAGGGCTTCGAGTGTTTCGGCATCCTTTTGGCCGTACAGCTCATCGAGCTTGCCGGCGGTGTTCTCGCGCGAGAAGTCGTTGGGATAGGCACGGCCGCTGGCGCGCCACTGGGCCAGTTTTTCGCGCCGTTCGGCGATGAGGTGGTTTTCGTCCTGGGGCGTGGCTTCCTGCCTGTCTTGTTCGCTCATGAATTCCCGATCACGCTTGGTTGTTGAACCGGGGATTTTGGCATGCCGTAATCAAAGGGGCAAATTGACGATGAGCGTCATGAGCGTGTGAGCGTGACGGTGCCCGGTGTGTCCGCATGGGGCACACCGGGCAGGTGCCGACAGGTTTACTTCACCACGTCCGTTTCATGAGGATGCTCGGGCAGCACGATGTTGACTTCGAGAATCTCGAAGTTGTCCTGCTTTTCGAGCTGGACCTTGATGTCCTGGGGGTTGACCTGCACGTACTTGGAGATGACTTCGATCAGCTCCTGTTGCAGGGCAGGCAGAAAATCCGGTCCGGGGTAGGTGCCGGAATGCTCCCGGGCGATGATGAGCTGAAGCCGCTCCTTGGCAACGGCAGCGGTTTTCTTCTTTTCACCGAAGATCAGCGAAAGGAGCGACATGTCATTTGCCTCCGAACAGACGCTTGATGATGCCCGGCTTGTCGTAGTTGACGAAGCGTAGCGGACGGTCCTCACCCAGGAAGCGGGCGACGACGTCCAGATAGGCCTCCGAGGCGTCGGTGCCCTTCAGGTGGATGGCCGGGGTGCCCTGGTTGGAGGCCTGCAGCACGGCTTCGGATTCGGGAATCACGCCGATCAGCGGCACGCGCAGCAGCTCTTGCACATCTTTGTAGGACAGCATTTCGCCGTCTTCGACCCGCTTGGGCGCGTAGCGGGTGATGAGCAGGTGCTCTTTCACCGCTTCGCGCCCTTCGGCGGCACGACGGCTCTTGGATTGCAGGATGCCGAGGATGCGGTCGGAGTCGCGCACCGAGGAGACTTCCGGGTTGGTGGTGACGATGGCCTCGTCGGCAAAGGTGAGGGCCATGATGGCGCCGCGCTCGATGCCGGCCGGAGAGTCGCAGATCACATAGTCGAAGCCCATGTGCTCGAGCTCCTTGAGCACGGCTTCGACGCCTTCTTCGGTGAGTGCGTCCTTGTCGCGGGTCTGCGAGGCGGGCAGGACGAACAGGTTTTCACAGTGCTTGTCCTTGATCAGGGCCTGGCTCAGTTTGGCTTCGCCATGGATGACATTTACGAAGTCATACACGACGCGGCGCTCGCAGCCCATGATCAGATCGAGGTTGCGCAGGCCGACATCGAAGTCGATGACTGCGGTCTTGTAGCCACGCAAGGCCAGGCCCGACGAGAATGCGGCGCTGGTGGTGGTCTTGCCCACGCCTCCCTTGCCGGAGGTTATGACGACGACACGAGTCACGGTGCTTCCTTTATATTGAGTTCAGTGTTGGGGGCGGTGGAACGTCAGTCCAGGCGCAGGGCTTCGACTGTGAGACGCTGTTGCTGGGCGTCCGGGCACAGTCGAACATGTGCGGCCTGTCCGGCAACTGCCGGGTCGACGCCGTTTTCGAATGTTTTATATACGCCGGCAATCGAGACGATTTCCGGTCCGAAGTTGGTGGTGACGATGCGTGCCGAGGTGTTTCCGGTGGCGCCGGCAATGGCCCGGCCACGCAGCGGGCCGTAGCAATGCACGCTGCCGTCGGCGATGACTTCGGCGCCGTTGCTCATGCCGGCGAGCAGCACCACGTCGCCGCCACGGGCATACACCTGCTGACCCGAGCGCAGCGGGCGTTCCACAAACAGCGTGGACGTGCCTGCAGCAGGCGCGGGCGGGGCGGCAACGGGTGGGGGCGCAGGTGCGGGTTGAGGGGCCGCCACCGGTGCAGGGGCGGGCGGAGGGGGGGTGTCGTGCAGTTCGATGTGATCGAGAATCGCCAGCCCGGCCTTGCGCGCGCCGGCCAGCTGGACTTCGTGCAGGTTGCGCACTCCGATGGGTTGCAGTTGAAAGCGGCGGAACAGGCTGACCAGACCGGGCCAGTCGATCGGACGCGACGAGGCGGGCAGGCCGGCAAAGTCGAGGATGGTGGCATCGCCATTGAAAAAGTCGGGCATGCCACCCAGCAACTTGTGTAGGGCATCGGCCAGTTGTGGTGGATCGCTCAGGCGAAGCTGGGCGACAGTCGTGCCGATGCTGGCACTGCGGAATTCGATCGGCCGGCCGGCGGGGGGTGCGCTCATGGGTGTCGGGGGTCTGCGTTGGGGCAAGCGGCCACAGCGCGCCGCTTGCACATGTAAAAACATAAGTTTACTGAGGGTTCACACTGCCGACAAGGCCATCCCCGCAGCAGGCGGGGGGGCTTGTCGGGTGTTCAGTGCAGGGTCGGAGGCGGTTCAGGGCTGCGGGCGAAGATGCGCTCGATGTCTGCGGCATCGAAGCGGTAGCGCAGGTTGCTCAGGTCGTCCTCGACCACCACTTCGTGATGTTCGGCAAGCAGGCGCCGTACCTCGTCCTCGCCCAGACTGCGCAGCATGCCGATGACCTTGTCGCGGTCGGGCGGCCAGTGGTGAATCACCGGACGGGCATCGAACAGGCGTACATCCTCTTCGGCAAACAGGCGGCGCAGCAGGGTTTCGGCATCCAGGTCAAGCAGTTCGTCAGCGCGCACGGTTTGCGCAAGAGTATGCACCCGCGACCAGCCGTCGGCATCCCGAGTGTCGGCGCCCGGCAGCTTTTGCAGGAACAGGGCGACGGCGGAGTCGCCGTTACAGGCCAGCCACAGGCCGGCGGGCTGTTGTTCGGACTGCACCAGATAGTGCTCGAACACGCTGGCCACGCTGTGGCCTTCGAGGGGCACCAGACTGGAGTAGGGCTCGCGCATGCTGGGGATGTCGAGCGTGAGCTGCAGCCGGCCGTCGCCGATCAGTCGGGGCAGCGCTTCATCGACCGGGGCGCTGGCGGCGCTGGCCGGGTCATCCACCCGGGCCATGGCGCGCAGGTTGAGCGCTTCGCTGCAGTCGACCACCAGCAGACCGACCGGCCCCTGGCCCTGGATCTGGAAGGTGAGCCTGCCGGCCTGCTTCAGGTTGCCGGCGATCACCACGGTGACTGCGGCCATCTGCCCGAGGAGGCTGGCCACGGCCGGCGGATAGTGGCGGCCGGCCTGCAGGGCCTGCCAGACGTCGTTCAGATGGACCACGGCGCCGCGAATGTCGAGCTTTTCGAGCAGGAAGCGTCGGATGCTGCTGGTCTGGGGTGGGGCCTTGGCCGAGGCGCTCATGCCGGCTCTCCATGGTCTTTGTGCTGGCCGGCATCGGCGTCGAGCAGCAGGTCGTAGCGGGTGGCGTTGAAGCCGACGAGCAGATTGCCGCGTCCGTCTTCGAGCACCGGGCGGCGGATCAGGCTGGGGTGGGCCTGCATCAGTGCGATGGCGTCGTCCTGAGTATCGATATTGCGCTGGGCTTCGTCGAGCTTGCGCCAGGTGGTGCCCCGGGTGTTGACGAGGGCTTCATGGCCGGCCTGCGCGCACCAGCGCGCCAGCGTGTCGGCAGCGATGCCGGCCTTGCGGTAGTCGTGAAAGTGGTACTCGACACCATGCTCGGCCAGCCAGTCGAAGGCTTTTTTCATGGTGCTGCAGTTCTTGATGCCGTAGATCGTCAGGTTCATGCAGGGGTGTTCCTGTTGTTCCAGTTGCGTACCGGTTGGGGTCGGTCACTTGCCGCCGCGCAGGGCGCGGGCCAGTGCGTCGGCCATCGCACCACCGCCGGCCGGGCTCTTGTCGCGGGCGCGGGCGTTGCGCTCGTTCCGGGAGGGATTCCGGGGGGTGTCCTGAGCCTTGCCCTGAGACCTGGGGGGCTGAGGTGCGTTCCGGTTGCGGTTATCGTGACGTTCGTCGCGGGCACCGCGTGCCGGGGCCGGCTGAGGGCTGCCCGGGGTGTCCGACAGGCGCATGGTGAGGGCGATGCGGTTGCGCGGCAGGTCGACTTCCAGCACCTTCACCTTCACCACGTCGCCGGCCTTCACCACGCTGTGCGGGTCTTTCACGAAGCGGTCGGCCAGGGCCGAGATGTGCACCAGACCGTCCTGATGCACGCCGATGTCGACAAAGGCGCCAAAGTTGGTGACGTTGGTGACCACGCCTTCGAGCAGCATGCCGGGCGCGAGGTCCTTGAGGGTTTCGATGCCTTCCTTGAAGTGCGCGGTACGGAATTCCGGGCGCGGGTCGCGGCCGGGTTTTTCAAGTTCGGCGAGAATGTCCTGTACGGTGGGCAGACCGAAGCGCTCGTCGGTGAATTCGGCAGGTTTCAGGCTTTTCAGGAAGCTGCCATTGCCCATCAATTCGCGCACGCTCTTTTGCACGCGCGCAAGGATGCGCTCCACTACCGGATAAGCTTCCGGGTGTACCGCCGAGGCGTCGAGCGGGTTGTCGCCATTGGAAATGCGCAGGAAGCCGGCGGCCTGTTCGAAGGTTTTCGGTCCGAGGCGCGGCACCTTGAGCAGTGCCTGGCGGGAGAGGAAAGGGCCGTTGGCGTTGCGGTGTTCGACCAGGTTGGCGGCGAGGCTGGCGTTCAGGCCGGAGATGCGTGCCAGCAACGGAGCCGAGGCGGTGTTGACGTCCACACCGACGGCGTTCACGCAGTCTTCGACCACGGCATCCAGGCTGCGCGCCAGGCGGCTCTGGTTGACGTCGTGCTGATACTGGCCGACGCCGATTGACTTGGGGTCGATCTTCACCAGCTCAGCAAGCGGATCCTGCAGGCGGCGCGCAATCGACACAGCGCCGCGCAGCGACACATCGACGTCGGGAAACTCGCGTGCGGCCAGTTCGGAAGCCGAATACACCGATGCGCCAGCTTCGGACACGGTGATCCGGGTGAGCTTGAATTCCGGGTGGCGGCGCATGAGTTCGGCAACAAGAGCATCGGTTTCACGCGATGCAGTGCCGTTGCCGATGGCGATCAACTCCACCTTGTGCTTCTTCACCAGTTCGGCGAGCGCGGCCAGCGCAGGCTCGACATGGCGGCGCGGCTCGAAGGGATACACGGTTTCGGTGTCCACCAGCTTGCCGGTGGTGTCGACCACGGCCACCTTCACGCCGGTGCGGATGCCGGGGTCCAGCCCCATGGTGGTCCGGTTGCCGGCAGGGGCGGCGAGCAGCAGATCCTTGAGGTTGCGGGCAAACACACGGATGGCCTCTTCTTCGGCCCGTTCGCGCAGTTCGGACATCAGGTCGAGTTCGAGGTGCAGCGAAATCTTCACGTTCCACGCCCAGCGTACCGTGTCGCGCAGCCAGCGGTCGCCCGGCCGGCCTTCGTCTCGGATGCCGAAGTGTGCGGCGATGCGGCTCTCGCATGGATGCGGTGCGTCGGCATCGGGGCGCTCGACATCGAGCGAGAGTTTGAGCACCCCTTCATTGCGACCGCGCAGCAAGGCCAGGGCACGGTGCGAGGGGATGCTCGCAATCGGCTCGCGGAAATCGAACCAGTCGCGGAACTTGGCTCCTTCGTGTTCCTTGCCTTCGATCACGCCGGAGGCGACCTGGCCCTTGTCGTGCAGGTACTCGCGCAGCTCGCCGATCAGCCTGGCATCTTCGGAAAACTGCTCGATGAGAATTTGTCGGGCACCATCGAGCACGCTCTTCACGTCGGCAAAGCCGGCTTCGGGGTTGAGATAAGCGCCTGCTTCATGCTCCGGGTCCAGTCGTGGGTCGGCCTGCAGGGCTTCGGCCAGCGGGGCGATGCCCGCTTCACGGGCAATCTGTGCCTTGGTGCGGCGCTTGGGCTTGTAGGGCAGGTACAGGTCTTCGAGCCGCTGTTTGGTTTCGGCGTGTTCGATGTCCTGTTGCAGCGCCGGGGTGAGTTTGCCCTGCTCCTGGATCGAGGCGAGCACGGTGGCGCGGCGATCTTCGAGTTCGCGCAGATAGCCGAGACGCTCTTCCAGGGTGCGCAGCTGAGTGTCATCCAGTCCGCCGGTGGCTTCCTTGCGGTAGCGTGCAACGAAGGGCACGGTGGCGCCTTCGTCGAGCAGCTGGATGGCGGCAAAGACCTGGCGGGGCGGTACGCCGAGCTCGTCGGCAATGCGGTGTTCGATGGGTGGCAGCATGGTGCGGGCAGCGCGGCAGGCGCGTCGCTCTGGTCGGGTTACAGGAAAGTGAATGCAGGCAAGGGCCGGATGGTGCTACAAGCCCGGCAGCGGTGCAAGTCGGCACACGCGGCAGACCCGCCACGGCCGGCATGCCTCAGCGGGCCTGCCGTGTGCAGGTTTGCAGTGCAGACTTACAGTGCGAGCAGGCTCTGGCGGCCCACCCAGCTGTCGTCGGCATCGAGCTGTATCTTGCTGCGCACGGCCGCCGCTTCCACGCACAGCATGTTGCGGAACCCTCGCGCCGGCATGTCGGCCAGCTGCGCGCAGTCGTGCTCCCAGGGGTTCCACACCACCACGTCCGGGAAGCCCTGCTGACTGATCTGCAGGTTGCGGCCGCTGTCCTGCAGCAGCAGGGGGCCGGGCACGTTGTGATACACACGGTCGACCCGGTCATCGACCACCAGCGCCTCGGCGCTGTCGTGGCTCAGGCGGTTGTCCGGCTGAGTGCGGTACTGCAGGCCGGACAGCCCGTGCAGCCGGCAGTGCTCCACCTCGCGCACCCGCAGGTAGGTGTGCAGGGCGGCATTGAAGGCGAAAGGGGCGTGGCTGGTGTTGCGGATTTCCAGCTCCACATCCAGACGCGGGCCTTCGATGACCAGCGTCAGTTCGGCATCGAAACAGTGCGGCCACACGGCGTGGCTTGCGTCGGTTTCGCAGGTGCCCAGGGTGAGCAGGGCAAAGTGTGCGTCGGCGCGCTGTTCGCGCACCTGCCACTGCGCGGTGCGCAGCAACCCATGGCGGGGCAGCCGGCCCTGTGCGGCGAACTGCGGAAAGCACACTGGAACGCCGCCACGCAGCGGGGTGTGTGCGTCGAAACGGGCCTGTTCGCTCAGGTACAGCCGTTCCTCGCCCCCGGCGGGCGTCCAGGACAGCACCTGGCCACCAAACAGGCTGACCAGGGCACGTGCCCCCTCGGCGGTGCTCAGGGCAATCGCCGGCTGGCCCTGGAACTGGCAGGGCGTGATGGTTGCAGGTGCGGACATGCGGCTTCAGTCCTGCAGCGACAGCACGCCCAGCTTCACCGTGTTGTCTTCCGGATCGTTGCTGAGCACGAAGCCCAGGTTTTGCACGAACTTGAGCATGCGCTCGTTGGAGGACAGGAACACGCCGTTCATGTACTTCAGGCCGCGATTGCGCGCCGTCTCGATGAGCACGCCCATGAGCTTGCGCGCGAGGCCGCGACTTTGCCAGTCGTCGGCCACCACCACAGCGAATTCGCACGACTCGCCGTCGGGGTTCACTGCGTAGCGGCACACGCCCAGCTCCACTTCCTGGCCGTTTTCCTCGACGGTGGCGAGAAAGGCCATTTCACGGTCGTAGTCGATCTGGGTGAGTCGTGCGACCATCGCGGGCGGCAGCTCGCGCATGGTGTTCATGAAGCGGTAGTACTTGGTTTCGGCCGACAGCTTGCGCACGAACTCGACTTCCAGATCGGCGTCTTCGGGTTTGATCGGACGGATCGTGATCTGGGTGCCATCCGGCTGTACCCACTTGCTGATGAGATGCGAGGGGTAGGGGTGAATCGCCATGTGGTCGTAGCGGTCTGCGGAGGGCGACACGTTGTCGGCAATCACCCGTGCATCGACCGCCACCACGCCGTGCTCGTCGACGATCAACGGGTTGATCTCCAGCTCGCGCATCCACGGCAATTCGCACACCATCTCGGAGATGCGCAGCAGCACGAATTCGAGCGCATCGATGTTGGCCGCAGGCATGTTGCGGAATTCGCCCAGCAGCGTGGCGACTCGCGACGAACGCACCAGATCGCGCACCAGATAGTTGTTGAGCGGGGGCAGCGCCACGGCCAGATCCTTGTTGGCCTCAACCTTGTTGCCGCCCTCGCCGAAGCGGATCACCGGTCCGAACACCGGGTCGCGCTTGACGCTGATCACCAGTTCGCGGCCATGGCGCTTGAGGATCATCGGCTCGATGGCCACGCCGTTGATGGCGGCATCGGGTTTGTTGCGCTTGACCTCGTCGAGAATCTCCTGATAGGCGGTGCGCACCGCAGCCAGGCTGCCCAGGTTCAGGCGCACGCCACCGGAGTCGGCCTTGTGGATGATCGACGGGGAGTCGATCTTCATCACCACCGGCAGGCCGATTTCTTCGGCCAGCACCATCGCCTCGGTCGCCGAGCGCGCCACCACGGTTTGCGCAATCGGGATGCGGAAGGCGGCCAGCAGGGCCTTCGACTCCATCTCGTTGAGCACCTTGCGGCGTTCCGCAAGGGCGGTCTCGATCACCAGCCGGGCGCTCTCGATGCTGGGCGGGTTGAGGTGCGACAGCGAAGCCGGCGTTTGCATCAGCAGCTTCTGGTTGCGGTAGTAGGCCGAGATGTGGCTGAACAGCTCCACTGCGGGTTCCGGCGTGCGGAAGGTGGGAATGCCCGCTTCCTCGAACAGGCGGCGGCTTTCGGCCACCAGTTCCTCGCCCATCCAGCAGGTCACTACCGGCTTGTCGGCGTTCTTTTCCAGTTCGATCACGGCCCGGGCGACTTCGCTTGGCTGGGTCATGGCCTGTGGGGTCAGCATCACCAGCACGCCGTCCACGTTCGGGCCTTCGAGCACCGCCTGCAGGGCCTTGCGGTAGCGGTCCACATCGGCATCGCCGCCAATATCCACCGGGTTGCCATGCGACCAGTGGGGGGGCAGCGCGGCGTTGAGCTTTTCCACGGTGACCTCGGCGAAGTCCGCCAGTGGAATGCCCAGGTCGGCGGCGCGGTCGGCGGCCATCGCACCCGGTCCGCCGCCGTTGGTGATGATTGCCAGCCGGTTGCCGCGCGGGCGGAAGTGCGAAAACAAGGCATTGGCGGCGGCAAACAGCTGGCCCAGGTTGTACAGGCGGATCACGCCCGCCCGGCGCAGGGCCGCGTCGAACACCGCATCCTCACCGGTGCTTGAGCCCGAGTGCAGCAGCGCCGCGCGCGACGCTTCGGGATGACGCCCCACCTTGATCAGCAGCACCGGTTTGACCCGCGCAGCACCACGCAGCGCGCTCATGAAGCGGCGCGCATCGCGAATGCCTTCCACATACAGAAAGATGCTTTCGGTGCGCGGGTCGGAGATCATGTACTCCAGCACTTCGCCAAAGTCGATGTCGCTGCTCGAACCCAGCGACACCACGGCCGAAAAGCCCACGTTGTTGGGTTTGGCCCAGTCCAGGATGGCGGCACACAGGGCGCCGGACTGCGAAATCAGCCCGATCGAACCCTTCAGGGCGCTGGCGTGGGCAAAGGTGGCGTTCAGCCCCAGCTCGGGACGCATGATGCCCAGGCAGTTCGGCCCGAGCAGGCGGATGCGGTGCCGGCGGGCGGCCTCTACGACATGGCGTTCGAGCAGCGCACCGCGTGCGCCGGTTTCCGAAAAACCTGCGGTGAGCACCACCACGGCCTTCACCCCGGCACGGCCACAGCCGTCGATGATGCTGGGCACCTTGTCGGCACGCACGGCGATGACGGCCAGGTCGAGACGGTGCGGCACCTCCTCGACGGACTTGTAGCAGGGCAGGTCGAGCACCGTCTGGTGACTCGGATTGATCGCGAACAGGCGGCCCTTGAAGCCGGCATCGAGCATGTTGCGGATGACCACATTGCCCAGCGAGGCTTCGCGTTCGCTGGCGCCGATGACGCCAACCGATTTGGGTTCGAGCAGCGGGCTGAGGTAGTGTTTTTCTTTCATGGGGTGTCGGCTCCGTGTGCAGGGTTGCGGACGCCGTGTGGCGGTCGATACCGCAAGCTTACCGCAGTGCACCATAAAGTTCCGTGAAAAGATCACGGAGCAGGTATGGTTTTTGGCCGGGCTGTGGGTACGGTACAACAGCACTGGCCGGGCTTCGATCGGGGCGGGTCGGTATTGCCCGAAGGGGGCGACCGCGCGTATGGCATGATAGCGCAGCGCGTCGGCTTGTGAGCCGGTGGTGATTGCGGCGCGGCGGGTGTGAAGAATGAATGTTGGCGGCAATATCGGTGGTCATCAACGTGGAGTGAAGGGTGTGGCAGGCATGAGGGGGTGGAGTTGGAGGGCAGGCGGGAGCGCACATGGGGGCGCAAACGGGAGAACACATGGGGGTGCATAGTCTGAGCGGCACGCCGTCGGCGTGGGTGGTGCGCTTCGAGGCGTTGTTCAGGCGTCATGCACGGGTGCTGGATCTGGCCTGCGGGGCGGGGCGGCACAGTATATGGCTGGCCGGACAGGGGCACGAGGTGCTGGCGGTGGATCGTGACGAGGCGGCGCTCAGGGCGTTGTCCGGGGTGACGGGTATTCGCACCGAGCGCCTGGATCTGGAGTTGCCGGTGTGGCCGCTCAGCGGGCGCATGTTCGATGCGGTGGTGGTGTGCAATTACCTGTACCGTCCCCATCTGGACGCCTTGCTGGAGTGTGTGCGTCCGGGCGGGGTGCTGGTGTACGAGACCTTCATGCGTGGAAACGAGCGCTTCGGCAAGCCCTCCAACCCGGATTTCCTGCTCAGGCCGGGTGAGTTGCTGGCGCGGCTGGCGCGCCTCGACGAGTTGTTCTCCGTGGTGGCCTTTGAGCAGGGGCGGACAGGCGGGGCGCGTCCCGCCGTGCTGCAGCGCGTGTGTGCGCTGCGTGGCGAGGCGGGAGACGGGTTGCTGCCGGCGTGAGCGGCCGTCCGTGGGGACAGGCTGTGGCGCTGCGCTCCGGGCCGTTCTTCAGTTGCCGCTGCCGCTGAGCGCCCCGAAGATGCGGAAACCCGCGATGTAGGTGGCTGCAGCCGAACCGAGGGTGCTGAACAGGAACACCAGAAAGATGCGTGCCACACGGTTGTGCCACCAGCCCTTGAGTGTGGTGATTTCTTCGCGCAGGGTGTCGAAATCGGTCATCGGCGGTGGTTTTATCGTGGTCTGTACCGCAGCGGTGACCATGCCGGCGCCAATCGTGGGGTTGAGCGAGGTGAAGGGCGCGGCCACAAAGGCGGTGAGCACGGTAAGCGGGTGGCCGAGCGCGGCGGCCGCACCAATGGCGGCCAGTGAGCCGTTGATGAGGACCCAGTCGATCACCAGTTGCCAGCCCAGTTCCGGGCCGCGCGCAAAACCGATTGCAAACCCGGTGAGGATGACCGCGACGATGGCCCAGGGCAGGATGCGGCTGAACAGCCCTTTTGGGGGCAGGTGTTCCAGCGCCTTGCGGGTGCTGTCCGGGTCTTCGCCATCTTGCAAGCGGTCGGCCAGCCCTTTCAGGTGGCCGGCACCGATCACCACCAGCACCTTGCGGGGGGCGTGCTCCGCGATCAGGGCTTTCAGCCGGCTGGCCATGTAACGGTCGCGCTCTTCCACCAGGGTGGTGTAGAGCTGTGGGGTGCGTTCGGAAAACTCGGTGAAGCTGCTTTCCAGCATGTCGCCTTCCTTCAGGCGCTCGATCTGTTGCTCGTCCACCTTTTCACGGGTGAAGAAGGTGCCGAGCACTCCGGTCATCAGGGTCCAGCGCTGATACCAGGGCACGCAGCGAATCAGTCGCTTCACGGTAACGCCGATGTCGCGATCCACCATCCAGATCGGCAGGCCGCGATCGAGCGCGTCATCCACGGCCGCGCGCATCTCGCCGCCGGGCTCCACGCCCAGCTGGTCGGCCAGTCGCTTCTGATAGGCCGACAGGGCCAGCTGGGCTGCCACCATGCCGGCCCGGCCCGAGCGGATCACCTGCAGCAGGTCCAGCTCGCGCCAGTCGTGGCGGTTGGTGAGGTGTTCGAAACGCGGCTGGCACAGCTCGACGGCCACGGCATCGAAATCCCCTGCCGCCAGGGCCGCCCGCACGTCGTCCGCGCTTTGCCTGGAGACATGCGCCGTACCAAGCAGGACAATCTCGGTATCGCCCAGCCGGACATGACGAACCGGTGCGGGAGGGCTGGGGGGCGTGCTGACGGCAGGAGCGAGCTGATCGGACATGGGCTGTGGGACTTTCTGAAACGGCCCGACATGATACGACAGCCGCACCGTCATGCGGTGTGAAGCGGAGGCTTGTGATACCGTGGGGCTGTTGTCGGCTGCCCGGGCGGTTCGCCCGGGGGGGTTGGCGTCAAAATGCGCCAAAGTGTGCCAAAGTGTTTATCCGGACCCTGAATTCAGACATTTTCCGCCCATGATCCAGAAAATCCTGCAACCGGTGTTGTACGTTTTCAACATCATCCGCGATGCCGTGCGCATCTGGCTGGAGGCCAATGCCTTCGTGTTTTCGGCCGCGCTGGCCTTCTTTACCGTGTTTTCGATTGCGCCGGTGGTGATCATCGCCGTCACGCTGGTGGGCATGGTGCTGGGCGAGCAGGCGGCGGCGGGCGAAATTGCCCAGCAGCTTGAGGAAACCCTGGGGCGGCAGGCGGCCGAAGCGGTGCAGACTGCGGTGGCCAGCAGCCAGATCACCGAAAGCGGACTGATGCCTACGTTGATCGGTTTTGCGGCCATGGCCTTCGGGGCGACCACGGTGTTCGCCCAGATGCAGATCTCGCTCAATGCCATCTGGGGCGTGGCGCCGAAGCCGTCGCGCAACAGCGTGTTCATCTTCATCAAGAACCGGGTGCTGTCGCTCACCGTGGTGCTGGCGATCGGCTTTGTGCTGCTGGTGTCGATGCTGCTCGGGGTGGCCTTGCGCATGTTCACCCAGTTTGCGGGAGACTGGATGCCGGTTCCGCCGGTCGTGCTGATCGGCTTCGAAATGGTCGTTGCCTTTGCCGTCATGGTGCTGCTGTTTTCGATGATTTTCCGCATCCTGCCCGATGTGTTGCTGGAGTGGCGCGATGTGCTGACCGGGGCCGTGGTGACCGCCGTGCTGTTCTCGGTCGGCCGGGCGTTGATCGGCATGTATCTGGCCAAGACGGCCACCGCGTCTACCTATGGCGCGGCGGGCTCGCTGGTCGTGCTGTTGCTGTGGGTGAATTACTCGGCGCTGATCCTGCTGTTCGGCGCCGCACTCACCCGCGCCACCGTGCAGGCCCGGGGGCAGGCTGTGCGGCCCCGGGTGACGGCGGTGCGGGTGCACCGGGAACTCGTTGAGGACGATGTGCCGGCGCCTGGCCAGGCAGAAGAATCCCGGCCGGATCAGCCCCGGGTCGATGAGGCTCAGGCAGAGAAGACGGCCCGAGGGGCTGCCCCGGCAGGCTGAGCACGGCCTGCGTGCTCAGCCGGATGGGCCGCTCAACCCAACCGGTCCTGTGTGCGCAGTGCAAAGTCGCTGGCGTCGTGGCGCTCGTGCAGTTGTCCGGCCGGCTCGCCCCAGGTGCGATTGACCATGCGTCCGCGCTGCACGGCAGGGCGCTGTGCGATTTCCGCTGCCCAGCGTTGCACATGACGGTATTCGTCCGCAGAGAGGAATTCCGCTGCCTGATACACCTCGTTGCGCACCAGCGCGCCGTACCAGGGCCAGATTGCAATGTCGGCGATGGTGTATTGCTCGCCTGCCACATAGGGCCGTTCGGCCAGGCAGCGGTCGAGCACGTCCAACTGGCGCTTCACCTCCATGGTGTAGCGGTTGATCGGGTATTCCTGCTTTTCCGGCGCATAAGCATAGAAATGACCGAAGCCACCGCCAAGAATCGGCGCGCTGGCCATCTGCCAGAACAGCCATGACAGGCATTCGGTGCGTTGTGCCATCTCCTGGGGCAGGAATGCGCCGAATTTTTCGGCCAGATACAGCAGGATTGCCCCCGATTCGAACACCCGCAACGGTGTGCTGTGCCCATGATCGACCAGCACCGGAATCTTGGAGTTCGGGTTCGCGGCGACAAAACCGCTGCTGAACTGTTCGCCTTCGGTGATGCGGATGAGGTGCGCGTCGTATTCCGCCCCGCTGTGACCTGCTGCGAGCAACTCTTCGAGCATCACCGTGACTTTCACCCCGTTGGGCGTGGCCAGTGAGTAGAGCTGCAACGGGTGCCGGCCCACCGGCAGCGCCTTGTCGTGCGTTGGCCCCGCAACAGGCCGGTTGATGCTGGCAAAGGCGCCACCGCTGGGCGCTTCCCATTTCCAGACCCGGGGCGGGGTGTAGGGGGTGTCGGGCATCGTTGTTCTCCGTGTTGGGCAAGGTGCAACTTTTCAAACCCCGACGGGGGCGTCCGCGTACTGTACCCGAGGTCGCGCACCCCATCCACGTACCGCCGCATTCCCGTGTTTCACGGGGGATTGGTGCGCAATCCCGGTGTGCTGGAGAGCGGCAGTGTCCGTGCTTTTTCAGGCTTCTTTTGTTTCCATAATGAATATCCTTTTAGGGTTTTTTGTGGGCTCTGAAGAATCGGAAAAACTTTCCGGAAATTGCGTCCAAGAGATCAAAAATCGACGAAGATTGCCGAAATTTGCGGTTGACTGACCACCGCATGCGGTCAATACTGAAAAGCATGCGGTAGAAATTCCTATCGTTCCATCATATTCATGCGGAGGTGAGAATGAACGGAAAAACAATTCGGACGATGCTTGGGGCATGTGTTCTGAGTGCGGCAACCCTGGGGGTGACCTCGGCGGCGCAGGCTGCCGAATGGCTGTATGCACACGAGGAATACGAGAACGATGTGCAGGATGTCTACGCCTACAAATTCAAGGAATACATCGAGTCGAACTCGGAACACACCGTCACGGTGTATCGCTTCGGAGAGCTGGGCGAGTCCGATGACATCATGGAGCAGGCGCAGGCCGGGGTGCTGCAGTTCGTCAACCAGTCGCCGGGCTTCACGGGCGCCCTGATCCCCGAAGCGCAAATCTTTTTTGTCCCTTACCTGCTGCCCACCGACACCGGGACGGTGGTGCGTTTCTTCCGCGAGAGCCGCGCGATTCACGAGAACTTCCCCGAGCTGTATGCAGAGCAGGGGCTGGAGTTGTTGAAGATGTACCCGGAAGGCGAGATGGTGCTGACGGTCGACCAGCCCGTCACCACGCCGGACGAGCTCAACAACAAACGCATCCGGATCATGACCAATCCACTGCTCGCGGCCACTTACGAGGCCTTCGGCGCCGCGCCGACCCCGATGCCGTGGGGCGAGGTGTATGGGGCTTTGCAGACGAACATGATTCAGGGCCAGGAGAACCCGATCTTCTGGATTCAGTCGGGCGGTCTGTACGAAGTGTCACCGAACCTGGTGTTCACCGGTCACGGTTGGTTTACCACCGCGATGATGGCAAACAAGGATTTCTTCGACGGACTGTCGGCACAAGAGCAGAAACTTGTGCGTGACGCCGCCAACCATGCATTCGAAGAAGTGCTGGTGCACATCGATGGCCTGGCCGACGAAGCCCTGGAAAAGATTCTGGCAGCCGACGACAAGGTGACGGTGACGCGCCTGACCGAGGAGCAGATCGGGGCATTTCGTGCGCGCGCACCGCATGTGGAGAAAACCTTCATCGACATGACCGGCGAGCGTGGCCGCACGCTGCTTGAGCAGTTCAAGGCCGACCTGCAGGCCGTGACGAACTGAGTTTTCCACTTGGGCCGGCATCGGGCGCTGTTGTCGTGACGTTCCCTGGCCGGCCGCTTCCAGATGACCGTGATGACCGAAGAGCACGATTTGCCCTCGAAATATCAGTCGGCCCTGCCTGGTTTTCTGGGTGTTGTGGATGACGCCATGAGCAGGCTCGAATCGCTGATTCTCGCGCTGGGGGTCATCTTGCTGGCAAGCAATACCATTGTCGGCGTGGTGTCGCGCCAGGTGTTCGGCAAGGGTCTGTTCTGGTCCGATGAAGTCAATCGCATCCTGATCGTCATGATCACCTTTGCCGGCATTGGCTACGCTGCCCGCCACGGGCGGCACATCCGCATGTCGGCTATCTATGATGCGCTGCCGCATGCCGGGCGCAAGGCCCTGATGGTTGTGATTGCTTTCTTCACTGCGGCGGTCATGTTCTTTCTCTGCTATTACGCCTGGCAATACATCACGACGCTATACACGCGCGGCCGGGTGCTGCCGGCCTTGGGCGTGCAGGTCTGGACCATGTATGTGTGGGTGCCGCTGGGGTTTGTGGTGACGGGCGTGCAGTATTTTCTGACCGGCATCAAGAACCTGACCAGTCGTGATGTGTACCTGTCCACCGGGGTCGTCGATGGTTATGCCGAAACCGAATCCGAAGTCTGATCCACGGGCTTTGCCCCGGAGCCGGTTCATCATCAGGGGAGAAACCGTCCGATGGCCATGACCTTGATGGCGGTGATGATCGTTTTGCTGTTGCTGGGCTTTCCGATGATGGTGCCGCTGATCGTGGCATCCGTCACCGGCTTCTACATGAAGTTCGGCGATTTCGGACGCATGGAGTTTTTCGTGCAGCAGATGATGGGCGGCATTCGCCCTGCGTCGCTGATCGCCGTGCCGATGTTCATTCTGGCCGCCGACATCATGACCCGGGGGCAGTCGGCCGACCGGCTGATTCGCATGGTGATGTCCTTCATCGGCCATATCAAGGGCGGGCTGGCGATCAGCACGGCCACCTCATGCACGCTGTTCGGTGCGGTGTCCGGCTCGACGCAGGCCACCGTGGTGGCGGTGGGCTCTCCGCTGCGTCCAAGGATGCTGAAGGCAGGGTACTCGGATTCTTTCACGCTGGCGCTCATCATCAACGCCAGCGACATCGCTTTCCTGATTCCGCCCAGCATCGGGATGATCATCTATGGGGTGATTTCCGAAACCTCGATTGCCGAACTGTTCATCGCCGGCGTGGGGCCGGGGCTGCTGATTCTGGCGATGTTCTCCGCCTACTGTCTGTACTACGCGGTCCGCAACAATGTGCCTACCGAGCCGCGCGCCAGCTGGGCGGAGCGCGCAAGTGCGGTGCGTGACGCGGTCTGGCCGCTGTTCTTTCCGGTCATCATTCTGGGGGGCATCTATGGCGGCATCTTCAGCCCTACCGAAGCAGCGGCTTTCTGCGTGCTGTATGCGTTCATCCTTGAGTTCATCGTATTCCGTTCGCTCAAGTCGATCGACATCTACCGGATTGCCAAATCCACCGGCCTGATCACGGCAGTGGTGTTCATCCTGGTCGCGGTGGGCAACGGATTTTCCTGGATCATCTCCTTTGCGCGGGTGCCGCAGGCCATTCTGGAAACTGTCGGGATTGCCGAGATGGGCGCCACGGGTGTGCTGGTTTCGATCTGCGTGGCGTTTTTCATTGCCTGCATGTTCGTCGATCCGATTGTGGTGATTCTGGTGCTGACGCCGATCTTCGCTCCGGCGATTGCCGCGACCGGGCTGGATCCGGTGCTGGTGGGCATTCTCATCACACTGCAGGTGGCCATCGGGTCGGCCACGCCACCTTTCGGCTGCGACATCTTCACCGCCATCGCAATCTTCCGCCGACCCTACTGGGAGGTGGTGAAAGGGACCCCGGTGTTCATTTTCATTCTGCTGCTGGCAACCGGGTTGTTGATCGCATTTCCGCAGATTGCGCTGTTTCTGCGCGATCTGGCTTTCCGCTGAGGGGCATGGCCGATGTTCAAGAAAATACTTGTCGCCATCGACGGCTCGACCTCGGCGCTCGATGCGCTGGAGAAAGCCGTGCAACTCCAACAGCTCACGGGGGCGGAGCTGTTTTTGCTGTGCGTGTACAAGCATCACAGCCTGTTCGAGGCATCGCTCTCCATGGTACGTCCGGATGGGCTCCAGATTCCGGACGATGCGCTCAAGCAGTATGCCCGCGAGGTGGTGGAGCATGCCAAGCAGCGGGCCCTTGAACTCGGGGCCTCGCAGGTTCGCGGTTTCGTGAAGGGCGGGCGGCCGTCGCGCATGATCGTGGAGTTTGCCAACGAGCGTGGTGTCGACCTGATTGTGCTTGGCACACGGGGCACCAACAGCGACACGGACGGCATGCTGCTGGGCAGCGTGTCGCACCGTGTCACCAGCATGGCGAAGTGTCCGACCATGGTGGTGTGAAGTGCGAACTCAGCCTGCCCGGGCCAGCACGCCGATGGTGGGAGCCCATTCGTCGCCGGGTTTCTTCTTGCGGGTCACCAGGGTGAGCTGGGCCGGGGCGAAGACGTTGGCGTTGTGGGTGACCGGGGTGGTGATCAGGTATTGCGCGCGGGTGGCCCGCAGGAAACTGCCCACCCGGTCGATGTTGGCAACGTCGAGGTGGGCAAACGGTTCGTCAATGAATACGAAGCCCCCCGGACGGGCATCGTCCATGAGTAGTGCGATGAGCAGGATCAGCGATTTCATGACCTGCTGTCCGCCGGAGGCTTCGCCATCGTTCAGGCCGACCGCGCCCTTGCGGTCGAAGTCGAAGCGTACTTCCAGGCCGGCCTGGGCGAGTGACAAGTCGTCGCTGCCCAGGGTGGGTGTCGGACAGTCGACGCCCACACCGGCCAGCTCCCCCAAGGCCTTGAGGTTACGGCCGTACTGGCGTACGGTGGCGCGCAGCTTGGCGGTGTAGGCGGTGCGGGCCTCTTCGGTGAGCCGACGGGTGGTGGCGCAGTAGCCCTGACGCTCGCGGTAGTCCTGCTCGCGGCGCGCGAGATCGCCCCTGACTCTTTCCGCCACGGTGAGCACCGTGGGGTCGGTGATCCATTCGCCTTCGGCCAGACGCCTGTTCAATCGTTCGCGCTCGCGCCGTGCACCGGCGGCCGATTCGTAACGTTCGGTGAGCAGGGCGAGGTCGGCCGGGGCGCGCCATTCCACGGGCTGGCTGCGCTGCAGCTTGCGCAAACGCCGGATGCGCTGGGCCTGGGCCTGGCGGCGCGGGGCGCTGTCCCGTTCGAGTTCAGCCAGACGCTGTTCGATGGCATGTAGCTCGCGGGTGCGGCGTTCGATCTCGACCTGAATGCCGGAGAGCTGGCCGGCAAGGCTGTCCTGCAGGGCTTCGAGCTGTTCGCGCGCTTCGCTGGCCGTCGTCAGTGCGGCACGTGCCTGTGGCAGCGCTTTTTCCGCGTTGGCGTGGACTTCTGCGCGGGCTGCGAGCAGCTGCGCGGACTGCAGGCCCAGCAGGCGCTGGCGCAGGCCGGTGAGGTGCGTGGCGTGGGTCTGTATCCGGGGGCGCAGTTCGGCCAGTTCAGCGTCGAGGCCGCGCAGATCCTCTTCGAATCGGGCAATGCGCGCCTGGCGGGCCAGTTCGCCAAAATGAAAGTCTGCCGGACGCCCCAGGTGGCGGGCACCACGGCGTTCGCGGTGGTAACCGTCTCGGGTGATCCATTCCACATCGCGGGGCAGGTCCCGGGCTGCCTCCACGCCATCGACCCGTCGGATGCGGTTGAGCAGGTCACTCAGCCAGCGTGGCGCTGGAGCGCTGAAATGCACGACTTCTGCGAGGGTCTGGGCGCGAGGCGGCGGGGCCGTTTCGCGTTCGGCAACGAGGAAGTGCCGGAAGCGCTCGCGCTCACCCAGCGCCCAGGCCGCATGGCGGTCGGTTTCGCGTTCGAGCAGGATCACATTCCGGTAGGGGCGCAGCACGGCCTCCAGAGCGGCCTGCCAGGCGACATCGGTGACTTCGATGATTTCGGCCAGGGTGCGGTGGGCGATGCCCTGTTCGTCGAGCAGGGCGCGAAAGCGGGTCACCTCCGGATCGCCCGGCGGGCCGCTGCGACTTCGGGCGGTGCGCAGGCTGTGGGTGCTGGTTTCGAAGCGGGCCATCAGCTCGCGCTCCCGGTGGCGCAGTTGTGCCAGCGTGGCTTCGGCCTGTTCGTGTTCGTGCTCCAGCGCCAGCGCATCCACGCCATGCTCGCGGGCGAGCTGGCTGCGCAGGCCATCGCGTTCGGCAAGCAAGCGTTCAAGGTCGCGCACACGGTCGCGGGCGCTGAGATAGGTGTCCTCGATGCCGCGACTGTCCTCCTTCAGCTGGGTGCGCTCGTCCTCGGCCGTTCGCTGCTCCGCACGCACCTGCTGCAGACGCTGCAGGGCCTGACGGCGTTCTGCATGACGGGTGGCCCGTTCGCGCTTTTCGCTGTTCAGCCTGTGGCGTTCGTCGCTCACCTCGCGGGCCAGTTCGGCCGCTTCCAGGCGGGGCAGGTATTCGGTTTCGAGTGCGTGGATCTCGTCGCTGAGCTGTTTCCACTGCAGGTGGTTGTCCGCTTCCAGGCGCCGGGCTTCGGCCTGGGCGCGCAGGCGCTCCAGATCGAGCCCCAGATCGTCGAGTTCGCGCTCGGCGCTCTTCTGCTCTTCTCGTGCGGCCTCGTAGTTGTCCAGCACCTCCTTGTCGCCGAACACGTCGAACACCAGTTCCAGCAGGGCCTTGGGCGAGTATTCGCACAGCTTGTCGGTGTCGCCCTGCTCAAGGGCCAGCACCTTGGCGATGGCCGGGGTCAGCCCGCCCCAGGCGAGCCGGCTCTGGTAGTCGCGCAGGCCGACCCAATCATCAGAGCGTTCCAGTTCTTCGATGGCCACGTCGCCATCGACGATGGTGTAATCGCGCGTCCATTCGCCCCCGGCGCGGCGGATGCGGCAGGCCAGCGTGACTTCGTCGTGCAGGCAGGGGAAAAAAGGACGCCGGCCGGTGGTCCCGGCCTGGTTGGCGACCACTGCGCGAATCCACGCAAAGCTGCGGTCGGCGCGACGCACGTAACGGCGAAAGTCGCGCTTGCCCGAGCAGCGCAGCGCGAACAGCGTGCGCAGGGCGTCGAGCAGGGTGGTCTTGCCCGAACCGTTGGGACCGACGATGGTGATGATCTGCGCGTCCAGCGGCAGCGAAAAGCGGCGCCAGTAGTCCCAGTGGACGAGTTCGAGTTGCTTGATGTGGAACATTTGGATAATCAGCGGTCGGCTGCGAGCAGCCCGACGTCGTACTTTGGCAATGCCCCGTCGATACTGACGAGAGTGAGAGATTCGACTATTAACCCGGTCATCCCTGATGGTCCTCGTCTTCCCCATCTGCCAGCAGGGTTTCGCCGATCTCGAAGGCGTTGCCTTCGGGCATGGAGTGGCCGGTGCGGGCAATCACGTCGGCCAGGGTGCCGTGGATGATGCGGTCGGCCATCACGCGGTAGTCGAGCGCGACATCGAGCAGCGGACCTTCGCTGACCAGACCGTTGCGCCGCTCGATGAAGCCGAGTCGGGCAAGCTTGCCGAGCATGAAGTTGCGCACCCGGTTCCGGCCACCGAGCAGTGGCCCGAAATCG
Organism: Rhodocyclaceae bacterium; assembly: GCA_041678045.1. Classification (GTDB taxonomy): domain Bacteria; phylum Pseudomonadota; class Gammaproteobacteria; order Burkholderiales; family Rhodocyclaceae; genus UBA2357. Next base: position 26,026 of record JBAYOV010000022.1, read on the forward strand.
GCAATCAGTGAAGCTTCGGAGAGGCCGGCAGACACGCTGTCTCCATGCGCCATCGGCTTGTCTGCGCCGAACATGTCGCCCTGTCCATCGTCGGCAACTTCGCGCCGGGTCACCTGCCGCTCGCGTTTGGGCAGGATGATCAGCGACCAGATCACCACGAGCAGCGCGATTTCGTCGCGGGTCAGGCCCACGTTGCTCGCAGCGTATTCGCGTCTGGCGCCGAACACCGGCTCATGCATCTCGGGGGTGAGGGCGACGGCGACATGCTGGGCGTAGGGGTTGTCCTGCAGTTGCAGGCCGAGTGCAGCGAGCCGGTGGTCGAGCTCGATGCGGAAAGTTTCATCCACCAGGGCGCGACGCACCAGGCGATCGCTGCGCGGCAGCCAGCGGTTGGCAAGCAGGCGGGCGGTGAGGGTCTTGATGTCCTGTTCCATGCTTTCTCGGGTTATGGCCCTGTGCTCCGTGACAGGATCGGAGGGTGGTTCGTGTTCATGTGTTTTTCTTCAGGACGCTGCATGGCTGCGGGGGGCGACCTGGCCGCTGGAAATCCGTGCAATCTCTTCATCATCGACGGCTTGCAGTGTGTCACCGAACTGGACGTCCAGTGGCAGGCGCATGAATGCGCCCACAGGCCCGTCCGTGGGGCCTGTCGACTCACCATCGGCGAGCAGTGCGAGCAGGGACAGGCGGTATGAGGACTGGGCAAACCCACCCCCGGTGACCAGCCTGGCCAGGGGTTCAGGCTGCGTCAACCTGCCCAGCCGCCGGGCGAAGTGCTCCAGCAGGGCGAGGTCTTCGCTGGCGGGTGGGACGTTGACGTCGGTGGTGTCGGGCGGTGGCAGGCTGGCGTCGGTTTCGCGTGCGCGTACTTCGTCGGAGAGCACGGTTTCGGCGCGATCCAGCAGTTCATGACCGCCGGCCAGCAGGGGAATCTCCGGCACCGGTGCAAGCGCATCGTCGGCAAAGGCTGCAAGCGTCCCGGCGCTGAGCGTGCGCAGCCACGCGGAGACATCGGACGATGAGATGCCCGAGGCGCCCAGCGTGACCCGCTGCGCTTCGATCTTGTTCAGTGCGCGCTGGAAGCTGGCATCCACCCTGGCCAGGCGCGACTGTGCCAGGCCGATGCGCTGGGCAATGCGGGCGATGTCGAAGGGGACGTCCGGGTCGGCGAGCAGTTCGTGCAGGATTTCGGTGCCCCGCGCGAGCCACTTGCTGTTGGCCGAGAGTTTGCGCCGGGCGGTCAGGATGTTGAACTCGGAGCCGGATGCAATGGCCTCTTCGAAGTGCCAGGTGAGGTCGTTGAGCTTGGACAGCAGATGGCCGAGGGCTTCCGGGTTGAGACTGCCTACCGCCTGCAGGCCAGCCAGCTGGGCGGTGAGAAAGCCGAGTTCGGTGTCTTCCTCGTCCGAAAAGCGTAGCAACATTGCCAGCGCGGCCACGGCGTTGCGGCCGGTGTCGGAGAGGTGGTAGAGGCCGTCATTGGCAAAGGTGAGCAAGGTGTTGTCGCGCAGGCGCTTCAACACGGTTTCAAGCTTCACCGGGTCGAGATAGGTGAAGCGGGCCCGCAATGCGTCGGGTGACCACCTGGGGGCCTCCGACTCACGGCCGATTTCGCGCAGCACCAGCAGGCGCAGCAGCACTTCGGCTTCCGAGCCGCGAAACAGCGTGATGAACGCATCCAGCAGCGGCCGCGCGGCGGCCAGAGCCGTCAGCTCCGGCACGTCGTCGGCGGCCACTCCAGGGGCGAGAAACTCGGTGAGGTCGAGAGGCGGTGTCAAGATGGCGAGTTCGGTTGTTCATGTAGTGCGTACATGGGGTCGATCAAACTCAAACGCCCTGTTTCAGACTCGCCGCGATGAAGTCGTCCAGATCGCCATCGAGCACGGCCTGGGTGTTGCCGACTTCGTGGTTGGTGCGCAGATCCTTGATGCGCGACTGGTCGAGCACATAGCTGCGAATCTGGTGGCCCCAGCCGATGTCGCTCTTCGAGTCTTCGAGTGCCTGCTGTTCGGACTGGCGCTTGCGCAGTTCCAGTTCGTACAGGCGCGCCTTCAGCATGGACATGGCTTCGGCCCGGTTCTTGTGCTGCGAGCGGTCGTTCTGGCACTGCACGACGATGCCGGTGGGCTCGTGGGTGATGCGCACCGCAGAGTCGGTCTTGTTGATGTGCTGGCCGCCCGCACCGGAGGCGCGGTAGGTGTCGACGCGCAGATCTGCCGGGTTGATCTCGATTTCGATCGAGTCATCCACTTCCGGATACACGAACACCGAGGTGAAGCTGGTGTGGCGCCGGGCGTTGGAGTCGAAGGGGCTCTTCCTCACCAGGCGGTGAATACCGGTTTCGGTGCGCAGAAAGCCGTAGGCATAATCGCCATTGACCTTGATGGTTGCCCCCTTGATGCCGGCCACTTCGCCTTCGGACTCTTCGAGAATTTCCACCTCGAAGCCCTTGCGCTCGCAATAACGCAGGTACATGCGCTCGAGCATGCCGGCCCAGTCCTGGGCTTCGGTGCCACCGGCGCCGGACTGGATCTCGATGAAGCAGGCGTTGGGATCCATCGGGTTGGAGAACATGCGCCGGAATTCGAGCTGTCCGACCTTCGTTTCGAGTTCGCCCACATCGGTTTCCACCGCTTCCAGGGTGTCCGTGTCGTCTTCGGCTTCGGCCAGATCGAACAACTCGCGCAGGTCGGTGGACAATTGCTCGATCTCTTCGAGGGTGACCACGATGTTTTCGAGCTGACGCTTTTCCTTGCCGATTTCCTGGGCGCGCTCGGCGTTGTTCCAGACGTCCGGATCTTCCAGGGCGAGGTTCAGTTCGCGCAGCTTGCTTGCTTTTTCATCGTAGTCAAAGATACCTCCGTAGTTCACGACCGCGATTGCGCAGGTCGTCGAGTTTCTCGGAGAGGGCGTTGAGGCGTTCGGCTTCCATGTCGGTTTCGTCCTGAGTCGTGAAAACCGGGCAGTATACCATTCACTCCGGCGCACACCGGGGGCTCAGGCCGGCTCAAAATGTTCCAGCATGAGTTGCAGGCGGGTCACGCCGTTGAAGTGGTTGGTGGCCAGCCGGTAGGCGGCTTCGATACGGTCAGGGGCGCGCTCGGCGCAGTTGAACTGGATGGCTTCATAGGCCGTGCCATGGCGCGACAGCTGCAGCTTGAGGTGGCGCTCCTTCAGCAGGCGCTGGTTGTCGACCATGAAGGTGTCGGAGAAGGTGGGGGCGGTGAAGCCTTGGCCCCAGATGTCCTGCTCGATGAGGCGCGCCGATTCGAGGCTCATCCAGCCGTCCTCCAGCCCGCCATCGGTTTCGATGCAACGGGTGAGGGTGGCCGGGTCGAGCAGGCTCTGGACGGTTTCCTCGAACACGGCAGCAAACACCGGGTAGTCCTGCTCGCGCAGCGTCAGCCCGGCTGCCATGGCATGTCCGCCAAAGCGCAGGATCAGCTCGGGGTGCTGTTTGCTGATGAGGTCGAGCGCATCGCGCAGGTGCAGACCCGCAATCGAGCGGCCGGAGCCCTTCAGTTCGCCTTCGTTGCCACGCGCAAAGGCAATCACCGGGCGGTGCAACTGCTCCTTGATGCGTCCGGCGACAATGCCGATGACGCCCTGGTGCCAGTCAGGTTCGAACAGTGAGACGGTGGCGGTGTTGCCCGGATCGAACCCGGCCAACCGGGCGAGCGCCTCTTCCTGCATGCCTTGCTCGATGCTGCGACGTTCGCGGTTCAGCCGGTCGAGTTCCTGTGCAATGTTCAGCGCGCGCGCAGGATCGTCGGTGATCAGGCACTCGATGCCCAGACTCATGTCGGACAGCCGCCCGGCGGCATTCAGGCGTGGGCCGAGGGCAAAGCCGAGATCGAAGGTGCTGGCGCGCTCTGGATCGCGGGCGGCTGCGGCAAACAGGGCACGGATGCCCGGCTGCATGCGGCCGGCACGCATGCGTGCCAGGCCCTGGGAGACGAGAATCCGGTTATTGTGATCCAGCTTGACCACATCGGCCACGGTGCCCAGCGCGACCAGATCCAGCAGTTCGCCCAGGTTCGGCTCGCTGCGACCGGCAAAGGCGCCGCGCTCGCGCAGTTCGGCACGCAGTGCAAGCAGGGTATAGAACATCACGCCCACGCCGGCCATCGCCTTGCTTGGAAAGTCGCAGCCGGGCTGGTTGGGATTCACGATCACGTCGGCCTCGGGCAGGCTGTCGCCGGGCAGGTGGTGGTCGGTGATGACCGTGGCCATGCCGTACTGCCGGGCGGCGGCCACGCCCTCGATGCTCGCGATGCCGTTGTCCACCGTGATCAGGACGTCAGGCTCCATTGCGGCAGCCAGTTCGACAATGGCCGGAGTGAGTCCGTAACCGTATTCGAAGCGGTTGGGGACCAGATAGCCCACTTCCGCCCCCATCGCGCGCAGCCCGCGCACACCGACGGCACAGGCTGTGGCGCCGTCGCAGTCGTAGTCTGCAACAATCAGCAGGCGTGCTCCGGCCTCGATGGCATCGGCGAGCAACTGGGCGGCTTCATGGGTGCCGCGCATTGCGGCGGGGGGCAGCAGTTGTTTGAGTCCGTAGTCGAGTTCGTGCGCGTGCCGGATGCCCCGGCCGGCATAAATGCGGGCCAGCAAGGGGTGAATGCCGGCATCGATGAGGTGCTGGGTGGCGCGTGCCGGCGCCTGACGGGAAACGATTCGGGTCATGAAGAAATGAGCGGCTGAAAATGGGGGCCTGATCGGGCGCCTGATCGGCCCGGATGGGAGGCATGGGGCGGCAGTGTGCCATGTGCCGCACCGGGGAGGAAGCCGTCGGGCTTTCGGTGGGCGTGGTCGGTGGAGGCAGAAGGTGGAGGGCCGGTGAATGTAAAAACGCCCGAACCTGCTTCCCGGTGAATGGAAGCGGTGTCCGGGCGGGTGAGGGCTGTGCAGGGGCTCAGTTCGTGCGCGACAGCGACTTGAGGTCTTTCAGTGTGGATTCGATGCGGTGGCTCAGGCGGGCAAATTCGCCTTCCAGCAGTTCTTCGGCCTCGGTACGCTTGTTGGCCTTGACCAGCAGGGCCACGTTGGAGGCCGTGTAGTGGAACATCTGGTGAGAGGCCTTGAGCTCGGTGAAGGCAGCGAACTTGCCGAGATGCTCTTCGCCGTCGCCGTAGATCCACTTGCCGAAATCGCAGCAGTGGTCACAGGCGATCTTTTCGGGGTTCAGTTCGTCAATGCCGTTGCCTTCGAGGCTGGCATACAGGCGGTATTTCCAGTTTTCATGGGCGGCGAGGGCAACGTCGATGTTCAGGGTCTCGATGGCCTTGGTGAAGGTCTTCTTGGCGGCGGCCCTGTCATCTTCCTTGGCGCCCCCCAGCGAGAAGAAATGGTCAAAAAATGCGAGAAAGCTCATGATGCCCTCCTTTTCAGGCAAATTCCGCAACGGTGTTGCAATGTGCGTATGTTACCCGAGTTGGGGCATGCGTCGATGGTAATCGGAAGAACTTCTGATTTTTCTCAAGAGTTGTCGATTTTGATGTATTTGCTTCAAATAAAGTATTTTATTAACTTATGATGTTTTTGCATGCGCGCAAAATCCTGTTGCAGTTGCTCACCCGCCGGTCTTGCCTGAGCCGTCGTCTTCGGACAAGGCGGTCTGCAGCAGGGTGATGAAGGCCCGGGTTTTGGCCGGCATCAGATGCCGCCCCGGGAACACGGCCCAGGCATCCTGCGCGGGCAGTTGCCAGTCCTGCAGCAAGGGGGTGAGTGCGCCACACTGCACCAGCGGCAGGGCAAACAGTCGAGGCACGCAGGCAATGCCTGCGCCCGCCTGCGCAAGCTTGATGAGCAGCTCGGGCGAGTTTGCTGCAATTCGGGCAGAGGGGCGGATTTCGTGGGTTTCGCCCCCGCGCTGCAGCAACCATTTGCCGTGACTGCCAGAGGTCGAGAGCAGCAGGGCGCGATGCTGCATCAACTCGTGCGGATGTCCGGGCAGGCCCTGTGCCCCGAGATAGGCGGGGGCTGCGAACAGGCCCATGCACATGCGTGCCAGCCGCCGGGCTGCCAGCAGACCGTCGTCGGGCAACGCCCCCATGCGCACGGCCAGATCGAAGCCTTCCCCGACAATGTCCACACGCCGTGGGGAGAGATCGAGCTCCAGTCGAACAGCCGGATGCAGTTCGGTGAAGGCTGCCAGCATGTCAACCAGCAACAGGCTGGCAAAGTCACCCGGCATGGACACCCGCAACCGGCCGCTCGGTTGGGCCTGCCGGTGCTCGGCGAGTGCCCTGACGGCATCGACCTCGTCGGCAATCTGCCGCGCATGTTCGAGCAGGTGCGCGCCGAACTCGGTGAGCTTCAGCCGTCGGGTGGTGCGCAGGAAGAGGCGCTCTCCCAGCGCTTCTTCCAATTCCTTCAGGCGGCGCGAGACGGTCGATTTGGGCAGGTTCAGCCGCTCGCCCGCAGCACTGATGCCGCCTGCGTCGTGAATGCAGACAAAGATGAGCAGGTTGTTCGGGTCGAAGGTGTTCATCGGTTTAATTGTCCCATTGATGGAACAATATTGTCCATTAAACAGGGTTTATCCGATCAGGTGGATGCCATAAAGTGAAGCCACGTTCATCGAGTTCAAGGAAAGACATCATGAAGATATTGCAGATCAATTCAAGCATCCGGGGTGAAGAGAGTCATTCGAGCCGATTGGCTGCGCGCGTGGTCGAACGCTTGAAGCAGCGCCATCCGCAGGCCGAGTTCGTGCTGCGCGATTTGGCGGCGACACCGCATCCGGTGCTGGACCAGGCTGCGCTGGGGGCGCTGTTCACACCGGCCGAGCAACGCAACCCGGAACAGGTTGCACGGGTAGCGCTGGACGACGCGCTGATCGCTGAAGTGCAGGCTGCCGATGTGCTGGTACTCGGCGTGCCGATGTATAACTTTGCGATTCCGGTGCAGTTGAAGAACTGGTTCGATGCGATTGCACGTTCGGGCGTGACCTTCCGCTATACCGCCCAAGGGCCGGAAGGGTTGCTCAAGGGCAAAAAGGTGTATGTGGCGCTTGCCCGGGGGGGGCGTTACCGTGGCACGGAGGCTGACAGCCAACTCCCGTATCTGCGCACGATACTGGGGTTCCTGGGTTTAACCGATGTGCATTTCATGCATGCGGAAGGTTTGAACATGGGTGAAGAGGCCGTGCGGCAGGGTCTGGCCGAAGCGGAAGCCGACTTGCTTGCGGCGCTGCCCTGAGGTGCGGACAGTGTTTTGATGCGCCCTGAAGCAGTCAGGAGGTGACGATATGGAAACGAGTCGGGTAAGCAACGTGCAATACGTCGAAAACGAACAGGTCATGCGTTCGCGGGCGGTGGAGCAAGTGGTTCGCGGGGTGCCGACTTCGGACGGTGCCGGGGTGAAGCTCACCCGTGTGCTGTCGCAGTCGCTCCAGGCCCGGCTCGATCCGTTCCTGATGCTCGATGCCTTTGGCAGCGACCAACCGGACGAATACCTGGCGGGTTTCCCGGATCACCCGCATCGCGGCTTCGAAACGGTGACCTACATGCTGGCAGGTCGCCTGCTGCACCGTGACAGCGCCGGACACGAGGGTTTGCTGGAGGCCGGTGGGGTGCAATGGATGACCGCCGGTCGTGGCGTGATTCACTCCGAAATTCCGCAACAGCAGGCGGGGTTGATGCAGGGCTTTCAACTCTGGCTCAACCTGCCGGCACGGGACAAGATGTGCGCGCCCTGGTATCGGGATTTTCCAGCCGATGCCCTGCCGGTGCTGTGCACTGCGTCGGGGGTGCAGGCCGTCGTGATTGCCGGCGAAAGCCATGGCGTGCGCGGGGCGGTGTGCCGGGAAGTGACCCAGCCCTTGTATCTGGACCTGCACCTGCCTGCGGGCAGCCGGTTTGCGCAGCCCCTGCCGGCTTCGCATAATGCTTTTGTGTATGTGCAGGCCGGCGCGGTGAGCATCGGTGAGCGCGAGACCTCCTTCGGCCGCATGGTCATTCTGGATAATGACCCGGAGAGCCAGGGGGTGGTGATACGCAACGAAAGTGACGAGACTGCACGGGTGTTGCTGATTGCAGGGGCGCCGCTGGGCGAGCGCATCGTGCAGTACGGCCCCTTCGTGATGAACTCCGAGCAGGAGATTTATCAGGCGATCAGTGATTATCGCAATGGAAAACTGGTGGCCTGATCAAAAAGAAAAAGCCCTTCGCAATGCGAGGGGCTTTTTCGATGGAGATGCCCGGTGCAAGACCGGGCCGTCATCAAAAATGCATCAGTCCTTGGCTGCCTCGGTAGCGGCTTCAGTTGCCTCGGTGGCTGCCTCTTCGGCAGCTGTTTCGGCAGCTTCCTCTGCGACAGCTGCGCCATTGGTCGCTTTCTGCACGGCCTCTTCCACTGCTTTCTGAGCGGCATCCACTGCGTTGTTGGCTGCCTCAGAGGCAGCAGCAGCGGCTTCGCTGGCGGTTTCTGCGGCTTCGATGGCGGTTTCTTCTGCTGACTCAAGGGCTTTCGCGCTGGCTTCGGCTGCAGCTTCGGCGGCCTGACTGGCTGCCTCCACGGCAGCGGCGGCTTCGCTGGTAGCGGTGTCCAGCATGCTCTTGGCCTCTTCGGCAGGAGCAGGTTGCTCGCTTTCGGTAGCCGCAGCGGCTTCTTCCTGAACGGCCGGGGCAGGTTCGGCAGCGGGGGCGGCCGCCGGAGCGGGGGCTGGCGCTGGCGGTTGTTCGCTCTTGCCGCAGGCGGTGAGGGTGAGTGCGATCAGGGCGGCCAACAGTGCAGAAGTCTTCATGTTTATCATTCCTCGTGAATGGAGATGTGTTGATCAAAAGCCTGAACCGTCATTGCCATGACATCCGCAATGCCCGGAGAACTCGTGAATTCTATCAGTCATTAACGATTCGTTTGTGAATGCATGTTGCAGGCGGGTGACATTTTGCAAATTTTGCATGTCCCATGCGGTTGGAAGCAACGTTCGTCATTGGCCCTGCGCTTCACAGGCCCAATGTCATGCCGGTGGGGCCGGGTTTGCTGGCCATCCACAGGTCTTCGAAGGTCAGGCCGGGCTGGGCGCACTGGCTGGCGTCGTCCAGTGCCAGCTTGCCGCGTGCCGTGTCGGGGTGAAAGCGGGTGAGCAGATGGGCCTGGTCTGCAATCATGAACGGGGCGAGGTCCTGCACGCCCGGGTTGCTGACCAGTCGGATGCTGATTCGGTGCGCCTGTTGCTCGACCAAGCGCAGCAGGCGCGGGCAGTGCTTTTGCAGATGGCTGGGGGCGATCAGCAGAATGCGGATGGCGTCGGGTTGCGTGGTTTTCCGGCAGAGCGTTTCGAGCAGGGCGACGGACTGCTTGTGTTCCAGACCGGTGTGGCTCAGGTCCGGGTCGAAAATGCTGAGCGTGCGCTCTGCGTGCGCGAGCAGATCGCCTACTGCCTGCCGGTAGTGCTCGAAGGTGTCGAAATGGCCCGATGGTGCTTCATCGGGCTGCAATGCATTGCGGTCACTCATCCTCGCCTGTCCACATAAATCCGTTGCAATAGGCGTCAAAGAGTACTTCAGCCAGGGCGCTGTCGGCAAATTCAGTGCTGGCCAGCATTTCGGCGGGCAGGCGGCGCTGATCGGCCAGACGGGCAAGCAGGGCGTATTCGTCGGCGCAACCGGCCAACTCGTCTGCAAACGGTTCGCCATTCAGGTGGATGTGATTTGCCGACACCAGCATCAGTGAGCGGCGGTCGAGCCTCAGCCCGCTGCGCGCAACGGCTGCGAGAAAATCTTCAAACTCGCGGGCAGGTTCGGGAGGCTCGAAAAACACATGCGGTTTCGGCTCGCTCAGGTAGTCGCCCAGAAAGGCGGCAATGTCGTCACGGTCCCAGCGTATTGCGGACAGCATGGAGTGCACCTGCTCGACCATGGCCGGTCCGATCAGCGCGGAGTTGTCCTGTTCCTGCAGGTCAGGGTCGGCATACAGGCCCTCGAGCTTCAGGCGCTCCTGCAGCCACAGCAAGAACTCGGCGCCGAGTTCCTGGGCTTCCGGAGAGCGAAAGCCGATGGAGTATGTGGTGCATTCGCCGATGGCGATGCCATTGTGCGCCCAGTGCGGGGGCAGGTACAGCATGTCGCCGGGTTCGAGCACCCAGTCGTGTTCCGGTGTGAAGTGACGCAGGATCTTGAGCGGCACGTCATCGAGCAGGCTGCGGTCTTCCTGCGCGGCAATCTGCCAGCGGCGCTGTCCCGTGCCCTGCAGCAGGAAGACGTCGTAATTGTCGAAATGCGGCCCCACGCCGCCACCGTCGACCGCATAGCTCACCATCAGGTCGTCGAGCCGCGCCTGGGGAATGAAGTGAAAGCGGTGCAGCAGTTCGTCGGCTGAGGGAAGCCACAGGTTGAGGCCCTGCACCAGCACCGTCCAGGGGTGTTTGCTGTCCTTGAAGGCACGGCGCTGTTGCGGGCCATGCTCAAGCGCCCAGCCTTTCGGGGACTGGCGTACCAGGCGGGACTCCACGTCCGGATTGCAGGCAAGCTCGAACAGGGCATCGCGATCGAGCAAGCCCTTGAAGCCCGGGACGGCCTGACGGATGAGGAGCGGTTTCTTTTGCCAGTATTCGTTCAGGAACTGGCGCGGCGTGAGGCCGCCAAGCAGGTTTTCGTACATGGGCTGGCATTATCCCTGACAGGAGTTTTGACGCAAAACGGTTGCACGTTACCATCACCGGCTTTGAAAGTCTCTTGTGCGGGAGCCCCTATGCCGGAAGCAACGATTGAATCCCTGGACCATGAAGGGCGCGGTATTGCGCGGGTCGATGGCAAGGCGGTGTTCGTGGAGGGGGCCTTGCCCGGTGAGCGGGTACGCTACCACACCCTGCGGGCGCGTCCACGCTATGAACAGGCCGAAGTCAGCGAGGTGTTGCGGCCGAGCGCGTTGCGGGTGAGTCCGCGTTGCGAGTATTTCGGTGTATGCGGGGGGTGTTCCATGCAACATGTGGATGCACGTGCCCAGCCGGCCATCAAGCAGCGGGTGCTGGAAGATGCCCTGTGGCACATTGGACGCCTGCGGCCGCAAGTCATGCATGCTGCCATCGAGGGGCAGGCCTGGGCGTATCGCTATCGCGCGCGGCTTAGTGTGCGCGTGGTGCCCAGCAAGGGCGGGGTGCTGATCGGCTTTCATCAGCGGCGCAGCAGTTATATTGCCGACATGCGTCATTGTGCGGTTCTGCCCGCTACGGTGTCGACAATGCTGCCAACGCTGCATGAGTTGGTGGCTGCGCTGTCGATTGCCGACCGTGTTCCGCAGATCGAGGTGGCGGTGGGGGAGCACTGTACGGTGCTGGTATTTCGCCACCTGTTGCCATTCACTGAGGCCGACCGGGCGCGCCTGAGGGCGTATGGCGAGCAGTGGGGCGTACAGATATGGCTGCAGCCTCAGGGGCCGGAGTCCTGTCATCGCTTATGGCCGTCGGAAGGGCCGGCGCTGGAATACAGCCTGCCCGAGTTCGATGTGAAGCTGCGCTACCTGCCGACCGATTTTACCCAGGTGAATGTGGGCATCAACCGCTTGCTGATGCGGCGCGCAATGCAGCTGCTGCAACCGCAGGCCGGCGATCTGATCGGCGATCTGTTCTGTGGTCTGGGTAACTTCAGCCTGCCCATTGCCCGCAGTGGTGCGCGGGTGGTGGGGGTGGAGGGCAGCGAGGCGCTGGTGGCCCGTGCGGCAGACAATGCAGCCCGCAATGGGTTGGCGGATGCTTGTGTGTTCTACGCAGCCAATCTGTTTGAAGCCACGGCGGACAGCCTGGCGGCCCTGGGGCGTTTCGACAAGCTGCTCATCGACCCGCCCCGCGAGGGCGCGATTGCGGTGGTCAAGGCCCTGAGCGAGGCCCAGCGGCCGCAACGTATCGTATATGTATCGTGCAACCCGGCCACGCTGGCGCGGGACGCTGCGGTGCTGGTGCATGAGCAGGGCTATGTGCTGCGTGGCGCAGGAATCGCCAACATGTTTCCGCAGACTTCGCATGTGGAATCCGTGGCGCTGTTCGAGCTTCCGCGTCCCGGCGATCCGGCAGGCGGTGTCCCGGACGATGACGGCATGGCCCGGTAGTGACGAAACGCGACCCAACCGTTATAATCCGCGCTCTCCGGTTTGCATGGACATGTTCCTTCAGGCCGGACAATCCAGTCAGGAAGCGTGGCCGAGTGGTTTAAGGCACCGGTCTTGAAAACCGGCGACGGGCAACCGTCCGTGAGTTCGAATCTCACCGCTTCCGCCATCTTGCGCCACCTTATCCAAGCCAAAACCCAGAAAATACGGGGTTTCAAGATGCAGTTTTGGTGGATAAGGTGGTTTTACGCGGGGCATCTTGCCCCAAGTCTGCCCCAAATTCAGAGTAGTCGCCGCGCAGGACAATGCCCTCTGGTTTCTTGATGTAGCGGCCATAGTGCCGACGCACCATTTTAACCGTGGTGTGCCACAGAAGTTTGGCGACCAGCAGTTCGGGCTCGCCGGCTGTTGGGGCTCATGCCGGGCAGCCCGCTGGATGTGGGTCAGGTCGTGACCGTCGGGCCAACCGAGAGCATGGTGCAACTGCGCTCGGGTGCGCTGATCGCCGCACGCGGCACGGCGGAGGTGGGCGCTTACGTGTATGTACGCGCCGGCGCCATCGAGGGCCCTGCACCGGCCCTGCCGGGTGACGACCTGTATGAATGACCGGTTTATCACCGGTCACTGAACCGAAACAGTCAGCCGCTTGCCGAGCGCCTGCAGTGCCTGCGCGATGGTGTCGATCTTCGTCGTGTGCGCGAGGTCCGTCACCCGCTGCAGTTCCTGTGGCCGTGTGCCCATCCTGCGGGCGAGTTCCGCATTGCTGACGCCCGCCTCGAGCTGGGCGTTCAGCAACAACACTTTGGCCCACACGCTGGCCGGCAACTCGACCAGGCGCTCGTCCGACTCAAGGCCTGACGGCGCAGGCACCGCGCGCCGGTCCTCAAAGTAAAACTCCATTGCGGCAAGCAGCGCATCGGCCGCCATCGCTGCGGCCTCATCTTCGCTGTCGCCTTGGGTGATCGCTTCGGGGATATCCCGAAACGTCACCACATACCCGCCGTCAGGTGCGGGCTCAAATCGTGCGGGGTAGCGCATCTCTCATCACTCCATGCTTGGGGGCGGTGCGGCGGCAAGCCCCTTGCGGGGCCACCTCCTATTTCAGCTTGAGTTGTTTTTTCACCGCTTCGACCAGCCCTGTTTTCAGTTCCGCCGAAGGGTGTCTTGGCAGGGTGCTCTGTCGGCCGTTGAAGCAGAGTTTCAAGTGCTGGCTGCCGTCCCTGATCTACACTCCTTCCGACCTGAGCCACCTGACAAACTCACTCTGTTTCACCGCACCTCCGTTGTTTGTTGAACATGGGTGTTATTATAAACAAAAATGTTTACAAGAACGAGCGAAAAGAGTGAATCCGCTTGGGTGATTTTTGAGCCGTTGCCCCAAACCTGTCCCAAGAGTGGTTATAATAACCACCATGAACAGCAAGAAAATCATCAAGCAACTGGAGGCGGATGGCTGGTTTCTGGTGCGTGTCAAAGGATCGCATCACCAGTTCAAGCATCCGAACAAGTCGGGCTTGGTGACGGTCAAACATCCTGACAGCGACATTCCCGCCGGCACGCTGAACAGCATCAGAAAGCAGGCGGGTTGGAAATAGGGGGTTGATATGAGGTTTCCCGTGGTATTGCACTCTGATGACGGCGTGCGCTTTGGCGTAACGGTGCCTGATTTGCCCGGCTGCTTTTCGGCAGGGGATACCTTCGACGAAGCGCTGGATTCCGTACTGGAGGCCATCGATCTTCACCTGGAGGGGCTTATTGAGGAGGGGGGGGATGTGCCCGTGACCAGAACCATTGCTGAGCATCGAGCCAACCCGGATTTCGCTGATGGTGTATGGGCGGCGGTAGAGGTGGATGTGACCCGCTTCGAGGGTCGTGCCGAGAAGATCAACATTACCCTGCCGCGCCGCCTGCTGGCGAAGATCGACAGTTACGCCAAGGCGCGCGGCGCCACGCGTTCCGGCTTTCTGGCCGAAGCGGCGCGGGCTGCGATGCGGTAAGTGAAGCACGCGCGGCATCAGTACAGGAGGTCCAAGGGGGGTAGCAGCCCCGGCTGTGCTGCATGGCATGCGCTCACCGCTTCCGCCACTTTCTTGGCGCAGGTCTGCACCGAAAATCGGCACAACCCGATGGTGCGTCAGGTTTTTCTCACGCCAGAGTCACTGCGGTGCCGCTGGCGGTGACCATCAGCATGCCATTCTTTTCTCCCAGTACTTCATAGTCGAGATCGATGCCAATGACGGCATTGGCGCCAAGCTCGCGGGCTGCGGTTTCCAGTTCCTTCAGTGCGGTCTGGCGGGCGGCGCGCAGGGTCTTTTCGTAGCTCCCGGCGCGGCCGCCGACGATGTCGCGAACGGCGGCGAACATGTCTTTCAGTATATTTGCACCGATAATGGCTTCCCCGGAGACCACGCCGTGGTACTGGCGGATGTTCCGGTTTTCAATGGTGGGCGTGGTGGTCATCAGCATGATCGGTTCCTGGGTGAATTAACGTGCGGCTGGTGCGGTGCGCCGGGCCTCTTCGATGACCTTGCGCGCTGCGGCATTCTCGGCCTCCAGGGCTTCGCGGCGTGCCCGGCGCTCGGCTTCCTGCATGGCGGCCATTTCGGCCTGACGACGGGCTTCCTCTGCTTCTTCGCGGGCCTTCAGCCTGGCCATGCGCTCGGCGCGTTCGCGGGTGCGGATGTCCATTGCGATGTACAGGTGGCACATGCGATCCACGATCAGTCCGGCCACAGCCACCGCGATGGACAGCACGACGCCGTGAATCGAGTCGCTGCGAAAGATGGCCATCAGCACGAGGACGATGAAGATGGCCCGCAGCAACAGGCGAAACATGAACAGCGGGTGTTGATGTTGCGACATCGACATGCTTCTGCGAGGTCAGGGCAGGGGTTGGAAGGACAGGGTGGGGCACGGATGGCCGGCATGGGGCGACTTGTCGCCCGTGCGTGCGGGGGGTAAGCTGGTGCTGTTTTCTGGCATTTCAAGGTTCAACGCAATGGATTTTCGCAAGTTCCCCGATGCAGGGGCGGTCATGGCGGAACATCCTGCCCGACAGGCTGCATTGTATCGACAATGCTGGGAGTGAAACATTGCGTCTGATGTTCGGCGCGAGGAGTGATGACAATGAACGTATCGACGATTGCCGCCATGGCCAGCGCCCATTCTCAGGCCACGTTGCAGCAGGAGGTGTCCCTGACGGTGTTGAAGAAGGCACTGGACATGCAGGGCGAAGGCGCGCTGCAACTGCTTGAAGCTGTTCCTGAATTGCCGGTCGCGCCTGTGGGTACGGCCGGCGGGGTGATTGATACCTGGGCGTGAGGTGATGTGCGGATGGCGGTGCTCTGCGTGCGCAGCGGCTTCAGCGTCGTCCGAGCGGAATGTCGAACAGCGACAGGATGTCCTGAAAGGCGCGCGCGCTTGCGCCTGTGTCGTAGCGCTCGAACAGGCGCTGCTGTTTCTGGAGCAGTGGAGAGGGCAGGGCGTCAAGAATCATCTGGCGCTCGGCTTGAATGTCCTGGTGCATGCGCTGGGTGACGAATGCAAAAAGGATGGGCTGGTACAGCCCGTCAGCCTGGGGCAGGTGGTAACGCGGGTTGGCGGGAAGTATGGTCTCCGTGGCGTGACTTTTCATGATCTTGTTCTCGGCAGGGTTGACGTGACTCACGTATAGCGCAAGAAGCGTTTTCAGGTTTTGATCCAGATCATGGTTTGTTGAAACGCTGAATTTGATGACATGTGACTGGCTTGGGGCTGCTTCCGGTGCCCGGTCCTGATCGGAGCCGGTCAGCCAGACGTGTCAGATATCCTCTGCGACCGTGCACACCCGGTTGCGCCCCTCGCGTTTCGCACGGTACACGCCTTCGTCGGAGAGCTTGATCAGTTCATCAAGGCTCTGCATGTCTTGCGTGCGCGCACCTACGCCAATGCTGACGCTGCCCACCCAGGCTCCATTGCCTGCCGGCACTCGCAAGGCACGCACCCGGGCAAGCACCAGGCCGGCCAGGTGCAGGGCGCCCTTGAGAGGCGTATTCGGGCAGATGACCAGAAACTCGTCACCACCGAGCCGGCACACCAGGTCGTCATTGCGTACCGCATCGCGCAGGGTTTGCGACAGGATGCGCAGCACTTCATCGCCGGCATCGTGTCCTTGGGTATCGTTGATCTGCTTGAAGCCGTCTGCATCAATCATCATCAGCGCCAGGGGCTGATGGCTGTCGGCCCACTCCAGGCTGAGCCGGCGCATGGCATGGCGGCGATTGGGCAAGCCGGTGAGCACATCGGTGAGCGAAAGCTCTTCGAGCTGGCGGTTGGCTTCGGCCAACTCGTGCGTCCGCTCCTCGACCCGGGCTTCGAGCGTGCGATTGAGTTCGAACAGTTCCCGGTTGCGCTCCGAAACCTGAGTAAACAGGCCGTTGAGTGCGGCGAGCAAGGGTTCGGTGGCACGGGTGCCCAGCCGGGCATCTTCGTCCCGTGCCTGCTCGGCACTCATGCCTTGTTCCATCAGTCGCAGCTGCCGGGCCATGGACATGTCCGAGCCCAGAATGTGATAGGCCAGCCAGTGGATCAGGAAGTCCAGCAGTTGATTGGCTGAACTGGGGTTCAGGCCCGCGTGGCTCAGTCGGGCGACTTCCTCGATGAAGTTTTCGTGCTCGCGCTGCTGCATGGCCAGATGCTGAGGGTCGATGCCGGCCTTGAGCATGAGTCCTTCTTCAGAGGCGAAGTGAAAGCGCGCATAGTCGGACAGCTTGTCCAGCAGGCTGGTCAGGCGCAGGGTGTCCTGGCTGTCGGGTGAAGCCAGCAGATCGCCCAGGTGGTTGATCAACTGGACCAACTCCATGTGCTGGGCATCGACATCTTCGATACCGGTCACGAAGTTTTCGTCCCAAACGAAGGAAGCCATGGTGTGAGTGCCTTATGGAAGCGGGTGAGGGTCGAGTATACGTCAGCGCATGGATGCGTGCGGCCACTGCGTGTGAGCGGGGTGTGAGTTCGTGCGCTCTGGCGAGACATAAAAAAATCCCCGCGCTCCGTGAGGAGGGCGGGGGAAATGCCGTAAGGCACAGGTTCGAAGGGGTGAGGCAGGTAATTACCCTTGCAGCAAGCTGAGCACCTGGTTGGGCAGGGCGTTGGCTTGAGCAAGCATTGCGGTGCCGGCCTGTTGCAGGATCTGCGCACGGGTCAGCGCAGCGGTTTCGGCTGCAAAGTCGGTGTCCTGAATGCGGCTGCGGGCGGCAGACAGGTTTTCACTGTTGATTTGAAGGTTGGAAATGGTGGCTTCGAAGCGATTTTGCACCGCACCCAAATCCGCGCGGATGCCGTTGACCTTGGCCAGTGCGCCATCGATGATGTCGAGCGCCTTGGTAGCACCTTCGACGGTGGAGATGTTGATCGACTTCACCTCCTGCAATTCACCGGCCTGCAACTGGTCTGCGGTGCCCTGGAACAGGCCACCCGCATCTTCACCGAGTGTGCTGGAGACGCTGAAGTAGTTGCCGGGTGACTTGAGTTCGACTTGACCACCGACCACGGTGGAGTCGAGCGATGTGCCGCTTTTGTCGTCACTGAGTCGTACCGGCAAGCCCGTCATGCCTGCGATGTCGACAGTGACCGGGTTGGTTGCAGAGGCGGCCGAACTGCCGAAGTCATGGATGCGAATGTCGTCGCCGAATTCAGCTTCCATGGTCAGCGATTGCTTGTCCACGCTCAATTTGGCAATCACCCCGGTGGCACTGGTCTTGGCGTTGAGTGCATCGGCCAGGTTCGACAGGTCACCGGTGGACACCACTGAGGAGATATCCACGCCGTTGAGGTTGAAGGAAATCACGCCATTTGCAGAAAGATTGCTGAACGAGGCGACGGTACGGGCGGTGGCCTGCACGCCAGTTTCGCCTGCCACGCCATTGATTGCGGCAGCGATATCCCTGGCCGAGGCGTTGCCATCAACATCGACGCTGCGGGTCACCTGACCATTGATGGTCAGGGTTTGGGGTTCGATGTTGTTGCCGTCTGCGGTATTGATGTTGGCAAGTGAAATCGCCGCATTTTCGCCTTGGGCAACTGCGAACAAACCGTTGTCGGCTGGGGACAGGTTGCTCGTGGCCGAGGTGATGGGCGAGGCCGGGTCCGTAAAGCCGCCACCAAATGTAGCCGGATCAATCTCTACGGTGAAGGATGCGGTCTTGAGCGCGGCGGTGTTGGTGCCGTCGAGTTGCAGCCCATCGAACTGCATGTTGCCGGTGCCGTTGGTGGTCGTGAGCGCATAGCCGCTGATGCCAACGGAGGAGTCGTCCGTGCCCCCCTTGGCTTCGAGGGTGATCCGGTCGTCGCTACGGGTGAAGGTGAAAACATCAGGATCAATGGCCTGGGCCAGCGCAGCGCCCACTTGCGATGACAGGGGACCGGCCGCTGAGTCATATGTGACGGAAATGGTGGCATTGAAAGTGCCGATATCCAAGTCGAACGCAAGTGTATCGCCATCTTCCAGGCCTGCCACCGTGCTGAAATCGAGGGCAACACTGGTTTGCGAGAAGGACACGTTCGTACCGAACAGCGCAGCAACGTCGGCGGGCATCAAGGTGCCGTCAATATCGGTGCCGGTGCTGATGGTTTCTTGTGCGGCGTTGGTGACCAGTACAGTCTGGGCGGGCAGGGCACTGGCCAGTGCGGTGGCAGCATCGGTCCCGAGGGTTGCACGAGAGGGCACGCCCAGGGCCGGAGCCGTATTGGTTGCATTGGTGATGCCGGTCAGCTCGTTGCTTGAGGCGACCTTGTTGATGCCAAGCCGGTCGGAGGTGGCGGCACCGATATTGACCGTGATGGTTTCGCGTGCGAACGCGCCCACCTGGAAGGTCTGTGCGGTGTAGGAGCCGTCGATCAGCTTGAGGCCGTTGAAGCTGGTGGTGCCGGCGATGCGGTCCAGTTCGGCGATGAGCTGGTTGACCTCGGAGTTGAGGGCAAGCCGGTCGGATGCCGAGTTGGTGGCGTTGGCCGATTGAACCGACAGTTCGCGGATGCGCTGCAGGATGTTGCCGCTTTCCTGGAGTGCGCCTTCGGCAGTCTGAGCCAGCGAGATGCCGTCATTGCTGTTGCGGCGGGCTTGATCCAGACCACGAATCTGGGACGTCATCCGGTCGGAGATTGCAAGGCCGGCTGCGTCGTCTTTCGCGCTGTTGATGCGAAGACCGGACGAGAGCCGCTGCAATGAAGTCGAAAGCGCACCTTGAGAGGTGTTCAGGTTGCGCTGCGCGTTCAGCGACGGGACGTTGGTGTTGATTACCTGTGCCATTTTGAATCTCCTTCGAAATCCTGTTTTTCGAACCGCCCGGCCTTGTGTGGTGGTGACACCTGTTTTTTTGTTTGCCGAGTCTTGTGACCAACATCAAGCGAATGGCGTGCCAGTTTTTATAAATCAAATAAAAACAGTGTGTTGTGAGTTTTTTTGGGCTGGTTTCGAGAATTCTGAAAGAGGGATGCCGTGCGACCGGCAAACATGGGCGGCAAGCAAAGCGGCAAGCTTTGCCTTCCGTATTGCCGGTGGCGGCAAAGCGGTAGGTGCTGCAGGCAGGGGAAAAAGACTGGGGGTGTGTGACTGAAAGGCCCGCCGGCACAGAGGTGTGCAGGCGGTTGGTGGGGGGCAGACGTGCGGGGATCAGTTACCGAGTGTGGAAAGCAGCTCGATCTGGTGTGGGCGGGCGGTTTCCAGCAGTTCGGCAAGCGGGTCCGCTTGGGGTGGCTTCTCGACTGGGGACTGAAGGCAGGCGCCTGGCTGACGCGCTGGGGGTTGAGCGCCGGATCGGCTGCTCAGACGGTCGAAGGGGTTGGGCAGGGCGCTGGCATGTTCGGCCAGTGCGAGCAGTTCGGCCAGGGTGCGGGGTGGCACACCGGGTTGTTCCGGGTGGTCGTCGTTCATCGCCGCTTCGATTTCCTCGGGCAACTCGAAGCTGTCAACCAGCGCTCGGCGCACCGATCGGTGAAAGCGGTTGACGAACTGGCCGAAGCTGTCGAGATGGTTGTCCACGTCTTCGAGCTTGCCGCTGCGGCCCAAGAGAAAAAACTGGCCGATGTTGCGCATCATGGCGGCAAAGAATGCCGTGTCGGGCTTGGCGTGGCCGGTGTGTTGCGCCAGGGCATGTGCCCAGCAGGCTACATCGAGCGTGTGCATCCAGAGGCCGGAGGCGATCATGCGCATGCGCGGAGAGCGCTTGTCGTGCGCAAGTTGCTCGGCAGCGACTGCAAAGGCGAGGCAGCGCAGGGTGGTCAGGCCGATGCGCACCAGCGCATCCTTGACGTTGCTGACCTTGATGCCCAGCGGGTTGAGCAGCACCGCGTTGGCCATGCGTACCACCTTGGCGCTGAGCACGGGCTCGGACATCACCACCTTGGCCATCTCTTCCATGGTGCTGTCTGGATTGTCGGCGAGCTTTTTGACTCGGATGGTGACGTCGAAGGCGGTCGGGAAGTTGAGGCGCCCTTCCTGGATCTCGAGTTCGATCTGTCGGGTCAGTTCGTGCAGCCTGCTTTCGAAGTCGTTCATGGCCTTTCCCTGAGACGTAGGTTGCAGTCGGGGCGCTCAGGGATGCGGTGCAGCCATGATGGCCTTGCCGTTTTCCAGGCGCTCGATGGTGGCCAGCGAGGCGACCGGGATCGCGAGTTGGGCCATCGCAAGATGCCCGTCCTTGAAACGCTTCTCCACGATGAAGCCAGCGCCCAGCACTTCGGCGCCGGCCTCGCGTGCCATTTCGACCAGGGCGACTGCGGTGCGACCGTTGGACAGGAAGTCGTCCACAATCACCACCCGGCTGCCAGCCGGCAAAAAGCGTTGCGAGATGACCAGGCGGGTGCTCCCCCCTTTTGTGGGCGAGGGGATGATGCGTGAGAGCGAAGGCGCCTCCACTTCGGGCGAGTATTTCTTGGCGAATACCAGGGGCACCTTGAGCGACTGCGCAACGGCCAGCCCCGGTGCAATGCCGCTCGCTTCGGCCGTGAGGATCAGCGTGGGCTGAAAGGCCGACAGGCGTCGTGCAAGTTCATGGCCGAGCTCCATGATGAAGGCCGGCTCGATGCGGTGATTCAGGAAATGATCGATCCTGAGGATCTGGTCGCCAATGATGGTGGCTTCTTCCTGAATGCGGCGAACCAGGGGTTCATGCGCCGTGTCGAGTTTTACATGCGGGCTCATCGGTGATTCTCGTGTGAAGGCGGTGCTTGTGCAGGTGGGCAGGCGAGGGATTGTAGCCGACCTGCCGGTCGCGTGGACGCAGAAGGTCGGCCCGGACGGTGCTGGATGGCGGGTTCAGATCAGCGGGAATTCTTCCTTTTCGCCGCGCTCGAACACCACGTTTGCCCGGCCCACCAGCAGCGGGTCGATCGGGCCGATCTGTGCCAGGTCCTTGTTGGTGTAGGGCAGCTTGTGCAGCACATAACGCAGCGCATTGAGCCGCGCACGTTTCTTGCAATCGGACTTGACCACGGTCCACGGGGCATCGGCAGTGTCGGTATGAAAGAACATGGCTTCCTTGGCACGGGTATAGTCGTCCCACTTGTCCAGGGAGGCCAGGTCAATCGGCGAGAGCTTCCATTGCTTGAGCGGATGGGCTTCACGTTCCTTGAATCGACGGCGCTGTTCGTCACGGCTGACCGAGAACCAGAATTTGATCAGGTGCACGCCACTGCGTGCCAGGTTGCGCTCGAATTCGGGTGTCTGCCGCATGAATTCGGAGTATTCCTCGTCGGAGCAAAAACCCATCACGCGCTCGACCCCTGCGCGGTTGTACCACGAGCGGTCAAACAGCACGATCTCGCCCGAAGTGGGCAGGTGCTGGATGTAACGCTGGAAATACCACTGGCCGCGTTCGGTTTCGGTGGGTTTCTCAAGCGCGACGACGTGGGCACCGCGCGGATTCAGGTGTTCCATGAAGCGCTTGATGGTGCCCCCCTTGCCGGCTGCGTCCCGGCCTTCGAAAAGGATGACCACCTTTTGCCCGGTTTCCTTTACCCACTTCTGAAGCTTCAGCAACTCCACCTGCAGGTGGTACTTCTGTTTCTCGTAGTTCTTGCGCGACATCAGATTGCGATAGGGGTAGCCGCCCGTGCGCCAGTCATTGGACAGCTCATCGTCGGCCTGGGTGCCGGTCTTGCTGGTGGCTGCCAGTTCTTCCTGAAAGAGTACCTTGCGCAATACGGCCAGATCGTCGGGTGAGGCCCCTTCGACGATGGCGCTGAGCTGGTCGGCCAGCCGTGACAGGTCGCCCCGGGTGCTGCGCTTGATGATGTCGCTGATCGCGACTGTTTTGGATTGGGTCGCGGCATCGCGTGCCTGATTGACCTCGTAGGCTTCGATACCTTCGGGCGAGACGTCGGGTGCGGTATCTCCTTTCGCGGTCAGTCGGGTTTTCTTGCTTGTGCTTTTTTTGCTTGTGCTTTTCTTGCTGCTTGCAGCCCGCTTCTTTGACGGGATTTCTGTGTCTGTAGGTGACGGACTGGTGTTCTGGCGCTGGTCGTCTTCGCGTTCTGTCATCTGCGGGTCTCCCGTGGGGGTGAGCTTCAAGAAAATTGAACTGCCTCAAGCGTTGAATTGTACTCCGTCATGGGTGACGGTCGTTTTGGGATGTTGGACAATGTGAGGTGCTGGCCGGGCCGTGCGCCGAGCGCCGAGCGTGAGTCTTGCAGTTGCAGGACGGCCTGTGCGCCGGATCGCAACTTGAGGAGAGGCATTGTGAAGTGGTCAAGAGTGTTTCAGCCGCGCAATCCGGTGTTCTGGATGATGGTGCTGCTGAATCTGTTGTCTTCGGTGATTGCGGTGATGCTGGTTTCGATGCCGCTTGCCACCGGAGTGCGTGTGCTGCTGGCGGTGTTTGCGCTGGGCAATGCGGCATTCGGAGTGGGGTTGGCGCTGCGCCTGATGCGCTCGCCGGATGCGCAGGCGTGAGGCCTGTCGTCAGATGCGCGAAGGCTGTTCGAGTGTGGCTGGACGGCTGCGACGCCGGGGGCGGAGCAGTCTGCCGATGTCACGCAGGCGTTCGCCTTCACGTATCCCGGCGTAGGACGCGACGCCTGCGGTCAGTGCAAGCACTGCGTGAGCTCCGCGACCCTGTGCACGCTTCCAGGGGGGATGGCGCGTGATCAGTTCGATGACATGCCCTTCACGGTCCAGAAACACCAGGTCTATTGCAGCGCGCAGGCCGAAGCTGTGGATTTTGGCCGTGTGCAATAGCACCAACCCCTGGTTGGCGGGCATGCGGTTCATTACCAGCGGTCCGAATACCCTGGACGCGGGTGTGCGCAGCACTTTCAACCGCAGCACACCGGTGCTGCGGTTGAGGTTCAGGGTTTCCGGGCTGCTGGAAGGGGCAGGGGATTTGCCATGAGCGGATTTGCGGTGCGTGCGTTCCTGTAACGTGCGTTCGGCCTGTTTGGTCCGGTCGGTGTGACGGGGCGCTTCCGGGCGCTGTGGTTTGCTGCTGTGCATGAGCTTGGGTTCCTCCGTGAGCCTGTGTCCAACGTGCTCGACAGGGGCGGAGTCTACCGTTTGTCATGAAAACAGGCAAAGGGGCATCGCCCCCGGGCGCTTTTTCGGGCGATACGCAGCTCAGCGCGTTGCACGCAGGCAGGCGGGTTCGCCCAGAATGTGGGTGGCAAATATGTTGCGGTCGTCGCCCAGCGTCATGAGGATGAACAGGCGCTCCTCAAGCGTGCGGGCTTGCTGCATGCGCCGTGCAATGAGGGGGGTGGCAGCAGGGTCGAGCACCACCAGATCGGCCTCCTTGCCGGTTTGCAGGTTGCCGATCTGTGCTTCCAGATACAGGCTGCGGGCGCCGCCCAGGGTGGCGAGATAAAAGGCGCGCAGGGCAGTGAGGTTCTGTTCCTTGAGCTGCAGCACCTTGTAGGCATCGGCCAGGGTGCGCAGCAATGAAAAGCTGGTGCCGGCTCCGACATCGGTACCGATGCCTACACGAATGCCGTGCGCGTCTGCTGCGGCCAGATCGAACAGCCCGGATCCGAGGAACAGGTTGGAGCTTGGGCAGAAGCTGAGTGCACTGCCGCTGGCCGCGAGTCTGGCACGGTCCCGGTCGTCCAGCCAGATGCCGTGGGCAAGCATGGCACGTGGACCGATTTGGGAGAACCGTTCATACACATCCAGATAACTGCGGGCCTGCGGATGGAGCGAGGCTACCCAGTCCACTTCGGCGCGGTTTTCGGCCAGATGGGTTTGCAGGTACAGGCCGGGGTGTTCGGCAAACAGAGTGCCCGCCAGCTGCATCTCGGCCTCCGAGCAGCTCGGTGCGAAGCGCGGGCTGATGGCATACAGCAGCCGGTCGCGGTGGTGCCAGCGTTCGATCAGTGCCTGGCTGTCGGCCAGTGCGCTGTCCGGGGTGTCGCTCAATGCGGGCGGGCAGTTACGATCCATCAATACCTTGCCGGTGATCAGCCGCATACCGCGCTTGTGGGCTGCAGCAAACAACGCTTCGGTTGCACCGGCATGAGTGGTGGCAAAGCTCATGGCGGTAGTGGTGCCGTTGCGCAGGAGTTCGTCGCAGAAGAACTCGGCAACTTCGCTGGCATGCTCAGAATTCTCGAAGCGGATTTCTGCTGGAAAGGTGTAGTGCTCAAGCCACTCCAGCAACTGCCCGCCCGGGCTTGCGATGATGTCGGTTTGTGGATAGTGCACATGGGTGTCCACAAAACCGGGCAGGATCAGCTTGCCCCGGTAATCGCTGAGTTGTGCGTGGGAAGGCATGTTGCGCAGCAATTCCAGCGTGGGGCCGATGGTGCGGATGCGGCCGCCTTCCACGAGCATCACGCCGTCGTGGAAATGCTCCCAGGCACTGCTTCCGACGTGCAGTGGATCATCGATGAAGTGCAGGATTTCACCGCGAATGATGCGTGGAGTGTTGTTGAGCAACATGGTCCTGAGCGTGCAATGAAAGCGTCGGTGACAGGGTGCGGGCGGCCGGACGCGCCGCCGCCCGCGAGGATGCGGGTCAGCGCGAGGGCAGGCGAGAGCTGACGCCCTGAACGAAATAGTCCATCCGGCTCAGGGCGGCGTCATCCATGACCTGACCCTCGGCCAGTCGCGCCTGTCCGCTTTGGTCGAGCACCGGGCCAGTGAAGGGATGGAGGTTGCCCTCGCGCAGTGCAGCCTCAAGGCGGGCCACTTCGGCCCTGACCATGTCGGGAATCACCGGATTGAGCGGGGCAAGGCGCACCATGTCTTCCTTGAAGCCGCCCCAGAGACTGTCGGCCTGCCAGTTCCCGGCCAGTACGGCTTCCAGCGTCTTCACATAGTAATCGCCCCAGTGGTGTGTGGTGGCAGTGAGATGCGCATTCGGGCCGTACTTTGACATGTCCGAGTGGTAGCCGAAGGCATGCACGCCGCGCTCTTCCGCTGCCTGGACCACGGCGGTGGAGTCGGTATGCTGGGTGACAATGTCCGCGCCCTGGCTGATCAGCGTCATGGCCGCTTCACGTTCCTTGCCCGGATCGTACCAACTGTTTGCCCAGATCACCCGAACCTCGATGTCGGGGTTGACGCTGCGCGCGCCCAGGGTGAAGGCATTGATGCCCTGCAGTACCTCGGGGATCGGAAAGGCACCCACATAGCCCAGCACGCCGGATTTGCTCATGTGGCCGGCGATCACACCGTTGAGGTAACGTCCTTCATAAAAGCGCGCGTTGTAATTTCCGAAATTCTTGCCCGACTTGTAGCCGGTGGCATGCAGGAAGGTGACGTTCGGAAACTGTCGGGCGACACGCTCCACATAGTTCATGTAACCAAAGCTGGTGGCAAACACCACCTTCGCGCCACTGGCCGCAAATTCTCGGATCACGCGCTCTGCATCGGCACCTTCGGCCACGTTTTCCACATAACGCGTTTCCAGGCGGTCGCCGAAATGGGCTTCGAGTTCGCGCCGGGCTTCATCGTGCTGGAAAGTCCAGCCCGCGTCACCGATCGGGCTGACATACACAAACCCTACTTTGGCGATGTCGTTGGCGAAAGCAGACAGCGGAAGGGCAGAGGACAGGGCGAGTGCCGAGGCGCTCAGAAGAAACTGACGTCGCTGAAACATGAGGCGAAACTCCTTGGTGGGTCAATATGAAAGAACACAGGCATGCCTTCAGTCGTCGGGCCGGTAAGGCTTGCCCAGCGAGGCGGGCGAATTGAGCCGGATGGACTGTACGTTGCGGGAAATCAGTACCAGGACGATGATGGTTGCCCAGTAGGGGAGGGATGACAGGAACTGCGCCGGAAAATCGATCTGCAACCCGGAGCCCTGGATGAACAGTTGGGTGATCATCACACCACCGAACAGGTAGGCCCCCAGCATCACACGGAATGGCCGCCAGGTGGCAAACACAACCAGTGCCAGCGCGATCCAGCCTCGACCCGCAACCAGCCCCTCCACCCACATGGGCGTGTGGAATACTGACAGAAAGGCGCCCCCCAGTCCGGCCATGGCCCCCCCGAAAAGTACCGCAAGGTAGCGTATGGCCTGGACCCGGTAGCCGATGGCGTGGGCCGATGCAGGTGATTCACCCACTGCGCGCAACAACAGACCGGTGCGACTGCGTGCCAGAAACCACAGCACAGCCCAGAACAGCGCCCAGGAGAAATACACCATCAACTGCTGGTTGTAGAGCGCCTCACCAATGACCGGGATGTCCGCAATGTAGGGAATGCGTACCGCCGGCACCGCCTGCAGCGCGACTGCTTCGAATGGTTTGCCCACAAAAGCCGACAGACCCACCCCGAAAATCGACAGGGCCAGTCCGCTGGCCACCTGATTGGCCTGCAGGGTGATGGCAAGCACACCAAAGATCAGGGACATTCCAGCGCCTGCAGCCATGCCGGCCAGTGCTCCGAACCATGGGTTACCACTCGTGTAGGTCACTGCAAAGGCCACGACGGCACCCATCGCCATCATGCCTTCGGCGCCCAGGTTGAGGACGCCGGCCCGTTCGCTCACCAACAGGCCGAGCGCAACGATGATCAACGGCGTGCCCGCCACCACGGTGGCAAATAGTACGGAAGTGAGCAGATTGGCATCCATCGGCTTCAACTCCCGTGCCGGGCAGCACGCAAGCGCAGCCGGTAGTGGATGAATACATCGCTGCCCAGCAGGAAGAACAACAACAGCCCCTGAAAGACCATTGAAATCGAACTTGGCAGGTTCATGTATTGCTGCGCCTGCTCACCCCCCAGATACAGCAAGGCCATCAACAGGCTGGCAAACAGGATGCCGACTGCGTGCAGGCGACCGACAAAGGCTACGATGATCGCAGCAAAGCCATAACCCAGGCTGACCTTGTCGGTCAATTGCCCCATCGGGCCGGCTACTTCACTGAACCCGGCAAGGCCCGCAGCCGCGCCCCCACACAGCAGGCCTGTCCAGATCGTGCGGTTGGCCGAAAAACCGGCATAGCGTGCGGCCTGAGCGGCTTCGCCCGCCACTTTCATCCGGAAGCCAGGGTAGCTGTGGTGCATGAACACATAGGCGGCCAGCAGTACGAGCAGGGCAAGCGGAAAGCCAGCGTTCAGACGCGTACCTTCGATGAGTGTGGGCAGCAAGGCTGCGTCATGGAACATGGCGGTTTGCGGAAAGTTGAAACCATCCGGATCGCGCCAAGGGCCGAATACCAGCCAGGACACCAGTAACTGTGCAATGTATACAAGCATCAGTGAGACGAGAATCTCGTTTGCGTTGAAGCGTGTTTTCAGCAGCGCCGGGAATGCACCCCAAGCCGCACCGGCGGCGGCTCCACCGAGTAGCATGGCGGGCAGAATCCAGCGGCTGTCCACATCCTGGAAATACAATGCGACACCACTGGCCCCAATCGCGCCCAGAATGAACTGCCCTTCAGCGCCGATGTTCCACACATTTGCTCTGAAGCCAATGGCCAGTCCGGTTGCGCAGAGCATCAGCGGCGCAGCCTTCAGAAACAGTTCGCCAATTGAATAAGCGTCGCGAAAGGGGGTGAGGAAGAACAGCCTGAAAGCCTCAATGGGGTCTTTGCCCAGCGCCGAGAAGATGATCAGGCCGCTCACCAGCGTCAGGATCACTGCCAGCAATGGTGACAGCACCCGCATCAGGCCGGAGGCCTGGGGGCGTCGTTCAAGCTTCAGCGGAAACTCAGGCATTGCCACCCTCCGCCGCGCTGGCATCATCCGACCACAGGCCACTCATCCATACGCCAATCTCTTCCATTGAAGTCTCACCGGGTTTGCGTGCAGGGGACAGCCGTCCTTTGGCCATGACCACGATCCGGTCGGATATCTCAAACAACTCCTCAAGCTCTTCCGAGATCACCAGGATGGCAGTGCCTGCGTTGCGTAGGCCAATCAGGGATTGTCGGATGAAGCTTGCCGCACCCACATCCACCCCCCAAGTGGGCTGCGAGCAAATCAGCAACGCAGGAGACTGCAGGATTTCACGGGCCATGATGAATTTCTGCAAATTTCCCCCCGACAGGGAACGTGCTTGTGCTGACGGTCCAGCACACTTCACGTTGAAAGCTTCGATACAACGCTGGGCAAAACGCTCGGCCCGCCCTTTGCGAAGCAGGCCACCGAACACCAGACCCTGTTCGCGCGCAGCGGTCAGGATCGCGTTGTCGGTCAATGAAAGCCCTGGTACGGCACCTCTGCCCAGACGCTCTTCCGGTACCAGACACAGGCCCAGACGGCGGCGCCGTGCTGGAGAAAAACGGCCGGCCTCAATGCCGCAAATCTGTACCGGATGCTTTTCGGCCAACGGCGTCTCGCCCGACAGCACCCGAAGAAGGGCCTGCTGTCCATTGCCTGATACGCCCGCAATACCGACGATTTCACCCGCCCGAACCTCCAGATGCAAATCCTTCAGATCGGTTCCGAAAGGCTCATCAGAAGCATGGGACAACCCGGCCAGACGCAGGCGCACGTCACCGGGCGTCTGCTCATCATGCTCGCACACTGGCAAAGCCCGGCCGATCATCAAGCGTGCCATCGACTGCGGCGTTTCCTCCGATGGAATGCAGTGCCCACTTACACGCCCGCCCCGTAGCACGGTGGCGTGATGGCAAAGATCGCGAATTTCATCAAGCTTGTGACTGATGTACAGGATTGAGCAGCCCTCAGCTGAAAGTTGTCGCAAGGTATCAAATAGCCGTTCCACCGCCTGGGGTGTCAGCACCGATGTGGGCTCATCCATGATCAGCAGTCGGGGTGACTGCAACAGGCAGCGGACGATTTCCACACGCTGCCGCTCGCCAACCGATAAATCGTGCACATGCCTGCGTGGGTCGACCGGCAGGCCATAGTGCTCCGACACCTCCATGATACGTTCAGCCAGCAGAGCAGGCCTGTGGCGTCCGGGCAAGGCCAGGGCAATGTTTTCCTGGACAGTTAGTGTTTCAAATAGCGAGAAGTGCTGGAACACCATGCCAATTCCAAGCGCCCGGGCTTGTGCAGGGCTAGTGATGTCCACCCGGCGCCCCTCCCACGAAATACGGCCTGCGTCGGGACGGACCAGGCCGTATATGATCTTCATCAGGGTCGACTTGCCTGCGCCATTTTCTCCAAGCACCGCATGAATTTCACCTTGGGCCACATTCATGTGGATGTCGTCGTTTGCCCGAATGCCCGGGTAGGCCTTGCTGATGCCTTCCAGTGCCAAGCGATATCTGAAAGGTGAATCTGCCTGAGTAGTGGAGGGGGCACTGTTATGCATAAGATCGGTGGGCCTGACGGATGGGTGACGGCTTCCGGGATTCTGCCATGGTGTTGCCTCCTTGCGCGATTGCTGAAAACGGCAGGTACGGCGTGAACAGCAAGCAGATGCAGGATTGAAGTCGTGGTGCTGGCCACGTCGTGCTGTGTATAATCCGCCGGCCAGACGCGGCGGTGGGCCACTTGTTCATGCCATATTGAATAGATGGCCTTGGTCGCTGCGTTTTTGCAGGCGGGCGTGGTGGAACTGGTAGACACGCAGGTCTTAGAAGCCTGTGCCTTGCGCGTGCGAGTTCGAGTCTCGCCGCCCGCACCAGCAATGTCGCATGGAGCCCAGGATGATCCGGGGTGTGCAGTGCCTGAATCAGGCGTACGTGACTTTTTTCTTACGAGCTGTTGACAAGAGAGTTCATGTCTGTAGAATGCGCGGCTCTTCACCGGCAAGCGGAAGTTTCGAAAGCGAAACAGAGCGGCGGCGGTGAGGGGAAAAGAGTGAGAAGTACGAATCGTTTTTTCGGTGTTTTAAAAAA
>JBAYOV010000023.1:0-56238 GCA_041678045.1 Rhodocyclaceae bacterium
GGATGAGCCCCAGGCATCGCGACGCCCGGACGCTGGAGGACGAGGTCGGCGAGATTCTGGACAATGTGGGTTCGCGGTACAAAATGGCCTTCTAATGTTAATGGACTTTGCGTGAATGGCTTAGACCAAGCGATCTTTCTGCGATATGCGCTTTGACCATAAACCAGCCAGGTTGTGCTTAAGGGCTTCAGGCTTGCCAGGGCCTGAAGCGGGATCGCCGGAGCGGAGCATCTCTTTCAAAAGCTTGCACAGGGCCTTGTGGAGTTTTTTGTCTTTCTCGCGCATCGTTTCATAGGCTTCCCATGTAGTGCCTTCAAATACCAGTGATCTCATTCAGCTCTTCTTTTGTTGGCGCGTAGCCCTGGCCTTGGGAGTGTGTATTGAGCGATGCTGAAATTTGCTGCATCAGGTTTTTGTTTTGGAGGACGTAAAGCGTTTCTTGTTCTCTTTCCCAGTCATCTGCACTAATGACAACAAAGGCTTCACCTGCGCGGCGTGTTACTTTGAGTGGTTCATGCTGGTTAATGACTTGTTCAACAAGGCATTTCAGGTTGTCTCTGAACTTGTTGACGCTGATGGTATCCATAGTGTTGCACCTTTATGTACGGCATTTCCGTACAAATATAGCAGGCTTGCCCTAACAAGGCCAAGAACGGCGACGCCTTTTTCGTCCCGGCTTTGCCTTCACTAAGCTGCCAGGCCGTTGCCAGAAAGGTTCTCCACATAAAGCGGCCTTCAGTCCTCATGTTCCCGGGGCCCCTTCAGGGAACCGCAGGAAAACTTCTTGTGAGCGGCTTACAGCGGCCATACCCACAGCAACATGGGCAGGCTGACGGCCACCACCAGCAGTTCCAGCGGCAGGCCCAGCTGCCAGTAGTCGCCGAAGCGAAAGCCCCCGGGGCCCAGGATCAGGGTGTTGTTCTGATGCCCGATGGGGGTCAGGAAAGCGCATGAGGCGCCGATGGCCACCGCCATGAGGAAGGCGTCGGCACTGGCGCCGAGCTGGGTGGCGGTGCTGATGGCAATCGGGCACATCACCGCAGCGGTGGCCGCGTTGTTCATGAAGTCGGACAGCATCATGGTGACGATCAGCACCAGCGCGAGGGCGACCACCGCCTCACCGCGGGCCACGTCTTCGAGCAGCGCACGTGCCAGCAGGTCGGCGGTGCCGCTGGTCGCCAGCGCATCGGCCACCGGCATGAGGGCCGCGAGCAGGACCACCACCGGCCAGTCGATGGCCTCATACACCCGACGCAGCGGGACGATGCGCATCGCCATGAACACCAGCACGCCGCTGGCAAAGGCAATGGCCGCCGGCAGCAGGCCCAGCGCGGCGCCGGCCACGGCCGCGAGCATCACGCCGCCGGCCAGCATGGCCCGCTTGGGATCGGGCAGGCGGATGTCACGCGGGGCCAGCGGTACGCAGCCGTATTCGCTGGCAAAGGCGGCCAGTGCAGCCTCCGGCCCTTGCATCAGCAGCACATCGCCGGCATCCACCCGGGTGGTGCGCAGGCGTCGCACGCTGCGGCGCCCCTGACGGGAAATGGCCAGCAGGTTGAGTCCGAAGCGGGTGCGCAGTTCGATGTCGGTGGCCGAACGCCCGACCATGGCCCCGGCCGGCCTGGCCACCAGCTCCCGGATGACGATTTCCTCGTGTTCGCTCCCGTCATGCGAATCGGCAGTTTCGCTGTCCTCGGTCGCTGCGTCGTTGCGGGTCGAGGGGCTGTCGGTGGACGCGTCTGCCGGGGCGGTGCGCCGGACGCTCCGGGCGTGACCGTTGGCGGTGGCTTGTGGGGTTTGAGTGGCGTTGGCGGGGGGGCTGGCTTCGTCTTCTTCCGTGGCCGTCTGTGGGGGGCTGGCGGGTACGGCCTCCTCCAGCGCCAGACCGAGCGAGGACAGGGCGGTGGCCAGCGATTCGGGCTCGGCCTCGATCACCAGAATGTCGCCCGCACGCAGCAGGTGACGGCGATGTGGGGCGGACAGCCGCATGTTCTCGCGCACCAGCCCGATGATCTGGGCGTCGGCGCTTTCGAGCATGCGCTCGACCACGGCGAGCCGCTTGTTCGCGGCCTTGCCGCCTTCGGTGATGCGCACCTCGGTGAAGTATTTCCCGGTGTCGAAGCTCCCACTGTCCGCATGTTCGCGGGTGGGTACGATGCGCCAGCCGACGAACGCGATGAACAGCACGCCGGCGGTGGCCACGGAGAGGCCGACCGGGGTGAAGTCGAACATCGCGAAACTGCCCGTGCCGGACTGCTCCCGAAAACCGGACACGATCAGGTTGGGCGGGGTGCCGATCATCGTCACCATGCCGCCCAGGATCGTGCCGAAGGCCAGGGGCATCAGCATTTTACCGGGGGGCAGTCGGTGACGGCTGGCCAGTTGCAGGGCCACCGGCATGAGCAGGGCGAGGGCGCCCACATTGTTCATGAAGGCCGACAGCCCGGCACCGACGCCGGTCAGCGCAGCCAGCGTGGCCACTGGCCCGGCGCCGGCCGGCAGCAGGCGGCGGGTGAGCGCATCCACGGCGCCGGTTTCCTGCAGCCCCAGGCTGAGCACCAGCACGCAGGCCACGGTGATCACCGCCGGATGGCCGAAACCGGCAAAGGCCAGTTCGGCCGGCACCAGGCCGCTGAACACGCAGGCCAGCAGGGCGCCCCCGGCCACGATGTCGTGTCGCCAGCGCCCCCACAGGAACAGGGCCATGGTGGTGAGGAGGATCAGGGTGATGGCAATCTGGGCGGTCGACACGGTGCCGGTTTCCGGAGACTCAGCAAGGCTGGAAGTCTCTCATTCCCGGGGCGCCGCGAGAAGGTGCAGCAGGCAGGGGACGGCGCAGGCACGCCGCTCAGGCGGCGGCCAGCTTGTCGCGCAGGATGTCCAGGCGGGGCAGGTGTTCTTCCGGTACGGTAACCTGCAGTTGCTGGTGGACCTTGTCGGCATAGGCCCGGCCGGAATAGGCATCGATGAAGTGCAGTGCCTTGAGTACGGCCTCGATCACCTCGTCCGCACTGCGGCTGGTGTGAATCGCCAGACGATGCGCTGCCGCGTCCGGGCTGCGCACCAGATGCAGGATGTCGATCATGTACAGCTTGGTGGCGGCCAGTGAGCGGCGGCTGCGGGTGAGCACGGCCTCTTCGCCGGGGGCGTGTTGTGGCGGCGTGGGCGGCTGGGTCGTGACTGGGCCAGGCACCGGGGCCTGCGTTTGCGTGACCGGGGCGGCGTGCACTTCGGATGCGATGAGATAGCCTTCGGCCAACAGCCTGTTGAGGGTGTGCTGGGTGTCGTCGCCGGTGAGGCAGGCCAGGTCGCTCGTGGTGAGCTTGCCATCGGCGAGGATGATGAGCCGCCGTTCGCGCGCGTTGAGCTGGCTGCAGCGGGTGTGGATGGCCTCCCGGCCCTTGGCGGTTTTCTGCAGGATCATCATGATGTGGGCACTCCCTTGTCCGGTGGGAAGGTTCGCAGTGCGGGCGTGGTGGCCTGCCGGCGAGCGGAGTCGGCTGCTCGGTGCGTGGCAGAGTAGCCGACAACAATGACGTTGCTGTTAAACGGCCCTGCCCGGGTGGGGAGAAGTGGCCCGCCGCCCGGGCGTTCACCGCCATGTAACGCGGGTCGTGCACCATGCCTGTCCGGAATCCCGGTTCGTGTATGGAGCGTGGCCAGAATGGGTTTGATGACAGCATTGAGGCGCCCTGCGGAGGGGTTGCCCGAGCGGGAACAGACGATGCTCAGGGTGGTGCCCGAATGGCGTACTGCGCAGGATGAGGCGCTGGTGGGCGAGCTGCGCTCGATTCTGGAGCGACGGCAGCTGAGTTTTGTGTTCCAGCCCATCGTGTCGATGAAAAGTGCCGAGATTTTTGGCTACGAAGCCCTGATGCGTCCGCCCCACGATTCGGTGCTGGCCCATCCCGAGGCCCTGCTGCAGGTGGCACGCCGCGATGGCTGCGTGATCGAGGTGGAGCTCATGGCGGTGCTCGGCGCCATCGCTGCCTTTGGCCGTCGCCCGCTGGGCGGCAAGCTGTTCCTGAACCTGGGCGCGCGGGCGTTGGATGCGCTGGCGGCCGACCGGGGTTCGCGCTTGTCACGTGCGCTGGTCGAGGCGCGCATTGCCCCGTCGCGGCTGATGCTGGAGCTGACCGAGCACGAGCGGGTGGAAGACCCGGACAGTCTCGCCGGCGCGCTGGAGGTGTTTTCCAGCCTGGGCATCGGTCTGGTGCTGGATGACTTTGGCGACGGGCGTTCCAGTCTGCGCCTGTGGGCACAACTGCAGCCGGTGATCGTGAAGATCGACAAATACTTCACCCGGGGCATTCACCGCGACAGCCGCAAGGTGGATGCCTTGCGCACCATCCTCACCCTGGCCGAGCGTTTTGGCGCGCTGGTGGTGGCCGAAGGCGTGGAAGAGGTCGCCGAGCTGGTGGTGCTGCGCGACCTGGGGTGTGGTTATGTGCAGGGTTATCTGCTCGGCCGGCCCGAGTCCGAGCCGGTCACTGCCGTGTCGGCGGAGGTGGCGGGGGTGCTGGCCTCATCGAAGATTGCGGTGCTGCCCAATTCGCCACCGCGCCCCGACATTGCCCAGACCGTCGGCCGCCTGAGCGTGCCCGCCCCGACGGTGACGCCCACCACCCCGAATGACGAGGTGCGCCGCCTGTTCAATGCGCACCCCGACCTGCATGCGGTGGCCGTGGTGGTGGATGACGATTACCCGGTCGGGCTGATCAACCGTCGCAGCTTCATGGACAAGTATGCCCAGCCCTTCTATCACGAACTGCACGGGCGACGCCCCTGCGAGCGGCTGATGAGCCCCGGGCCGTTCCGGGTGGAGGCTTCGGTGCCGCTCGACTCCATGGTGCACATGCTGGCGGGGGAAGATCAGCGCTACCTGTTCGAGGGCTTCATCGTGACCGAAGGCGGTCGCTACGCGGGCATCGCCACCGGCCAGAGCCTGGTGCGGGCGGTGACCGAACGGCGCATCGAGGCGGCCCGTCATGCCAATCCGCTCACCCTGCTGCCGGGCAACATCCCGATCACCGAGCACATCCGCCGCCTGATCGAGTCCGGCGCGTCGTTTGCCGCTGTGTATTTCGATCTCAACAACTTCAAGCCCTTCAACGATTTGTACGGATACTGGCGGGGCGACGAGATGATCAAGCTGGTGGCGATGATGCTGCTGGAGCAGTGCGACCCGGCTGCCGACTTCGTGGGCCATGTGGGGGGCGACGACTTTGTGGTGCTGTTCCAGAGCGACGACTGGGACGAGCGCACCCGCCGCATCGTGGAAGGCTTCAACGAACGGGCACGCACCCTGTTCAGCGATGAGGACCTGGTGCGGGGCGGCTTTGAAAGCGAGGATCGCCAGGGCTTTACCCGCCTTTTTCCGCTCACCACGGTGGCGGCCGGCGCCGTGCTGGTGGGGCCGGGCAGCTTCCGTTCGCCGGAAGACGTGGCCAGCGCGGCCGCCGAGGCGAAGAAGCTGGCGAAACAGAGCGTGTCGGGCATTCACCATCAGTCCAGCCCGCATGCGATGCCTCTGTCCGGCGCGCCGGGCTGTCTGGCGCGTGCCTGAGGCCCCCGTCGTGCGGCAGTGGGGAAGGGGGCCGGCACGGTCATAGTACGCACTCGACCTGCGATCGTCTTACAATCCTGAGCAGAGGCCCGTGAGTATGCGTTGGCGGGCGGTGCGTTCTGGCGGGGCAGGAGGCGGACATGAGACGGGTGACGCATGCGGGGATGGCCGTGCTGCTGGTCTGCCTGATGCTGGCCTGTGGCGATCCCGGACCGCCGCAAGGGCCGGTGTACAGCGATGTGCCGGTGCAGGGCGCCGCCTGGCAAAGTCTGCGGCTGGCGGTGCATCCCCTGCACAACCCGCAGAAACTGCTGCAGGCCTACGGCCCGCTTGCGGATTACCTGAATGCCCGGCTCGACGGCGTGCGCATCGAGATCGAAGCCTCCAACAGCTACGCCCATTTCGAAACCAAGTACCGGGCCGGCGAGCCGGACCTGATCCTGCCCAACCCCTATCAGACCATACAGGCCCTGGGCCAGGGCTACCGGGTGATTGCCGAGGCGGGCGACAGCGAAGACTTTCGCGGCCTGTTCATCGTGCGACGCGATGCGGGCATCCACCTGCCGGCCGACCTGCGCGGGCTGCTGCTGGCCTACCCCTCGCCGACTGCGCTGGCCGCCGCGATGATGCCCAAGCTGTGGCTGGCCCGGCAGGGGGTCGATCTGCAGGACGAGGTCGGGCACCGCTATGTCGGCTCGCAGGAGTCGGCCATCCTCAGCGTGTACCGGGGCGAGGCGGCTGTCGGGGTGACCTGG
The DNA here is from genome assembly GCA_041678045.1 of Rhodocyclaceae bacterium. GTDB lineage: Bacteria > Pseudomonadota > Gammaproteobacteria > Burkholderiales > Rhodocyclaceae > UBA2357. The sequence continues at coordinate 6,322 of JBAYOV010000023.1, forward strand.
CCACCGCCGTGGCGGGCTTTTCAGGCGAGTCACCCCGAAGCGGCGAGTGAGTTGACCCCCCTGTGGATGACCGAGCCGCTGATCAACAACTCGGTGATGGTCTCTCCCCGCGTCTCCCCCGCGCTGGCCGCGCAGCTGCAGGCGCTGCTGCTCGACATGCACGCGCACCCGGATGGACAGGCGGCGCTGGCCGGCATGCAGACGGCGCGCTTCCATCCGGCCGACGATGAGCGCTACCGGCAGGTGGTGGGCGCCTTTCTCGCGGACTACATGATGCGGGTCGGAGCGCTGCCATGAGTGCGGGGGGGCTGCGCCGGTTTCTCTTCGGCAGCCTGCGCCGGCAGCTCGTGCTGGGCATTGCGGCGGTGCATGCAGTGCTGATGACGGTGTTCGTGGCAGACCTCGTCCTGCAGCAACGGGACATGCTGGAGGCGCGGCAGGTGGATGAGGCACGCACGCTGGCCAGATCGTTGGCGCTGTCGTCGTCGGCCTGGCTGCTCAGCCGCGACCTGGCCGGCCTGGGGGAGTTGCTCGATGTGAAGCGCAGCTCCGAGTCGGTCGAATATGCGATGCTCACCGATGCCGACGGACGCATCCTGGCGCATACCGAGCGACAGCGCATCGGCCAGTATCTTGCCGACCTGCCCGCCGTACCCGCTGGAGCCGATGCCGGCGTCAGGGTGCTCAGTCGCAGCCTGGCGCTGGTCGATGTGCTTGCCCCGGTGCGTGCCGGCGAGCGCCATGTGGGCTGGGTACGGGTGGGGGTGGGGTCGGCCAACGCCGCCGAGCGCATGAGCCAGGCCATGCGCAAGGGCGTGCTGTACACCCTGGTGGCAATCCTGCTTGGCGTGCTGGCCGCGATTTTCATGGCGAACCGTCTGACCGCCCGTCTGGCCAGCATCGGCGAGACGGCCAGGGCCGTATCTGCAGGGCGATACGATGCCCGTGCGCCGGAAGCCGGCTGGGATGAAACCGCCGTCGTGGCGTGTGGTTTCAATGCGATGCTCGAAACCCTGGTTGCCGAGCGCGCGAACCTGCACACCCTGATCGAAACCGTGCCCGACATGGTGTGGAGCAAGGATGTGTACGGCGTGTATCTGAACTGCAATCGCATGGTCGAGCGCATGCTGGGGCGGGATCGCGCCGCAATCATCGGATGCCGTGACGAGGACTTGCTGCCGGCCGAGCTGGCCAGCGGGTACCGCGAATGGGACCGGCGTGTGATCGAGAGCGGCCAGCCGCACACCTGCGAGGAGTGGGTCGTGTTCAAGGATACCGGGCAGCGGGTGCTGCTCGAGACGGTGAAAGTGCCGCTGTTCGGCGAAGGCGGGCGTCTGATCGGCGTGCTCGGGGTGGCCCGCGACATCACCGAGCGCAAGCGCATCGAGACGCGCCTGCATCTGCTGGCCAGCGTGTTTACCGCAAGCCGCGAGGGCGTGCTGATCAGCGATGCGGAAAACCGGATTCTCGATGTGAACCCCGCCTTCACCGAGGTGACCGGCTATTCGCGGGAAGATGTGCTGGGCCAGAATCCACGCATTCTGTCCTCGGGGCGGCACGATCCGGAGTTCTATCAGCGCATGTGGCAGGCCCTGCACGAGCAGGGGGCCTGGCGTGGCGAGGTCTGGAATCGCAACAAGCAGGGACATATCTTCCCGGAGCACCTGTCGATCACCACGGTGCATGACGACGCCGGACGCCTGACCCACTACGTGGCGCTGATGACCGACATCTCGCAGATCAAGGCGCATGAACAGGAGCTCGACCGGATGGCGCATTACGACCCGCTCACCGGTCTGTTCAACCGCCGTTTGCTGGGCGAGCGCATCCGTCAGGCGATGGAGCATGCGCTGCACAGCGGCGTGCCGTTCGCCCTGATGCTGATGGACCTGGACGGATTCAAGCCGGTGAACGACCGCTATGGTCACGATGCGGGGGATCTGGTGCTCAAAGAGGTGGGCAAGCGCCTGCGCAGGCGCTTGCGGGCAGGCGATACGGCGGCACGCCTGGGGGGCGACGAGTTTGTGCTGGTGCTGCAGGGCATTGGGACGGTAGACGAGTGTGCACATGTGTTCGACCGTCTGCTGCACGAGACGGCCGAACCCATCCCCCTGTCGGTGGGCACGGTATCGGTCAGTGCCAGCCTGGGGGCAACCCTGTTCCCGCATGACGAAGCGGAGCCGGACGACCTGCTGCGCCATGCCGATCAGGCGATGTATGCGGCCAAGCAGGCGGGCAGGAACTGCTGGCGCATCTTCGACCCCGAGACCTCTGCCTGACCGGAGATCATGCGGGATAGCGTGGGGTAAGGGGCATTGACAGTTTGGCCGGGCGGGCGGAAAGTACAACTTTGGTTGTAGTGTGACCTTGCTTCCACTGGCCGTGTTGCCTGCTTCTGTCCGGGAGCGTGACGGCACGCTTTGCAGGAAAGGCGGCGCCGCGCGAGTACAACGAATGCCATCGGGTGGGTCGATCCGGATGAAGTGCAGAATGCAGGCCTGGATGGTCAGTGCAGGCAGCGGCCTTGCGTTGTGGCTGGCCGGGGGCTGGCACGTCCCCGCGCTGGCCGGTGAGGAGCCGTTCTTCAGCGAATTGCCGATCGTCGCCTCGATCAGCCGCCTGTCGCAGCGTCAGGTGGATGCCCCCACCGCCGTGACGGTGATCGACCGGGCGACGATCCGGGCCTCCGGCGCCCGGACGCTGAGCGACGTACTGCGCCTGGTTCCGGGCTTTCAGACCTTTGCCGGCAGCGACGTAGCGGCACGGGTCAATTATCACGGCATCACCGACGAGGATTTCTCGCCCCGGGTGCAGGTGCTGGTCGATGGACGCTCGCTGCATTCGCCCCTGTTCCGCAATGGCATGAACTGGGCGCTGGTGCCTGTGGCGCTGGAGGATATCGAGCGCATCGAGGCGGTGCGCGGCAGCAACACCACCTCCTTTGGCACGAATGCCTTTCTTGGCGTCATCAACATCGTCACCGTCGATCCGGCACTGGTGCGCGGCGGGATGGCCGTGCTGTCGGCAGGCAACCAGGGCATACGCGACCTGACCCTGAGGGGCGGCGCCGCTCTGGGCGAGGCCGGCAATGTGCGCATCACCTACCAGCACCAGCAGGACGACGGCCTGGACGAGCGCCCCAACGAACAGGGCGTGCATGACTGGGCCGACCGCAACCGCCTGAAGCGGCTGGACCTGCGCCTGAATCAGCAGCTTGACCCCCGCACCCTGCTGCAGTTCGGTCTGGGCCGGGTCGAGGGCACACGCCTGACCGGGCGCCTGGACAGGCGCAGCGGCCTGCCACGGCAGGATGACCCCTTGCGCCCGCTGGAAGAGTCCTCGACCTGGATGCAACTGCACTGGCTGCGGACGCTGAGCGAGCGCTCCGACCTGTCCCTGCGCTACACCTTCAGCGAAGACCGGGGCGACGCGTCCTTCATCAACCCCGATCCGGCGGTGCGTCCCTACCCGTGGCGCAACCCTCAGGGCGACCGGGGCAGCCGGCATGAACTGGAGGCGACGCACACCGTGGGGTTTGCCGACGCCCGCCTGGTCTGGGGGGGCAGCTGGCGCAGCGACCGCTTCTCGTCGCGCAGCCTGATGGTCGACCAGGGGCGCGTGACCCGTGATGTGGGCCGGGTGTTCGCGAATGCCGAATGGCGGCCGGTCGACGGGTTCACCGGCAATGCCGGCCTGTCGCATGAGTACGATTCGCTCGCCGGCGACCACCTTGCGCCCAGAGTGAGTGCGGCCTTTCACCTGGATGACTCGAACAGCGTGCGTATCGGCTACGCGCGTGCCTGGCGCACTGCCAGCGTGCCCGACTACCGGGCCAGGGAGATGCTCCGGCCAGACGTGGCAGAATGGCTCGGCAACCCCGCCCTGCCCGCCGAACGGCTCGACAGCTGGGAGTTGGGCTATCTCGGCGACTGGCGCGACTGGCGCATGAGTCTGGATGCCCGGCTCTTTCTCGAGCGCCTGCGCAACCGCGCAATGAACCAGATTCGCACCGGTGCGTCCTTCGGCCTCGCGAACGCCCCCTACACCGTCGAGGCGCTGCAGAACATCGACATGAAGGGCTTCGAGCTGCAATGGAAATGGCAACCGCATCCGCACACCAAAGTGATGCTGGGCCATGCCCATATTCATATCGATAGCGAGAACACCGGCTGGGGGCAGGTGCTGGCCGCCCGCGAAACCAGCAACTTCCACACCTCGCAGCAGCGCTACGTGGAACTGGCCGAGCGCTCCGCACCGCACCGCGCCTCCTCGCTGCTGCTCATGCAGCACCTGCCCTTCGGCGCAGACCTGTCACTCGCCTGGTACCGGGTGGGCGCGATCAAATGGACGCGCAACACACAGGCACCGGGCTATGACCGCGTGGATGCCCGGCTCGCCTACCCATTCAGGCTGGGCGCGCAGCGCGGCGAACTGGCCTACACCGTCCAGTCGCTCGGCGGCGCGCATTTCGAGCAACGCGAACAGCGCGTGGTCGACCGCCGTCACTGGATTTCACTGCGGGTGGAGTACTGATCGCTCGGGGTGATGTCATCGGTATGAATGGAGGCCTTGGGGGGCCTGCCTGGCATGCTTGGGTAAAAGGCAGTACATTTGCGCCACACCCCTGCCGAAACACCGTCATGTCACGCCCAAGACTTCAAGCGCATCTGCAACGTCCGGGATGAGGAATATTCCGCTGGGCAACCGCAATGTCAATTCAGACCTCCTTGGCGGCGCCTACGAATACCGTTCTGCCCGGGACCAATGGCAAACCGAAGGGTGCGCATTCAGGAAACAGATGGACGCGCTGGTGGAGACGCTCGACGGGCGCTGATTTCCAGACAAAATTTACCTAACAGGTAAAGACTGATAAGATGAGGCGCCTTGGAAGTTCGATACAAGGACAAGAAAGTCCGCGAGCTGTGCGAAAAACAGGCCGTCGCCGAGAAAAAGCTCGGGGCGGCCTCTGCACGCAAGTTGAAAGTGCGGTTGGTGGCGCTGGAAGCGGCGACGCGTGTCACTGATCTGGTTGCGGGCAACCCGCACCCACTCAAGGGGGACCGCCTTGGACAGTTTGCACTTGATCTGGCCGGCGGTTGGCGATTGGTCTTCGCCCCGGTCCATGATCCTTGTCCAACACGCCCTGATGGTGGCATCGAATGGTCGCAGGTCACGATCGTAAGTATTGAATACATAGGGGATTACCATGACTGAACTGAGTGCTCCCTTTGCGCCAGACTGGGTCTTGCCCCCTGGTGAATCCATTCTCGACATTGCCGAGGAGCGGGGCTGGACACAAGCGGAATTGGCCCAGCGTCTTGGCTACAGCGAAAAACACATTAGCCAGCTCATCAATGGCAAGGTGCCACTCACAATGGACGCCGCCCAGCGGCTCGAACGGGTGCTGGGCGGCACCATGGACTTCTGGCTGTCGCTCGAAGCGAATTACCAGCGGCACAAAGCCCGCCTGGAAGCGGCAGAACGCCATGTGGCCTGGGTGCCATGGCTGGATGAGCTGCCGCTCAAAGAGCTGATGACATGTGAGGCGATTCCCAAGCAGCGCCTGGACAGCAAGAGCAAGCCCGGCGTGGTTGAGAGCTGTCTGCGTTTCTTCGGGGTCGCCACGCCCGATGAATGGCGCGCTCATTATGGGGGCATGCAAATGGCCTTCCGCCGCAGCCGTGCCGAGCAAAGCGACGTCGGAGCCATTTCGGCGTGGCTGCGCCTGGGGGAACAGCAGGCTGAAAAGCTCGACGGCCCCAAATACGACAAAGTCCGCTTCGAAAAAGCCCTGCGCACCATTCGGGGCCTGACCTGCGAACCGCCCGAAGTCTTCGAACCGCAAATGCGTAAGCTGCTGCACGAAGCCGGCGTGTTCCTGGTGGTGGTGCCGGCCATACCACGAGCGCACGTCAGCGGCGTGGCGCGCTGGTTGAGCCCCACTCGTCCACTGATTCAGCTTTCGCTGTACGGTAAAACCAACGACAAGTTCTGGTTCAGCTTCTTCCATGAAGCGGCTCACATCCTGCTGCACGCCAACAGCAAGGAAGAAAAAAAATCCATTTTTCTGGATGACCCCAACGCCGTGCACACCGACGACCCTCGAGAACACGAAGCCAACGTTTGGGCTGGAAACTACCTGATTCCAGAGCCGCACACGACTTCCCTGGCCTTTCTTCGCAGCAAGGCCGCCGTGATCGACTTCGCACAACAGATTGGCGTTCACCCGGGCATCGTGGTTGGTCGACTCCAACACGACAAGCTGATCGAGCCTTCATGGATGAACGGTTTGAAGCAGAGCTTTCGCTTCAAGGAAACCACCGGCGACTGAACCGAAAGCACTCAAAGACAGTCCCCGTTCTGTTCGCTGCTTCATGCGATTGCTCTGCGAATGCCCCCTGACTGGCTGGGTGGGGGATAATGAGGCGTGACGATCACGACAAGTCGGTACCGATGACCAAGACAATGATTCCCCTGCTGTGCGCCCTGTTCCTGGCTGGCAATGCGCTGGCTCAGGGGTTGCGCACTGTGGAAGGGTGCAATATCCGGCGTGGCACGCTGTGCGCCAGCATGAACCTCAACGGGGCGGACCTGCAGGGGGCCAATCTGGCCAACTCCCAGTTCACCCGTTCGGTGCTGTCGGGGGCGAACCTGAGCGGTGCGCTCCTGAACGAGGCCAATCTGTCGAGCACCGACCTGCGTGGCGCGGATCTGGGCGGGGCGAGCATGCTGAAGGTGAACGGGCGGGGCGCCCGTTTCGACGACGCACGCATGGTGGAGGTGCGCCTGCAGGGGGCTGTCCTGCAAAATGCCCGCTTCGGCGGGGCAGACCTGAGCGGGGCGCAACTGGGCGGGGCCGATTTCACGAATGCCCGCTTCGACGGGGCGATACTGGACGGGGCCGATCTGCAGCGGGCCACTCTGCGGGCGGCGTCGCTGCGCGGTGCGTCACTGGTGGGGGCCCGGTTGCAGGGGGCGAATTTCAGCAGCGCCGACCTGACTGACGCCGACCTGACTGGCGCGAACATCGATCAGGCCATCTTCCGCAATGCCCAGACCACTGGCTGCAAGGGTTGCCCTTGAGGTGAAACGCGGCAGTCCCTATGGTGGGCCTGTCGGACCATGAGTGCCCGCGTTCGGGTTGGCGCCTCACTCCAGGGGATGCTCATGGATGACCACCTGGTTGCGCCCGCTCTTCTTCGCGGCGTAACAGGCCAGGTCGGCCGCCACCACGATGTCCGACTGGCTGTTTTCGCGCCCGTCGATCGGGCACAGCCCGATGCTGGCGCCGATGGTGAAGGTGTGGGCGCCCCACTCGAACTGGTATTCGGCGATCGCGCTGCGCAGCCCTTCGGCGATGCGGCGGGCTTCGTCGAGTGAGCAGCGCTTGAGGATCAGCGCAAACTCGTCACCGCCAATGCGGCAGATCAGGTCGTCGGCGCGCAGCCGGGAGCAGATCAGCTGGGCGATATTCTTCAGCAGCACATCGCCGGCGGCATGGCCGCTCGTGTCATTCACCACCTTGAAGCGGTCCAGGTCGATGAAGCACAGCACGCCGGAGTCACCGACCCGGCGCGAGGCCGAAACCGCGTCTTCAAGCGCCTGCTCGAAGGCCCGGCGGTTGGGCAACTCGGTCAGCGGGTCGTGGGTGGCCTGATAGGCCAGCTGGGCGGTGGCCTGATCGACCCGGGCCTGCAGGGTGTTGCGGGCTTCTGCAATCGCGCGCGCCATGGTGTTGAAGCCGTGTTCCAGCGCGCGCAACTCACCGCTGGTGGCGTCGCCGGGCACCGAGACCCGCAGGTCGCCGGCGGCGATGCGGCCCACTGCCGTGGCCAGCCGGGCCACCGGTCGTGAAACCGAGCGCGCCATGCGGGCAGCCAGGAACATGGTCAGCAGAAAGGCCGTCAGGCTCATGCCCAGTGTGGTGGTGAGCACGGTGCGCTTGTGGGCGCTCAGCGCCTGGGTGTCCAGCTCCAGATACACCCAGCCAATGGGTTCGATCGGCGGCGTGACATGCCTGAACGGGGCGAGGACATCGTCGATGAACAGCGGTACCGACAGTACGGGGGCCGCAATCGCCAGCCGGTTGGCGCGTTCGGCCAGCACCGTGGGCTCGGCGGTGGCCATGATCCGCGCGGGATCGACAAGCACGGGGCGGCCGCTGATCGATAACTGCTCGCCGGAGCGGTCATAGATCACGGCCGCAGCCACATCGGGCTGTTCGAGTACGGCCTGGACCAGTCCGTTGAGCGTGTGGGCATTGCCCGACACCACGCCGAACTCGGCCGAGGGCGCGAGAAAGCTGATCATCGACACGCCCCGCTCGCGCAGGGCGCGGTCGGCGGCCTGGGTGCCGTGCACGATGAAATAGCCCGCCAGGCCGGTGGCCAGCATCAGCGTGGGCAGCAGCACCACCAGGATCAGGCGGCTGCGCAGGCTCAGGGTGGCAAGCATGTTCATGGCGCGCGTTCCTCCTGGTACAGGCGAGCCTGCAGCGTCGCTTCGGTTGGCAGGTTCAGGCCCAGTGCGCGGGCCACCTGGGCGTTGGTGGCGATGCTGAAGCGTTCGGGGGCACGCGCGGGCGGCAGCGTGTCGGGCAGGGCGGTCCAGTGCTTGAGCAGGTCTGCCAGGTCGCGTGCGATGTCTTCCGGGGTGCTGAACACCGCCGCCAGGGCGCCGGCCTCCACATAGGCACGGGAGTAGGCAAACACCGGTTTGCGGTAGCGGTAACTGCTGAGCAGGATGGGGCGGGCCAGGGTGGGGGCGGCGGTCACAGGGTCGGGGAGGATCAGCAAGCCGTCGCTGCTGCTCAGGATGCCGTCGAGTGCGCCGAGCAGTTCGTTGGGGGTCGAAATCCGCCGCGTGTTGGTTTTCAGTGTCCGGTTTGTGGCGGCCTCGCGCAGTTCGTCTTCCAGATGCAGGCTGGCGGCGCTGAACAGGAAACCGAGCCGTCCTGCGTCGGGGAGCATGGCGCGGATCAGGGCAACATGCCGGCTCATGGGCTGGTCGAGCACGATGGCGCTCAGCCGTTCGGGTGGGGTGCGCAGGCTGAGCTGTTCGAACTGGCTGCGCGAAACCAGCGTGGCCAGAATGGGCGGCAGGCTGGCACGTGCTGCCCCGGCCTCCGCGTGCGTCTCCATCTCCAGCAGGGCTTCGGTGGCCATGCCGCCGCAGCCGATCAACAGGTCGGCAGCAGCCAGCGCGGCCATGTCGTCGGTATCCGGCGTGCTGCGCGGCGCGAGGTGAATGCGCCGGTACTGGTGTCCGTGCTGCTGTCCGTCGGAGAGCAGGGCGTCAGAAAAGGCATTGCAGGCAGCTTCGGGTTCGGCCGTCACCACCACCACCTGCAGGGCGCGGGCAAGCGCCGGCGTGCCCAGCAGGGCGAATATCAGCATCAGCAGGGTCACGGCGCGGAGCACCGGGTGGGGGCCGGCTGGCATGGATTCGGGCGAAGGAAGTGAGTGTCAGGTGATGCATGAATGATGGAGACTTCCGCAAGACTATCCATGCCAAAGGCAAAGGGCAAGGGGCAATGTCTGAAACGCGGCACGCCCCGCAGGGGCTCTGCGGGGCGTGCCGGGAGATTGCCGCGTGCCGGGGCGCTCAGACGGTGGCGGCGTCCTGGGGGACGGTTTCGGGCGAGTTGCGGATCAGGTGATCGAAGGCAGACAGTGCGGCCTTGCTGCCTTCGCCCATCGCAATGATGATCTGCTTGTAGGGCACGGTGGTGCAGTCGCCTGCGCCGAACACGCCCGCTGCGGAGGTCTGGCCCTTCGCATCGACCACGATCTCGCCGAAACGCGACAGCTCGATGCTGCCCTTGAGCCAGTCGGTGTTGGGCAGCAGACCGATCTGCACGAACACGCCCTCAAGCGCGATGGTGTGCGATTCGCCGCTTTCGCGGTTCTTGTACACCAGCCCGTTGACCCGCTGGCCGTCGCCGGTCACCTCGGTGGTCTGGGCCTGGGTGACGATGGTCACATTGGGCAGGCTGCGCAGCTTGGCCTGCAGCACCGCATCGGCGCGCAGCGTGCTGTCGAATTCGATCAGCGTCACCTTGCCGACGATGCCGGCCAGGTCGATGGCCGCTTCCACGCCGGAGTTGCCACCGCCGATCACCGCCACATGCTTGCCCTTGAACAGCGGGCCGTCGCAGTGCGGGCAGTAGGCCACGCCACGCCCACGGTATTCCTGCTCGCCGGGGACGTTGAGTTCGCGCCAGCGCGCGCCGGTGGCCAGGATCACGGTGCGGCTCTTCAGCACGGCACCGTTTTCGAGCGTCACCTCGGCATGGCCGCTGGGGCTGTCCGCAGGCTTCAGCGCAGTGGCGCGCTGCAGGTTCATCACGTCGACCTCATACGTCTTCACATGCTCTTCGAGCGCCGCGACCAGCTTCGGGCCTTCGGTTTCCTTCACCGAGATGAAGTTCTCGATTGCCATGGTGTCCATCACCTGGCCGCCGAAGCGCTCCGCGACGATGCCGGTGCGGATGCCCTTGCGGGCTGCATAGATGGAGGCCGCCGCGCCTGCCGGGCCACCGCCGACGACGAGCACGTCGAAGGGCTCTTTTTCGGACAGTTTCCTGGCGTCGCGGGCTGCCGCGCCGGTATCCACCTTGGCGAGGATCTGCTCCAGCGTCATGCGCCCGGAGTCGAACGGTTCGCCGTTCAGATACACGGTGGGCACGGCCATGATGTTGCGGGCGTTCACCTCGGCCTGGAACAGGGCGCCGTCTATCATCGAGTGGCGCACGTTGGGGTTGAGCACCGCCATCAGGTTGAGCGCCTGCACCACGTCCGGGCAGTTGTGGCAGGACAGCGAGATGTAGGTCTCGAACACGAACTGGCCTTCCAGCGCCTTCACCGCCTCGATCTGCTCGGCCTCGACCTTGGGCGGGTAGCCCCCGGCCTGCAGCAGCGCCAGCACCAGCGAGGTGAATTCATGCCCCATCGGCAGCCCGGCAAAGCGGATGCCCATGTCGCTGCCCAGGCGCGACACCGAGAAGGAGGGCACGCGCTCGCTGCCGTTGTCGTCGGCCACGCGCAGCGTCACCGTATCGGACTGGGCTGCGATGTCTTCGAGCAGCGCGCGCATTTCAGCGGACTTGGGCTGGTCGTCGAGAAACGCGACCAGTTCCACGGGCTCGCTGATGCGTTCGAGCAGGGTCTTGAGTTGCGACTTCATGTTGGCGTCAAGCATTGGGCACTCCTTGAAGAATGGGGCCGCAGCAGCGCGCGGACCGGTCGATGTGTGGGGTTGTTGGGGGTTGGGGGCGTTCGGTGTTGTTCTGTGTTGTTCGTGGGCTGGCGCCACGCGGGGGCGCCTGCGGTTCATCCGGCAGCGTCCGTGCCAGGCACTGTCGGATGAACCGCCCGCCAGGGGCGGTTCGTGAGCGGGCTGGCCCCTCCGGCAACGGGGGCGATGCCGGAGTGCGGGTCAGCCGTGCTGCATGGCGCTCAGATCTTGCCGACCAGGTCCAGGGACGGAGCCAGGGTCTTTTCGCCTTCCTTCCACTTGGCCGGGCACACTTCGTTCGGGTGTGCGGCGGTGTATTGGGCGGCCTTCAGCTTGCGCACGGTTTCGGACACGTCGCGGGCGATCTCGTTGGAGTGGATCTCAGCGGTCTTGATGATGCCGTCCGGGTTGATCACGAAGGTGCCGCGCAGGGCCAGACCTTCTGCACCGATATGCACGTCGAAGGCATTGGTCAGCTGGTGGGTGGGGTCACCGATCAGCGGGAACTTGGCCTTGCCCACGGCTTCGGAGGTTTCGTGCCACACCTTGTGCGAGAAGTGGGTGTCGGTGGTGACGATGTACACCTCGGCACCGGCTTTCTGGAACTCGGCGTAGTTCTCGGCGGCATCTTCGATTTCGGTCGGGCAGTTGAACGTGAAGGCTGCCGGCATGAAGATCAGGACCGACCACTTGCCCTTGAGGTCGGCTTCGGTGACTTCGATGAACTCGCCCTTGCCATTGCGATTGACAAAAGCGTTGACCTTGAACGGTTGAACCTGGGTGTTGATCAAGCAGCTCATGCGTTTCTTCCTTTGGGTTGGTTGAAGAAGGCTTCATGTTACGCCATGCATGCGAATCGCAAAAATGAATTGATCGCATCATGACGATAGTAAAATTAAATTGATATTCTTTAAAGGATAGCCTGAGGGTAACACAAAACTGTTTGCCAGATGGCGCCTGAAAACAAGCTTTCAAGAGGTGGGAAGGGGCGTCGGGGGCATCGGGGGCGCCTTGAGGGCGCACGCTGTTGAAGCGTGGCGATGCCGGCATGCACGCCGCTGGTGCGCGATGGTCGGCGCACACACCGCGTCGGGTGGTGTTTGGTTGAGTCGGAAGGTGCATGAAAGACAGTGCGCCACGGCGGTTTCGCGCCTGTTGCGGGCCTTCAGGCGCAGGACGGCGCGCTGCGAAGACCGCACGATGCGAAGGGTGGCACGCATGATGCATTGCAACATCCACATTCGTAGCTCATGAGGATGAAGGCCATGATCGATCGTGATCTGTTGCAAACCCTGATGCGGGTACCTGGGGTGGAGCGTGCTGCGGTGCGTGATGAACGCGGCCTGCGTGCGACCGATGGTGTCACCGAACGCTCGCTGGGCAGTTTGCCGCAACTGCTGCGTCTGGGGGTGAATGGACTTGGCGCCAGCCTGGGTCTGGGGGCGGTGCGTGAGGCACGCCTGCACGGCCAGCGCCACGCCACGCTGTGGCTCAGCGATAGCGAGCGCGATGCAGTGTTGCGGGTGCAATCGCGCAACGATGTGAACGGTGTGGTGCGGACCTGGCAGACGTTGTTCGGACAGGGGGCTTGAGGGCCATGGACATTCACCGGATGCTGGACAACCTGCTGGCCCTGCCCGGTGTGCAGGCGGCCAGTGTGTTCGAGCTCGAGGGCACGCGCAGGCTGGGCCGGGTGTCCGGCGATGTTTCCGACGGCCTGCTCGACACGGTCGGCGCGCAGGCCGCCACCCTGCTGCAGATGCTCGATCACGGTTTCGAGGAAACCGGCGAGGTGGTGCTGCGTTTCGAGCAGGGCTGGGTGCTGCTGCGCCGGGGCGAGGCCCTGGGCCTGATGGTGATGGTGGGGGACGAGGCGAGCGTGAACTCGACCCGGGTGTTCGCCGCGACCCTGATGCGCCATGCCAACATGCTGAACCTGCGCCCGGCGGACGGTCTGGCCGAGGCGGCGGAGGCCGATGTTCCGGCAGACCGTACCGACCGTTCGGTCACGGAGGATACCGGACATATCGGGGCAGACTCCGCGCCACCGGAAACCGAGCCCCCGCGCCGCAAGGTGCGCATGTATCGGGGGCAGGCCTACTGAGCCGGATGTCCCCTCAAGGCTCGGCCGTGAAGCTGAAGCGTGCGACCACTTCGGGGAAGTGCAGGCGGAGCTGCCAGGGGCCGGCGGCCAGCGGGGCGCTCTGGCCGGCAAATTGTCCCGGCCCTTGCGGGCTGAGCGTGAGCGGCTGTGTGGTGTCGCTTTGATCCGGGCGTTGCAGGCTGGCGGAAAGCGCCAGGCTGCGTGCGGGTGGCTGTCCGGTGGGGCCGATCAGCTGCAGGCTCACCGTGGCCCGGCCGTCGGCGTCCTGGGTGAGCTGGCCGCGCACTTCCCAGATGTTGGCCGTGCCGCGAAAGACCACGCCGCCCTTTTCCGCGCCGGCGCTGCGCGCCACCGGCCCGACGGCGTTGAGTGGCACCTCGTCGCTGGCATTGAAGGCGATCACCACGAAGGCGGCGATGAGCGCGAGAAAGGACAGGCCAATGACCAGCGCGATCAGACGGGCGGAGCGGGTTGCACTGCTCATTGCATCATGCCCCAGCCGCGCAGCCGGCTGACCGCGTATTCGGCGGCCTGCCCCTGGCGTGTCAGCTGCAGGTAGCTCGCATACTGCTGCGCGGCGCGCTGCCGGTCGCCCATGCCTTCGAGCGACACGCCTTTCAGAAAGGCGATGCCCGGGTCGCCCGGCAGCATGCGGTCGAAGCGCTCGAAGGCCGCAAAGGCGGCCGCCGGATTGCGTTGCGACAGGGCCAGCACGCCCCCGATCTTGTGTGCCTGGGCCTCCTGCGGATAAATCTTCTGCGCGGCCTCGGCGTACTGTACGGCCTGGTTTTCCCGTCCCTGTGCCTGCAGGCACTGGGCCATGCGCACGTTGGCTGCGTAGTCGCGCGGGGTACGCTTCAGGGCTGTCTGGAATTGCGTCTGGGCGGTGCGGTAGTCCTTGCGCGACATCGCCGTTTCGCCATTCTTGCAGGCGTCGATGGTGGGTTTGATGCGGCGCAGGCTGGCGGTGCTGTCCATGAAACGCTCGCGCCCCGGGTTGGCGCGGTTGCTGGCCGCGTAGCGGGTGGCGGCAAGCTGTCGGGCGGTTTCGCGGCGCTCGGTGCTCATCGGGTGGGACGAAAACATGGTTTGCAGCAGACCGGGGGCCTGCTTTTCCTGGTCCACCAGCAGTTGGTGCAGGGCCGTCATGCCGGTGGCGGGATAGCCCGCCCGCACCATGTACTCCTGCCCCAGCGCGTCGGCCTCGCGCTCGTTGTCGCGCGAGTAGCTGGCGAGCAGGGCGCTGGCACCGAGCTGGCCGCCCAGCCCGGCCAGTGCGCCCCAGCCCGAATCCTGCGCGGCAATGTTCAGCCCCGCCAGCGCGGCCTGGGCGAGCAGGGTCTGGCCCTGGCGCTGGGCGGCATGCCGGGCATTCACATGGGCGATCTCGTGGCCGAGCAGGGCGGCCAGTTCGGCCTCGTTGTCGAGTTCGGTGAGGATGCCCCGGGTGACGCCCATCGCGCCGCCGGGAAACGTGTAGGCATTCACGTAATTGGCGTTCAGCACCCGGTAGGAATACGGCATGCCCGGACGGTGGCTGCTCCTGTGCAGGCGCTGGCCGAGGCCGCTCACGTAGCTGTTGACCGCCGGGTCCTGGATGGCGCCGAGGTCTTGCGAGAACTGGTGCGGCGACATCTGGGCATCGATGCTGCGTTCCTGTGCTTCGCTCATGCCCACCAGAATGGTTTTGCCGGTCACCGGCGAGGCCGCACAGCCCTGCAGTCCCAGCGTACTCACGCTGGCCGTGCCCATGCCGAGCAGCCACAGGGCCTGGCGGCGCGTCACGCGGTTGCATTCCAGGCTGTGTGCGAGTTGTTCAAATGCGTTCAAGGGTAGCCCTCCTGCGATGGCCGCCGCGCGAGCGGGGCGCTGTGCTTGCCGGCGCTCAAGTGGCTAGAATGCGTGCGCCGATTTGAATTGTCCCGAATCCTGTTCCGGAGTCTGCGTATTTTGCCCGATCAAGCCTCGCTGAAGTTCTTCGATGTTGCCTCCTTCGGGCAGGTGTTCACCCCCGATCCGGTGGTCCGGCTGATGCTGTCGCTGCGCCGTCGCAGCGGGCGGGTGCTGGAGCCTTCCTGCGGCGACGGGGCCTTTCTGGCGCATGTGCCGGACGCGGTGGGCATCGAGCTCGACCCCGGGCACTGTCCGTCGGGCGCCCTCAACATGGACTTCTTCGACTACCCGGTGCGGGAGCAGTTCGACACGATCATCGGCAACCCCCCGTACGTGCGCTTCCAGGATATTCCCGAGCGCACCCGCCAGCGGCTCGATACGACGCATTTCGATGCGCGCAGCAACCTGTACCTGTTCTTCATTGAAAAGTGCCTGCGCCACCTGCGTCCCGGCGGTGAGCTGATCTTCATCACGCCGCGCGACTTTCTGAAAGCCACTTCGGCGCTGCGGCTGAATCGCCTGCTGTACGGGCTGGGCACGATCACCGAGGCGGTGGAGTTGGGGGATGCTCGGGTGTTCGACGGGGCGCTGCCAAACTGCCTGATCTGGCGCTTCGAAAAGGGGCTGTTCGACCGGCAGGTGCGCCATGTGCGCCTGGAGTACGGCCAGCCGGTCGAGTCGGTGCTGGCCGACCCGCCCTGGCAACCGCGCCATTTTGTCGAGCACGCCGGTCATCTGATGTTTGCGCGCGGGCAATACCCGCTGTCCATGCGAGACATTGCAATGGTGAAGGTGGGGGCGGTGTCCGGTGCGGACGAGATTTACGCCAGCGAAACCCGGGGCAACCGTGACTTTGTGTGTTCGCAGACCGCCGGCAGCGGGGCCACCCGGCGCATGATCTGGTGCGAACCCGGCCAGCCGGCCCCCCCGGCGCTGCTCGCCCACAAGGCGCGGCTGATCGCGCGCCGAATTCGCCGTTACGACGAGGGCAACTGGTGGGAGTGGGGCCGGGGCTACCACCAGTCCGACCGCCCTCGGGTGTATGTGAACGGCAAGACGCGTCGCAGTCGTCCGTTCTTCCTGCACGACTGTCCGCACTACGACGGTTCGGTGCTGGCGCTGTTCCCGCTGCAGCAGGGCGTGGACCTGCCGGCCTTCAGCGAGGCGCTCAACCGTGTTGACTGGGAAGACCTGGGTTTTGTGTGCGACGGGCGTTATCTGTTCACCCAGCGCAGCCTGCAGAACACCCCGCTGCCCGAGTGGTTTGCGGCCTTTCTGCCGAAATGAGCAGCGCTGGGCGAGTGGTGTAATATTGCCGGCAAATCACTTCCGGCCCACGCCATCCCGGGCGCCCGGTACAGCCGCTCCGGTGTCCCCGGGTGCGGCGGGTGCCGCCTTCTGACGAGACATGCCTCATGGTTCCACACCTCACGACTGCCCTGACCGGTCCACTGCTTGAGCTGGAAAAGCGTTTTCTCGACTCGGCCACTGAAATCGAGCAATGGATGCGTGCGCAGTGGCAGGACCACATGCCGCCCTTCTATGGTTCCACCGATCTGCGCAATTCCGGCTTCAAGCTCGCGCCGGTGGACCTGAACCTGTTTCCGGGCGGTTTCAACAATCTCAACGATGCCTTCATGCCGCTGTGCGTGCAGGCCGCCCAGGCCGCCATCGAGCGGATTTGTCCGGATGCGCGCAACCTGCTGCTGATTCCGGAGAACCACACCCGCAACCAGTTCTACCTGCAGAACGTGGCCAAACTGGTGTCCATCCTCAACCTCACCGGGCTGACGGTGCGCATTGGCAGCCTGCTGCCCGACATCACCGAGCCCACCACGCTGGAGTTGGACAACGGTGCCACGCTGACCCTCGAGCCGTTGCGCCGGGCGGGCGGGCGGGTGGGCGTGGAAGGCTTCGAGCCCTGTGCCGTCCTGCTCAACAACGATTTGTCGGCCGGCGTGCCCGAAATCCTGCGCGGCCTTGACCAGCAGTGGCTGATCCCGCCGCTGCATGCGGGCTGGCATGCGCGGCGCAAGTCGCATCACGCGGCGGCCTACGACCGGGTGGCGCGCGAGTTTGCCGGGGTGATCGGCATCGATCCGTGGCGCATCAATCCGGCCTTCGGCGTGTGCGGCCAGATCAACTTCCAGGAGCGCACCGGCGAGGAGTGCCTGGCCGCGCAGGTCGACAGCCTGCTGACCCGCATTCGCGAAAAATACCGGGAGTATGGCGTCACCGAAACTCCGTTCGTGGTGGTGAAGGCCGATGCCGGCACCTACGGCATGGGAGTGATGACGGTGAAGGATGCCTCCGAGGTGATCGGCCTGAATCGCCGCCAGCGCAACAAGATGGCGGTGGGGAAGGAAGGCCTGCAAGTGCATGAGGTGATCATCCAGGAAGGCGTACACACCTTCGAAACACTGGAAGGCGCGGTCGCGGAGCCGGTGGTGTACATGATGGATCACTATGTGGTGGGGGGCTTCTACCGGGTGCACACCGAGCGTGGCCGTGACGAGAACCTCAATGCGCCGGGCATGCATTTCCGCCCGCTGGCCTTCGATACCGCCTGCAGTCTGCCCGATCTTGGACAGGGGCCGGATGCGCCTCCCAACCGCTTCTATGCTTACGGCGTGGTGGCGCGTCTGGCGCTGCTCGCCGCCGCTGTGGAAATCGAGGAAACCGCCCCCGAGGCCGAGGAGGCCGCATGAGCAGGGCGCTGGAGCTGGCCTTCATCCTCGACCCGCTGGCCGGGCTGAAGGCGTACAAGGACTCAAGCATTGCGATGATGCGCGAGGCGGCGCGGCGCGGGCACAAGGTGCATGCGATCACTCGCGAGGCCTTGGGCTGGCGCGATGGGGTGGTGTCGGCGCGGGCGCAGCCCCTCGACATCCTGGCCGACGACCACCACTGGTTCCGCCCCGACGGCGAGCCCCGGATGCGTCCGCTCAGCGAGTACGATGCGGTGGTGATGCGCCAGGACCCGCCCTTCGATTTCGAATATGTGGCCGCCACCTGGTTGCTGGAGCGGGCGGTGGCCGGCGGTGCACGGGTGTTCAATGACCCGCGTGCGATCCGCGACCATTCCGAGAAGCTCGCGATCACCGAGTTTGCCGCCTTCACCGCCACCACCCTGGTGGCCCGCGATCCGGACGAAGTGCAGGCCTTCATCAGCGAACTGCACGATGTGGTGCTCAAGCCGCTCGACGGCATGGGGGGCAGCCAGATCTTCCGGGTGCGTGCCGACGACCCGAACCGCAACGTCATCGTCGAAACCCTCACCCAGGGCGGCAGCCGCACCATCATGGCGCAGCGTTACCTGTCGGCGATTGCCGAGGGGGACAAGCGCGTGCTGATCATCGGCGGCGACGTGGTGCCCTATGCGCTGGCGCGCATTCCGGCAGCGGGCGAGACACGCGGCAATCTGGCCGCCGGAGGCCGGGGGGTGGCCATGCCGCTCACCGAACGCGAGCGCGAGATTGCCGAAACCCTGGCACCGGTGCTGTGGTCGCGGGGCCTGATGGTGGTGGGGCTGGATGTGATCGGCGGGCACCTCACCGAGGTCAACGTCACCAGCCCGACCTGCTTTGTCGAGATCGGCGTGCAGACCGGTTTTTCGGTCGCCGCCCTGTTCGTGGACAAGCTGGAGCAGGCATGCGCTTGAGCGGGGGGCGTGCCTGCGGGCACGTCCGGTGGATGTGCCTGTTGCTGGGGGTGTGGCTGCTGGTGGGGTGCGCGCGTCCGCAACTGTTCCACCAGGAAGCCTTTGTGTTCGGCACCCGGGTGGACCTGACCGTGTATGGCGATTCGCAGGCGAAGGCGAACGAGGCGATGGCGGCGGTGCTGCGCGAGTTCGACCGCCTGCACCATGCCTTCCATGCGTGGAAGCCGTCCGAGCTCACCGCGCTCAACGAGGCGCTGGCGCGTGGCGAGGTATTCGAGGCGTCGGAGGAGTTGGTGGCGCTGCTGCACGATGCGCAGGCGCTGGCTGCGCTCGGCGAGCATTTGTTCGACCCCGGTCTGGGCGCGCTCATCGAGCTGTGGGGCTTTCATTCGGACGAGTTCGAACCGGTCCGTCCCGATGCGCAGCGCCTGGCCGAAGTGCTGGCGGAACGCCCCTCGATTGCCGACCTGCGCATCGAAGGCCGGCAGGTGAGCAGCACCAATCCGATGGTGCGCATCGACCTGGGGGGCTATGCCAAGGGCTATGCGCTGGATCGCGCGGCGGCCATTTTGCGCGAGCTGGGCATCGACAACGTGCTGATCAACATCGGTGGCAATGTGCTGGCCCTCGGCAGCAAGGGCGGCACCCCCTGGCGGCTGGGCATCCAGCATCCGCGCGAACCGCGCCCGCTGGCCATCCTGCCGCTGTACGACGGCGAGGCCATCGGCACGTCCGGCGACTATCAGCGCTATTTCGAGCTCGACGGCGAGCGTTATCCTCATTTGCTCGATCCGCGCACCGGCGAGCCGGCGCATGGCACCCAGTCGCTTACCGTGCTGGTCACGCCGCAGGCACGCGCCGGGGTGCTGTCGGACGCTCCGAGCAAGCCGGCTTTCATTGACGGACCGCGCTGGCGCGAGCATGTGCGTCGCCATGGCATCGAGCATGCGCTGCGGGTCGATGAGAACGGGCGCATCGAAGTGACCCGCGCGCTGCGCGCCCGACTGCAGATTCCGTCCGGCATCGGCCCGGTGAACGTGATCGACTGATTTTTGCGGAGTCCCCATGCCCCAGCAGCACGATGAGCTCGACCGTATCGCGGTCGTGACGATGATCGTGATGTGCGCCATTCTGGGCGTGCAGAACGTGATGGTGAAGATTGCCAACGAGGGCGTCACGCCGATCTGGCAGTCCGGCCTGCGCTCCATCGGCGCTACCGTGCTGGTGTGGCTGTGGGCTCGCGGGCGTGGCATCCGCCTGTTCGACGACGATGGCACGTTCTGGCCGGGGCTGCTGACGGGCGTGCTGTTCGCGACCGAGTTCGGCATCCTGTACACCGCCCTGTTGTACACCGATGCCTCGCGCGGGGTGATCTTCTTGTATACCGCGCCCTTCTTCGTGGCTCTGGGGGCCTTGTGGCTGCTGCCCAATGAGCGCATGCGCAAACCGCAGTGGCTGGGCATGGGGCTGGCCTTTGGCGGGGTGCTGCTGCTGTTTGGCGACAATCTGTTCCGCCCGAGCGGCACGGCCTGGATCGGCGACCTGATGATGCTGGTGGCAGCCATCTTCTGGGCGGCCACCACGCTCACGGTGAAGGCCACCGTGCTGGCGCGCACCGCCCCCGAAAAGACCCTGCTGTACCAGCTCAGCGTGTCTGCGCTGGTGTTGCCGCTGCTGTCGCTGGCGCTGGGCGAGGCGGGCATGTTCGCGCCGTCCGTGCGGGTGTGGGCGGCGGTGCTGTATCAGGTGGTGATCGTGGCCACCATCGCCTATCTGGCGTGGTTCTGGCTGATCCGCCGTTACCCGGCCACGCGCATCTCGTCCTTTTCGTTCATGACCCCGGTGATGGGCGTGCTGGCCGGCATCGTCTTTCTCGACGAACCGCTCACCCTGAGCATTGTGCTGGCGATGGGGCTGGTGGGGGCCGGCATCTGGGTGGCGAACCGGCCCGCACGCTGAGCCGGTCGGGGCGGTGCTGCAGGGCGTGTGCTGCGCGCCGCTTCAGCCCGCGTACAGCAGTTGCTCCAGCGCGTCGAACAGCTCGGCGCTGACGGCGCGCAGCTGTGACAGTTGGGCCTGCAGCCGGGCGGGGTCTTCCCGTTCGCGCTGGTGGGTCTGCACCAGCACATCGGCCGTTTCGTGCATCGTCCGGTGCAGCCGGGTGACGTGTGCGTGCTGCGTGGCGTCGAGCAGCGCATTGGGCGCGTTTTCGAGCCAGTGGCCAAAGCGGCACTGGTCGGGCTGCATGGGCGGCATCACGTTCTGCTTGTCGCACACGAAACCGGTGACCGCCTCGATCCACGACTGGTGCTCCACCCGCGCGTGCAGCAGCGGCAGCCTGTCGGGGGAAACGCGATGGGTGCGCGCCCAGAGCGGATCGGGCTGCCAGCGGTGCGTCCATTCCGGCAGGTCGGCTGCGGGCATCGGCCGGGCAATGCCGTAGCCCTGGGCCAGCTCGCAGCCAAGCTGCAGCAGCAGTTGGCCATGCTCGACGCTTTCCACCCCTTCGGCAATCGCCTGGCGCCGGAAGGCCGTGGCCAGGCCGAGCACGCCCTGCAGGATGGCCAGGTCGTCGGGGTCGTGCAGCATGTCGCGCACGAAGCTCTGATCGATCTTCAGCAGGTCGGCCGGCAGGCGCTTGAGATAGGTGAGCGAGGAGTAACCGGTGCCGAAGTCGTCCAGCGACACGCCGACGCCGAGCTGGCCGCAGGCTTCGATCACGCTGGTGACATGGGCAATGTCTTCCAGCGCGCTGCTCTCGAGCACTTCGATTTCAAAGAAGCGGGGGGGCGCCCCGGGGTGCGCGCGCAGCAGGGCGCGCAGTTCATCCACGAAGCTGGCCTGCTGCAGATGGTGGCCGGCAATGTTTACGCTGACCGGAATGTTCAGGCCGGCGGCGCGCCAGTGTGCAATCTGCGACAGGGCGCTGTCCATCACCCAGCGCCCGAGTTCGATCTCGATGGGTTGCTGTGCGATGGCCGGCAGGAAGGCGAGCGGCGGCAGCAGGCCGCGCTCCGGGTGCTGCCAGCGGATCAGGGCTTCGGCGCCCACCACTGCGCCGGTGCGCATGTTCACCTTGGGCTGGTAGAACAGCACGAACTCGCGCCGTTCGTGGGCCTCGCGAATCCGGCTGAGCAGTTCGAGCCGGCCGCGCAGCGAGGCGTCCTGTGCCAGATCGAAGACGTGATAGCGGTTCTTGCCGGCCAGTTTGGCCTGGTACATGGCCTGGTCGGCCTGGCGCAGCAACTGGTCGGCATCGATGTCGCCTTGTTGCGGGTAATAGGTGATGCCGATGCTGCCCGATACCTGCAGTGCCTGGTTGCCGAGGGTGACCGGCTCGGAGAGGGCTTCCAGCAGGCGCTCGATCAGCGTGCGGTTCCTGCGGTCGTCCTGGTCGCTGAGTACGGCGACGAATTCATCGCCGCCGAGACGGGCCACCGTATCGCCCTCGCGCAGGCACTGGCGCATGCGTTCGGCCAGGGCCACGAGCAGGCGGTCGCCCGTGTCATGGCCGTGACGGTCGTTGATATCCTTGAAGCCGTCCAGGTCGATGTAGGCCAGCGCCAGGCGCCGCTGCTGGCGGTGTGCCTGCTCCATGGCGCCGGTCAGGCGCTCGGCCAGCAGCACCCGGTTGGGCAGGCCGGTGAGGGCGTCGTAGTGGGCAATTTGCCGGAGCTGGCGTTCGTGCTCCTTTTGCTGCGTGATGTCGGAAAACAGGCCGACGAAATAGCGTATCCGGCCCCGGCGGTCGCGTACGGTGCTGAGCGTGAGCAGTTCGGCAAACTGCTCGCCATCCTTGCGACGGTTCCAGATCTCGCCGTACCAGTAGTCGTGGCGGGTCAGGGTTTGCCACATCGAGGCGTAGAAGGCCCGGCTGTGCCGCCCCGATTTGAGGATGCGCGGGTTCTGGCCGATGACTTCCTCGCGGCTGTAGCCGGTGAGCCGGGTGAAGGTCTTGTTCACATCGATGATGTTGCCCTGAGCATCGGTGATCATCACGCCTTCGCGGGCGTGGGAGAACACCGTTGCCGCCAGCCGGGCGTCGGTGTCGCGGTGATGGCGCAACAGGGCATAACGTATCGCGCGGCGCAGCGACGAGGGGTCTACGCCCTTGGCGAGATAGTCCTCGGCGCCCGATTCGATGGCGAGCTGGGTGGCGGCGACATCGTCCAGGCCGGTGAGCACCACGATAGGCGCTTCGGTCAGTGCACGGCAGCGTTCCACGGTGGCGGTGCCGGTGGAGTCGGGCAGGTTCAGATCGAGCAGCACCACATCCGGCTCGAAGCGGTCGCTTTCCAGCAGGGCCTCCGCCTCGCTCAGCGAGGCGACCGCCTGCACGCTGAAGGCGTCGGGGTCGCGCTCCAGAAGTTGCCAGCGAATCAGCGCAGCGTCGCCCGGCTCATCCTCGATGAGCAGCACCCGGGGGATGTGTGCGGTGCCGAGCGGGCCGGCGTAGGTCTCGACCATCGATTCGGGTTCAGTCATTGTCCGGCAGTTTCACCACCGTGATCCAGTAATTGCCCAAGCCTTTCACCTTGTCGATGAAGTCATTCACGTCCATCGGTTTGACAATGAAACCGGCCGCTCCGCTGCAGTAGGACGCCACCATGTCGGTTTCGGCATCCGAGGTGGTCAGCACCACCACCGGAATGCGCATGAACGGGTCGGTCTGCTTGATCTTCTGCAGGAACTGCCGTCCGTCCATGCGTGGCATGTTGAGGTCGAGCAGGATCAGGTCGGGGGTGGGCGCATCGGGGTAAGGTGGCTCACGGCGCAGGAAGGCGAAGGCCTCCACGCCGTCGAGCACGTGATGGACCTCGACCAGCACATGGCCTTCGTCGAAGGCCAGGCGGACCAGGTTGGCGTCGGCTTCCTCGTCCTCGACCAGCAGAACCTTCAGGGGGGTGCGCAGCGCATCGGGGGCAGTCATCATGTTCCGGTTTCCATCGGCAGTTCAAAATACACGCAGGCACCGCCGTCCAGCCCGTCCTCGATGCGGACCTGGCCACCGGCAAGCTGCACCATCTTGTACACCAGGGCCAGCCCCATGCCGGTGCCGGGGCGGTCGCTCGGCACCAGGCGGCGAAACAGGCCGAACACCTGTTCGCGGTACTCGGGTTCGATGCCGGTGCCGTTGTCGGCAAAGCGGAAGCAGGCGATGTTGCCCCGCTGGCGGGCGCTGACCTCGATCCTGAGCGGGCGCTCGGGGTGACGGTAGCGTACGGCATTGTCGAGCAGGATCGCAAAGAATTGCTTGAGCAGTTTTTCGGGGACGCGCACCCTGGGCATTGGGGTCAGCGTCGTCAGCTCGACCTGCTCCAGGCTTTCGCCGGCCGCAGCCATGGCTGCGCGCAGCACTTCGCCGCTGTCGCTGGTGGCGGTGCTGCACACTTCGGCATGATCCAGGGCGAGGTAGCGCTGCACGTCGCTCACCAGTGCCGACAGGCGGCGTGCCTGGGTGTCGATGTAGCCCAGCGAGCGCCGGCTGTCCTCATCGCTGGCCAGCTCCGAGTGCTTCAGCAGGCGCTGGGCATAGCTCACCAGCCGGCGCACCGGTTCCTGAAAGTGGTGGGCCATGACCTCGCCCAGCCGGTGCAGCTCCTGGTTGCGCGCCTGCAGGGAGGCGAGCAGTTGCTCGCGTTCCACTTCCAGTCGGTGCCGGCGGCGGATGTTGACCACCAGCAGGGCGATGACGACTGCCTGCACGAGCAGGGCGACAATCATCATCCACATGCGTACCCGGCGCGAGGCTTCGATCTCGCGCACCTGGGCGTCGACCATTTCTTCCAGGCGGGCCTGGTAGTGCCACAAGTCGTTTTCCTGGTGGCGGCCGGGGGTGATGTCGTTGACGATGGACAGCAGCAGTTTGCGGCTGCCGTCTACCTGGAAGGGGCGGGAGTGCACTTCCACGGTGCGGATTTCGCCGCTGGCCAGACGGTGGCGGAAGATGAAGTAATTGCGCCCCTCGGTTTCGGCGAGCCTGCGTTCTGCCGCCACCTGTTCAGGGGTGAACGTGTTGATCTGCTGGATGTGCATGCTGCGCAGCGTGTCGCGCGACCAGCCGAAAAAGCGCGCAGCAGCCGGATTGGCATCGACGATGCGGCCGGAGTCCGGCTCGATCCACAGCATGTTGACGCCGTGCTCTTCGAACACCTCGTGCAGCGGCAGCTTGTCGGCGAGTGCCAGCGCGAGGCCGGGCAGGCAGGACAGCAGCAGGATCAGACCCCATAGCGTCGGACCCAGCAGCGCCGGGCGCAGCGCAGTCGGCCAGCGGCGGTTCGCGTGGTGCTTCATTGCCCGCTTTGCGCGCCGGCAGCCGAACGCGGCAGCGAAAAACAGAAATGACAACCCCGGTCAGGGCCGTCCGACTCGACCCAGATGCGACCGCCGTGGCGTTCGACGATCTTGCGTGCCACCGCCAGGCCGATGCCGCTGCCTTCGTACTTGTCGCGGGTTTGCAGGCGCTGGAACACCCGGAACAGGCGGTCGAACTGGGCGGGGTCGATGCCGATGCCGTTGTCGGTGACGCAGAACTGCCAGGCGTCGGGGGTGGGGGCCACCGCGATGCCGATTTCGGGGGGGCGGTCCGGTGCGTGGTACTTGATTGCGTTGTCGATCAGGTTCTGGAACAGGCGGGTGAATTCGTCACGGCTGGCGACCAGCTCGGGCCATTCCCCGCTCACGGTGATACAGGCGCCCTGTTCCCGGATGCTGGGTTCAAGGAAACGCAGGGCTTCGTCCAGCGCGGCGCGGCTGTCGAGCGGCGCCATGGGCTCGCCCTTGCGCCCGACCCGGGAGTATTCGAGTAGCGACACCAGCATCTGGTCCAGCCGTATTGCGCCGTCGCTGGCGTAGTGCATCATCTGGCGTGTGTCGTCGTCGAGCTTGTCGTTCAGGCGCCGCTCCAGCATCTGGATGTAGCTGCGAATCATGCGCAGCGGCTGGCGCAGGTCGTGGGAGGCAACATACGCAAACTGCTCCAGCTCGGCGTTGGAGTCCTGCAACTGGCGGGTCAGTTCGGTGAGCCTGCGCTCCCAGGCCTTGCGGGCGGTGATGTCCACGCCAGTGAGTGCCACATAGGTGGCATCGTCCAGCGTGACCGGCAAGGCATGGCACAGCACGATGCGCGCTTCGCCGGACGGGGTGAGCAGCTTCAGTTCGATGCTTCCGCTCGTGCCTTCGCCGGCCTGTTGCAGCAGCAGGCGCATGGGTTCGTGCAAGGGCTGCGGCAGCCAGGCGCCTTCGTGAAACACCTGGCCCTGCATGTGCTCGCGCCGGCTGCCCAGCGTGGCCAGGCACTGGCTGTTGGCTTCGCAGACCCGGCCTTGTGCATCGAGCACGATCGCGATCTGGTCGGACTGCTCGAACAGGCTTGCGAACAACTGCGCCGGGACGTGCCCGGCGGTCGGGGTGGCGCGCGCGGGCGCCCCGGAGTTAGGCATGGAAGGCACCTGCAGCCATGTTCATATCAGGAAACGAAGCGGTGTTTTCCTAATACTAACGTAAGAGCCGCACGGGAAGATACCTGCCCGCAGGGGGCGGATTTCGGGGGGCGTGCGGCGCGCGTCCCGCATGTCATGGACGCGCGGGCGGCGCGGTGACAGCGGGATGAACGCGGGGGGCTGCGGGCGCGGGCGCAGGCCTCAGGCGGCCAGAGTCTGGCGCATGATTTCCGGGTAGAGTCTGTTCACGCCGCTGACGATGGCTTTCACCGAGGCGGTGACGATGTTGCCATCCATGCCCACGCCGTAGCGCTCGGTGCTGTCGCCATGGTCGGCCATCAGTTCGAGGAAGGCGCAGGCCCGGGCATTGCCACCGTCCTCGCTGGGCGTGATCGAGCGCTCTTCGAAGCTGCGCACCTGCACTCCCATGCCGGCTGCGCGCAGGGCATGCACTGCTGCGTCGATCGGGCCATTGCCTTCGCCGCTGAGCAGGTGGCGGGTGCCGGCGATCTCCACGACGAGGCGGATGCCCTGTGCCTCGCCATGCTCGAAGAGGTGGTGCTCGATGTAGCGCATCGGCTCCACCGTGTCGAGGTAGGTGCGGCTGAACAAGGCCCAGATGTCGGCTGCGCTCATCTCGGCGCCGGTCGTGTCGGTGACCTGCTGCACCTCGCGCGAGAACTCCACCTGCAGGCGGCGCGGCATCACGATGCCGTACTCGGTCTCCAGCAAATAGGCGATGCCGCCCTTGCCGGACTGGCTGTTCACGCGGATCACCGAGTCGTAGCTGCGGCCGACGTCGGCCGGGTCGATCGGGAGATACGGTACGTTCCACGGCGAGGTGTGTTCGCCGACGGCCTTTTGAGCCGCGAACCCCTTCTTGATGGCGTCCTGGTGGGAGCCGGAGAAGGCCGTGAATACGAGATCCCCCACATAGGGGTGGCGGGGGTGGATGGGCAACTGGTTGCAGTACTCGACGGTGCGCGCCACCGCGTTGATGTCGGAGAAATCGAGCCCGGGATGGATGCCCTGGGTGTAGAGGTTGAGCGCGAGGGTGACGATGTCCACGTTGCCGGTGCGCTCGCCGTTGCCGAACAAACAGCCTTCCACCCGGTCGGCGCCGGCCATCATGCCGAGTTCGGCGGCGGCCACGCCGGTGCCACGGTCGTTGTGCGGGTGGAGCGAGAGCACCACGCTGTCGCGCCGGGCGAGGTTGCGATGCATCCACTCGATCTGGTCGGCGTAGATGTTGGGGGTGGACACTTCCACCGTGGCCGGGAGGTTGAGAATGACCTTGTTGTCCGGCGTGGCGCCCCATGCGGCGGTCACCGCGTCGCACACTTCCCTGGCGAACTCGAGTTCGGTGGCGGAGAAGGTTTCCGGGCTGTATTCGAGGGCGATCTCGGTGCCGCATTCGGTGCGCATCTGCTCGCCGATCTCGCGGATGAGGCCTACCGCCGACACCGCGAGCGCCACCACCTGCGGCTTGTCCATGTTGAACACCACTTCGCGGAAGGTCGGCGAGGTGGCGTTATAGACGTGCACGATGGCGCGTCGCGCGCCGCGCACCGATTCCATGGTACGGCGGATGAGGTCTTCGCGCGCCTGGGTGAGCACCTGGATGGTGACGTCTTCCGGAATGTGGCCGCCTTCGATGAGGTGGCGCACGAAGTCGAAGTCGGTCTGCGAGGCGGAGGGGAAGCCGACCTCGATCTCCTTGAAGCCGATCTCGCACACCGTGCGGAACATGCGCATCTTGCGTTCCACGTTCATCGGCTCGAACAGCGCCTGGTTGCCGTCGCGCAGGTCGGTGCTCATCCAGACCGGTGCCTTGTCGATCACCCGGCTCGGCCATTGGCGGTCGGCGAGTGCGATGGCGGGGAAGGGACGGTACTTGCTGGCGGGGTTGGACAACATCATGGTCGGGCCTCTGTCTGATAACGTGGATTTCAGGTAACACATGCTACGCGTGTGTCCGGAACATAAGCTTGCAAAATGGGCGCGGAATTGCGCTGCATTAAATGGATTCTTGCGTGATATGTGATATTTTCCGCAAAAAATGTCACTGATTGCTTTTCGGGGGAAAAATGATGCAACTCGACCGCTTCGACCGCGAGCTGCTGGAGGTGCTGCAGCGTGAGGGACGGATCAGCAACCAGGAGCTGGCCGAGCGCATCAGCCTGTCGCCTTCAGCCTGTTTGCGGCGCCTGCGCGCGCTGGAAGAGGCCGGGCTGATCGTCGCTTACCGGGCCGTGCTGGATGCCCGCAAGCTGGGGCTGTCGCTGATGGCGCTGATCCATATTTCCATGGACCGCCACACGCCCGACCGCTTCGACCGCTTCGAGGCCGAGATCGCCGCAATTCCGGAGGTGCTGGAGTGTCTGCTGATTACCGGGCAGGACGCGGATTATCAGCTCAAGGTCGTGGTGCCCGACATGGACGGCTACCAGGCCCTGCTGCTCAACCGCATCACCCGCATTCCTGGGGTCACCGGCGTGCACTCCAGCTTCGTGCTGCGCCGGGTGGTCGATCACACCGCACTGCCGCTGTCCGCCTGAAGGCGGGTGACAGCTTGCGGGATGTGCCACAATTACATGTGCGTTCAAGGAGATTTTGACATGAAGGCAGGCAGTGAGCGGCAGGAGCGCCAGGATCAGCGCGTGCTGTCCGGCAAGGCCCTTCTTGAGGATATGGAGCAGTACCGCAGGGAGGTGACGGCCACGCCCGAGGCAGCGCGTGCTGCGCTGCGCCGCATTGGCGTGCTTGGAAAGAATGGAAAGCTGAGGCGACTGATCAGTGGCTGATCGCTGGATACTTTACCAGCGGCGCCCCGGTTTGGTGCTTGGTTTTCACGGTACAAGCAGAAAGACCGTCAATAAGCTCGTTGGTCAGCGAAAACGCGCCCACCTGATCCCCTCCCAGGGCAAGAACGAATGGTTGGGGCACGGCATCTATTTCTGGGAAAACGACCCCCAGCGGGCGCTGGAGTGGGCGGAAAACGGGAATCCGAAGCAACCGATCGCCGATCCCGACGTGGTTGGCGCGGTGCTTGATCTGGGCCTGTGTCTGGACTTGACGACCCGTACCGGTCTGGATGAGGTTGCCCAAGCTTACAGGACACTGCGTGACCTTTATGCACAGGCCGGCTTTGAGCTTGAGCGTAATACCGGCGGACGTGACCGTTTGAACCGAGAGCTGGACTGCCAAGTGATCCAGGCCCTGCATGATTATCGCAAACAGCATGGCCAGCCCCCTTACGACTCGGTCCGCTCACCTTTTCCGGAGGCCGACGAACTGTATCAGGGAGCAGGTTTTCGGGCGCAGAACCATATCCAGATCGCCATCATCAACCCCGCCTGCATCAAGGGTTATTTTCGTCCGCTGCAACCCGAATGAAACGTCAGCGCAGGCTGTCCGCAGGTGTGCCTGAGGGGATGGGCTGGGTGTTTTGTTCGGCCTCGGCGGCGTGTTTGCGCAGTCGTTCGTCGTAGCGTTCCCGGTCTCGTGCGGCCCGTTCCGCGCGTTCGGCTGCGGCGGCTTCGGCGCGGATGCGTGCTTCGGTGCGTTCGGCGTCGAGCGTCGCCTGCCGGGCGCGTTGTTCTGCTTCGGCACGGCGGGCGGCGGCTTCGCGGGCGGCGCGGAGGGCTTCAACCGCGCTGTCGTCGGCGGGTTCGGGCAGCGCAAGCGGTGCGGGAATGGCGGCGCCGTCGGGGGGGCGTGTCGCTGTGGCCGGTTCGCCATGGCGCTCCAGAAAGGCGCGCTGCTTGCGTGCCAGCGTCAGCTGGCTGGCTTCGATCTCCAGCGCACGGGCGCGGGCGATGTCGGCCAGCCTGGCCTCGCGGGCCTGGTCCAGACAGCGATTCACCAGAAAGCGTTCGTAGCAGGCGGGCTCGGCGGCCCGGAAGCGCGCTTCGGCAGTATCGCGCAGCTGGCGGGCCTGTTCGCGCAAGGCCGCGATGCGCGCGGGCTCATCGGTGCTGCCGGCGGGGCTGCCGGCCTGCGCCGGGAGGATGAACAGCAGGCTTGCGGCGAGCAGGACGGCTGCGCTGCGGGAACGCTGGAGGGAAAAAGCCGGGCGGTGTGAGGGCTGGCGCAGGAGGGAGGGCATAGGGGGCATGAGCGACAGAAGACGAGAAAGCGGAGGGCTTGCGTAGAATAACGCTTTTGCCCGGACAAGCGCTCAAGTGATCCAGTTTCGCAATCTTCGTCTCGCTCGCGGTGCCAAGGTGCTCATCGATGGCGCCAGCCTGCAGATTCACCCCGGCTGGAAAGTCGGCCTGACCGGGGCGAACGGCTCCGGCAAGTCCAGTTTGTTCGCCCTGCTGCGTGGTCAGCTGCATCAGGATCAGGGCGACCTCGAAATGCCGCCCGCCTGGGTGATTGCCCATGTGGCGCAGGAAACCCCCGGGGTGGCGCAGCCGGCCATCGACTATGTGCTCGATGGCGACCGCGAGCTGCGCGACATCGAACAGGCCCTGGCGGTGGCCGAGGCGGCTCATGATGGCGCGCACATCGGCGAGCTGCATGCGCGGCTGGGCGAGATCGGCGGCTATGCGGCGCGTGCGCGTGCGGCGGCCCTGCTGGACGGGCTGGGGTTTCTGCCGGCCGACATCGAGCGCCCGGTGGCGGACTTCTCCGGCGGCTGGCGCATGCGGCTCAATCTTGCGCAGGCGCTGATGTGCCGTTCCGACCTGCTGCTGCTCGACGAGCCCACCAACCACCTCGATCTGGATGCGGTGCTGTGGCTGGAGCAGTGGCTGCGCGATTATCGCGGCACGCTGCTGCTGATCTCGCACGACCGCGAGTTTCTCGATGCCTGCGTGAGCCACGTCGCCCATGTGGAGCAGCAGCGCCTCACGCTGTATTCCGGCGGTTACTCCGATTTCGAGCGTCAGCGCGCCGAGCGGCTGTCGCAACAGCAGTCCCTGTTCGAGCGCCAGCAGCGCGAGATTGCGCACATCGAAGACTACATCCGCCGCTTCCGCGCCAAGGCCACCAAGGCGCGTCAGGCGCAGAGCCGCATCAAGGCGCTGGAGCGCATGGAGCGGATTGCCGCAGCGCATGTCGACACCCCGTTCAGCTTCAGTTTTCGGGCGTGCCCAGCCGCACCCGATCCGCTGTTGCAGATCGAGGATGGTGCCGTGGCCTATGGCGACAAGCAGGTGCTGGGCGGGGTACGCCTCACGCTGCGCCCCGGCGAGCGCATCGGCCTGCTGGGCCGCAATGGGGCAGGCAAATCCACGCTGATCAAGCTGCTGGCGGGGCAGCTCGGTCTGAGTGCCGGTTCGCGCAGTGAAGGCAAGGGGCTGGTGAGCGGGTATTTTGCCCAGCATCAGCTCGAAACCCTGAGGCCGGATGAGTCGCCCCTGCAGCACATGACCCGGCTCGACCCGCAGGCCCGCGAGCAGGTGCTGCGCGATTATCTGGGGGGCTTCGACTTCCGCAGCGAAACCCAGGGCGACGCGGCGGCGAATGGCGCACTCACCCCCTGTGGCAGTTTTTCCGGGGGAGAGAAATCCCGGCTGGCGCTGGCCCTGCTGATCTGGCAACAGCCCAATCTGCTGCTGCTCGATGAGCCGACCAACCACCTGGATCTGGAAATGCGCCACGCGCTCACCCTGGCGCTGCAGGATTTTGACGGCGCGATGGTGCTGGTGTCCCACGACCGCGCTCTGCTGCGTGCCACGTGCGACCGTTTTCTGCTGGTCGATGAGGGACGGGTGACGGTGTTCGAGGGCGATCTGGAGGATTACCGCGACTGGCTGGCCGCCCGGCGCAGTGCCGAAGCCGTGGCCGCGCAGTGCCCCGACCGCACCGCCGACAAGGCTGCACGCAAGGCCGAGCGCGAACAGGCCGCCAGCGACCGTCAGGCGCGTCTGGCAGCCCGTCGTCCGCTGGTGAAGGCGCGCGAGCAGATCGAGCGCAAGCTCGCCGCCTGGCAGCAGGAAAAGAACCTGCTCGACCAGCGCCTGGCCGATCCGGCCCTGTATGAAGGCGGGCAATCCGAGCTGCTGCAGCAACTGCTCAAGCGTCAGGCCGAGTTGAGCGCCGAAATCGAACAGGCCGAGCTGGGCTGGCTGGAGATCGAGGAAAGCCTGGAGGCCATCGGCGAGGCGTGAGGGCGGGCGTGGTTCGACAGGCTCACCACGAACGGTGCGGGCTCACCGCCAGCGGTGCGGGCTCACCGCCAGCGGTGCGGGCTGGCTGCGGGCGGTGTTGTTTCACGTTAATTGCTTTAGAATCCGGCCACTTTCAACTCACCCGGGATGCTTGTCGTGAAAATCGTTTGTCTGGACCTCGAAGGGGTGCTGGTTCCTGAAATCTGGATTGAATTTGCCGCGCGGACCGGCATCGACGAGCTGCGTCGTACCACCCGCGATGAGCCCGACTACGATGTGCTGATGAAGTATCGCCTCGACATTCTGGCCAAGCACCGCCTGGGGCTGCCCGACATTCAGGCGGTGATTGCCGAAATGGGGCCGATGCAGGGCGCACGGGACTTTCTGGATGCGTTGCGCGAGCAGTATCAGGTGGTGATCCTGTCCGACACCTTCTACGAGTTTGCCCATCCGCTGATGCGTCAGCTGGGCTGGCCCACGCTGTTTTGCCACAGCCTGGAAGCCGACGACCAGGGCATGCTGGTGAATTACCATCTGCGCATGCCCAACCAGAAGCAGGAGGCGGTGAGGCGCTTCAAGGAGCTGAACTTCACCACCGTCGCGGCTGGTGACTCCTACAATGACACCGCGATGCTGGGCGAGGCTCACGGCGGCATCCTGTTCCATCCGCCGGAAAACGTGGTGCGCGAATTCCCGCAGTTCCCGGTGACCCGCGATTACGACGCGCTGCGCGCCGAGATCGACCGCGCCTTTGCGCGCGCAGCCGGCTGAACGCAGCCCACATGAAAAACGGACACCCTTGGGTGTCCGCCGGCCGTTGCAGCGAGGAGAGGGACTGCTCCGGCCCCTGTTGCCTGGTCAGAAACTCTTGCTGATCGAGAGCACCACGGCGTTGTCGACATCGGAGTAGTCGCCGCTGCGGTTGGAATCCACGTAGTGCAGGCCGAAGTCGATGTCGGCGTAGTTCTTGGTCACGCCGATGCTCCAGTCGGTTCTGGTTTCGCCTTCGTCCGGATCCATGTAGCCCACGCTCATGTCGAGCGACAGATCGGTCATGACTTCATACGAGGCGGTCAGCTCCAGATAGTTGGTGTCCAGATCGATGTCACGCGCATAGGACAGGCCGAGAAACTCCCAGCTCATGCCGATGTACAGTTCGGTCGAGTCGGTGTCGCTGCTGCTCAGGTCGCTCGGGTAGATGTAGCGGACGGCGCCGATGTCGTAGCCGAATGCGCCGACTTCGCCGGCGTAGCCCAGATACACGTCGATTTCCATGCCGTTCGAGCCGATGTCGCCGAGCGATTTGTCGGACACGCTCGAGCCCCAGATGCCGGCATAGAAGCCGCTGGCATGGGTGTAGTCCAGGCTGCCCTGGATGGCCGGCTTGCCGGCGCTGTAGCTCACGCCCCGCGAAATGTAATCGGACACGAAGGTGACGTTGCCGCTGATCGGGCTCTCGGCGAGGGCCAGGTTGCTGCCCAGCAGGGCGGTGGCAGAAAGGACGCTTGCAGCGATGAAGGTCTTGCGCATGATGATTGATTCTCCTTGGATTGAGCCGGGTTGCAGCGCCGGCGCACGATTATAGTGAGCGCGCCGGCGTGTTGCGGATTATTTGCTTACAAATTCCGGGTAGGCTTCCTGGCCGCATTCGGTCAGGTCGACCCCTTCGTATTCTTCCTCGGCACTCACGCGGATGCCGATGAAGGCCTTCAGGATGCTCCACACGATCAGGCTGCACACGAACACCCACACGAAGATGGTGATGGCGCCCACGATCTGGCCGAAGAAGGTCGAGTCGCCATTGGTCACCGGCACCAGCAACAGGCCGAGCAGCCCGCAGCTGCCATGCACCGAAATGGCGCCCACCGGGTCGTCGATACGGAACTTGTCGAGCAGGGTGATCGACAGCACCACCAGCACACCGCCGGCAGCGCCGAACAGGGTGGCAAGCAGCGGCGTGGGGGTGGAGGGTTCGGCCGTGATCACTACCAGACCGGCCAGGGCACCGTTGAGCAGCATGGTCAAGTCAGCCTTTCCGAACATGATCTTGGATACGATCATGGCGGCAATCGCGCCACCGGCGGCGGCTGTGTTGGTGTTCAGGAACACCATGGCCACGGCGTTGGCGTTGCCGATGTCGCCCAGCTTGAGCACCGAACCGCCGTTGAAGCCGAACCAGCCCATCCACAGGATGAAGGTGCCCAGCGTGGCCAGCGGCAGGTTGGCGCCGGGAATGGCACGCACTTCGCCGTTGGGGCCGTACTTGCCCTTGCGGGCGCCCAGCAGAATGACACCCGCCAGCGCGGCAGCCGCACCGGCCATATGCACGATGCCCGAGCCGGCAAAGTCGGAGAAGCCCAGATCGCCCAGGTTGTACAGGCCGAACACATCGTCGCCGTTCCAGGTCCAGGCCCCTTCCATCGGATAGATGAAACCGGTCATGACCACGGCGAACGCCAGAAAGGCCCACAGGCGCATGCGCTCAGCCACCGCACCGGACACGATGGACATGGCCGTGGCCACGAACACCACCTGGAAGAAGAAGTCCGAGGCGCCGGAATACACCGAATCGCCCGCGAAATCGCCTTCACGTTCGGCAAATGCAGCCATCGCATCATCGACCAGCGATTCGCCGCCATCGATGCCCGACAGCAGAAAGCCGCCGCCGTACATGATTGCGTAGCCGCAGATCAGGTACATGATGCAGCTCACCGAAAACAGGCTGAGGTTCTTGGTCAGAATTTCGACGGTGTTCTTGGAGCGGACCAGACCCGCTTCCAGCATCGAGAAGCCGGCGGCCATCCACATCACCAGCGCGCCGCAAATCAGGAAATAGAAGGTGTCCATCGCATACTGCAGATGGAATACGTTGGCGCCCAGGCTTTCCACCGTTTCGGCGGCCAGTACCGGAGCGGTTGCGCTGGCGGCGGCCACCGCCAGCAGGCTTTTGAGTAGTGCGTGCATGATCGGGACTCCCTGAAGTTTACAGAGCGTCCGCGCCGGTTTCGCCGGTGCGGATGCGGATGGCCTGTTCAAGATCGAAGACGAAAATCTTCCCGTCACCGATCTTCCCGGTGGCGGCCGATTTCTCGATGGCTTCGATGACCTGGTCGAGGATGTCGGCCTTCACGGCGACCTCGATCTTGACCTTGGGCAGGAAGTCCACGACGTACTCGGCACCCCGGTACAGTTCGGTGTGGCCCTTCTGTCGGCCAAAGCCCTTGACCTCGATCACGGTGATGCCCTGCACGCCAATGGCGGACAAGGCTTCGCGGACTTCGTCCAGCTTGAAGGGTTTGATGATTGCGCTGACCAGTTTCATGACGTTCTCCTGTCATCGGCGAGAGTGGAAGTCGGATACAAGCTGTGCATGGGTGTTCTCCAGAATCAGCATGCTCACGGTTTGTTGCATTGCAGAAACTGTGCCAGCGTTAAAAAAACGTTCAATAACAGCACTTTGTTGTTTTTTGCGAAGACGTTTGCAGGCTCGTGACAGGCTGTAACCACGTTTTGCGGGCAGGCATGCACGGTTTCTGCACCATGCTGGTGCAGGCTGCGCACGACTGCGGCGCAAGGCATGCCGCCTGCCGGGGCGGCGGGCTTGCGACTACAATGCAGGGCATCTCCAATCACCCGAAACAAGGCATATCAGATGACAACCCCAAGGATTTTTGACGAGATCAGTGCAAAGCTTTCCGAACTGGCGGCCAGCGGTCCCGCGCGCGACATCGAGAAAAATGTGCGTGCGGTGATGGGCTCGGCGTTTTCCCGCCTCGATCTGGTCACCCGCGAGGAGTTCGAGATCCAGCGCGACATGCTCGGGCATGCCCGCATGAAGCTCATCGAACTGGAAGAGCGGGTCAGCGCGCTGGAACGCGAACTGCACGAAGCCCGCTCGTCGGGGCAGGCGGACTGAGCGCACGCGGGGCGGGGCCACAGCCGGAGTGGCTCCGGCGGGTCGCGCAAGGCGGCCCGCTTTTGCAAATGGCATGATGCCGTTACACTGACGCCTGTTCCCATGCAAAGGCGTTCCCACGCACCGTGCCATGTCGCTTGCCCTGATCCGAACCCGTGCGCTGGCCGGCCTGGAGGCCCCGGAAGTCACCGTCGAGGTGCATCTGGCCAATGGCCTGCCGGCATTCAACCTGGTGGGCCTGGCCGACACCGAGGTGCGCGAGGCGCGCGACCGGGTGAGGGCCGCCATCGTCACCTCCCAGTTCGAATTTCCGCAGCGGCGCATCACGGTGAATCTCGCCCCGGCCGACCTGCCGAAGGAGGGCGGGCGCTTCGATCTGCCGATTGCCCTGGGCATCCTGATCGCCTCCGGGCAGGTCGATGGCGCGGCCCTGGCCGACTGTGAATTTGCCGGAGAATTGTCCCTCAACGGTCAACTGCGCTCCGTGCGCGGCGCGCTCGCCATGGCGCTGGCGGCTGCCCGCGATGGCCGCACGCTGGTGCTGCCGCAGGACAACGCCGACGAGGCCGCGCTGGCCACTCACGGCACCCTGCTGGCAGCCGGCTCGTTGCTGCAGGTGGTGGCCCATCTGAACGGCCATGCCCCGATGGTCCCGCATGTGGCCACGCCCGGTAGCGTTCCGGGCCTGTCATTGCCCGACCTGCTCGATGTGAAGGGGCAGGCGCTGGCGCGCAGGGCGCTGGAAGTGGCCGCCGCTGGCCAGCATTCCCTGCTGTTGTTCGGTCCGCCGGGTACGGGCAAGTCCATGCTGGCGCAGCGCCTGCCCGGCCTGCTGCCCGACATGAGCGAGCGCGAAGCCATCGAAAGCGCCTCGATCCAGTCAATCGAAGGCTGCTTCGACCTGCGTCACTGGCGGCAGCGTCCGTTTCGCTCGCCGCATCACTCCGCTTCGGCGCCCGCGCTGGTGGGCGGGGGCGCAAACCCGCGCCCCGGCGAGATCAGTCTGGCGCACAACGGTGTGCTGTTCCTCGATGAATTGCCCGAGTTCGAGCGCCGGGTGCTGGAGGCCCTGCGCGAGCCTCTGGAAACCGGCCGCATCACCATTTCGCGTGCCCGCCGACGCAGCGAATACCCGGCGCGCTTCCAGCTGGTGGCCGCGATGAACCCTTGCCCTTGCGGCTATCTGGGCGCGCCGGGGGACCGTTGCCGGTGCAGCGCCGAGCAGGTGCGACGCTATCGTGGCAAGCTCTCCGGCCCGCTGCTCGATCGCATGGATATCGTTGTCGAAGTGCCCCTGATCGACCCGCTCGCCCTGCAGGCCCGGCCGCAGGGCGAGTCTTCCGCCACGGTGCGCGCACGGGTGGCAACGGCCTGGGCGCGTCAGCGCGCACGCCAGCAAGGGCCCAACAGCCAGCTCGATGCCGCCGGGGTACAGGCCTGGTGCACCCCCGTCCCGGCCGGGCAAACCCTGCTCGCCCAGGCGGTGGAGCGCCTGCAGCTGTCGGCGCGCGCATATCACCGCATCCTCAAGGTTGCCCGCACGATTGCCGATCTGGGGGGCGCCGACGAAATCGGCACCCCCCACGTGGCCGAGGCCATCCAGTACCGCCGCACCCTGGGCGTGGGCAGCTGAACGGCTGCAATCCCGCCTGCATGGGGCGGTGCAGGGGTAACGTTTTGTTCCCGCGAGCCGGGTGGCGGGGCGTTATCATCGGCATTTCGTACGGATGTCCCCATGCCTGCCTCATCCTCACGGCTGGCCCTGCTGCTTGCTGCGCTGGCCGCCATCGGACCCTTTGCCATCGATGCCTATTTGCCGGCCTTCCCGGCCATGGCCGAAGCCTTGTCGGCCAGCCAGCTGGAGGTGCAGCAGACGCTCACGGCCTACATGGCGACTTTCGCCCTCATGGCGTTGTGGCACGGGGCGCTGGCCGACCGCTTCGGGCGGCGCAACATCATCATCGTGTCCACCCTGGTGTTCGCCCTCGCCTCGCTGGTCTGCGCGCTGGCCAGTTCCATCGAGTGGCTGTGGCTGGGGCGGGCCTTGCAGGGTGCTTCCGGCGGGGCCGGCATGATTGTGGGCCGGGCGGTGGTGCGCGACCTGTTCGACGGCGCCCAGGCCCAGCGCCTGATGTCGCGGGTGATGATGATTTTCGCGATTGCACCGGCCGTGGCGCCGATCATTGGCGGCGCGTTGCTGGTGCTTGCAGGCTGGCGCTCGGTCTTCATCTTCCTGGCGCTGTTTGCCGGCGTGCTGGCGTGGGCCACCTGGCGGCAGCTGCCGGAAACGCTCAAGCCGGAAGACCGCCATTCACTGCATCCGGGGCGGCTGGGCAGGGCTTATGTGCAGGTGCTCACTGCGGGCGCCTTCCTGCTGCTGGCCGGTTCGCTGGCGCTCAACTTCAATGGTTTCTTCGTGTATGTGCTGTCCGCCCCGGTGTATCTGATGACACATCTGGGCGTGGGGGAAACCGGCTTTGCGTGGCTGTTCGGTCCCACGGTGCTCGGGCTGGTGGGCGGCTCCATGGTGTCGGGGCGGGTGGCCGGGCACTGGTCGCCGAAGAAGGCCATCCTGGTCGGCTATGGGGTGATGTTGCTCGCGGCGCTCACCAATTTGGTGCATGCCGGTCTGATGCCGGCAACCCTGCCGTGGTCGGTCGTGCCGGTGGCGGTATACACGTTTGGCATGGCGCTGGCGATGCCCAGCCTGACCCTGCTTGCGCTCGACCTTTTCCCGTCGCGCCGGGGGCTGGCTTCAAGCTGCCAGAGCTTTCTTCAGGTCGGGGTGAATGCCGCCTCGGCCGGTTTGATCGCCCCCATGCTGTGGGCCACGCCCTTCACCCTGAGCGTGGGCATGGCGAGCTTCCTGGCGCTTGGTCTGCTGAGCTTCCTGTGGTGGATGCGGCGGACGCGACAGGGCTGAGGCTGCGTCGCGTTCAGCACTGTTCCCAGGGCAGGCCGTCGCAGCGCCAGCCATTCACCGAGTTGCGGTGGTGGCTGTCGTCCAGGTCGCCCTCGAAGCCGTGGGTGATGTTGATGACGTTGCTGAAGCCGGCGGCGAGCAGGGCTTCGCCGGCCGTTTCCGAGCGGTTGCCGCTGCGGCAGATCAGCAGCACCGGCCGCTCGCCGCTTTCGCCGGCCAGCTTCTTCACTTCGCCCACGAAGTGCGGGTTGATCTCCCAGTCCGGGCCGTCGTTCCACGAAACATGGATGGCGCCCACCGGGTGACCGACGAAGAGGTATTCGATTTCGCTGCGTACGTCGATCAGCAGGGCGTGCGGGTTTTGTTGCAGGAAGGCGTGCGCTTCGCGCGGGGTGAGGTGCTTCA
The DNA here is from genome assembly GCA_041678045.1 of Rhodocyclaceae bacterium. Taxonomy (GTDB): domain Bacteria; phylum Pseudomonadota; class Gammaproteobacteria; order Burkholderiales; family Rhodocyclaceae; genus UBA2357. The sequence goes on from JBAYOV010000023.1 coordinate 46,020, forward strand.
TTTGAGGCTGTGCTCCTGTCGAAAGTGGGTTCGCCGGGGCCTGGGGGCAGGGCCGCAATATACGCAATTTAAGCGCGGTTTGCGTCCTCATGCCGTTCGTGCGGGGTTTCTTCGCCCAGATAGGCACTGCGCACGGCCGGATGGTCGCGCAGTGCGCTGCCGCTGCCTTCCAGCGCGCAGCGGCCGGATTCCAGCACCCAGGCGCGGTCGGCCCGCGACAGGGCCAGGCCGGCGTTCTGCTCGACGAGCAGCAGGGTCACGCCCTGCTGGCGAATGTCGTCGATGAGGGCGTACACCTGTTCGACCATGATCGGCGCCAGCCCCATCGAGGGTTCATCGAGCAGCAGCAGGCGGGGCCGTGCGAGCAGGGCGCGGCCAATCGCCAGCATCTGCTGTTCGCCTCCCGACAGGGTGCCCGCCTGCTGCGCAAGACGCTCGCGGATGCGTGGCAGGCGGGTGAGCAGGCGCTCCATGTCTTCGCGCACGGCGGGGCTGTCGCTCCGGGCGTATGCGCCCAGTTGCAGGTTTTCGAGCACGCTGAGCTGAGCGAGAATACCGCGCCCCTCCGGCACCAGCGCGATGCCGGCGCGCAGCCGTGTGTGGGCCGGCCAGCCGGTTACGTCCTGGCCGTCGAACAGCAGGCGTCCGCCGATGCGCCCGTCGTGCGATGGCAGGCTGCCGGCCAGCGCGTTCAGGGTGCTGCTCTTGCCGGCACCGTTCGCACCGATCAGGCAGCCCACCTGCCCGGCCTGCAGGCTCAGGCTGAGGCCATGCACCGCCGGCAGCTTGCCGTGGTGCACCGTCAGGGCGGTCACCTGCAGCAAGGGTGCGGCGGGGCCAGTGTCAGGCATGTGCGGCATGGTTGCGTCCCAGATAGGCTTCGATGACCTGTGGATGGCGTATCACCTCGGCGGGCGTGCCCTGTGCAATCAAGCGGCCCGCATCGAGCACGCTGATCCGGTCGCACACTTGCCGTACCAGTGGCATGTCGTGCTCGATCAGCAACACGGTCACGCCGTCGCCACGAATGCGTTCGATGAGGGTGCGCAAGGCGCGGGTTTCGCTCGGGTTCATGCCGGCGGCGGGCTCGTCCAGCGCGAGCAGGGCGGGGCCGACCGCCAGGGCGCGGGCAATCTCCAGACGCCGCTGATCGCCATACGACAGGCTGTGTGCCACGTCGCCGGCCCGCCCGGCCAGGCCCACATAAGCGAGGCAGTCCCGTGCGCGCTGCAGCAAGGCCTGTTCTTCGGTGCGCCCGCCCGCGTGCCCGCACAGGCTCGCCAGCACGCCGGCGCGACCGTGACGGTGCGTGCCGACCAGCACGTTCTCGAGCACGCTCAGCTCGCGGAACACGCGCAGGTTCTGGAAGGTGCGCGCCAGGCCCTGCCGCGCAATGCGCTCCGGCCGGCCCAGCGGCAGGGGCTGGCCGTTGAGCAGTACCGTGCCGTGGTCGGGCTGGCAAAAACCGGTGATGACGTCGAACAGGGTGGTCTTGCCCGCGCCGTTGGGGCCGATCAGGCCATGAATCTCGCCCGCCTGCAGGCTCAGCGACACCGAGGCGAGGGCCTCGACACCGCCAAAGCGCCGGCTCAGCTCACGCACTTCCAGCTGTGCCGGCTGGCCGGGACAGGGCAGGGGGGCGAGGGGTGGGGCGCTCGGGCGGTGGTGTGCTGGCGTCATGGCTGGCGTCGGTGTGCGTGTGTTGGGCACGTGTGTCGGTGCGCTGGTGTGCTTCAGGCCTGTCGACGAGGGCGTGCGCAGGCTGCATGGTAGCGAACCTGCTGCCCGGTGTGTGCAGTGCGGCGTAGAATGGGCGAATAACAGGTTCAATCCCAACCCCAACCCGGGCCGGATCAGGCCGGCCCCTTCCTGCCTGGAGTGTGTCATGACAGACAAGCCGCTGGCCGATCTGCGCAAGAGTTATGAGCTCGGTGCGCTGGAAGAACATGAGGTGGCCAACGAGCCGCTGGAGCAGTTTCGCGAGTGGTTCGCCCATGCCCTGAAAAGCGGGGTGGCCGAACCGAATGCGATGACCGTGGCCACCGTCGGTGAACACGGCCGTCCTTCCACCCGCCCCGTGCTCATCAAGCATTACGATGCGCAGGGCATCGTGTGGTTCACCAACTACGCCAGCCGGAAAGGGCGCGAGCTGGCGGCCCATCCGTTTGCCGCGCTGCAGTTTCACTGGGTCGAGCTGGAGCGGGTGGTCCGCATCGAAGGCCGGGTAGAGAAGGTGTCGGCGGAGGAGTCGGATGCCTACTTCGCCAGCCGGCCGCTGAACCACCGGATTGGCGCCTGGGCTTCGCACCAGAGCGAAGTGATTGCCAACCGTGGGGTGATTGTGGCGCGTGCGGCGGAGTATGGCCTCAAGTTCGGTCTCAAGCCCCCGCGTCCGCCGCACTGGGGGGGCTTCCGGCTGAAGCCGGATTACTGGGAGTTCTGGCAGGGCCGGGCTTCACGCCTGCACGACCGGATTGCCTACCGTCTGCAGGACGATGGCCGCTGGCTGCGCGAGCGCCTGTCGCCCTGATGCACCGCCCCCCCCCGGCGCCACGAGGGCGGGCGCCTGCAACCGCATTGCATGAGCCGCAAGGAGAAACCGACGATGAGCACGCATCAACAATCATGGACGCGCTGGCTGCTGGTGCTGTGCGTGGCCGGGTGGCTGAGCGGGTGCGCCATGACGCCGCCGCGCGTCCTGCTGACCGAGGCCGAGGTGGTGCTGCACCACGGCAAGCCGACCCGCATCTGGAACAATCCGGACGGCACCCGCACCTTTGAATACGCCACTCAGCCTTTCGGCACGCAGTGCTGGATGTTCACCGTCGACCGCGATGGCAAGGTGCGCGAGCAGTACGATGCGCTGTCGCGCTCGCATCTGGCCCGGGTGCGCCCCGGTCTGACGCAGGACGAGGTGCGGCGCCTGCTGGGGGCCGAGCGTTCGGTGCAGCGTTTCTCGAATTCGGGCGAGGAAGTGTGGGACTGGAACATCGAGCGCACGATGCAGGGGGTGAGTGCAACCCGCTTCAATGTGCATTTTGTGGAGGGCAAGGTGCTGCGCACCAGTGAAAGCCACGAATACCCCGCCGGGGACTGGCGCTTTGGCCTGGGCTACGGTTCGGGCGGTGGTGCTTACTGGGGGCTGGGCTGGGGCTGGCCGCGCTACCCCTATCATGGCCCCGGGCCTTACCCCTTCTGGTGGTAAGGCCCGGAAACGTCATCCGGTCACTCTCGTGGTGGGTGGCCGGCACGGTGACGGCGTGCGCCGCTCAGTGCATCAGTTGATGCCGGCGGTGTTCATCGGCTCGCTGTAGCTGCGATCGACGGTGGGAATGTGCTTGGTCAGCCATTCCTTCAGGAAGCCGGTGGTCTCAGCGGTGATTTCTGCCTCGCCAGCGCTGAACTTGGCGTGCAGGTCGCTACAGGTGTTGAGCAGGTTGTCATGCTCGGCCTTGTGGGCATCCAGACCGTCATAGCCGATCTTGGCGAGGTTCTGCTCTTCGGAGGCGAAGTGCTCCTTCACGATGCCGAGCAGCTTGTCGAGGTTCTGACCGGTCTGTGCGCGGTCACCGCCTTCGGCCGAGCTGTGCAGGTCGTTGAGCGCCGCAAAAATCGCCTGGTGTTCCTGGTCATGGGCGCTGACTTTGGTGCCGAACTGCTCTTCGCTCCAGGTAATCAAAGACATCTTCTGCAATCTCCTCTCGATTTGAATGGTGGATGTTTTGCTTCCGACCCGCTCTGGGTCGGTCGGTATTTGAACAGCTTGTCGCTGTCATTTTGTTGATGTATGTCAAAAGAATGTGTGCACGCAATCGGCATGCCAGAAAAATCATTCTGAATGATTTGATGCAGGTGAGGGACCCTTGAGCAGCTCCTGAATCTCCGGCAGTGGCATGAACAGCAACAAACCGTTTTCCGGCGCACGGCGAAACCCGAATCCCTCGTAGAACCCGGCGGCCCTGTTGTCCTTGGCATCGACGACCAGGCCGATGCAGCCTGACAACTCTGCTGCCCGCATGACCTTCGACATGGCATCGATCAGCAGGGTTTGCCCCAGCCCCTGGCCCTGAAAACGCCTGTCGACGGCCAGGCGTGCCAGGCGAATCACGGGGAGCAAGTGGGTGGGCAAGCGGTATTTTTTGATGACAGCGGGCGAGAGCGCGCGGACGTCTACCGTCGCATTGGTCAACGCGTAGTAGCCCGCCAGTGTGCCGCCGATTTCCGCGCAGGTTGTGCGGGTGACATTTCTCGCCTCGTGCTGCGCGGCCTGCTGTGCCAGATATTGGTTCAGCGCGGGCGTGCCGCAGTCGAAGCCTGAGCGTGCATCAAGAAGTGCCTTCGGCAGCCTGGAGAGTGGGTGAATCTTCGTTGACATCAACGGCCTCACGGTATCTGGTCAGTGCCTTCTTCAGCTTCGCGTTCGGGGAACGTGGCTTCGCCAACTGCTCCAGAAACCACTCCGAGTCCCGTTCGGAGAGGGCGATGTTCTTCATTTCATGGCGGTCGATGAATGCCTGGGCATGCTGATGCACCACCTGAACGATATACGCGTTCACGGGGATGCCGGTCAGCGCCGCCGCGCGCTGGATCGTTTCCTGTACGTCCAGGGGAACCCTGGCCGTAATCCGGCCCTTCTCCGGATGATTCGCACGCTTGCGCAACATGGTCGGTCACTCCGAGAGGTTGAAGAATGGTGTCAATATGGCACCAATTGTTTTTTTTGGCAATCTGCGCGTGGTGATGCCTCGGGCCGCAGGCTTTGCAGTGTTGCCGCCCAAGCGCTAGAATCCGCCTCTTGCCGAGGAGCGCTGCGACCCGCTGTTGACCGGGCCAGGCTCGGCAGTCGAAACAACGGCGCTCACAAACCGGTCCGGCCGGGTTTGTGCTGCCGCTGTTCCTCCGTCCTTGTGTGCAGGCGCACTTTCCAGCCCCCGGCCATTCATGCTCCACGCCGTTCAGGAAACCGCCATGCAAGCCGATCGCAGCCAAGAACTCCACGCCCTGATGTCCGAGCGCATTCTCGTGCTCGACGGTGCCATGGGCACCATGATCCAGCAGTACAAGCTCTCCGAGCGCGACTACCGGGGCGAGCGCTTTCTTGAGCACCCCCGCGACCTGAAGGGCAACAACGACTTGCTGGTGCTCACCCGGCCCGAAGTCATCGCCGAAATCCACCGCGCCTATCTGGAGGCCGGTGCCGACATCATCGAGACCAACACCTTCAACGGCACCCGGGTGTCGCAGGCCGAATATGGCCTGGAGGCATGTGCCTACGAGATCAATGTGGCGGGGGCTGCGCTGGCGCGCAGGCTGTGCGACGAATACACCGCGCGCGACCCGCGCAAGCCGCGTTTCGTGGCCGGGGTGATCGGCCCCACTTCTCGCACGCTGTCGATCTCGCCCGACGTGAATGACCCCGGCTACCGCAACATCAGCTTCGACGCGCTGATGGAAGACTACTACGATGCCGCGCGCGGTCTGATCGAGGGCGGCGCCGACCTGCTGCTCATCGAGACGGTGTTCGACACGCTCAACGCCAAGGTGGCGGTGTTTGCCATCGAAAAGCTGTTTGCCGAACTGGAGCGCAACGGCGGCCACCGCCTGCCGGTGATGATCTCCGGCACCATCACCGACGCGTCCGGCCGCACCCTGTCCGGGCAGACGGCGGAAGCTTTCTGGAATTCGCTCGCCCATGCGCGACCGATTTCCTTCGGCCTCAACTGCGCGCTGGGTGCCAAGGAGTTGCGCCAGTACGTCGAGGAGCTGTCCACCCTGTGCGACACCCAGGTGTCTGCCCACCCCAACGCCGGCCTGCCCAATCCGCTGTCGCCCACCGGCTACGACGAGACGCCCGAGGAGTTGGCCGGCGCGATCCGTGAATGGGCCGAGTCGGGCCTGCTCAACATCGTCGGCGGCTGCTGTGGCACCACGCCGGCGCACATTGCCGCGATTGCGCAGGCGGTGGCCGATGTGCCGCCGCGTCGCGTGCCCAGCCCCGAGCGCAAGATGCGCCTGTCCGGCCTGGAGCCCTTCAACGTCGGTGCCGACAGCCTGTTCGTGAACGTCGGCGAGCGTACCAACGTCACCGGCTCGCGCGCCTTCGCGCGCATGATCCTGGAAGGCCGCTTCGACGACGCGCTGGCCGTCGCCCGCCAGCAGGTGGAAAACGGCGCCCAGATCATCGACATCAACATGGACGAGGCGATGCTCGACTCCATGGCCGCCATGGAGCGCTTCCTCAAGCTGATCGCTTCCGAACCGGACATTTCGCGCGTGCCGATCATGCTCGACTCCTCCAAGTGGAGCGTGATCGAAGCCGGCCTGAAGTGCATCCAGGGCAAGGGCGTGGTCAATTCCATCTCCATGAAGGAAGGCGAGGCCGAGTTCCTGCGTCAGGCGCGGCTGTGCCGGCAGTATGGCGCGGCGGTCATCGTGATGGCCTTCGACGAAAAGGGCCAGGCCGATACCTACGCGCGCAAGACCGAGATCTGCGAGCGTGCCTACACGCTGCTCACCCGGCCGGTGGCTGAAGGCGGGGCCGGTTTTCCGCCCGAAGACATCATCTTCGATCCCAACATCTTCGCCATCGCCACCGGCATCGAAGAGCACGACAACTACGCGGTCGACTTCATCGAGGCGGTGCGCTGGATCAAGCACCACCTGCCCTACGCCAAGACCAGCGGCGGTGTGTCCAACGTGTCCTTCAGCTTCCGTGGCAACGACCCGGTGCGCGAGGCCATCCACACCGTGTTCCTGTATCACGCGGTCAAGGCCGGGCTCACCATGGGCATCGTCAACGCCGGCCAGCTCGGCGTGTATGACGACCTCGACCCCGGACTGCGCGACAAGGTCGAGGATGTGGTGCTCAACCGCCGGCCGGCCGACGGGCACAGCCCCGGCGACGCCCTCATCGAGATTGCCACCAGCGTGAAGGGCCGGGCGAAGGACACCGGGCCGGACCTCAGCTGGCGCGAGCTGCCGGTGGAGGCGCGCCTCAGCCATGCGCTGGTGAAAGGCATCACCGACTTCGTCGTCGAGGACACCGAAGAGGTCCGCGCCCGGCTCGAAGCCGAAGGCAAACCACCGCTGGCGGTCATCGAAGGGCCGCTGATGGCCGGCATGGACGTGGTGGGCGACCTCTTTGGCGCGGGCAAGATGTTCCTGCCGCAGGTGGTCAAGTCCGCCCGCGTGATGAAGCAGGCCGTCGCCCACCTCATCCCCTACATCGAGGCCGAAAAGCTGCGCACCGGCGCCACCAGCAAAGGCCGCATCGTCATCGCCACGGTGAAGGGCGATGTGCACGACATCGGCAAGAACATCGTCGGCGTGGTGCTGGGCTGCAACGGCTACGAGGTCATCGACCTTGGCGTGATGGTGCCGTGCGAGAAGATTCTCAACGCCGCCCGCGAACACGGCGCCCAGGCCATCGGCCTGTCCGGCCTGATCACCCCGTCGCTCGAAGAAATGAGCCATGTCGCCGCCGAAATGAAGCGCCAGGGCTTCGAGTTGCCGTTGCTCATCGGCGGCGCCACCACCAGCCGCGCCCACACCGCCATCAAGATCGCCCCGCATTACGACCAGCCGGTGGTGTATGTGCCGGACGCCTCGCGCGCGGTCGGCGTGGTCACCGCGCTGCTGTCCGAAGGCGGCGCAGCCCACTTCAAGACCCAGCTCGCTGCAGACTACGACAAGATCCGCGCCCAGCACGCCAACAAGAAGGGCGTGCAGCTCGTCAGCCTGGAGGCCGCCCGCGCCAACGCCTTCCGCACCGACTGGAGCGCCGAACCGGTGGCCGCCTGCAGCAACGCGCATCAGGCCGGCTTTTTGCCCTGGTGTCCGGTGGAACCGAACACCACTGGCGTGATGGCGCTGGAGGTGGCGCTTGATGCGCTGCGCGACTACATCGACTGGGCGCCGTTCTTCCAGACCTGGGACCTGGCCGGCCGTTTCCCGGATATTCTCGATGACGAGATCGTCGGCGAAACCGCGCGCAACGTGTTCGCAGATGCGCAGAACATGCTGGAAGACCTGATCGCCGGAGAATGGGTGCAGGCGCGCGCCGTGTTCGGCCTGTTCCCCGCCAACAGCGTGGGCGACGACATCGAGTTCTACCACGACGAAGCCCGCAGCCAGCCGCTGATGACGTGGTATGGCCTGCGCCAGCAGCACGAACGCCCCAGCGGCAAGCCGCACTGGTGTCTGGCCGACTTCGTCGCGCCCAAGGCCTCCGGCGTGCGCGACTGGTGCGGCGCCTTCGCGGTCACCGCCGGCATCGGCATCGAGCACAAGCTGGCCGAGTTTGAGGCGGCTCATGACGACTATCACGCCATCATGCTGAAGAGCCTCGCCGACCGCCTCGCCGAGGCCACCGCCGAATGGCTGCACGAGCGTGTGCGCAAGGAATACTGGGGCTACGCCGCCGACGAGGCGCTCGACAACGCCGCGCTGATCAAGGAGCAATACCAGGGCATCCGCCCCGCGCCCGGCTACCCCGCCTGCCCGGACCACACCGTGAAGGCCGCGCTGTTCCAGCTGCTCGACGCCCCCACCAACGCCGGCATGGGCCTCACCGAATCCATGGCCATGACCCCCGCCGCGAGTGTGGCCGGCTTCTACTTCGCCCACCCGCAAAGCCACTACTTCGCCGTCAGCAAGATTGGCGAAGATCAGCTGGAGGACTGGGCCGGGCGCACCGGCATGAGCGTGGACGCGGCGCGGAGGTGGCTGGCGCCGTTGCTGTAATCACGCACGTTTTCTCTGGAAGCGCTACGGACGCCGCTGGCGTCCGTTTTTTTGCCACGCACGCCCCTTCTTCAGCAATCAGTCTGGACGCGAATCCGGTGTGGTAGTCGACCAGCGTATCCAGTTGTTGCGTTTGGTGCACTTATTGCGTTTAATGCACTCAAATAATAGACAAGGCGCCACGGCCACCCGAAGGTGGCGCCAAAATCGGCTCGGCCTGGAGGAATCATGGAAGTCACAAAACGCACCCGCGCGCCACAGCCCGTTCTGCAAACGCCCGAGGAGCAGGACATGGCCCGTGCCGCCCAGAAATGCATCATGGCAGCCCTCGACCGCTCGCGGGCGCCGAGCATCCGCCTCGTCGCCGACGGAGAAACCGCCCTCGAATTGCCCCCGGACGTGCTGCGCGTGCTCGGGCAGGTCCTCGGCCTGATGAGTCAGGGCCGGCCCATCACCCTGCTGCCCGCCGACCAGGAATTCTCCACCGTCGAGGTCGCCCGCCTGCTCAACGTCTCACGCCCCTTCGTGATCAAGGAGATCGAAGCCGGCCGGCTGGCCTGCCGCAAGGTGGGCAGCCACCGGCGCATCGCCCTTGCCGATCTGGATGCCTACCGCGAAGCCCTGCGTGCCCGGCAGGAAGCCGCCCTCGACGCCATGGCCAGCAACGCCGACGAGCTGGGGCTCGAATACTGATGGCAGGGCATGCGAACTTCACCGCGCTGCTGGACGCCAATACCCTCTATCCCATCCTGACCTGCGATGCGCTGATGAGCCTGGCCGCTGCCGGGCTCTTTGCCCCCAAGTGGAGCCAGCGCATCGAGACGGAGTGGATGCGCAATCTCGAGGCCGAGCGACCGGAACTGAGCGGCAAGCTTGCCCTGCGGCGCGACCAGATGCGGCGTGCCGCGCCCGACTGGGAAGTGGCCGAAAGTGCCATTGGCGCCTTGCTCCCCGGCATCACCCTGCCCGACCCTGGTGACGCCCATGTGCTGGCTGCTGCCATCGCCGGCCACGCCGACTGCATCGTCACCTTCAACCTGAAGGACTTTCCGGAAGCAGCTCTCGCCCCTTTGGGCATCGAAGCGATTCACCCGGACCGTTTCATCATCAGCCAGCTTGACCTGGCGCCCTTCCAGGCCATCGCTGCCCTCGGGAAAATGCGGCAACGCCGCAAGAGCCCACCCTACTCCCCGGAAGACTTCGCCTGCGCGTTTGAGCGCAACGGGCTGCCCGCCGTCGCCAGCCGGTTGCGCGAGGCTGCCGGGCTGATCTGAGGCCTGAGGTGTAATGCTGGAGATGCTCGACTGGCTTGGCTTCCATCAGCCGCAATAATAGGGGACAGACCACGATTGATTCTTCGCCGTCAGCAAGATCGGCGAAGATCAGCTGGAGGACTGGGCCGGGCGCACCGGCATGAGCGTGGACGCGGCGCGGAGGTGGTTGGCGCCGTTGCTGTAGTCAGTCGGTTACTCTGGAA
>JBAYOV010000024.1:0-56145 GCA_041678045.1 Rhodocyclaceae bacterium
AATGCTGTTCGGCGAGAATCTCGGTGGGCGCCATCAGCGCCGCCTGATAACCGTTTTCCACCGCACGCAGCATGGCGAGCGCGGCCACCACCGTCTTGCCGCTGCCCACATCGCCCTGCAGCAGCCGCTGCATCGGATGGGGCGTGGCCAGATCGGCGACGATTTCGGTCAGCGCACGCTGCTGCGCACCCGTGAGCGCAAACGGCAATCCGGCCAGCAACGCTTCACCGAGCGTACCGGTCCGTGTCATGGCCGGAGCGGTCTTCTGGCGCCGGGCGTTATAGGCACGACGCAGGGAAATCTGCTGCACCAGCAACTCTTCGAACTTGATGCGCCGCCAGGCCGGGTGCGCCCGGTCTTCCAGAGACGCCAGATCGACCCCAGGAGGCGGTTGATGCAGCGCGCGCAGGGCGCTCACGATGTCGGGCAGGCCGAGGGCCTCGCGGATGTCGTCGGGCAGACACTCCTGCAGCCGCGCCCGCGACAGCGCACCCGCCACCAGCTTGCGCAGCGCGGATTGCGCCAGTCCCGCCGTGGTCGGATACACCGGGGTGAGCGCATCGGGCAGGGCCTCGCCCGGCGCCACCCGGCGCACCCGGGGGTGCACCATCTCGGCGCCCAGAAAGCCCGGACGCAATTCACCAAAGAAACGCACCCGGGTACCCGGCGCCAGCATCTTTTGCTGCGAAGGGTAAAAGTTCAGCCAGCGCCCGGTGAGACTGCCGGAGTCGTCGCGAATCTGCGCCAGCAGCTGCCGGCGCCCTCCCTGCGTCACCTCGCAACGCTCCACCTCGCCCTCCACCTGCACCGGCAGACCCGCGCGGGCTTGCGCAATCGGGGTGAGGCGGGTTTCGTCCTCGTAGCGCAGCGGCAGATGCAGCAGCAGGTCGGCTTCGCGCCGGATGTCGAGCCGGGCCAGCCGGCCTGCCAGCTGCGGCCCCACGCCCGGCCAGCCGGTGACCGCCTGGGCACGCGCCTGACCGGCAGGCACGCGCTTACTCCAGGACGAGTACCGCGTCGGCCTCGACGACCGCCCCCCGGGGCAGTTCCTTCACGCCCACGGCTGCGCGCGCCGGATAGGGTTCGGCAAAGTAGCGCGCCATGACTTCATTCACCTTGGCAAAGTTGCCCAGATCGGTGAGATAGATGTTGAGCTTGACCGCATCGGCCAGCGAACCGCCTGCCGCCTCGGCCACGGCCTTGAGGTTCTCGAACACCCGCACGGTCTGCGCCTCGAAGCCTTCGGCCATCTCCATGGAGGCGGGGTCCAGGCCGATCTGGCCGGACAGGTATACCGTGTTGCCGGCCCGTACGGCCTGGGAGTAGGTGCCGATGGCGGCCGGTGCATTGGGGGTGGAAATGATGCTGCGACTCATGAAACGGACTCCGTATGACGCTGTAGGTGGGTCGGAATGACGAGACCCCGGATTGTACCGCGAGCCCCCAGAAAAACGGGCGGCAGGCCCTTCGGCCTGCCGCCCCGGTCCTGCCCGTGAAGACCGCTCAACCCTGCGCGCGCAGGGTGATGTCGCAGCCCAGGCGGGCAATGATCTTCTGCAGGCCACGCCGGGCCGAGACGTTGATGATCAGCGGCGCCATGAAGTTGGCACGCAGGCCGGCCGAGGCGGGCGAATCGCTTTCGCGCTGCTGGCGCACGATGATCGCCACGGCAGCCTCTTCGGGGGCGCCCAGCTGCAGCTCGGCCACTTCCTCGTCGGTCAGCGCAAACTCGTAGTTCACCCCCAGGTTTTCCGGGCCGGTGATCGAGAACATCACCTCCGGATCATCCACGCTCTGCAGCATGAACACCGCCGGCTCCGCGCCCTCCTCATGCAGCAGCGCAAAGCGTTTGCATTGCTCGAAGCCGGGCAGGCCGGCAGGAAATTCGATGACCTTGTCTTCGGAGACTTCCACCGTCCCCAGCACCGGACTTTCAATGTTCATGAGCACCCTCCTTCGGTAATGGTTATTCACGCTTCTTCAGGACACGCTGCAATCATCGCAGCCTCAGGGGCCGATTACCACCCCTTCCAGCCGCCGCTGCGTGCGCAGCGCGGCCAGCAGTTGCTCCGCCCCGGCCTTGTCCGGCAGGCCGGCAAGCACCACCCGCCCACGGGTGACAACCTTGTATCCGGCAGCCGTCAGCGTGCGGGCCAGCTTGTCGGCATTGGTGGGGTCGGAGAACACGCCCACCTGCACCATATGCCTGCCGCCGGTGCTCACCACGAACCCGGACAGCTGCTGACGTTGCTTGAGCCGGGCCACCGCCGTATCGGCCGCACTACGGGAATTGTAGCCCCCCACCATGACATGCCGGTGCAACTCGGCATTCAACCCCTCGCGCGCCAGCTCGTCGCGCAGGCGGTTCGCGGCAGACATTTCGAGATAGTCGTTCAGACGCACCTGGAAGCGTCCTTGCGCACTTTGCTGGACCGCAGGCAGGGCGGACCTGGCCGCAGCCGGCTGAGCCGTCTCGCGCGTGGCCCGGGTGGGTGCAGGAGCAGGTGCGGCCGGACGGGCCACAGGCGGGGGGGCCTCGACAGGCACGGTCGCAGGCGAAGCGGCCTCCGGTGGCGTCGCACTGGCGGCGTCGCTCGATGTGCCCTCCTGGCCGGGCGCGGTCTGCCCATCGGCGCTTGCCTCGGCCTGCGTGCCGGGCAGATGCAGGGGCGTGGGCAAGGGGGGCAGACCGTCCGTGGCCGCGTCGACGGCTGCAGGGGGTGCCAGCGCGGGATCGGCGATGAAGGGCTTGGGCTCAGGCAGCCCCGCCACAACGGCTGGCATGTCCCCTGCAGCCTCCGGCACGACCTCGCCGGCACCGTCCGTCTCGTCGAACAGCAGCAGCGCCAGCAACAGCAGCACGATGACCGAAATACCGGCCGCCGCCCGGTACAGCAGCTTGCGCCGGGCATGCTCGGGATCGAGCACCGCACGATAATCCTCAGCGCTGCGATGGTCTCCTATCATGCGCCCTCTCCCTTGTCCGTTCGCCCGCCCTGGGCCAGAGAATGAACCAGCTCCGCCTCGGCCAGTGAAATGCCGCAACGCTCTGCGATGGCATCCACATCCATGCCACGACGGGCAAACACCAGCGCCTCATTGTACTCGGGTGAAATACCCTGACTGGCCAGGGAAGTTTCGATCTGCCCGCGCATCGACCCCTGATCGTTCACCAGCTTTTCGATGTCGCGGCGCTGGGCGTCCAGCTCGGTACGCAACTGCACGATGTCACGGCGCAACTGACGCACCTCCAGTTCGAGTTGCAGGGCGGAAGGCGGCACCTGCTCCCGCTCATGAGCCGTCCATCCCTCGTCCCGCGCCTCCGCAGCGGGCATGGCAGACGACGCCGCTACGGGTTCGGCCTCCATGCCGAAGTCCAAACCGGCATCGGCCTCGTTCCCGCGACCGTCCTGCTCACGCTGCCGATCCCGCTCGGCTTGCTCACTGGCCACCCTGAGCGCCGAAGCAAATTCAGCGGCCGCGCCGGACAGGGCAAAGGGCTCATCCGGCTCAAGCTGTTCCGTGCGCACGGGGCGCGCTTCCACCTCGTCCCGCTCGTCCCGCTCCGTGCGCTCTGCCTGCTCGCTCACCCGGGGCGGCGCCTCGGGCTGCGGCACAGAGGGCACGCCCTGCGTGAACGGCGAGGGCTCGAACACATACAGGTCGTCATCGTCCCCATCGTCGCCTTCCAGTCCTTCCCGCCCCTTCCCAGCAGCCTCGGTCGAAGCCCCCTTGCGCTTCCCCGGAGGCTGGCGGCCCAGCGTGTGCGCCCGATACATGAGAAAGGCCACATAACCGAGCAGGAGCACAATCAGGCCCCAGATGATTTCACGCATCATGGGAAGCGCCCTCGAAAATGAAGACCGGGCGACAAAGCGCCAACAGCATTGCACCCCGATGAAGGGTGCAACCCAGGGTACGCCCTTCATCGGGGCGCGGAGGCATCAAGCCATATGAATATTCAGGCATCTTCGTGCGGCAGACGGCGCAACCGTGGCTATGGGCTTGTCGGTGATAATACTGGCGCGCTGTGCCAACCACAACGCAAACGCCTTGCAAACCGCCTGCAAGATCACGTCTCAAGACCGGAAAGACCCACCCATGCCCTTCGATCCAAGCCTCATTCCGTTCTGGTTGAAGAAGACCGTTTCGCTCATGCTGCTCCCCCCTTCCGGCCCCCTGCTGCTGATCGTAGCAGGGCTATGGCTGCTGCACCGCCAGCGTCGCCGCATCGGCCTGAGCCTGGCCTGGGGCGGCGTACTCATGTCTCTGGTATTGAGCTCGCCCCTCACGGTGAGCCTGATGCTGATGGCGCTGGAGCCCGACCTCCCCGTGACGCCCGCCGAACTGCAGCGCGCCGAGGCCATCGTCATTCTGGGGGGCGGCAAGCGCTCTCGCGCACCGGAGTATGGCAATGAAACGCTGGGCGAGACGGTCAACCGGCTCACGCTGGAGCGGGTGCGCTATGGCGCGCGGCTGGCGCGGGAAAGCGGCCTGCCGGTGCTGGTCACCGGGGGCGCAGTATATGGCCACAGCAGCGAGGCCGACCTGATGCAGGCCGCGCTGGAGATCGACTTCAACATACCGGTGCACTGGGCCGAGCGCTCCGCCCGCGACACCCGGGAAAACGCCCGTTTCTCGGCCATGCACCTGAAAGCCGCTGGCGTGCAGCGCATCGCGCTGGTGACCCATGCAGTGCACATGCCCCGTGCCCGGGCGGAATTCGAAGCCGAGGGCTTCGAGGTCATTGTCGCCCCCACCAGCTGGCTGGGCACCGGCAACCCGCTGGCCAGCGGCGAACTGCCCGACCTGCTGCCCACCGCCAACTCAGCCTACGCCGGCTGGCTGGCCAGTCACGAACTCCTGGGCCGGCTGGCCTATCGCCTGAGCCGCTGAAAGCGCAGCCGCCCGGAAAACCGGCAGCGGCAGCTTACTTCCCGCCCCCATACTGCCGATACACCGTGCGTGCATCGGCATGCGCACGGTCGAGCGTGCAAATGGAAGCATTGTCATCATGCCCGCTGAAGAAGTCATCCGCCTGCGCACGCATCACCATGGCAATCGCTTCGTCGTCAGCGACATCGTATTTCTCGGTGATCAGCGTGGTGACCTCGTCCAGGTGCTGCTCGTAAGTCATGACCTTCGGACTACCCTTGCCTGCCATCGTATTTTTCCTTGTCTCGCTCAGTGGCTTCGCATCGACCGACGCTGCCTTGTTTCACCTTCCCGTCCACTCGGGCGGTTGCCTATGGTGCCGAACAATGGCACAGTGAAACCGTTCTGGTTCCATTTGGTGAATGCACACATGCCGACCTCCCTGACACTAAAGAACATTCCTGACGCCGTATATGAGCGCTTGAAGGCGGCAGCCGAACTGCATCGCCGCAGCTTGAACAATGAAGCCATCGTTTGCCTGGAGTCTGTGTTGCTACCCAACCGCATGGCACCCGACGACCGCCTTGCGCGTGCCCGGGAACTGCGTGCGGGCTTGCCTCAGGGGCAGTTTACCGCCAAGGACATTGATGCAGCCAAGCGAGCGGGGCGCGAGTGATTGTAGTTGACAGCAACATCCTGGCCTACCTGTACCTTCCTGGCGAATTCACCCGCGCAGCCGAAGCCTTGTTGGAGCGCGAACCCGAATGGGCCGCACCCCCACTGTGGCGCAGCGAGTTTCGCAACATACTTGCAGGCTACCTGCGCCGTGACATGTTGAGTTTCCAACAGGCTTGCAGTGTTCAGTCCGAAGCCGAGGCGTTGATGCACGGGTTCGAATTCGAAGTCCATTCGAGCGAAGTGCTGAAGTTGGTTCGTGACAGCGGATGCTCGGCCTATGACTGCGAGTTCGTTGCGCTGGCCGGGCGTCTGGGCACCACGCTGTTCACGCAAGACAAAAAGGTGCTCGCGGCCTTCCCTGAGCGCACCGCCCGCCTTCCGACATAACCGTTCAAGGGCCGTTGCCTGTTCAAGCCAGTTCGAGCCCTGCTCAGTGCGCTTCGTCCCAGTTGTCTCCTGCGCCGACCTCGACGAGCAGTGGCACGGACAGTTCGGCCACGCCGCCCATCAGGCGTGGCAGGGCTTCGCGTACGGTGTCCAGTTCGTCACGGGGCACTTCCAGCACCAGTTCGTCGTGCACCTGCAGGAGCAGGCGTGATGCCAGTCCTTCGTCCTGCAGCCAGCGGCGGGTGGCGATCATGGCACGCTTGATCAGGTCCGCTGCCGTGCCCTGCATCGGCGCGTTGATGGCCGCCCGCTCGGCAGCCTGGCGACGGCCCACCTGCTGGGCGCGGATGTCGGGCAGGGCCAGGCGGCGGCCGAACAGGGTTTCCACATAGCCCAGTTGGCGTGCCTGCGCCTTGGTGTCTTCCATGTAACGGGCCACGCCGGGGTAACGCGCGAAGTAACGGTCGATCCAGCTCTGCGCTGCCCCCCGCTCGATGTCGAGGTTCTTGGCCAGTCCGTGGGCGCTCATGCCGTAGATGAGGCCAAAGTTGATCACCTTGGCGTAGCGGCGCTGTTCGCTGCTGACCTCTGCCGGCGGCACGCCGAACACCTCGGCGGCGGTGGCGCGGTGCACATCCTCGCCACGCGCAAAGGCTTCGAGCAGGCGCTCGTCGCCGGACAGGTGCGCCATGATGCGCAACTCGATCTGCGAATAGTCGGCGCTGACGATGAGGTGATCGCGCGGCGCGATGAAGGCGGCCCGGATGCGGCGCCCTTCTTCGGTCCGGATCGGGATGTTCTGCAGGTTGGGCTCGGCACTGGACAGACGGCCGGTGACTGCGGTGGCCTGCGAGAAGCTGGTATGCACCCGCCCGGTGGACGGGTTGACCATGCGCGGCAGCTTGTCGGCGTAGGTGCTCTTGAGCTTGGACAGACCACGGTGTTGCAGCAGCAGCTTGGGCAGCGGGTAGTCCTCGGCGAGCTGGGTCAGCACATCCTCGTCGGTGGACGGCTGGCCGGTGGCGGTCTTCTTCACCACCGGCAGGCCAAGCTTGCCGAACAGGATTTCGCCCAACTGCTTGGGCGAGCCCAGGTTGAAGGGCTGGCCGGCCAGCTCGTGCGCCTGGCGCTCCAGCTCGTGCAAGCGACGGGCCAGCTCCTCGGAGTGCTGGGCGAGCAGGAAGGCGTCGATCAGCACGCCATTGCGCTCCATGTCGAACAGCACCTGCAGGGTGGGCAGTTCGATGTCGCGGTACAGCCCGGCCAAACGGGGCGCGCGGGCCAGTTTGTCGCTCAGGTGATGGTGCAGGCGCAGGGTGATGTCGGCATCTTCGGCCGCATATTCGGTGGCCCGCTCGACCGCAACATCGGCAAAGCCGATCTGCTTGGCGCCCTTGCCACACACTTCGGTGTAGGGAATCGTGCGGATCCCCAGATGGCGCAATGCCAGCGAATCCATGTCGTGCGGGCGTTCGCTTTCCAGCACATAGGATTCGAGTAGGGTGTCCTCGGCAATGCCGCCCAGCCGGATGCCGTGGTTGGCCAGCACATGGGCGTCGTACTTGAGGTTCTGGCCGACCTTGCGATGTGCGTCGGACTCCAGCCAGGGCTTGAGCCTGGCCAGCACCACCTCCAGTGGCAGCTGCTCGGGGGCCTCGGGGCCTGCGTGGGCGAGCGGCACATAGGCGGCCTGCCCCGGCGTCACCGCAAAGGACAAGCCGACCAGACGGGCCGCCATCGGGTCGAGACTGGTGGTCTCGGTGTCGAACGCAGTGAGCTCGGCCGCTTCGATGCGGGCCAGCCACACCTCAAAGCCTGCCCAATCCAGAATGCACGCATAGTCGGTACGGTGGGCGCCCTCTGCCTGCAGCTGCGGCGGCGCATCCCCTGCGGCGGTAGACTGCGGGCGGGCACCGCCACCCGGCTGCGCCTGATCCAGCTCGCGCAGCCAGCCCTTGAACTCCATGCGCTCATACAGCGCGCGCAGCGCCGCCTTGTCGTCTTCGCGGGCGCCCAACTCCTGCAGGCTCACCGGCAACGCAACATCGGTGAGCACGGTGACCAGCTGCCGGCCCAGCGGCAGGAAGTCCAGATGCCGGCGCAGGTTCTCGCCCACCTTGCCGCCCACCTGATCGGCATGGGCGATCAGCCCGTCCAGGTCGCCATACTGGGCGAGCCATTTCACGGCGGTCTTGGGGCCACATTTCTCCACCCCAGGCACGTTGTCTACCGTGTCCCCGACCAGTGCCAGATAATCGACGATGCGCTCCGGCGGCACGCCGAACTTGGCGGTCACGCCCGCCACATCGAGCACCTCCTCGCTCATGGTGTTGACCCAGCGCACGCCGGGGCGCACCAGCTGGGTGAGGTCCTTGTCGCCGGTGGAAATCACCACCTCCCAGCCAGCCTCCAGCGCCTGCCGGGTGAGCGTGCCGATCACATCGTCCGCCTCCACCCCCTCGACCATCAGCAGGGGCCAGCCTTCGGCACGCACCCCCTCGTGCAGCGGTTCGATCTGCGCGCGCAGGTCGTCGGGCATCGGCGGGCGGTGCGACTTGTAATCGGGGTAGAGATCGTCGCGAAAGGTCTTGCCCTTGGCGTCAAACACGCAGGCGCGATACTCTGCGGCATACTCGCCCTCCAGCCGGCGCAGCATGGACAGGACGCCGCGCACCGCCCCGGTGGGCGCACCCGCCGAATTGCGCAGGTCCGGCAGGGCATGAAAGGCGCGATACAGATAACTCGAACCGTCAACAAGCAGCAGCGTGGGCATCGGAATTCAATCCTTGAGGAAACCCCCGGGCGGCTGACGTACTCCAATCGGAGAGCCGCGCCTCGGGCAGGGAACACAACACGAGAACAACATGACAGCGAAAGACAAGCTTCCGCACGGCGCGCCGAACGACGCCGCGCCCAAATTCAACGCCCGCGAATCCTGGCGAATCTTCGGGATTATGGCAGAGTTCGTGGAAGCCACCGAACGGCTCAACGCGATCCGTCCCGCCGTGTCCATCTTTGGCAGCGCGCGCACGCCCGCCGATCACCTGTACTACATGCAGACCGAGCGGATCGCACGCCTGCTGTCGGATGCGGGCTTCTCGGTGATCTCCGGGGGCGGCCCCGGCATCATGGAGGCCGCCAACAAAGGCGCCTACTTCGGCAAGAGCCCGTCCATCGGCCTGAACATCCAGCTGCCCATGGAACAGGGCGCCAACCCTTATCAGGACATCTCGCAAACCTTCCAGCACTTCTTTGCGCGCAAGTACATGTTCGTGAAATTTGCCGCCGCCTATGTGGTGATGCCCGGCGGCTTCGGCACGCTCGACGAACTGCTCGAAGCACTCACCCTGGTGCAGACCGGCAAGAGCCGGCGCATTCCGATCATCCTGGTTCATAGCCCCTTCTGGCAGGGGCTGGTGGACTGGTTCCGCGACCGTCTGGTGGCCGAACGCATGATCAATCCGGAAGACATGGACCTGCTGCAGGTGCTGGACAAACCCGAGGAGGTGGTCGAAGCCATCTTCAAGCACTACGAGACGCGCGGCTTCCTGCCGCTGCCCGAGGAACACGAGCTGATGCTCAGCCTGTGAGGCCGGCATCGCGCGGCTCTGCTAGAATCCCTGCAGATACCGGAGACTTTCATGCAATACAGATCGATCGCTGCCGCCCTGCTGTTCGGCCTGTGCGCAAGCGCACATGTGCACGCGCAGGCACCGCAGCTCGAACCCCTGCCCGAGCCGCCGCCCATGCCGTCGGGGGTTACCGATGACGGCTTCGAACCGGAGGTGTCCATTATCCGGCGCGGCGAGGACACGGTGGAGGAGTACCGCATCCGTGGCCGGCTGTACATGGTGAAGGTCACCCCCCCGCATGGCCAGCCGTATTACCTCATCGACCAGCAGGGCGATGGCGTGATGGTGCGTCACCACGACGCGGTGCCGACCCTGTCGGTGCCGATGTGGGTCATACGCAGCTGGTAAGCGGCTCGAACACAGGCCGCCTCACCTCATGTCCGTATTCACCACGGTAGCCCCCGACAAGCTCGCCGACTGGCTGGGCGCCTACTCCATCGGCCAGCTGGTCGAGATGCAGGGCATCTCGGCCGGCGTGCAGAACAGCAACTTCTTCGTCACCACCACGCTGGGGCGTTATGTGCTGACGCTGTTCGAGGCGATTCCGCGCGCCGACCTGCCTTACTACCTGTACCTGATGGCGCATCTGGCCCATCACGGCCTGCCCGTTCCGGCCCCGATTGCCAACCGGCACAACGAGTACCTGGGCACGCTCAGCGGCAAGCCTGCCGCGCTGGTGGTGCGGCTCAGCGGCCAGTCCACGATGCAGCCCGACGCCACGCACTGCGCCCGCGTCGGGGCGATGCTCGCCGGCCTGCATCTGGCCGGCCAATCGTATGGCCGGCGCCAGGACAACCCGCGCGGAGCACAGTGGCGGCGCTTCACCGCCGCCCGGGTGCGCGAGCACCTGCCGGCGGACGAACGCACCTTGCTCGACGACGAGCTGGCCTTCCAGGATGCTCAGGACCACTCCGGCCTGCCCCATGGCGCGATCCATGCCGACCTGTTCCGCGACAACGTGCTGTGGGACGGCGAGTTCATCGGCGGGGTGATCGACTTCTACTTTGCCGGACACGACGCGCTGCTGTACGACGTGGCGGTGACGGTGAATGACTGGTGTTCGCGGGCCGACGGCCAACTCGACCCCGAGCGCTGTGCCGCCCTGCTGCAGGCCTATCACGCCAGCCGCCCATTCACCGAAGACGAACGACGCTGCTGGCCGGCGATGCTGCGGGCCGCAGCCCTGCGCTTCTGGCTGTCACGCGCGGAAGACCTGCACCTGCCAAAGGCCGGGGAGCTGGTCACCGTAAAGAATCCGGATGAATATCGCGACATCCTCCTGCTGCGCATTGCACAGGCCTGCGACCTGCCGGCCTGACGATCTCCGGGGATGCAGGCAACCGCCCCCCCACGAGCTTACTGACCCAACCACGACACGAGTCTCATGCAGGCACGACAACTCCCCTTCATACAGGGCGCGACATGGATCACACAGGGCTACGCCCTGTGGCGCCGCAACCCCGCGCTGCTGACTTTCGCCTCCTTCAGCTACCTGCTGATTCTGGTCATGATCAGCGCCGTGCCCATCATCGGCCAGCCGATTGCCTCGCTGCTCATGCCAGTGCTGTCGCTCGGAGTGCTCAACACCTGTCGCGCAATCGACCAGGGGAAGCGCAGTGGCGCGGACATCCTCTTTTCCGGTTTTCGCAGCAACGTGCCGGCCCTGCTCACGGTGGGCGGCCTCTACCTGATCGGCAGCCTGCTGGTACTGATGCTCACCCTGATGTTCGACGGTGGCACGCTGATGAGCCTGATGAACGGCGAGACCAGTCGCGAAGCCATGCAGGACGCCAACCTGCTGCCCTCGCTGACCATCGCGCTGCTGCTGTCCACGCCGGTGATCATGGCCTACTGGTTTGCAGCCGTCCTGGTCGGCTGGTGGGAGGTGAACGCCCCCAAGGCCATGTTCTTCAGCTTTGTGGCGTGCGCCCGCAACTGGCGCCCCTTCCTGGCCTATGGCATCGTGCTCGGGCTGGTGGGCGGCATGCTGCCGGGCATGGTGATCTCCACGGCACAGGCCATCGCCCCCCTGCTGGGCACGGTGGCGTTGCTGCTCATTCCGCTGGCGCTGATTCCGGTCGTGTTCGCAAGCTTCTACATCAACGCGCGCGACGTGTTCGCACTGGACCAGCCCGACACCCACACCGTCAGTCTGGCAAAAAAGGATGACGGTGAAGCCTGAGGCCGGGCCTCTGGGCCTGCTGGGCGGCACCTTCGACCCCATCCACTTCGGCCACCTCAGACTGGCCGAGGAAGCGCGCGAGGCGCTCGGGCTGGATCAGGTATGCCTGATTCCCGCTGGCGATCCGCCACACCGCGCCCGCCCCATGTCGTCGGCCACCGACCGCCTGGCGCTGGTCGAACGCGCCATCGCCGGCAACACCGGCCTGTGCGTGGATGACTGCGAAGTGCGCGCCAGCGGCAAGAGCTATACCGTGCTGACCCTCGAACGCCTGCGCGCACGTCAGGGCGACACACGCCCGCTGGTGCTGATCCTGGGGGCCGACGCCTTCAACGGCCTGCCCGGCTGGCACCAGTGGGAGCGACTGTTCGAGCTGGCGCACATCGCAGTGGCCAACCGCCCCGGCTTTGCCCCGCATCAGCGACGCTGGCCGGGCGAGCTGTCTCCCGCGCTGGCAGCCGCCTGCCGTGACCGCATCACCCGCGACGCCGCCCAGCTACGCAAGCAGCCGGCCGGCTGCATCATGCCCTTCGACATGACGCCGCTGGCCATTTCCGCATCGCTCATCCGCGACCTCATCCACACCGGGCAGAGCGCACGCTACCTGCTGCCCGATACGGTTCTCGACCATATCCGCACCCACAACCTTTATCGTTGAATGACACTGAATTACATGAACATCTCCCAACTCGAAAAAACCATCGTTGCCGCCCTTGAAGACATCAAGGCGAAGGACATCGAAGTCATCGACACTTCCAGCCTCACCCCGCTGTTCGACCGTGTCATCGTCGCCAGCGCCGACTCCGGGCGGCAGACTCGCGCCCTGGCCCGCAACGTGCAGGACAAGGTGAAGGAAGCCGGCGGCGAAGTCATCAGCGTGGAAGGCGAGGACAGCGGCGAATGGGTGCTGGTGGATCTGGCCGACGCGGTGGTGCACATCATGCAGCCGGCGGTGCGCAGCTACTACCAGCTTGAAGACCTGTGGCGCACCACCCCGGCCAGCCGCAGGGCCTGAGCCGGCATGAAGCTGCTGATCGTCGCCGTGGGCACGCGCATGCCAGGCTGGGTAAGCCAGGGCTATGAGGAGTTTGCCCGGCGCATGCCGCGCGAACTGCCGATGCAGCTGGTGGAGGTGAAGGCCGAGCCGCGCACCACCGGCAAGACGGTGGAGGCCATGATGGCCGCCGAGGCGACGCGCATCGAGGCGGCCCTGCCTGCCCGCTGCCGCCGGGTAGTGCTCGACGAACACGGCCAGGACCTCACCACCCTCGCGCTGTCCCAGCGGCTGGCCCGCTGGCAGGAAGGCGGCGAAGATGTGGCGCTGATCGTCGGCGGTCCGGACGGGCTCGCCCCCGAGCTGATCTCGCGCGCCGACGAAACCGTGCGCCTGTCCAGCCTGACCCTGCCGCATGCGCTGGTGCGCCCGCTGCTGGCCGAGGCCCTGTACCGGGCGTGGTCGGTGCTCAGGAACCACCCTTACCATCGCGAGTAACGTACAGATGCACCAGCCGGCCGGCGAAGCGGTAAAATCGCATCACCGCCCGCTCATCACCTCATCATGAACAGCCGCATCTATCTCGCCTCAACCAGCCCCAGACGCCGCGAACTGCTGCATCAGATCGGCGTACAGTTCGACACCCTGGTGTTTCGCAGCGGCGAACGCGGCGACGATTACGATGTGGATGAAACCCCGCTCGAAGGCGAGACCCCCGAGCGCTACGTCGAGCGGCTCGCGCTGACCAAGGCCAGTGCCGGCTTCCAGCGCCTGCACTGGCGCCACCTGCCGCTGCACCCGGTGCTCGCCGCCGATACCGCCCTGTCGCTCGACGGCACCATCATCGGCAAACCCGCCTCCCGGGAGGACGCACGCGACATCCTGCAGCGCCTGTCCGGGCGCAGCCATGAGGTGCTCACAGCGGTGGCGATGAGCGACGGCGAACGCACCCGCAGCCTGCTCAGCGTGAGCACGGTGCGCATGCGCAGCCTGAGCGAGGCCGACATCCGCCATTACCTGTCCTGCGGCGAATCCATGGACAAGGCCGGCGCCTATGCGGTCCAGGGCCGCGCAGCCCTGTTCATCGAGCACATCAGCGGCAGCTACAGCGGCATCATGGGCCTGCCGCTGTTCGAAACCGGCCGCCTGCTGGAAACCTTCGGCCTTCCCCTGCCTGGCTGAGCACGGGCCGGATGAGCAATCCGCAATGCCGCGCGTCCCAACGACAGCATTGCGCATTTCCCATCCCTGGTGTGCCCAATGAGCATTGAATTTCTGATCAACTTCACCCCGCAGGAAACACGGGTCGCAGTCGTCGAACAAGGTGTGGTGCAGGAGCTGCATGTCGAACGTACCGCCAATCGCGGCATCGTCGGCAACATCTACCTGGGCCGGGTCGTGCGGGTGCTGCCCGGCATGCAGTCGGCCTTCATCGACATCGGCCTGGAGCGCACCGCCTTCCTGCATGTGGCCGACATCTGGAGCGAGCGCCACAACGGCGAAGCCGGCCGGCCCATCGAGAAGATCCTCTCCGAAGGACAAAGCCTCACCGTGCAGGTGCTAAAGGATCCGATCGGCACCAAGGGCGCGCGCCTGTCCACCCAGATCAGCATTGCCGGACGATTGCTGGTGTATCTGCCGCAGGAAAAGCATATCGGCATCTCGCAGCGCATCGAAGACGAAAGCGAACGGGAATCGCTGCGCGGCCGGCTTGGCAAGCTGGTGCCGGAAGACGAATCGGGCGGCTTCATCGTGCGCACCATGGCCGAATTCGCCACCGACGAGGAACTGGCCTCCGACATCGCCTACCTGCGCAAGCTGTGGTCGGAAATCCGCAATGCCGCCACTGGCCGCCATCCGCCCACCATGCTGTACGCCGACCTCGACCTGGGCAAGCGGGTCCTGCGCGATCTGGTGGATGACGAAACCAGCCGCATCATGATCGACTCGCGCGAAAACTTTCACAAACTGCGCGACTTTGCCGCCGAATACAGTCCCAAGGTACTGCCATTGCTGGTGCACTACACCGGCGAGCGGCCGATCTTCGACCTGCACAGCATCGAGGACGAAATCCAGCGCGCGCTCGCACGCCGCGTGGAACTCAAGTCCGGCGGCTACCTGATCATCGACCAGACCGAGGCCATGACCACGGTGGATGTAAACACCGGGGGCTTCGTCGGGGCGCGCAACTTCGACGACACCATCTTCAAGACCAATCTCGAAGCGGCACAGGCCATCGCCCGTCAGTTGCGACTGCGCAATCTGGGCGGCATCATCATCATCGACTTCATCGACATGGAAAACCTCGAGCACCGCGAGATGGTGCTCGACGAATTCCGCAAGGCCCTGTCGCGCGACCATACCAAGATGAGCGTGAACGGCTTCACCGCGCTCGGCCTGGTGGAGATGACCCGCAAACGCACCCGCGAATCACTCGCCCATCTGCTGTGCGAGGCCTGCCCCACCTGCGACGGCCGGGGCGAGGTGAAGACCGCGCGCACGGTGTGCTACGAAATCCTGCGCGAACTGCTGCGCGAGGCACGGCAGTTCAAGGCCCGCGAATTCCGGGTCCTGGCTTCACCCCATGTCATCGACCTGTTCCTCGATGACGAGTCGCAGTCGCTGGCGATGCTCTCCGACTTCATCGACCGCAAGATCTCGCTGCACCCCGAGGCGAGCTACACCCAGGAACAGTTCGACATCGTGCTGCTATGACCGAGGCTGCCTCCGCCCGCAATCCGGCCGAACCCACGCCACAGCGCTTCGCCAATCCGCTGCTGCGCCATGTGGCCGCCACCCGCCCGGCCTTTCTCAGCGTCACCCTGGTCGGCTGCCTGCTCGGCATTGCCAGCGCCGCCGCCTCCGGGTTGAGCATCGATCCGCTCAGCGCCGTGCTCACCGTGGTGCTGGCACTGCTCGCCCACGCGGCCGGCAATGTCATCAACGACTACCACGACGCCCTGAGCGGAGCGGACATGCTCAACACCCGGCGCCTGTTCCCCTTCACCGGCGGCAGCCGCTTCATCCAGAACGGCGTGCTCACCTTGCGCCAGACCGGCCTGTTCGCACTCGCCCTCACGCTGGCGGTGATTCCGGGCGGGCTGTGGCTCGCGTGGCAGGCCGGGCCGGGGCTGATCCTGATCGGGCTGGCCGGCCTGCTGCTCGGCTGGGCCTACTCGGCGCCACCGCTCAAGCTGGTCAGCCGGGGGCTGGGCGAAGTGGTCATCACCCTGTGCTGGCTGCTGGTGGTAGTGGGCGCCGACCATGTGCAGCGGCATGGCTTCGCCTGGCAGCCTGTGGCCGCCGGGCTGTCGTATGCCATGCTGGTGGCGAATCTGCTGTACATCAACCAGTTTCCCGATCACGACGGCGATGCAGCAGCCGGCAAACGCACCCTGGTGGTAATGCTCGGCCCGGAAACCGCCAAATGGGGCTATTTTGCCATTGCCGTGCTGGCCTGCATCTGGCTGATCCTGCAGGTGGAACGCAACGCCCTGCCGCAGGGCGCCGCAGCGGCCGCACTCACCACGGTGCTGTCGTTCAACGCCGCACGCCTGCTGCGCGAACACGCCAGCGCACCGCAGGCGCTGGCCCCGGCGATCCACCAGACCATCGTCGCCGCGCTGGCCCACGGCCTGATCCTGGCCGGCGTGCTGTATTTTGCGCATGCCTGACCTACTCCTTCCCCTGACACCTGACTCCTGCCCACTCTCATGATCGGACGCATCGGCGGTACCCTGCTGGAAAAGAACCCTCCCCAAATCGTGATCGACGTGGGCGGCGTGGGCTATGAACTCGATGTGCCGATGAGCACCTTCTACGGCTTGCCCGCCACCGGCGAACGGGTCAGCCTGCGCACCCATTTCACAGTGCGCGAGGACGGTCACTTCCTGTACGGCTTTGCCACCGACGAAGAACGCACAACCTTCCGCCAGTTGCTGAAAGTGTCGGGCATCGGCGCACGCACCGCGCTGGCCATCCTCTCCGGCCTGTCGGTGATCGACCTGCGGCAGGCGGTGGCCCTGCAGGAAAGCGGCCGGCTGGTGAAAATCCCTGGCATCGGCAAGAAAACCGCCGAACGCCTGCTGCTGGAACTGCGCGACAAGCTGGGCCAGTTGCCGGCCAGCGGCGCCCCCACCCTCGCCGGGGTGGCCCCCACCGCCGCGCCGGACAGCCGCAGCGACATCCTCAACGCCCTGCTCGCACTGGGCTACAACGAACGCGAAGCCTTGGGCGCAATGAAGGCCGTCCCGGAGGACTGCGGAGTCTCCGAAGGCATCCGGCTGGCCCTGCGCCAGTTGTCCAGGGCCTGAACAGGAGACCCGCCCCTCATGCCCGTGACCCTTTCCGCTCCGGTGCGGAGCGAACTCATCATCAAGAAAAGTCGTTTCATTGGCTGCGTCGAGCCCATGCGCGACCGGGCCAGCGCGCAGGCCCGGGTAAATGCCCTGTGGGCGCAACACCCCGGCGCAGCCCATGTGTGCTGGGCCCTGCTGGCCGGCGGGCAGTCGGCCGCAGTGGATGACGGCGAACCCAGCGGCACCGCAGGCCAGCCCATGCTGAAGGTGTTGCGCCATCAGGACCTGGAAGGTGTGCTGGCCACTGTGGTGCGTTACTTTGGCGGGGTCAAGCTGGGTGCGGGCGGGCTGGTGCGCGCCTACACCGACACCGTCGCCCAGGCCCTGCTGCAGGCCGAGAAAGTCCCCATCCGCCCCCAGTGCCAACTGACCTGCACCCTGCCCTATGCCCTGGAAGGGCTGCTGCGTCGCGAACTGGAGCAGGCCGAAGCGTGCATCGACGACGTCAGCCACGGCAGCGTGGTCACCCTGCGCTTCCACCTGCCGCAGGACAGCGCCGAACAACTCATGAGCCGCCTCAGCGAAAGCGGCCAGGGGCGTATTCATTGGCTGAACGCTGAAGCCAGTCTGTCCATTCAGCAACGGTGACGGAAATTTCGTTGTCGTGAGCGTCGCAGCAGGTGTAGCGCACCGTTGCTCGCCTGGATCAGACGTCCTCAAGCAGCCCCCTCGACTACGGGCGCTACCGTCATGTAAGCCCTTACCACAAAGTTTCATCACATAAAGAAGCTTTTAGCCCTTGTGTGGCCGGGGTTTCCTCAGGAAAAACGTAGGAAAACTTCTTGCGAACGGCTTACCGCAAAAAACCCTGCAGCCTCTTGTGGAAAGAAATTTATGTCAACGACTTACTTTCGCCAAATCAAAATTAAATACAGCATCTTTATAACAACTGAAAGTTCTCTCTTTCAAGGCAACCCACTCATCCATTGATACAAATTCGCCAAACCTAGACCAATATGGATTACTTTTATATGAAATAAAATCATCGGGATACAAAAACCCTGAAAACTTCATTGGCCCACGGCAATCAATATCTTCAAACAAATCAGCCTTATCTAATATTAACCTACACCTTTCCCTGACATCAACCCAAAACCCCCCGAAAACAAAACCATACACAGATGTATTAAACTGAATATCCTCAAAGAAATCACCAATAAAATCATCAGCAAACAACTTCTCTCTAAATAAATTCAATTCATCGTAAAAATCATGAACCCCGTACAAATCCTCAATCAAGAGCATAAAACCCTCCGAATAGAGAAACCCTGAAACAAATAACTGATATATTGGATTTATCACATCAGGATTGTAGTCGCTATCCAAATCAACAACATTAAAATGCCTTTCTTTTTCCACCGAATTAAAATCTTTAACATAAAATCTATCAAGCTGAAATTCCCACGATTTTAGGCAAAAATTAAACAAATAATAATTTTCATACTTAATGTAATCAGCATCATCTCTAGGAAGAATAATCACTGGCTTCACCTCATTAATCCGTTGCCACAAAGTTTCATCACATAAAGCAGCCTTCAGCCCTTGCGTGGCTTCTTCAGGAAAAACGTAGGAAAACTTCCTGTGAACGGCTTACAGAATGAACTTCAATTTCTTTCAATTTCGCCGAAAAGCGACCCCCACCGACCAGACGCCTGCACTGACCAACTTGCAATTTCCGCTTCGTCAAAGAGCAACGGCACGCAAGTATCACCCCAGTCGCCATCGAAGAAATAGATATGCCCCATCGAGGCATCTCTATCATTAACAACCTGATAATCATGCAAATATAGGTGCACCAGCAAATGCGCAAAAGACTTTACGCGAACACCGCCCCGATGAGGCGAGCACCAGTAGGCTTGATACTCACAATCGCGAGAGCGCTCGTTAGCAATAAGACTAATAAATACACTGTCGCGCTCCTCCCCGACAATCAACAAGTCTTCAACATCTCGACCACCAGGCCCCAAATCATCCTGCCCTCTGTTGTACATATAATAAAGACCGTCTTCAAGATCGAAATTCTCCGAATCGCTCTTTAATACAGAATAGTGATTCAAATCTCTTGATTTAAGCATCTGATAGCTTTTAACATTCAGAAACCTTCTCTCACCATCAAGCTCGTACAAACTCATCCAACCAATACTTGATACATTTTTCCAAAAATTTCTCAGTGACGTCGGCAACCTTTCAAAATCAATTGGTTCATAAACATCTGAATACCTTTCAATCCATGGAATTCTCTCTTTTTCTGCATACCTAGCTGTTTGGTCCACCCAACATTCTAGGAACTCTTTCATTCTCAACCCATCTGGATCGTCATATCCGGATGAGGCATCACTATACTTAGTCACAAGCCGCATATGTCTCTCCAAAACCTGAATCTCCCGATTGGACTCAGCATCGCACCCAATCAAAAAATCACAATAAAAACCCAAGAAAAATATCTATATAAGCTGTTACCACAAAGTCTCCTGACATAAGATAGACTCCGGCCCCTGTGTGGCGGGAGTTTCTTCAGGAAAAACGTAGGAAAACTTCTTGTGAACGGCTTAACAGAATATGAAAAACGATTTTAATATTATGCCTAAATCGTTTTTTAATGACAAAGAATTTTCTTGTCACGCTGCGCCCAAGCAGGAGGTGGCGTGCCGTTTGCGCCCCTTCGCACGCCCTCCCCCATACTCTCCGGGCGCATTTGCGCTCCCGTTGCGGCACAATGTCGGCACAGCCGTTGCGCCCCAGCGCTCACACTCGCACACACGCCCGATCACACCCATGGCCATTGAAACCGACAAACTGCAGGCCGGTAGCCCCCGGCTGATTTCTGCGACGCCTGCCGACCGCCAGGAAGACGCCATCGAACGCGCCCTGCGCCCCAAGCGCCTGTCCGAATACGTGGGACAGGCGAAAGTGCGCGAACAGCTGGAAATCTTCATTCAGGCTGCACGCGGTCGGAGCGAGGCGCTCGATCATGTGCTGCTGTTCGGCCCCCCCGGGCTGGGCAAGACCACGCTGGCGCACATCGTGGCCGCCGAAATGGGGGTGAATCTGCGCCAGACTTCCGGTCCGGTGCTGGAGCGTGCGGGCGACCTGGCCGCGCTGCTGACCAATCTTGAGCCGCACGACGTGCTGTTCATCGACGAGATTCACCGCCTTTCGCCAGTGGTGGAGGAAATTCTTTACCCGGCGCTGGAAGACTTCCAGATCGACATCATGATCGGCGAAGGACCGGCGGCCCGCTCGGTGAAGCTCGATCTGCCGCCGTTCACCCTGGTGGGCGCCACCACGCGCGCCGGCATGCTCACCAACCCGCTGCGCGACCGCTTCGGGATCGTGTCCCGGCTGGAGTTCTACACGGCCGAAGAGTTGGCTTTCATCGTCGAGCGGTCGGCGCAGTTGCTCAATGTGCCCATCGATCAGGCCGGAGCCTTCGAGATCGCCCGGCGCTCGCGCGGCACGCCACGCATTGCCAACCGCCTGCTGCGCCGGGTGCGCGATTATGCCGAAGTGAAGGCCGACCGCCGCATCAGCCCTGAGGTGGCCGACCTTGCGCTGACCATGCTCGATGTAGACCACCTCGGGCTGGACCTGATGGACCGCAAGCTGCTGGGGGCGATGCTTGAAAAATTCGACGGCGGCCCGGTGGGGCTGGACAATCTGGCAGCGGCCATCGGGGAGTCTTCGGACACGATCGAAGATGTGCTCGAACCCTATCTGATCCAGCAGGGCTATCTGCAGCGCACCCCGCGTGGCCGGGTGGCGACCTCGGCCATCTGGCAGCACTTCGGACTGGTGCGCCCTGGCGCGGGTGGCAAGGACCTGTTCTCCGGAAAGTGATGCCCGGCACAGGCCGGAGCCCTCACCGCCACAACGATGCGCACCTTTCTCGCCTTCACCATGATTCTGTGCCTGCTGGGCGGGGCCTATCTGCTGCAGGGTCCGGCTTTCTTCTGGCCGGACCGCCGGGACCCGTCGCACGGCATCCTGCTGCAGGGACCGGCCTCGCAGCTGCTCGGCGCGGGGCTGCTGACCGTCGCATTGCTTGGCGCGATGGCCGCCCGACAGGCGAGCAAGGGCAGTGGCCGCGCTGCGCCGGGCGACTGGCAGCGCCGTTACTTCATGCTCATGGTGCTGGCCCTGGGGCTGATCGGCAGCGCCTTTCTGAACGGGGAGCCCGGCCCGAACCCGGAATCACGCCCACCGGAATCACGCCCACCGGAATCACGCCCCCAGCGCACGCACGCGCCCGACGGGCTCAGCGCCCAGCCTGAGCACGACCGATAAGGGGCGCCAGCGCGGTCCCATCTCCGGCCGAAGGCTCCGGCGGCACAGCCTCTGCCGGCCCAGTGGCCAAGGGCTCGCCCTCGCCTGCCGGCGTCCGGCACAGGCGCTCGCGGATGCGGTCTGCGGTTTCGAGAAGCTCGGGCAGCTCGCGGGAGTTGAGCAGATGGCCAAAGTGCTCGACGGCGGCCGAAGTGATGAACAAATGCCCGTTGTAGCGCCGGCTGATCCAGCCCATCTCCACCAGACGGGCAATCTTGCGTCGCACGGTTTCGCGCGGGAAACCGGTCGCCAGCGCAATCGAGTAGGCATTACAGGGTTTCAGCGGGCACAGCCCGCTCCGGCCAGACTGGGTCAGCGCATCGTCCGGCACTTCTTCGCCGTCCTCGTCGAAGGCGCCGACGTTGTGCAGTGCAATTTCGCCCAGCAGCAACGGCAGCATGACATCATGATCGAACTCGTCATACAGCCGCTTCAGGTTGCGAATTTCATGGCGCGCCAGAATGACCGCAAGCGTGCGCAGCGCACTTCGGGCGTTCCGGGAGGCCTCGGCATCGTGTTGTTTTTTTGACATCGACTCTCTGTCCGGGCGGATCCAGCAAGCGCGTTTCCGGCGCCGGACAAGGCCCCGGAAACGCCTCGTCTGAGGTGTTATTCACCGAAGCTTACCCGATTGTTTCCGCTGCTTCGCCTTTGCGCTACCCGTTTTGGGGCGTCATTTGTCATATCAGGACGAGGGCATGCAACCGGCCTATAACCAACCGGATAGGCAGCCGGAGAGGCAACCGGATTTCCGGCACATTTTCGGCATATTCCCGGTGAATCAGGGCTTGCGCGCGCGCGGATGGGCGCGGTCGTACACGCTCGCCAGGTGCTGGAAATCGAGATGGGTATAAATCTGCGTGCTGCGGATGCTGTCGTGCCCCAGCAATTCCTGCACGGCCCGGAGGTCGCCACTGGACTGCAGCACATGGCTGGCAAAGCTGTGCCGCAGCATGTGAGGATGCACATGCACGCCAAGCCCCGACTGCCTGGCCCACTGCGCCAGACGGTTGCGAATGGCCGACGGGCCGAGCGGGGTCCCGGTGCGCGACAGGAACAGCGCCTCGGTGGGCTCGCGCACGAACTGGCTGCGCTGCGCCAGCCAGGCCTGCAAGGCCGCCAGGGCCGGTGCGCCCACCGGCACGCTGCGCGCCTTGCCGCGCTTGCCGTGCACCGTGACCATTCCTTCGGAAAAATCGACATCGCCGCCTGCACGCAGGCCGGCCAGCTCGGACAAGCGCAGGCCCGAGGAGTAGAACAGCTCGAACATGGCCCGGTCACGCACGCTGAGCGCGGATTCTTGCTCGCTCTCGAGCAAGGCCTGTGCCTGGTCCGGAGACAGGGCCCGGGGCAGACGGGACCCCCCTTTGGGCGGACGCACCCCGTCGACCGGATTGCCGGGCAGTGCGTGGTGACGGACTTGCCAGCGGTAGTAACCCCGCCAGCACGACAACACCCGGGCAATCGACCGGGGCCCCAGCCCCGCACCATGCATCCGCGCCACCATGCGCCGGAAGTCTGCGGTGCACAACGCCTCCAGCGGGCGGTCTTCACTGAGCGACAGCAGCCGCACAAAATCCTTACGGTAGGCGTCCAGCGTGCTTGCCGCCACCCGGCGCTGAGTGGCGAGATAGGTCAGATAGGCATCGAGCAGCGGCGGCCAGGCCTGCGGGTCTGCAATGGGCTGGTCAGGCAGCGCCGCCCCCCCTGATGTGACACCGGACATACTGCGCTCAGCCAAGCTCGCGGCGCAGCGCGGCGGCGCACAAATCGCCAATCCATGAGAGGTACAGGGTGCCCATGCCACTGTAAAAACGCTCTGCTTCCTCGCTGCCCAGGGCCAGCAGACCGAAGGCATTCACATCGCGCCACAGCGGCATCAGCGCCACCGAGCGGATATGGGGCGCGGCTTCTCCAAACCAGCCCACGATCTCGATGTTGCCCGGCGCCCCGCAGTAAGGGTGGCGCAGGTCGCCGCAGAAGAAGCGCACATCGTCGCTCACCGGCTTGAAGTCGTCGCCCTCATGGCGGACCGGCGTGTTCCAGATGCGCAAGGCCACATGCGGCACCCGGAAATCCTCGATCAGGCTTTGAAACAAGACATAGCGCAGCGCCTGAAAGCTGTCTGCCTCGATCAGCGCCACACTGAGACGGTGCACCTTGGCGCCGATCTCATCGTTTTCTTCGCCGAAACGGATCAGTTCGCCAAGCTTGCGCTCGAGCTGGCCGATCTTGTCGCGAAGCGCGTGCAGTTGCCGCTCGGCCAGCGTGATGGCCTGCCCACCATGCGGGTGCGGCACGGTGATCTGCGAGAACAGCTCGCCATGTTCGGACAGGAAATCGGGGTGCTCCTTCAGGTAGCGTGCTACATCGTCGGCATTCATCGTTTCTGTGTTCCTGTGATCGCGCCTGCGCGCGTGGTCTGGAAGGGGAGGCGCAGCATCGTGCGGCCGGGGAATCAGGCCTCCGGCAGCGGGGGATCGTCAGGCAACCGCATTTCGCCTTCGAACACGGTCACCGCCGGCCCCGTCATGCGCACCGGC
This sequence comes from Rhodocyclaceae bacterium, assembly GCA_041678045.1. Lineage (GTDB taxonomy): Bacteria > Pseudomonadota > Gammaproteobacteria > Burkholderiales > Rhodocyclaceae > UBA2357. The sequence continues at coordinate 23,973 of JBAYOV010000024.1, forward strand.
GTGCCCGGCCCCTGCCAGGCAATGTCCAGTTCGCCGCCCCGGGTGAGGACCTGCACCGGCGACACCAGCAACTCGCGCAGGATGCCGGCCACCACGGCCGCACAGGCGCCCGTACCGCAGGCCAGGGTTTCGCCCGCGCCGCGCTCGTGCACCCGCAGGCGGATGCGGTGGGGTGACACCACCTCCATGAAGCCGGCGTTGACCCGCTCGGGAAAGCGCGCATGCTGCTCGATCATCGGTCCGGTGAGCGCCACCGGGGCCGACTCCACGCTGGCCACCACCTGCACTGCATGGGGGTTACCCATCGAGACGGCCGTGATCGCGATGCGCGCACCATCGGGCAGTTCCAGCGGCTGCACCACTGCGGCCGAGTCGGAGACGAACGGAATGCGTGCAGGCTCAAGCACCGGCACCCCCATATCGACCGTCACCATGCCGTCGTCCTCAAGACGCGGGGTAATCAGGCCGGCACGGGTTTCCACGCGAATCTCGCGCTTGGTGGTGAGTGCATGATCATGGACGAAGCGCACAAAGCAGCGCGCACCATTGCCGCACTGCTGCACTTCGCCCCCATCGGCGTTGAAGATGCGATAGCGGAAGTCGACACCTTCGGTCTGCGCGGCCTCGACCACCAGCACCTGGTCGCAGCCCACGCCAAAGTGGCGATCCGCGAGGAAGCGGACCTGCCCTGCCGAGAGGCTCACCGGCTGGTTGATCGCATCGATCACGACAAAGTCATTACCCAGGCCATGCATCTTGGTGAAGTGCAGTTTCATCGGCGCAAGCCACTCCATGCGGTTGTTACGGAACAGTTCAAGGAATGGGATTCTCCCCCAGCCTCCGCCCCCCGTCCAGCCGGACGGTTTGCGGCAAGGCTCAATAGGGACGCGGCTCGCCTTCGGGGCGAGTCTTGAAACGGCGATGCACCCAGTAATACTGTTCGGGCATGGTACGCACGACGGACTCCAGCCAGGCATTCATGCGCCGCGTGTCGGCTTCGACATCGGCGGTTGGAAAGTCGCCCCAGGCGTCCTGCAGTTCGACCACATAGCCCTGACGATCGGGCAACAGCCGGCTCACACAGGGCACCACCACGGCACCGGCCAGCCGCGACAGGCGTGACAGGCCCGTGATGGTGGCCGCCGGCACGCCGAAAAACGGCACGAAGATCGAATCCTTGCGCCCGTAATCCATGTCGGGGAGATAGTAGAACACGCGGCCGGCCTTCATGGCCCGCACCGTGCTGCGTACGCCCTCGTCGCGCGCCAGCAGCATCTGGTCGCCAAAACGGCTGCGGCCGTGCCGCAGCCAATGATCGAAGACTGCGTTTTTCTGACGCGAATAAATGCTCACGCTGTTGAACTCCAGGGCCATGCGCGTACCGCCCACGTCCAGCCCTACAAAGTGCGGCGCCAGCAACACCACCGGCCGGCCAGCGTCCACCAGACTGCGCAGCCGCTCCAGCCCCTCGATCCGCACAATGCTCCGCAGCCGCTCGGGCGTGGCCCACCAGGCCAGGCTGCGATCCAGCAGGCTGCGCCCCAGTACGGCAAAATGCGCCCGTGCCAGACGGTGTCGCGCAGCCTCATCCAGCTCGGGAAAGCACAGCCGCAGATTGACCTCCACCACATGCCGGCGCCTGCGTGCCAGCCGGTACAGCAGCCCTCCCAGCCCTTCGCCGAGACGGGCCAGCCAGGCAAACGGCAACCCATGCAGCAACCACAGCACCGCCACCAGCACACGGCTCATCATGCGCCCCCCTCCGCAGCCTGCGCCTCCTCGGGGGACGGCACGCCAGCGGGCCGCTTGTAGCGGTTGTAGCCCCACAGATATTGTTCAGGGCACTGCAGGATCAGATGCTCGATTTCATGATTGATGCGCTGCGCGCGCGCCTCCAGCGGCCCCTCGATCGGCTGGCGAGGCTCACTGATGCGCACCACATACCCCTGCCCGTACGGCAGGCGTTCGGTCCAGATCATCAGCACCTTCACCCCGCGCACTTCGCTCAGGCGCGCGGCCAGCGTCATTGTCCATGCCGGCCGGCCAAAGAACGAAGCCCACACCCCCTCTCCCTGCCGGGGTGCCTGGTCGGGCAGCATGCCCACCATCTCGCCATTGCGCAGGGCCTTGAGCAGCTTGCGCACACCCGACACATCGGCGGGCGCCACCCGCACATTGCCACGCGCCCGGCCCGCCTCCATGAACGGCGCCATCACCGCCTTGCGCGGCGGGCGGTACAGCACGGTGATCGGGCCATGCGTGGCACAGTACTGCGCGCACAGTTCGAAACAGCCCAGATGCGGCGTGAGCAGCAGCACACTGTCGCCTTGCGCGCGCGCCCGTGCGAGCAGTTCGTCGCCCTCCACCCGCACGATGCGCCCCAGCACGCGTGCCTGCGGATGCAGCCAGGCGTGCGGCAATTCGAACATCTGGCGCCCGGCGGCGGCAATCGCCGCCCGCAGCACGCGCCCCCCGGGTTTTCCGCCCATTGCCAGGGTCAGGTTGGCGCGCAAGTGCCCGCGATACGACGGCGACAACCACCACACCAGCCAGCCAGCCACGGCTCCGAGCGCATGGGCCAGCGGCAGCGGAAGCCGCCCGAGAAATCTGAAAAGTGCCGAAAAAATCACGATTTACAAGCGGTAAAGGCGCGCTGCGCGGGCATTCAACACCCCCCGCCGCACACCCTTTTGACCGTAAACAGGAAACCGCTATAATAATCGCCATCCCGCCGAGTTAACTCGACAACTTGCAGGGCGGGTGCGGCAACCCTCATCGGGCTGCGCAAAAATACTGCTAAAGCGTCGCCTGCTCTCCACAGTCCCCGGAGCCGGCCACGCCGGACAAACCGGGGATTTTTGTTTTGGAGCATGCAGCATGAGCAAGGAATTTCTGTTTACATCCGAATCGGTCTCGGAAGGCCATCCCGACAAGGTGGCCGATCAGGTCTCCGACGGCGTCCTCGACGCCATTCTGGCTGAAGACCCCAAGGCCCGCGTGGCCTGCGAAACACTGGTATCGACCGGTCTGGTGGTGATTTCCGGCGAAATCACCACCACGGCCCATCCCAACTACAAGGAAATTGCGCAGGACGTCATCCGCCGCATCGGCTACGACGACTCGGCCTCCGGCTTCGATTACAAGTCGTGCGCCATTCTCACCGCCATCAACCGCCAGTCGCCCGACATCGCGCAGGGGGTGAATGAAGGCGAGGGACTGGATCTCGACCAGGGGGCAGGCGACCAGGGCCTGATGTTCGGCTTTGCCACCAACGAGACGCCCAGCCTGATGCCGCTGCCCATTTACTATGCGCACCGCATCATGCAGCGCCAGGCCGAGCTGCGCAAGGATGGCCGGCTGCCCTGGCTGCGCCCGGATGCCAAGAGCCAGCTCACGGTGAAGTACGTAGACGGCAAACCGGTGGCCATCGACACGGTGGTGGTCTCCACCCAGCACAGCCCGGAAGTGTCGCATGCGCAAATTTCCGAAGCGGTCATCGAGGAAGTGATCAAGCCGATCCTGCCCAAGGAGCTGATCCAGGGCAAGGTGCGCTACCTGATCAACCCCACCGGACGCTTCGTGATCGGTGGCCCCCACGGTGACTGCGGGCTGACCGGACGCAAGATCATCGTCGACACCTACGGTGGCGCTGCCCACCATGGCGGCGGCGCCTTTTCCGGCAAGGATCCCTCGAAGGTGGACCGCTCCGCAGCCTACGCCGGCCGTTATGTCGCGAAGAACGTGGTGGCCGCAGGCCTCGCCGACAAGTGCGAGGTGCAGGTAGCCTACGCCATCGGCGTGGCCCGGCCGGTCAGCCTGATGGTCGACACCTTCGGCACCGGCAAGGTGAGCGACGAGCGGATCGTGGCGCTCATCGAACAGCACTTCGACCTGCGCCCCAAGGCCATCATCCAGACGCTCGACCTGCTGCGCCCGATCTACGCCAAGACCGCTGCCTACGGCCACTTCGGCCGGGACGAGCCGGAGTTCACCTGGGAAAACACCGACAAGGCAGCCGCCCTGAGGGCCGACGCCGGGCTGTAAGCCGGCCACTCAAGCTTTGTCACACTGCGGGGCGTGCGCCCTCCGGTGTTTGCGCTATATTTCCGCTCACGCGTGGTGACCCTTGATGGGTGCCACGCGTGTTTGCGTTTCTGACCCGGTATTTTCCGACCCCGCCCCTTTTCAACCCGTACTTTTTTACCTACTCGCAGATTCACACCATCATGCTGACTCACGCCCTGTTCTTTGTTCTCGGACTCATCACCCTGGTTATCGGGGCGGAGGTGCTGGTACGCGGCGCCTCCCGCCTGACACTGTCCCTGGGCGTGTCGCCCCTCGTGGTGGGGCTGACCGTGGTCGCCTTCGGCACCAGTACGCCCGAACTGGCCGTCTCGGTGGGCGCTGCCCTGGGCGGCAGCCCCGATCTGGCCATTGGCAACGTGGTGGGCAGCAACATCGCCAATATTTTGCTGATTCTCGGCATTTCCGCGCTGATCGCCCCACTGGTGGTGCATGAACAGATCATCCGCCAGGAAATTCCGATCATGATCGGCGCAACGCTGTTGATGCTGGTGATGGCGCTGGACGGCTCGATCAGCCGGCTCGAAGCCGGTGTCCTGTTTGCCCTGGTGATTGCCTACACGGTGTTTCTGGTGCGCCAGTCGCGCAAGGCTTCGCGCGAGGCGGAAGACGAATTCGCGGCCGAGATGCCGGGCGACAGTCAATGGGATCGCCACTGGTCCGTGCAACTGGCCCTGATCATCGCAGGCCTGGGGGCGCTGGTGCTCGGCTCGAACTGGCTGGTCGGGGCCGCTGTAGCGTTTGCCCAGGCATTTGGCGTGAGCGATCTGGTGATCGGCCTGACCGTGGTTGCCGTGGGCACCTCGATGCCCGAAATCGCCACCTCCATCATCGCCGCCCTGCGCGGGCAGCGGGACATTGCCGTGGGCAACGTGGTGGGCAGCAATGTGTTCAACGTATTCGCCGTCATCGGCGCCACCGGCCTGGTTTCGGCCGGGGGGGTGCCAGTGTCCGAAGCCGCACGCAACTTCGACCTGTGGGTCATGGTGGCCGTCGCGCTGGCCTGCGTGCCGATCATGATCACCGGCCGCGAAATCGCCCGCTGGGAAGGCGGCGTGTTCCTCGGCTATTACGCCGCCTACACCGCCTGGCTGGTACTCAATGCGCAAAGCCACACCGTCCTGCCGATGTTCTCGCACGTCATGCTGGCCTATGTGATGCCGCTCACCGTGATCACGCTCATCGTGAGCTTCATGCGGCATAACCATCGCAGCGCAGGCTGAGCGCCTGCCCTGCTGCTTTGGTCACGGAGCGCAACGACGCGCTCCGTCCGCCACCATAGTGTCATGTCCATGTGGTCAAATAACAGTAGACCCACATATCCCTAACGTATATCATCGCTCGACTCACGGATACCTGCCCCAACAGGGAGTATCCGTCAACAGGCATACCCCTTGACTGTCCCGTCGAACATACCATGCGCCTACCTGCCATCCGCTACTCGCTGAGCATGCGAAAGAAGCTCTGCACCCTGCTCATCGCTTTCGCCCTGCCACTGACCGTCACTGCAGCCCCGCCGGACTACATCAGCTACCGGGGTTTTCTCAGCACCCCCACTGGCAGCGCCATCAACGCGAACGGCAAGACGGTTGCCGTCGGGCTGTTCAATCAGGCAACCGGTGGCAACCCGCTCTTTTCCGAGAACCATACAAACGTTACTGTCACGCAAGGCCGGTTTGACCTGCTGCTGGGCTCTGCCGGCAGCGGATGGAGCACACTGGACTTTGGCCAGCCACTGTGGCTTGAACTGACCATCGACGGCGAGCGACTGTCTCCCCGTATCCCCCTCACGGCAAGCCCCTATGCACGCACGACATCGCAGGTAGGCGCACTCGAACCCGGCAAACTGTGCCTGAGCGATGGGCAAAAAATCCAGTGCACCTCGGAGCCCACCGGCGGGACCACAGGCCCGCAAGGACCTGCCGGCGAGACCGGCCCAGCGGGGCCTGCCGGCCCCCAGGGGGATCCGGGCGTTCCCGGCCCTCAAGGCCCGGCAGGTCCCCAAGGTCCAGTCGGCCCTCAGGGCGACCCCGGCCCCGCAGGAAGCAGCGGCAAGCACTCACGGCTCATCACCAGCGCCGAGCCTGCAGGATCGAACTGCACCAACGGCGGCAGCAAGATCGAGGGTGGGCTGGACACCGATGACAGCGGTACGCTTGAGCCCGGCGAAGTGCTCCACACAAGCTATATCTGCAACGGACTGCAGGGTGCCACAGGCGACACCGGACCGGCGGGTCCTGCAGGCCCCCAAGGTGACGCCGGTCCGAAAGGCGATACTGGCGATCAGGGGCCGCAAGGCCCGGCAGGCCCACAGGGGCCCGCTGGCCCACAAGGTCCGGCAGGCCCGAAAGGCGATGCCGGTGACACGGGCGCTCAGGGGCCGACGGGCCCGCAAGGCTTCACCGGCCCACAAGGCCCTGCCGGCCCCGGAGTCCCCGCAGGAGGATCGGCCGGGCAGGTGCTTTCCAAGGTGGATGGGACGAACTACAACACCCAGTGGGTGACCCCCTCCGCAACCGGGGGCGCTCCGGTGGTCCGGCGCGCGACAGCCAACAATGTCACGGTCACGGTCAGTTGCGAAGCCGGTGAAACCGCTTCCGGAGGAAGCTGCCTGGATACCGGCGGCAGCATGACCGGAGGCCCGATCCTGGGGTCCGCGCCAATGTGCACCGGTAGCATCTGCACTGCAGGGGGCGCACCGAATGGCTGGGGCTGCGAATTTGCCAATGCCGCAGCGGGCAACACCGCCTTTGCCATTTGCCAGTAAGTCATCGCCATGCAGACATTCAGGCTTGACATACCGAGGCTGGGGCGCGCTCGTCGCCATGTCCTTGCAGGGGCACTGTGTGTGGTCGCCGGACTCTCCTTGGCACCGCCAGCACATGCGACATCCGACCCCATGCTAGGGGAGGTCATGATGCACGCTTTCAACTTCGCCCCCAGAAACTGGGCGCTGACCAACGGTCAACTCCTCCCGATCAACCAGAATACGGCATTGTTCTCTTTACTGGGCACCTCCTACGGGGGCAATGGCGTCAGCACCTTCGCCCTGCCCGACCTGCGCGGGCGCAGTCCGCGTGGAGCAGCCTCCATGCCGGGCGGCGTGGCAGGCAGCCCAAGCACCTATCTGGCTTCGATCCCCGGTCAACGCGGCACCCAACTCGACCTCACCAGCATGGGCGTGCTGACGTCCACCCGTCTGTCCAACAGCCTCGCGGTGCAAACCCTCACCCGCACCGCACTGACGGGCGGCTCAAGCCAGCCGGTCAGCACCCGACCGCCATCACTGGGCATCCATTTCAGCATCGCGCTGACGGGGCTATTCGGCGAACGAGAGTGCATGATCGGTGAGGTGATACTGCATGCAGGCGCAAGTCTGCCCAGTCCACAGTACATGGTGCCCGCCGACGGCCGATTGCTGTCGCTCCCGAGCTACACAGCTTTATACTCGATATTGGGTACCACCTATGGAGGCAATGGCACCACCACCTTCGCCGTGCCCAATCTGAATGGCCGCATTCCGATCGGCCAGGGCAGTGCCCCCGGCGCGCATAGCATTCAACTTGGCGCACAACAAGGAAGCGAGCAGGTCAGCCTCACCCAGGCACACACCCGAAACATGGCGCTGGGCAGGCAGTTCAGCTTGACGGGCCCCGGCGTGGCAACTTCGTCGCGCAGCGCGGCGAATGTTGTGGAGTTGGTCCGCACCACCACTCCGCTGAACGGTGCTTCGACCGTCTCCCTCCCGATCCTGCCCCCAGTGCAGGACATCAGGTATTACATTTGCGCCAATGGCTACTACCCGCCACGTAACTGACGTACTCACACTTTTCGGGATGTTCTCCATGCTCTTCGCGCCCGCATCGTTTCTTCGCCTCCGCAGGGCGCTTGTCGCCCTCACCGCCGCCCTGTCGACAGCGCTGAGTCCGGCAGCCCATGCTGAGGACACCCCTTTCATCGGAGAGATCCGGCTTTTCGCGGGCAACTTTGCTCCGCTGGGCTGGGCCTTCGCCGACGGCCGCCTTCTTTCCATTGCCGAACATGACGCCTTGTTCGTACTGATCGGCACCACGTTCGGGGGGGACGGACAGACAAACTTTGCCCTGCCCGACTTGCGCGGCAGAATCCCCGTACACACCGGAACCCTGCAAAGCTCCGGCGAAATCATCGTATGGGGGCAGAAACTGGGCGCACCGTCAGTCACCCTGACGACGGCCAACCTGCCCGGAGGCACGTCCCTTGGAGACAGCGCCACCCTGCAGACCCTACAGGTCAGCAATGCCATTCCAGCCAGCAGCCCCCGCATCCAGGCCAGTGCCATCGCCTCCCAGGCCCAGATCAGCCCGGGGGGCGCGGAGCCGGTTACGCTGCTGCCACCGACGACCGGGCTCAACTTCATCATCAGCCTCTACGGCGTATTCCCGTCGCAGTAATGACACATGTGTAACCCCCACACTCTCTCGAAACCGGCCATGCGCATGTCTGCTCCTCACCGTACCCCGCTGCTGACGGCAGCCATGCTTGCGGGTCTGGCACTCGTCGGCAGCGCTCACGCCGATGACGCCAGCAGTGCTCAATACCGTCTGAGCGGCGCATTCACAACCGGCTTTCAGACGGCAAACAATGACATGCGCTCGGCGCAATACACGCTCGTCAGTGCGCTGGGCGAGGCATTTTCCGGTCTGGAGGCACCAAGCTCGACACACTATCGCGTACAGTCTGGCCACACCGCCGGCCCCGCAACACCGGATCCCGCGCCCACGCCGGAGTTAACGATCGAGCGTCTTGTTCCAGGCAATGGCACCCTGACGGTCTTCTTCAACGGCAGTGCCTTCCCTGAAGGCACGCAGTTCACTTTCACCTGCCAGCCCCCCGCGCCCGACGCGCCTTTGTCCGTGACCGGCACCGCCCCCCCGATCACCCTCAGCGGTCTGGTCAACGGCACACAATACACCTGCACCCTGAGTACCGGCGACAGCGTCTCTCCAGGGACGCCGGGCACCCCGACCGACGAACTCCGCCCCATTCCAATTCCCACCCTGAGCGGCATCGCCATGACCTTGATGGCCCTGCTCCTCGCACTCATCGGTTCGACGTACGGCAACCGCCCCCTTCGCGGCCCCGTGCGACCACAGGGCTGAACACGCGCGGCCCTGACCGAAGGACAGCACTGCGCATCCCTTTGGTCACCTGACGCAGCCTGGGCTATAATCCGCCCTCTCCGAGGAGCGCTGCAAGGTGCCGCATGCACGGCCCCCAGGCTCGGAAGCCGTGGTGGCGGGCACGATGCCCGCCCCGCGTCCGTTGGAACGGCGCTCACCCGAAGCCCACGGGCTTCGCCTCTCAACCCTGCCGGGTTCGGGATGACGGGTGAGCCGCCTGCAGCATTCCCCCTTCCCTCCCGGCCATAGCATGGAGCTTCTTCATGAACGCTGTGGCTGATTTCAAGGATTTCGTGGTTGCCGACCTGTCGCTGGCCGACTGGGGTCGCAAGGAAATCCGTATTGCCGAAACCGAAATGCCTGGTCTGATGGCGATCCGCGAGGAGTTCGCCGCGAGCCAGCCCCTGAAGGGTGCGCGCATCACCGGTTCACTGCACATGACCATCCAGACCGCCGTGCTGATCGAGACGCTGACCGCACTCGGCGCCGAGGTGCGCTGGGCCTCGTGCAACATCTTCTCGACGCAGGACCATGCCGCCGCCGCCATCGCCGCCGAAGGCATTCCGGTTTTCGCAGTGAAGGGCGAGTCGCTGGAAGACTACTGGGACTACACCCACCGCATCTTTGAATGGTCGGACGATGGCTACTCCAACATGATCCTCGACGACGGCGGCGACGCGACGCTGCTGCTGCATCTGGGTGCCCGCGCAGAAACCGATCTTTCGGTGCTGGACAAGCCCGGCTCCGAAGAAGAGACCGTACTGTTCGCCGCCATCAAGGCGAAGCTGGCGAGCGATCCGACGTGGTACTCGACCCGCCTGGCGCAGATCAAGGGCGTCACCGAGGAAACCACCACCGGGGTGCATCGCCTGTACCAGATGCACGCCCGTGGCGAGCTGAAATTCCCGGCGATCAACGTCAATGATTCGGTCACCAAGAGCAAGTTCGACAACCTCTACGGTTGCCGTGAATCGCTGGTGGACGGCATCAAGCGCGCCACCGACGTGATGGTGGCCGGCAAGATCGCGGTCGTGTGCGGTTACGGCGACGTGGGCAAGGGTTCGGCGCAGGCGCTGCGTGCGCTGTCGGCCCAGGTGTGGGTCACCGAGATCGACCCGATCTGCGCCCTGCAGGCCGCCATGGAAGGCTATCGCGTGGTGACCATGGAGTACGCCGCCGACAAGGCCGACATCTTCGTGACCGCCACCGGCAACTACCATGTCATCACCCACGACCACATGGCGAAGATGAAGGACCAGGCCATCGTCTGCAACATCGGCCACTTCGACAACGAGATCGACGTCGCGGGCATCGAAGGCTACGAGTGGGAAGAGATCAAGCCGCAGGTGGATCACGTGATCTTCCCGGACGGCAAACGCATCATCCTGCTCGCCAAGGGTCGGCTGGTGAATCTCGGTTGCGCCACCGGCCACCCGAGCTACGTGATGAGCTCGTCCTTCGCCAACCAGACCATCGCGCAAATCGAGCTGTACACCCGCACCGAAGACTACCCGGTGGGCGTGTACACCCTGCCCAAGCATCTGGACGAAAAGGTCGCCCGCCTGCAGCTCAGGAAGCTCAATGTGCAGCTCACCGAGCTGAGCGACGCACAGGCCGCCTACATCGGCGTGCCCAAGGCGGGGCCGTACAAGCCGGAACACTATCGCTACTGAGCGGCGGACGTCGTCATGCACACTCCCGAACTGTCGGTGGAGTTCTTCCCACCGCAAATGGCGGAAGGGGCTGAAAAGCTGCGCGCAGTGCGCGCGCAGCTGGCGGCCATCCGGCCGGCCTTCTTTTCCGTGACCTATGGCGCCGGCGGCTCCACCCAGGAGCGCAGCTTTGCCACCGTGGCCGAGATTGCCGCCGAAGGGCTGGATGCCTGCCCGCATCTGACCTGCATCGGTGCCACCCGCGAGCGCATCCACGAAATCCTGCAAGGCTTTGCCGACCAGGGCGTGCGGCGGATCGTGGCCCTGCGCGGCGACCTGCCTTCGGGCAGTTTCGGCATGGGAGAATTCCGCTACGCCAACGAGCTGGTGGAATTCATCCGCGCCGAGACCGGCGACCGCTTCCATATCGAAGTGGCTGCCTATCCCGAATGGCATCCGCAGGCAAAGAGCCCGCGCGACGATCTGCTGGCCTTCAAGCGCAAGGTGGAAGCCGGGGCGAATTCGGCCATCACCCAGTATTTCTACAACATCGACGCCTACCGTCACTTTGTCGATCAGGTGCGCGCGATGGGGGTGGACGTGCCCATCGTTCCCGGCATCATGCCGATCGGCAACTTCTCCAGGCTGGCGCGTTTTTCGGACAGCTGCGGCGCCGAGTTGCCCCGCTGGATGCGCCGCAAGTTCGAAAGCCTGGGCGATGACGGCGATGCCATCCGGGCCTTCGGGTTCGACGTGGTCACCGACCTGTGCGCCCGCCTGCTCGAAGCCGGCGCCCCCGGGCTGCACTTCTACAGCATGAACCAGGCCGGCCCCACACTGGAAATCTGCCGCCGGCTGGGGCTTGTCGCCCCGCAGGCCGACTGAACCAGAGCCCCGGTTTCAGCGGGGTAGTTTCAGCCCTTTCCGGGCGCAGGGCGGCGTGCCATCACCAGCACGCCGCCAATCACCATCGCGGCGCCCACCATCTGCGCGGCGCCCACCACCTCATCGAGCATCAGCCAGCCCAGCCCAATCGTCACCACCGGACCCAGCGTGCCGGTCAGCGACACCGGCCCGGCCCCCAGGCGGCGAATCGCCTCCGACACCAGCCACACCGGCGCCACCGTGGAAAACAGCGCCATGGCCAGGGACAGCGCATACACCTGCCACGGCTGCACCAGCGCCCCGAGCGGACGCATCAGCAGGAACTGCGCAATGCACAGCGCACAGGCCACCGAGGTGGCCAGCGCAGTGACCCGCATCGACCCCAGCCGCCCCACCACAGCACCGTTGCCCATCAGGTACAGCGCATACGACAGCGCACTGCCGAATACCAGCACACTGCCAATCAGCACTTCTCGGGTGTCGCCCACCACCCCGAGGTCATGGCCCATCGCAAAACCGATGCCGGCGTAACACAGCAGCAGGGACAGCAACGTGCGCCGCGTGATCGGCTTGCCCAGAAACAGCGCCGACAGCACGATGACGATGGTTGGGTAGGAAAACAGGATGAGGCGCTCCAGTCCGGCCGTGATGTACTTCAGGCCCAGAAAGTCCAGATAGCTCGCCAGGTAATATCCGAAAAAGCCCAGCGCAAACATCCAGCCCCAGTCGCGTCCGCTCATCGGCTGCACGCTGCGCCGCCCGGCGAGCACGCCCATGACAATGAAGAACGGCAGTGAAAACACCATGCGCAGGGCGAGCAGGGTCTCGGCATCCACACCATGACGGTAGGCCAGCTTCACCAGAATCGCCTTGAAGGAGAAGCCGACCGCACCGGCCACCGCAAACAACAACCCCACGCTACCCGAATGCACCTGAAAATCCTTGTATTGCTTGAATCACGCCCCGCCCATGCGGTCGGAGCTCTGCATGCCGCTCAGCGCAGCCCCACGATGCGCCCCGAGCGCCGCCGCTGACTGATCGCGCCCAAGGTGCCATGCCCGCCATGGGCATGGCAAATCGCACAGGCCAGCGCATCGGCTGCATCCGCACCGGGGCTGCCGTCCAGTGCCAGCAGGCGCTGTACCATGTGCTGCACCTGCTCCTTGTCTGCCTTGCCATACCCGACCACCGCCTGCTTCACCTGCAACGCGGTGTATTCCAGCACAGGCAGATCGCATGACACCGCGCCGCAGATCACGGCCCCGCGAGCCTGCCCCAACAACAGAGTGGACTGCGGGTTCACATTCACAAACACCTTTTCCACCGCCACCTCGTCGGGCGAGTAGGTGGCGATCACCTCCCGAACACCGTCGAGCAGGGTCTTCAGCCGGCCGGGCAATTCACCGTCGGCCGTGCGGATGCAGCCACTCGCCACATAGCGCACCTGAGTGCCCAGGCGGTCGATGATGCCAAAACCCGTGATGCGCAGCCCCGGGTCCAGCCCCAGGATGCGCGTGGCCACCCTCTGCGAAGCGCTGCTCATGTCCGTCACCGTTCGCTCACCGCTTGCGCGCCAGCCACACGCCCAGCACCGCCACCACCATGCCGAACAGGGCCAGCCCGCTCAGGGTTTCACCAAACAGCCACCAGGCGAGCAAGGCCGTGGTCGGCGGGGTGAGGTAAAACAGGCTGGCCACGTTCACCGCGCTGCCATTGCGAATGAGCAGATTGAGCAGACTGATCGCACCCAGCGACAGCACCAGCACCAGCCACGCCAGCGCGAACACGAAAGACCCGCTCCACTCGACCTGCAGCGTCTCGGTCTGGCTGGCCAACGCCAGGGTGAGCAGCAAGGAGGGCAAAAACTGGATCACCGAGCCGGTGCGCAGGTCGAAGCCGGCACAGAAACGCTTTTGGTACAGGGTGCCCGCAGTGATCGACACCAGCGCCAACAGGGCCGGCCACAGCATGGCGGCCAACGCGCCCTGCTCGGCCAGTCCGCCACCGCTCAGGCCACGGCTGCTGACCACCAGCGCCACGCCGGCAAACCCGAGCAGCAGGCCCAGCCACTGCCAGCGGCTCACCCGCTCGCCCAGCAACCAGCCGGCACCCAGCGCGGTGAGCAAGGGCTGCATGCCCACCACCAGCGCAGTCACCCCCGCCGGCAGGCCTTGATGAATCGCGGTAAACACCCCGCCCAGATACCCCGCATGCACCAGCAGCCCGGTAACCGCGATATGCGCGGCCTGCCGCCAGTCGCGCGGCCAGGGGGCACGCGTGAGCCACACCACCGCCCCCATCAGCAACACCACCAGGGTGTAGCGGATGGACAGAAAGGTCAGGGGTTCGGCATGGGGCAACCCGAACTTGGCGCCCAGAAAGCCGGTACTCCACAACACCACAAACAACAGGGGCATGACCGGCTGAAGCATTGACCCCCCTGAAAGCTGCGGCGTGCATCCGGTGAGACACGCCGCAATGAACACACGACAGGCTCAGTCCTCAAACACCGCCGAGGTGTACACCTGCTGGACATCGTCCAGCCCTTCCAGCGCATCGAGCAGCTTCTGCATGCGCGCAGCGTCGTCGCCGGTCAGCTCGGTTTCGTTCAGCGGCTTCATCGACACCTCGCCGAACTCGGCCTTGAAGCCGGCCTTTTCCAGGGCATCCTTCACCACGCTGTACTCATAGGGTGCGGTCAGCACTTCGATCGAGCCATCGTCGTTGCCCACCACATCCTCGGCACCGGATTCCAGCGCAGCTTCCATCAGCGCATCTTCGTCCGTGCCCGGCGCAAACATCAACTGGCCGCAATGCTTGAACTGGAAGGCCACGCAACCATCGGTGCCCATATTTCCGCCGTATTTGGAGAAGGCATGGCGCACATCGGCCACGGTACGCGTCTTGTTGTCGGTCAGGCAGTCGACCATCACGGCCGCGCCGCCGATGCCATAGCCCTCGTAGCGTGCCTCCTCGTAGCTCACGCCTTCGAGCTCACCGGTGCCGCGCTTGACCGCACGCTCGATGTTCTCGCCCGGCATGTTCTCGCCCTTGGCATTGTCGATCGCCAGGCGCAGACGCGGATTGAAGTTGGGGTCGCCTCCGCCCATGCGCGCAGCAACCGTGATTTCCTTGATCAGCTTGGTGAATACCTTGCCCCGCCTGGCATCCTGCCGGCCCTTGCGATGCTGGATGTTGGCCCACTTGGAATGACCCGCCATACGCCCCTCGATGTGAAGCTGGATTGAAAACGGGGCATTATACTCCGACGCCCCCCGCCGTAATCCAGCCATCCGGAGCGCATGCCGACGGCACATGGAAGAGCGGACGACAGGCGCAAGCGGGTATACACTTGCAGGAACATTTCACGACAGGAAGCCCTCATGAGCGAGCCCATGCTGATCGCCAGGACACTGGACAAAAGCCTGCACCTCCTGCCCCGCCGCGCCAACCGTCACGGCTTGATCACCGGCGCGACCGGCACTGGCAAGACGGTGACTCTGCAGAAGATGGCAGAAGCCTTTGCAAACGCCGGCGTGCCGGTGTTCGTCTCCGACATCAAGGGCGACCTCTCCGGCATCGCAGCCCCCGGCACCGGATCTGCCCGCCTGCTCGAACGACTCGCCGCAATCGGCATCGACCACTACGAGCCCCGTGGCAACAGCACGGTGTTCTGGGATGTATACGGCGAACAGGGGCACCCGGTGCGCGCCACCATTTCGGACATGGGGCCGCTGCTGCTGGCCCGCCTGCTCAACCTCAACGACACCCAGACCGGCGTACTGCAACTGGTGTTCAAGATCGCCGACGACAACGGCCTGCTGCTGCTCGACCTCAAGGATTTGCGCGCAATGGTGCAGTTCGTGGGGGAGAACGCAAAGTCCTTCACCACTGAATACGGCAACATCTCCGCCGCCTCCGTCGGCGCCATCCAGCGCAATTTGCTCGGTCTCGAAGAGCAGGGGGCCGAACACTTTTTCGGCGAACCCATGCTCGACCTGGCCGATCTGATGCAGACCGATGCCAACGGACGGGGCGTGATCAACATTCTCGCCGCCGAAAAGCTGTACCACTCGCCGCGCCTGTATTCCACCTTCCTGCTGTGGATGCTGGCCGAACTGTTCGAGCAACTGCCCGAGGTCGGCGACCCGGACAAGCCCAGGCTGGTGTTTTTCTTCGACGAGGCTCACCTGCTGTTCAACGACGCCCCGAAGGCGTTGATCGAAAAGGTCGAGCATGTCGTGCGCCTGATCCGGTCCAAGGGCGTAGGCGTGTATTTCATCACGCAAAGCCCGGCAGACGTGCCCGACACCGTGCTCGGCCAACTCGGCAACCGGGTGCAGCATGCGCTGCGCGCCTTCACGCCACGCGACCAGCGCGCCGTGCGCAGTGCCGCCGAAACCATGCGCCCCAACCCGGCCTTCAGTGCCGCAGAGGCCATCACCGAACTGGGCGTGGGCGAGGCGCTGGTGTCCTTTCTCGATGCACAGGGCCGCCCCGAGGTGGTGGAGCGCGCCTTCATCGTCGCCCCGGATTCGCGCATGGGCCCCCTCACGCCGGACGAGCGCCAGCACATCATCCGCCAGTCGGTGCTGTACGGGCACTATGAACAGACGCTCGACCGGGAGTCCGCCTACGAATTGCTACGCGCCCAGGCCGACGCGGCCACCGCACGCGCCGCCGAAGAAGCCCTGCGCAAGCAGGCGGCACAGGCCGCCCGCGAAGCCGAAGCCGCCGCCCGCAACGCGCCCGCCGCAGCCGGCAACCCGGTGTCCGACCTGCTGTTCGGCTCCACCGGCCCGCGCGGAGGCCGGCGCGACGGTCTGGTACAGACCGCCGCCAAGACGATCACCCGCACCATAGGCAGCTCGATCGGACGACAGATCGTGCGCGGCCTGCTCGGCTCCCTGCTGGGGGGCGGCGGCAAACGCTGATGAACCGGCGCCACCTGGCGCTGGCAAGCGCCTTTTCGCTGCTGGCCTACGCATTCTGGGTCAGCCCCGACTTCAAGGAAATCGCCGCAGGCGTGGCGATCTTCCTGTTCGGCATGAGTGCGCTCGAGCAAGGCTTCAAGGCCTTCACCGGTGGCACACTGGAGCGCATCCTGCAGCGCACCACCGACCGACTCTGGAAGAGCTTCAGCTTCGGTGTGGTGGCCACCACCCTGATGCAATCCAGCTCGCTGGTATCGGTCATCACCATCTCCTTCCTGAGCGCCGGCCTGCTCGGGCTGGCGCAGGGCATCGGCATCGTCTTCGGCGCAAACCTGGGCACCACCACCGGTGCCTGGCTGATTGCCGGCTTCGGCATGAAGGTGGATATTGCCGCCTACGCCATGCCGATGCTCACCTTCGGCGTGTTTCTCAGCTTCAACCGCTCCACCCTGCTCAAAGGCACGGGGCTTGTGCTCACCGGGCTGGGCTTCCTGTTCCTCGGCATCCACTACATGAAGGAAGGTTTCGAAGCCTTCCGCAACACCCTCGACCTGTCGGTCTACGCGCTCGGCGGGCTGCGCGGACTGCTGACCTACACCCTGCTGGGCATGGCTGCCACGGTCATCATGCAGTCCAGCCACGCCACGCTGGTACTCACCATCACCGCCCTCGCCGCCCAGCAAATCAATTACGAAAACGCGCTGGCGCTGGCCATCGGTGCAAACGTTGGCACCACCATCACGGCCATGCTGGGCGCCATCAGCGCCAACATCCAGGGACGCCGATTGGCTGCCGCCCACCTGCTGTTCAATGTCGTCACCGGTCTGGTGGCACTGCTGTTCATCCACCAGTTTGTTGCCGCAGTGGACGCCGGCAGCCACTGGCTGGGCATCGCCGACGACGATCACACGCTCAAGCTCGCCCTGTTTCACACCCTGTTCAACCTGACCGGCATTGCCATCATGCTGCCGCTCACCGAACAGCTGGAGCGCGCCCTTGAAACATTCCTGAAACCCGGCAAGCGTACAGTGGTGTCCGCCAAATACATCAACGACACCATGATCCAGATGCCGGATGCCGGCCTGGAAGCCGCGCGCAAGGAACTGCTGCACCTGTTCGGCAACACCTTCGACATCATGGCCCTGGTATTGCATGCCGATCCGGTCAGGCTGCGCCGGGGCGAAGACCTGCCGCTGCTGGCCCAGCCCCCCGAAAGGGTCCGCGCGATCGATGTGGACGACTACTACCAGCGTCGAGTCAAACCCTTGCACGGCACCATCCTCGACTTTCTCGCGCGACTGCACACCGACGGACCACAATCCCGTCAGGCCTTCATGCTGCGCACCGCCAGCCAGGACCTGCTCGAAGCCCTGAAGGCACTCAAGCATCTGCAGAAAAACATGGCGCGCCACCTGGCCTCGCCCAATCCCTACCTGCGCAGGGAATACGTCGCCATGCGCCAGCAACTGGCTCTGCTGCTGCACGCCCTGCACACGCTGTCGGGCGACCACACCCAAAACATCACCCTGTCGCTCGATGTCCTGCGCGCCGGCATGGTCGAGCACGACATCGTCGCCAACGGCAAGCTCGATGAACTCATCCGCGAGCACCGCATCAACCCGGAAGCGGCCACCTCGCTGATGAACGACAGCGCCTACACCTGCGACATCATCGCCAACCTGCTGTCCATGGCGCGCGTCCTCTTCACCCCCTTCGAACCCCTGCGCCACGAAATCGAACACCACCTGCAACTCGACAAACAGGAACTTGCCGCCGTGCTGTCCCCCACACCCACAGGGGCATCCACATCAAAAGGAGCGCAACGAACATGAAACTGAGCAAACTCACCGGCAAACTGGGCGAACTGTTGTCTGCCGACCTGCGCAAGCAGCGCAAGAAGCGGGAAAAACTCATCGAACTGCTCAAGCAGATGAAAAAGCAGCAACGCCAGCTTGAAGACGACATCGAGAACATGGACGATCCCGAAACGCGCGCAGGCCTGGAGCTGAAACTGCAGATTCTCGTCGAGCAGCGCAAGAAAGGCGTACGCCTGCGCAAAGCGCTGGCCGGCAAGTGCACCGAAACGGACAAGCCCGAAAAGCCGGAAGACTGAACCCGCTGCGTCCAAAGGTCGCGGCTCGCGCACTGAACCCCTTGCCTGGCGTGCGGTCAGCATGTTTTACGTATCATGCACCCACAACACACCCAACCAGGAGACGACAGATGAACGACCGGAACGACCTCAGCACCGCCGACCAGGCAGACTTCGACAGCCTGCTGCCCGCAGCCCGCATGAATCGTCGTGGCTTTGTGGCCACACTCGCCGCCACCGGTTTCGCGCTGGCGACCCAGCCGATCATGGCCTCGACCGTGGTCAGCACCCCGCACGACGGGCTCACCCATGGGCGGGTGGACATCCCCTCGGGCAGCGACACCCTGCCCGCCTACTTTGCGCGCCCCGCCGAGGGCGAGCAGTTCCCGGTGGTGCTGGTGGTGCAGGAAATTTTCGGGGTGCACGAGTACATTCAGGACGTGTGCCGCCGCCTGGCCCGTGAAGGCTACCTGGCCATTGCCCCCGAACTGTTCTTCCGCCAGGGCGATCCGACGCAGATCGAAAGCGTGGCCGAAATCATCTCCGGGATCGTCTCGAAGGTACCCGACGCCCAGGTGATGGGCGATCTGGACGCCTGCGCGGCCTGGGCCGCACAAAACGGCGGTGACGCAACCCGACTGGCGATCACCGGCTTTTGCTGGGGTGGGCGCATCACCTGGCTGTATGCCGCACACAACCCGCAACTGAAGGCCGGCGTGGCCTGGTACGGCCGCCTGGACGGCGCCCCGGCCGACAACACCCCACAACATCCGATCGATGTCGCCGGTGCCCTCCACGCCCCGGTGCTCGGCCTGTACGGCGGCCAGGACCAGGGCATCCCGCTGGACGATGTCGAAATGATGAGCAGCGCCCTGAAGGACGCCAGCAGCCCGAGTGACATCATCGTCTACCCCGACGCCCCCCACGCCTTCCACGCCGACTACCGCCCCAGCTACCGCCAGACCGAAGCCGAAGACGGCTGGAAACGGCTCCTCGCCTGGTTCGGCGAACACGTCTGAGCCAGCGCCCTCAAGACTTGGAACAAAGGCGCCGCCCCGGCGCCACAACCTCTGCTACGCACAGGCAACTCCATCCGGACGTTCCAAAAGACAGCTTACATGAAGCGGTGCCAAGCCTTGTGCTGCAGGCCAATAGGAATTTGACATACACAAGACCTTGCTGCAGCATGACGCAAATAGAACCGTTGAGTTTCCCGAACCTTCAGTACAGCAAATACAGCCATATGCCATTCTCAATGAATCGTTCGTCATCCGGTCCGGTACGGTCACTGCTGCTAGCAACCATGGTAGGGCTGCTAGCAGGTTGCGGGGGCAGTGGCGACAGCAATCAGACCGAGCCGCATAGACCTGCGCTATCGTTGTCATGGCAGCCCTCCAGCTTCTATACACCTGTCGTCACAAACCCATTTGGAGAAATGGAAAGCGAACATCCTGGACGTTTCGAGGATGTCGTGGCGTCACCTAGTGGTGCAATCCACCTTGCATGGCACACCGGTGCCAGCCTTTTGGTACGGGGAAATGGCTATCTTTCGAGTAGTCATGACGGAGGTAGCACATGGCAGGAGATGAAAATCGCGCCGGATTGGGGCTCATTCGATTTCCTGAGCATACTGCCCAGCGGTCGTCTGGTGGCAGGCAGCACCATGGACCTGCCGCAGCATTGGTGGTTCAGCCCCCGTTTGTGGTGGAGCGATGACGATGGCACCAACTGGCATTACCAGGACGTCCAGACTGACTATGACCCGCTAGAGGAGAACAGCCTGCACGTGGAGGAACCGAAAGCCATGGTCGAACACCAGGGCAAATTGATCGTCTGGGTTCGCGAGAGAACCTCCGCCCCCCCACCCTCTCACGGATTCGATATCCGTGATCGTCTGTATTACTGGGATCAGAACGGTGCTGCCTTGAGTCGCTTGCCCATCGTTCTACCGACAACCGGTCCGCTTGCAGTGCAAGCTGACTATCAGTTTTCTGCACTTGCCACCGGGCAAAACGGCTATCTCTATCTTGCCATTGAGGGGGAGGTATTTCGGACATCCGACGCCCTTTCCTGGGAGGCGCTGCCACGTGCCAACGAAGGAGCACAGGTGATGAGCCTGACTGTGTTGGCAGATGGAACCTTGGTAGCCGGTCTTGACAATCAAGAGAACGTCTACTTCTACAAGGACGGGCTCGGCTGGCGACAAGCCTTGTTGCCGGAAGATCAGGAAAACGCCGACAAGTCGTTGAGTCGAGCATACTCAGTGGGGCACATCATCGAACTGCAAAGTGGAGCCCTGCTCGTTGCTGCTGAAGACCTGGTGTATGCAAGCTGCGACGTTGGCGAGAACTGGGAGCAGATTGCAGCATTACCAGAAGCACGCACTTATCAACCAAACCGGCTGACCCAGTCGCCGGATGGTACGGTCTGGGGGAGTTTCATCGCGCTTAATCTCGGTTCATCGGGCACATCGAGCTTTTCCGGAAAGCTTCTGAAAATCCCTCCTCCCGCTGGCGTCGCAGCACGCGATTTCATCAAGTGCTGATGAAGCCTCTTTGGATATGACTATTGATTCATCAAAAACGTAAATGTGCACTCACGTTGAACAGAATCAAGGGTAACCCCCAGCCGCCATCCGATCACTTCAAGCCGGCCCCATCCGCCGGCTCGGGCCAGTCGCGCAGCAGGCGGGCCACGATGAGGCCGTTCACGGTGCCGAAGAAGGTGGCGGCCAGGGCAAATACCGGCAGCAGGTAAAACACCCCGTCATGCGGCACCAGCCATACCCGGGCGAGCAGCAGTTGACCGCCGATATGCGCGAACGCGGCCAGCACGCTCAGGCTCACCGGGCCAAACCAGCGGCGCGGCAGCAGGCTGGCGGCCAGCCCCAGCACACACAAACTGAACACCGACCCGGTCAGGCTCAGGAAGAAGCCCGGCGCAAAGAACTGCCCCAGCAGCAGGCTGCCGGCAAACACCCGCAGCAGCGCCACCCACACCGCATCGCGCCAGCCCCAGCGCAGCAGCACGATGAGGATCACGATGTTCGCCAAACCCGGCTTCACCCCGGGCAGGGGCAGCGGGATGGCGGCTTCGGCCACCGACAGCACAATGGCCGCCGCAGCCAGACGGCTGATGCGTACATCGTCCGCGTCCGGACGAATTTCAATAGTTGAGGGAATCATAGTCTGCAGATCCGCCAGTCAGGCTCAGACTGACCTCGTTGGGTGCGCAAATCGCCACGGCGCCGGAGCGGGTCAGCCAGCCCTGCAGCACACAGTACTGACGCAGCCCCGGATCGGCCGCCACCCGGGCGCGCCCCGGTTCGATCTCGATGCGTGTGATGCCCAGCGGACCCGGCACCTCGATCACCCGGGGGGAAGACAGGGAAGCCTCTGCAAACACCTGTCCCCCCGCCCGCACCACGGCTTTGTCAGGTGTGCCGGCCTGCCACAGGGCGCGCACCGAGGCGCCACAGAACACCAGCGCCAGCGCCAGCACCAGCCAGTCTCCGGGCCGCATCAGGCTCAGCCACGCCCGCATGGCGCTCACCGCAGCGGCGTCTCCACCGTCAGGCCGCTGTCCGAGCTCCGCCGCACCGCAGAACGATGGCGCACCAGCACCCGCGCATGATCGCGGAAACGCCCGGCAAGATGTTCGGCGATGTACACCGACCGGTGCTGCCCGCCGGTACAGCCAATCGCCACGGTCAGATAGCTTCGGTTGTCACGCATGTAGCGGGGCAGCCAGTTGGCGACGAAATCGCCAATGTCGCGCACCATCGCGCCCACCTCCTCCTGTGCGGAAAGGAAGTCGATGACCGGCTGATCGCGCCCGGTGAGCGGACGCAGGGCACGGTCGTAATGGGGGTTGGGCAGGCAGCGCACATCGAACACCAGGTCGGCATCCAGCGGTAGCCCGTACTTGAAACCGAAAGACTGGAACATCAGCGTGAGCCCGCGCGTGGGGTCGAGCGAAAGCAGTTGCTTGACCCAGGCGCGCAAGCTGTTCGGATGCAGGTCGCTGGTGTCAATGTGGTGCCCCAGTTCGGCGATGGACGCCAGCGCCTCGCGCTCCTGCTGGATCGCCTCTTCGAGCGACACCTCTTCGCTGGCGAGGGGGTGACGACGGCGGGTTTCGGAAAAACGGGCAATCAGTGTGTCATCGCGCGCATTCAGGAACACCATGCGCACATCCAGCCCGTCCGCGCGCAAGCGCTCAATCTGTTGCGGCAGTGCGGCCAGGCAGTTTCCGGAGCGCACATCCACCGCCACCGCCACCCGCTGCTTGCCACTGTCGCGCAGGTGCGCGATCAACTGCGGCAACAGGGTGGCCGGCAGGTTGTCGACCACGTAGTAGCCCGCATCCTCCAGCACATTCAGCGCAATGCTCTTGCCCGAGCCGGATAATCCACTGATCAGCACCACTTGCATTCGTCCGCCCTCCTGTTCGAAGCATCCGCGATTATCCCCCAGCCCGACGCTTCGGGCCATACGGGAAGGTGAAGCCGCAACGGAATCAGACGGCGATCAGCGTATCGTGCTCGATGCGTGCCACCCCGGCACGCTGCAGGTCTTTCATCAGCCAGTCGGTGAGCACATCGGGCGACAGCCCCAGAAAACGGCGGTTGGCCTCGCGGTACAGCGGCACCTCGCTCAGATGCGCCTGCAGCCACTCCACCTGCATGTGGCGACGCTCCAGCAGTCGAAAGGTGATGCATGCGCGGATGGCATTGCGGGCAATGCGCGCACCATCCTCTTCGAAAGCCTTGAGTCGCGCAAAAGCGCGCTCCAGGGCATCGTCGAACTCCACAAAGGGGCTGCCATGGCCCGGAATCACCACGTCCACCGACAGGCGGCCGATGGCTTCCAGCGTGCGACGGGCCTCGCCAATGCCGTCGCCCGTGCCCAGCACATCGGCAAACAGGATGCCGAAACCATCGCGCCACAGGGCATCGCCGGAAATCAGCAGGCGCCGGTCCGGGCAGTGAAAGACCAGCGCATCCATGTCATGCCCGGGGGCGGCATGCGCCACCCACTCCAGACCGCCCATGCGCAGACGCTCGCCGTCGCTCACCATGCCATCGGCACGAAAGGGTTCGGCCTGCTGGTCGGCAACGCTGAGCAGCAGGGCCTCGCGATCCCACTGGTCGACCGCAGCGTGCATGCCCGAAGGCACGACGATTTCGCAGCCGTACGTCCGCTGCACAGCGGCATTGCCACCGATATGGTCGGAATGTGAGTGCGTGTTGATGAGCCGCCCCAGACGTCGGCCGTCGAGTGCGGTGTGCAGCAGCGCGAGCGTCTGTTCGGCATGGGTGACATAGCCGGAATCGACCAGCACCGCCTCGCCATCCTCGAACAACAGCACATTGTTGGCCGACAGCCAGCCACGCTCCAGCACCTGCACCGAGGCGGGCAGTCGCGGAGCGCTCACTCCGACCCCTCGCCCACCTGACCGGCAACATTGTCGGGCAGCGGAGCAGACCACTTGTCCGGTTCAGCCTCGGGGGGCGCGGGCACCGGCACCCCCTCGATTTCCTCGGCGGTACGGCCACACCCCAGGCATACGCCCGAATCCCAGTCGATCATGCACACGCCAACGCACAGGGCATCGCTCATGCCCGGCCTCCGGCGGCGCAGGCGGTCTGCGGCACCGTACGTGCCCGCTCGGCCACCCTGTCGAGAATACGCAGGCGCTCGCCATCGTCGGCCTGCCCCCACACGCGAATTTCATCCAGCGTGCGCAGGCAGCCTTCACACAGACCCGAAGCGTTGTCGATACGGCAAATGTTGATGCAAGGGGATTTCACGCCTTTCACACCCATGGGCTTTCTCTCTGTCAGGACATCTCATTACGGCGGACACGTCTTCGCGCGCCTTGCCAGCACTGCCCGGGCCACCCGCGATGCGGGCTCCCGGCCGATGGCCGCGCTGATCCAGGCGGCCAGGTCGACCAGTTTATCGAGATTCACCCCGGTTTCAATGCCCAGCCCGTTGAGCAGCCACACCACATCCTCGGTTGCAACGTTGCCGGAGGCCCCGGCCGCATACGGGCAACCGCCCAACCCGCCTACCGAGGCGTCATACACCGCAACGCCCATTTGCAGCGAGGCAAAGATGTTGGCTGCCGCCATGCCGTATGTGTCGTGGTAATGTCCGGCCAACTGTGCCACAGGCACGCGGGCGGCCACGGCCTCGATCATGCGCTGCGTGGCCAGCGGGGTCCCCATGCCGATCGTATCTCCCAGCGAGATTTCGTAGCACCCCATGTCGATCAACCGCTCGGCCACGTCGGCCACCTTGTGCGGCGATACCGCCCCCTCATAGGGGCAGCCCAGCACGCAGGACACATAGCCGCGCACCTGCACACCGGCACGCAGGGCCGCCTCGGTCACCGGACGAAAGCGCTCCAGCGATTCGGCAATCGAACAATTGATGTTTTTCTGGCTGAAGGACTCGCTCGCCGCGCCGAACACCGCCACCTCACGTGCCCCGGCCGCCAGTGCCGCCTCGAACCCCTTCAGGTTGGGCGTGAGCACCGGATAACGCACCCCGGGCCGGGCACTGGCCAGCACCCGGGTGAGCACCTCGGTGTTGTCGCCCATCTGCGGCACCCACTTCGGCGAGACGAAGGAGGTGGCCTCCACGCTGCTCAGGCCGGCATCGGCCAACCGCTCGATGAGCGCCACCTTGGTATCGGCCGGCACCAGTTGCTTCTCGTTTTGCAGGCCGTCACGCGGGCCGACCTCGACGATCCTGACTTTCTGCGGCAAAGTCATGGGTCCCCCTCAGGCTTCGGCTTCGGCAGCGGCGGCCGCCCCGGCTTCAAACTCGACCAGCTCGGCGCCATCGCCCACCTGATCGCCCACAGCGAAGCGGAAAGCCTTCACCACCCCCGCCGACGGTGCCGTGATGGTGTGCTCCATCTTCATCGCTTCGAGAATCAGCAGCGGTGCGCCCTTCTCGACGCTCGCCCCGGGCGCAGCCAGCAGCGCAATCACCTTGCCCGGCATCGGGGCGAGCAGGCCTCCTTCGGCCCCACCGCCTTCGCCCGAGTGATGCAGCGGGTCCACGCTGGCCAGCGGCCAGGTACGGCCATTCATGAACACATGGCGCTTCTCGCCTGCAGCAATCACGGTGGCATCCATGCGATTGCCGTCCATCTCCGCACGCAACAGACCGCGCTCGTTGAGTTCCCCGCAGGCCGATACCTCGCGACCGTTCAGCGTCAGCCGGTAACTGTCGCCCAGATAGGCCACACGCACCGATTGCTGCTGCTCGCCAAGGCGGAACATCAAATCACGCTGCGCCACCGCATTCAGGCGCCAGCCATCGCGGGCATGCCAGGGCGAGGCCGGTTCGGGTGCGCGACGGGCATGCTCCACGGCACGGCGCCGCTCACGCAGCAACTCGGCCAGCGCGGCCACCCGCCACACCGTATCGGGCACCGCCCCTTCTTCGGGGAACAGATAGGCCTTCTCGCGCTCGATCAGGCCGGTATCGAGATCGGCATTCGCAAAGGCCGGGCAGGCGGTGAGGCGCGACAGGAACTCGATGTTGTTGGCCACCCCCACCACCCGGTAATCGGCCAGCGCCTGCAGCATGCGCGCCAGCGCCCGGTCGCGGTTGATGTCCCACACGATGAGCTTGGCAATCATCGGGTCGTAGTGCGGGCTGATCTCGTCGCCCTCTTCCACGCCGGTATCGACGCGCACATGCAGGCCTTCGGCCGGCGGCGCCAGATGCACCAAGCGGCCAGTGGAAGGCAGGAAGCCCTTCGCCGGGTCTTCGGCGTAAATGCGCGCTTCCAGCGCATGGCCGCGAAGCTGCAACTGCTCCTGCGCCAGCGGCAGGGGCTCGCCGTGGGCCACCCGCAACTGCCACTCCACCAGATCCTGGCCGGTGATCATCTCGGTCACCGGATGCTCCACCTGCAGGCGGGTGTTCATCTCCATGAAATAGAAGGAGCCGTCCTGGTTGGCGATGAACTCCACCGTACCTGCGCCCACATAACCCACTGCCTTGGCCGCCTCCACTGCAGCCTTGCCCATCGCGGCGCGGCGCTCGGGGGTCATGCCGGGCGCAGGCGCTTCTTCCAGCACCTTCTGGTGGCGGCGCTGCACCGAGCAGTCGCGCTCGAACAGATACGCCACGTTGCCGTGCGTGTCGCCAAACACCTGAATCTCGATATGGCGCGGCTTGGTGATGTATTTCTCCACCAGCACATGCTCGTCGCCAAAGGACGAGGCCGCCTCGCGCTTGCACGAAGCGAGCAGGTCGAGAAAGTCTCCCGAGCGCTCTACCAGCCGCATGCCCTTGCCACCGCCGCCGGCAGCGGCCTTGATCAGCACCGGGTAGCCGATGGCGTCGGCCTGCTGGTGCAACCAGGCCGGGTCCTGGTTGTCGCCGTGATAACCCGGCGTGAGCGGCACGCCGGCCGCCTCCATCAGTTTCTTCGCTTCGGACTTGGAGCCCATCGCGCGGATGGCCGACACCGGCGGACCGATGAAGACGATCCCCTCCCGCTCGCACGCCTCGCAGAAGTCCTCGTTCTCCGACAAAAAGCCGTAGCCGGGGTGGATCGCCTGCGCGCCGGTCTGCTTGGCTGCGGCAATGATCCTGTCGATCACCAGATAGCTTTCACGCGCCGCCGCAGGACCGAGCAGCACGGCCTCGTCGGCCAGCCGCACATGCCGTGCCTGGGCATCTGCCTCGGAATACACCGCCACCGTCTTGATGCCCATGCGCCGGGCCGTCTTGATGACACGGCAGGCAATTTCCCCACGGTTTGCGATCAGAATTTTTTCAAACATGTTGTCTCCTCTCAGTCCTGAGGCACCCAGGCGGCGGGCCGCTTGGACAGGAAGGCCTCCAGCCCCTCGCGCGCTTCCGGCGTGGCGCGCAGTTGCGAAATGCGCCGCACGGTGTCTTCCACCACCGCATCGGACACCGGGCGGTTGGCCACGCCACGGATCAGGTCCTTCGCGGCGGCCTGTGCCTTCGGCCCGCCCTGCAGCAGGGCGGTGACGATCTCGCCCACCCTGGCATCGAGCGCTTCGCTGGCCACCGCCTCATGCGCCAGCCCCAGCCCGACCGCCTGCGTGGCGTCGATGCGCTCGGCGGTCTGGAAGTAGCGATACGCCTGACGCTCGCCAATCGCGCGGATCACATACGGACTGATCGCCGAGGGGATGATGCCGAACTTGACTTCGGAGGTCGCAAACACGGCCCTCTCGCCCGCAATGCAGATGTCGCAGGCACTCGCCAGCCCCATGCCACCGCCCAGCGCCGCCCCATGCACCCGTGCAATGGTGGGTTTACTCATCTCGGCCAGCGTGCGCAGCATGCTGGCCAGCTTCATCGCATCCGCAAAGTTTTCCGCTTCGCTGGCCTCGCCTGCCGCCTTCATCCAGTTCAGATCGGCCCCGGCGGAAAAGCTTTTGCCCCGTCCG
Organism: Rhodocyclaceae bacterium; assembly: GCA_041678045.1. GTDB lineage: Bacteria > Pseudomonadota > Gammaproteobacteria > Burkholderiales > Rhodocyclaceae > UBA2357. The sequence continues at coordinate 52,235 of JBAYOV010000024.1, forward strand.
GCCAACACCATCACCCGCACCGCTTCGTCGGCCTCCAGTTGCCGGCACGCGGCGGCAAGGTCCGCAATCAGTTGCGCATTGAAGGCGTTGTGCACATCCGGCCGGTTCATCCACACCGTCGCCACACCACCGCTCAGCTCGATTTCGAGGGTTTCGTACATCGTCTTGTCTCCTCCGCCGTCCTTACATCCGGAACACGCCAAAGCGGGTCGGCGCAATCGGTGCATTCAACGCAGCCGACAGGCTCAGTCCCAGCGTGCGGCGCGTCTGCGCGGGATCGACCACGCCATCGTCCCACAGTCGCGCGGTCGCGTAGTACGGATGCCCCTGCACCTCGTACTGATCGCGAATCGGCGCCTTGAAGGCTTCTTCGTCCCCGGCGCTCCAGTGACCGCCCTTGGCCTCGATGCCGTCGCGGCGCACGGTGGCCAGCACGCTCGCGGCCTGCTCGCCGCCCATCACGCTGATGCGCGCATTCGGCCACATCCACAGGAAGCGCGGGCTGTAGGCACGACCGCACATGCCGTAGTTGCCAGCGCCGAACGAACCGCCGATCAGCGTGGTGATCTTGGGCACCTGCACGGTGGCCACGGCGGTCACCATCTTCGCGCCGTCCTTGGCGATGCCGCCGTTCTCGTACTTGCGGCCCACCATGAAGCCGGTGATGTTCTGCAGGAACAGCAGCGGAATGCCGCGCTGGCCGCACAACTCGATGAAGTGTGCGCCCTTCTGCGCGGACTCGCCGAACAGGATGCCATTGTTGGCGACGATGCCCACCGGCATGCCGTACAGTTGGGCAAAGCCGGTCACCAGCGTGGTGCCGTAACGGGCCTTGAATTCGTCGAAGCGCGAGCCATCCACCACCCGCGCGATGATCTCGCGCACGTCATACGGCTTGCGCGTATCGGTCGGCACGATGCCGTAGATTTCCTCCGGATCGTAGATCGGCTCCTCGCCGTGTCCGAGCGCGAGCGACACCGGCTTCGTGCGGTTCAGGTTGGCCACGATGCGCCGCGCAAGATACAGCGCATGGGCATCGTTCTCTGCGAGATGGTCGGCCACGCCCGAAAGGCGCGTATGCACGTCCCCACCGCCAAGGTCTTCAGCGCTCACCACCTCGCCGGTCGCGGCCTTCACCAGCGGCGGCCCGCCGAGGAAGATGGTGCCCTGATTCTTCACGATCACTGTCTCGTCCGACATGGCCGGCACATAAGCGCCCCCGGCGGTGCATGAGCCCATCACCACCGCAACCTGCGGAATGCCCTTCGCGGACATGTTCGCCTGATTGAAGAAGATGCGCCCGAAGTGGTCGCGATCCGGGAACACCTCATCCTGCATGGGCAGGAAAGCGCCGCCGGAGTCCACCAGATAGATGCAGGGCAGGTTGTTCTGCTCGGCAATCTCCTGCGCGCGCAGGTGCTTCTTCACCGTCATCGGATAATAAGTGCCGCCCTTCACCGTGGCGTCATTGGCCACGATCATGCACTCGACGCCCTGCACCCGTCCGATACCGGTCACCACCCCGGCACTCGGTGCCTCGTCGCCATACATGCCATAGGCTGCGAGTTGCCCCACTTCCAGAAACGGCGTGCCCGGATCGAGCAGATGATTGACCCGGTCGCGCGGCAGCAGCTTGCCCCGCGCAGTATGCTTGGCGCGTGCTGCCTCGCCACCGCCCTGGGCCACCCGGGCGGCCGTTTCGCGCAGGTCCGAAACCTGCGTGCGCATCGCCTCGGCATTCGCCAGAAACTCGGCGCTGCGAGTGTTGATACTGGATTTGATCAGACTCATGCCACCCCCTCAGCGCGTTTCCGCAAACAGTTCGCGACCGATCAGCATGCGGCGGATTTCACTGGTTCCGGCGCCGATTTCATACAGCTTGGCATCGCGCCACAGGCGCCCGACCGGGTATTCATTGGTGTAGCCCACGCCGCCCAGCGCCTGGATCGCCTCGCCGGCCATCCAGGTGGCCTTCTCTGCGGAGTACAGGATCACGCCGGCAGCGTCCTTGCGCAGCGTGCGGGCATGGTCGAGGCGGTCGCAGGCCTGGCCCACGGCATACACATAGGCGCGGGTGGCGCTCCAGGTGGAGTACATGTCGGCGATCTTGCCCTGCATCAGCTGGAACTCGCCGATCGGGGTGTCGAACTGCTTGCGCTCGTGCATGTAGGGCACCACCGCATCCATGCACGCCGCCATGATGCCCAGCGGGCCGCCGGAGAGCACCGCGCGCTCGTAGTCCAGCCCGCTCATCAACACCTTCACGCCATTGCCCACACCGCCCAGCACGTTCTCTTCGGGCACCTCCACATCGTCGAAGAACAGCGGATAGGTGTTGGAACCGCGCATCCCCAGCTTGTCCAGATGGGTGCCGCAGGTAAAGCCCTTCATACCCTTTTCGATGATGAAGGCAGTGATGCCCTTCGGGCCGGCCTCGAGATCGGTCTTCGCATACACCACCAGGGTGTCGGCATCGCCGCCGTTGGTGATCCACATCTTCGCGCCGTTGAGCACATAGCGGTCACCCTTCTTGTCGGCACGCAACTTCATGCTCACCACGTCGGAGCCGGCGTTCGGTTCGCTCATCGCCAGCGCGCCCACATGCTCGCCCGAGATCAGCTTGGGCAGGTATTTCTGCTTTTGCGCCTCGCTGCCGTTGCGGCGAATCTGGTTGATGCACAGGTTGGAGTGCGCACCGTAGGACAGCCCCACCGAGGCCGACGCGCGCGATATCTCCTCCATCGCCACAATATGGGCCAGATAGCCCATGTCGGTGCCGCCGTACTCCTCGCTCACCGTCATGCCATGCACCCCGAGGTCGCCCAGTTTTTTCCACAGGTCGGCCGGGAACTCGTTCACCCGGTCGATCTCGGCCGCGCGCGGGGCAATTTCCGCCGCGCAGAAGGCCTGCAGCGTGTCGCGCAGGGCGTCGATGGTTTCACCAAGGTTGAAATCGAGGCTGGGAATATGCATGGCGTGTCTCCTTCTCCATCACTATGTAAGGTGCGCAAGGCAGGGCTTGCGATGCTGCCAAGCGTAGCGCCTCGCGCCGTCCGACAACTGCCAAACAGGTTGCAAATCCTGCCAATGCGTTCAGACTTTCAGGGCATGAAAATCCTCACCCCCTATCCTGCCGAACGCCAGCTGTGGCCACGGGCAACGCCCATCATCTTCATTCGCACGATTGTCCGCGCGCACCACGTCCGGGGCATGAATTCCGCCAATGCCCTGCAGCAGGCCGTGCCTCCGAGTCAATTCAGGAAAGAAGAAACAGGCCGCTTCACAAGCGCTCCACCGCAAACCCCACCACCCGCCGCTGCTCGCGGCTGAACTCCACCCCGATCAGGTGGATCGGCTCGTTACGGGCGCGGTACTTGTCCGCATAACCCCTCTGCTTGATCTGTTCCAGCGCCGCGCCTTCCGGTTCGAGTTCCACCACCTTGAACTCGAACAGATACACCTGCCCGTTGAAGCGCACCGCCATGTCCAGCCTACCCGCGTTGCTCGACTCCTCCGGCACGATGTCCAGCCCAAGACTGGCAAAGTAGGCATAGAACACGCTGGCGTAATAGCCCTCGTATTGCGCAATCGGGTTGTTGCGGAACCAGTCGTGCGGGATGCTGGCGAAGAAGGCAGTGAACAAACTTTCCATGCCGGAAAAATCGTTGCTCATCAGCAAACGTCCCAGACGGCTGCGCTGTTGCAGCACCGGTTGCGCATTGCCCGCTGCAGCCCAGGCCATCAGCAAAGCGGACGTCAGGCTGCGGGACACTTCCTGATTGGGGTAGCGCAGCCGGTACATGCGCTCGCCAAACTGTTCTTCAACAGCGGCTATGGTCAGGTAACCGGTCTGGAACAACAGCGCCTCGATGGCGATATCGCCCACCTCGAACGCGGACAGCAGCGCCTCG
>JBAYOV010000025.1:0-54481 GCA_041678045.1 Rhodocyclaceae bacterium
CGACTTCGCCGGCATGGAGCGGCTGTTCACGAGCTTCTTCGCCAGCATTCCGCACGACTGGTTTCGCAACAACCCCATTGCGCAATACGAAGGCTATTACGCCAGCGTGTTCTACGCCTACTTCGCCAGTCTGGGGTTGGACATCGTGCCGGAGGAGTCCAGTAACGCCGGGCGGCTGGACATGGCGGTGTGTTTCAACGGCAACGTGTATCTGTTCGAGTTCAAGGTGGTGGAACTCGAACCGGAAGGCGCGGCGCTGGAACAGATCAAGCAGAAGGGTTATGCGGACAAGTACCGCGACCGCAACGAACCCATCCACCTCATTGGCGTCGAGTTCAGCCGCGAGCAGCGCAAGGTGGTCGGATTTGAAGTGGCGCATCTGGCGGCATGACCCCGTCCTGATATCAGTGCGCCAGCACGATGATGGCGACCCTGCGGTTCTGTGCGCGGCCTTCCGGGGTGCGGTTGTCTGCAATCGGGCGGGTGCTGCCATGTCCCAGGCGTGTGATGTTGTCCGGTGAAAAACCGTGCTGGAACAAGGCTTCGGCCACGGTTTCGGCGCGGCGCAGGGAGAGCGACTGGTTGTAGTCGGCCTGTCCGACATTGTCGGTGTGACCTTCGACGACCAGATGATCGATGCCGACGGCTTGTAGCGAGCGGGCGAGCCGGGCGATGGATTCACGTGCGTCCGTGGCCAGTGCATCGGCATTGGTATCGAACAGGATGCGGCCGTCCATGCTCAGGCTCCAGCCGTCTTCGGTACGGGCAAAGCCGGCTTCCTGGAGGGTGGCAATTTGCGCTGCGGTGAGTGTTCCGCCGGGGGTGGTGGCGCAGCCGGTGAGCAGGGTAGCCAGCAGCGCGCAGTACAGCAGGCGGGCAACAAGGGTGTGTTGGAAGAAGGAAAGGCTCATTCGAAAACTCCGGTACTGAGCTGTGTGGAGGCGTCGAAAACCTGGTAGCGATTGCGGCCGGCACGCTTGGCCTGATACATCGCATGGTCGGCCGCCTTGAGCAGTTCGTTGGCGTTGTCTGCATGATCGGGAAACATCGCGATGCCTATGCTCACGCCAGGCGTGACGAGTTGCCCGTTGAGGGTCAGTGGCTGCTTCATGAGCTCGAGAATCTTCACGGCCACCCGGGTTGCGTCGGAGGGGCTGCCAAGGGTGCTGAGCAACACCGCAAACTCGTCCCCGCCAAGGCGGGCTACCAGATCGCTTTCACGCACCGCACCGCGCAGCCGTCGGGCAACCTCTACCAGCAGGGTGTCGCCTGCGGCATGGCCGAGCCGGTCGTTGATCTGCTTGAAACCGTCGTTGTCGAGATACAGCACGGCCTTGCGCTGGGAGGGCGCCTGGAGCAAGGCATGGTTCAGGCCCTGAAGAAAGGCGGCGCGATTCGACAGGCCGGTCAGGTTGTCATGCATGGCCAGCCAGGTCAGGGTTTGATTGTCCTTTTCCAGGTCGGACTGGCGTGCTTTCAGGTGCTGGTGGCGCGATTCGAGTTGTGCGAGCAATGCGTTGAAATCCTTGGCGAGGGCGTCGAACTCGGCAATCGAGAAGCTGGGCAGGCGCTGGCCGGCCTGTGGCTGGGTGAGGGCCGAATGGGCGATGGCGGCAAGGGCGTCGAGCTGGCTGGTGATGCGGCGCTCCAGCAGGCGGGCCAGCCCCTGCGCGGCCAGCCCTGCCAGTAGCAGGCACAGCAGGCCGAGCATCAGGGTCTGGCTCATGAGCGTGATGAAGGCGGCCCCATCGCTGCGTATCGATACCCGGCCGAGACGCTGCTGGTTGTGCAGGATGTCGGCCTCGGTATCGTTGGGAAACAGCCAGCTGCCCAAGCGGTCATGCAGATGTTGCAGCGCAGTGTGGCGGGGGCGGGCGTGGGTGACGAAGGGCGCGCCGCTCTCGAGGGTGATGCGGGCCTGGGACAGGTGCTCGCGTTCGGCAATCTGCGCGAGAATCTCGGCGGCCGTTTCACGGTCACCGAACAGCACGGCGGCCTCGGTGGAGTAGGCGATGGTGCGGGCCAGCAGTTCGAGCTTGCTTTCGAGGTGCTGGTGCAGGGTGGCAAGGCTCAGCGCGAGCAGGGCCAGGCCGGCAAGACTCAGGGCCAGCGCGGTGGTCAGCAGGTAGGCATTGCGCAATGCCCGAAACAGGGTGGAACTGCCGGTCGTGCTCATGGGCGGTCCGCTCCGGCGGTGCGGCCCAGGCGCAGGACTTGCGGATGAATGCGCAGGGGGCTGCGTGAAATGGCGTCCAGATTGGCGCCGAAACGCCATTGGTCGTGTTGCCGGGTGAGGCAGAACATGCCACCGTCGGAACAGAAGTCGGCCCCCTGTCCGATGGTGAGGACGGGCTGGCCGGTGAGTTCCTGCAACAGTTGCTGGCGCTGCAGGCTGGGCAGTTCGCCAGCGAACACGACCTCGCATTGCTGCGACCAGGCTGGGCTTTCGGCGGTGGCGTCCTGGCCGTTGTTGTCCGGGCTGTCCGGGGGCGGACGGTACGGCAGGTCGTGCACACTGATGGACCAGGGCTGTTCCGGCATGATCAGACCGGCTGGTGGGTGCAGGGTGTCTACGGGGGGCGTTTCGCCGATCAGGCACAGCCGCAGCGTGACCGGGGGAGCGGGCCAGCGGGTATAGCTGACGATGCCCCACAACAGGCGCGCGCTGTCTTCTGGCTGTGGGTCGGACGACAGGCTCGGCTGGGTGCGGGCAATGCCCACCAGGAGCAGGGAAACCAGCAGGAACAGGGCGCTGCGGCGCAGTGGCATGGGTGTTTTCTGGAAGCGGAGGCCGGTTTTGGGCAAACCTGCTCCGGAGGGATCGGCGGACAATGCGGCGCGGTGTCATTTGCGCGCAGCGCCAGTCATGCTCCGGAAATGCTGAATGATGAATGTTGGGCGCCATTGTAGGGGGCACCCCGCTGCTGTGGGCTGGGGGAAGGTTAAAGTTGGTTAAATCGGGTGCGGTGCGGGTGTTTTACGTGTGGACTGAGAGATTTTGGGGTGAGGTTTTCAGTCCAGTGCGTGAGGGTCTGCACGCAGCATCAGGCGGGCGAGTTCGGCGGCGCTGCCGAGGGCGGTTTTTTCCATGACGTGTTGACGGTGCACGTGTACCGTTTTTTCGCTGATGGCCAGTTCGCGGGCGACCAGTTTGTTGGGCAGGCCGAGTGCCAGCAGCCGGGCCACCTCGCGCTCGCGGGGTGACAGCCGTTCAAGCACGGCGAGGGCCTCTTCGCGGCGGGCGGCGTCGGCGCGCTGGGCGTGGCCCTTGCGTACTGCAAGGGCCACTGCGTCGATCAGCGCCTGATCCTTGAAGGGCTTTTCCAGAAAGTCGCTGGCACCGTGCTTCATCGCCTGTACCGCGAGTTCCACGTCGCCATGTCCGGTGATGAAAACCACCGGCACCGTCCAGCCACGGGCGCGCAGCTGCTGTTGCAGGGCCAGACCGCTCATGGTCGGCATGCGGATGTCCAGCAGCAGGCAGGCCACATCGTCGGATTGCGTGGTGCAGCGGGCCAGGAAGTTTTCCGCCGAGGCATGGGCAACCACCTCCCAGCCGACCGATTCCAGCAGGAAGACCAGCGAGCGGCGGAAGGCGGCATCGTCATCGACGACATGGAGGGTGTGGGCGTGCGGTTCAGTCATGGGCGGGCAGGTTCAGGGTGAAAATCATGCCGGGGCCATCGGGCGCAGGGCTGGCCTGCAGGTGGCCGCCATGGGCTTCTGCAATGCTCTTGCAGATCGACAGCCCCAGACCGAGACCATCGGTCTTGGTGCTCATGAACGGCTCGAACAGGCGCTCGCGCACTGCGGGGTCGAGGCCGGGGCCATGGTCGCGCACCGCGACCTGCAGGCTGTCATCGCTGACAGACAGGCGCACGCACATCTGGCAGCGCGCTGCCGGCAGTTCGTGGCAGGCATCGTACCCGTTCTTCAGCAGGTTGAGCACCACTTGCTGGATTTGCAGCGCATCCATATCCACCCGGGTGCCGGTGGGCAGCCGGTCGTCCAGCACGACGTCCGGAGCGTGGGCAAGCATGCCCCGGAACAGGGCGATGGCTTCGGCCACCACTTCGCGCGGGTCGCGGCGTTCGCGCTGGCCGACACGCTTTCTGGCAAAGCTGCGGATGCGCGACAGAATCGCCGCCGCGCGTTCGGCCTGTCCGGCAATCTCGCTTGCGGCCTCGCGGCTGGCCGCTTCGGTGAGCCGGCCCGCATCGGCGCGGCGCAGCAGGCTGCTGGCGTAGTTGCCGATGCTGGCCAGGGGCTGGTTCAGCTCGTGGGCCAGCGTGCCCGACAACTCGCCGAGCACCGACAGCCGGGTCAGGTGGTCGGCTTGCTCCTGATTGGCGCGCATGCGCGCAGCGATGACCTCGCGCTCTTCCAGCGCGGCACGCAATGCCTGGGTGCGGACATGTACCAGATGCTCCACCCGCACGGTGTAGATCACCCAGGCCACGATCAGCGTCAGCATCATCGCCACCCACGGCCAGTAGCGCTCTGCCAGGCTCATCAGGGTGGGGGGGCGCAGATAGGCGTAGGGGCCGATGTGCAGTTCGCGGAGCAGCTCATGCACCGACTGGTAATCCGCCGGCACGGACCAGGAGCGGCCGTCTGCCGTGGGGGGCATGCCGAGCAGGGTCACCGCGATCTGGCGGGCCAGCGCGGGCGGGGTGTGGCGCAGCGTGGCGATGGGCCAGTCCGGGTACAGGCGGGAACTGGTGGCGCACGGAAAACCGGGTTCGTCGCGTGCGCCCACCACGCGCAGGCGGGCGGCGTAATCGGGCATGGATTCGAGCAGGCACGCACGCACGATGCCAAAATCGGCGCGCCCGTCGAGCACCGCGTCGAACACGCGATGCATCGGAAATCCTACGGTGATCCACTCGCCGAACGCTTTTTCGGGGGCGATGCCCAGCGTCTGCAACTCACGCCATAGTAACTGGTAGCCACCGAAACCTTCACGCGACACCAGGGCCACGCGCTTGCCACGCAGGTCTTCCAGCCGGTTCAGGTCGCCGGTCTCGCGCGGGACCACCACGGCCGAGCCGATGGCCCGTCCGGGGGGCCAGCGCCCGGAGTCGAGGGTCAGGATGCGGCTCGCACCGAGCGCGGCCTCCAGCTCGACATAATGCCCGGGGTTGGTGATGATGAAGTCCAGCGCTCCGCGCCCGGCCAGCTCGAGCAGCCCCTGGTGGTCGAGTGGCAGCAGCTCGAAGGCCTGTTCGGGCAAGTGCTGCCCGAGGTGAGTGAGCACCGGTTGCCAGGCTTCGGCGGCGATCTCCTCCCCCATGAAGGCCAGTACGCCAATGCGCACCGTGTCTGCGTGCGCCGTGGGGGGCGCGGCGAGCAGGGCGAACAGGGTAAGCAGGCCAGCCAGTTTGCCCGCCGCACGGCGCAGCCGGCGCCACGCGGTGGCAGGACGGGGCAAAACAGGAGGAAGGAGGGCATCGGGCATCACGCAGCAGATTGTAACCGTGTCGTGGGCGGGTTGCCGGCATGCCAGGGAGATCTGTCATTGACTGACAGTTGAGGCAGGTGTGGCGGCTGTGGCAGTGTGTGGCAGACTATCACGCATGGCCAGTGTCCGTGCAATCAGTCGCTTGGGCGATGAGCCCTGCTGGCGCGGATTTTGCTGATATGGCTGCCAGTGCAACACACAAGGTCATCCGACAATGAATGCCTCTGCAAGCAACACGCCGGCTGGCGACAGGCCGGTTTCGCGTCTGGAACATTTTCCGGTGGCGCTGTTTTCATCGGTGATGGGGCTGGCTGGCCTTACCCTGGCCTGGATGAAGGCGCATCACGTGGCCGGTGCTCCGGCCGAGGTGGCCGTCGTGCTGCGGGTGTGCGCCACCCTGCTGTACCTGTTCCTGCTCACGGTGTATGCGACCAAGCTGGCGTGTCATCCGCAGGCGGTGCGCAGCGACTGGAAGCACCCGATCCGGCTCAACTTCTTTCCGGCCATCTCGATCGGCCTGATCCTGCTGTCCATGACCTGGGCGGAGGCCGCGCCTGCCGTGGCCGGGCCGATGTGGATGCTGGGGGCGGCGCTGCATCTGGTGTTCACCCTCAGCGCGATGAGCAGCTGGATTCACCACACGCATTACGACATCAAGCACGCCAACCCGGCCTGGTTCATTCCGGTGGTGGGCAACATCCTGGTGCCGATTGCCGGCGTGCGCTTTGCGCCGGAGGAACTGAGCTGGTTCTTCTTCAGCATCGGGCTGGTGTTCTGGCTGGTGCTGATGACCATCGTGCTGTACCGGCTGTTCTTTCATGAACCGCTCGCTGCGCGCCTCACGCCGACCCTGTTCATTCTGCTTGCGCCGCCTTCGGTGGGCTTCATTTCCTGGCTGGCGCTCACCGGAGAGCTTGATGCCTTCGGCCGCATCCTGTACAACACCGCGCTGTTCCTGGTCCTGCTGCTGGGCGCCAATGCGCTGCGCTTCTTCCGCCTGCCCTTCTTCATTTCCGCCTGGGCGTATTCCTTTCCTTTGGCGGCAATGACGATTGCCAGCTTTGCCATGGCCGAGCACACCGGCCTGGCTTTTCATCAGGGGCTGTCGCTGCTGCTGCTCGCTTTGCTGAGCGTGGTGGTGCTGGTGCTGGTGTTCCGTACCGGGCTGGGGGCGGTGCGCGGGCAACTGTGCGTGCCGGAGTAGCGCCGGCAGCCGGGCTGCGGAACGTAGCGTTCCGCCGCACCCCGCCCGCTTCTGCCCCGTCCCCGTCCCATTCACCTCCAGCAAGGACACGCCCGCCATGAGTACCCCGCCGCCCCAGCTTGTCCAGCGCAGCGCCGAGCAGAACCGCCAGGCCCTGCGCTGGTTGCGCGGGCAGACGGCCTGTGCGCGTGGTTGGACGTGGTTGGCGGTGGCGGCCGGGCTGTTGCAGGCGCTGGCCACGGTGGCGCAGGCCGGTTTGCTGGCCTGGCTGCTGCATGGGGCGATCATCGAAGGGCAGGGCTGGGCGACGTTGGCACCGCTGTTCGGCGGCTTGCCGCTGGCCATTGCGCTGCGCGCTGTGGCCGGGTATGTGCGCGAGGAGGCGGGGCTGCGGGCGTCGGTCCGGGTGCGTGCCGAGCTGCGTCGCACCCTGCTTGCGCGGCTGGCCGCGCTGGGGCCGGCGTGGGCGGGGCGGCAGCAGGGTGGGGCGCTGGTCTCGCAGCTGCTCGATCAGGTCGAGGCGCTGGAGGGGTTCGTGGCGCGTTACCAGCCGCAGCAGTGGCTGGCGGTGCTGGTGCCGGTGCTGATCCTGTGCGTGGTGTTTCCGGTGAGCTGGGGCGCGGGCCTGATCCTGCTTGCCACTGCGCCGCTGATCCCGCTGTTCATGGCCATTGTCGGCCATGCCGCCCGTGCGCGACAGCAGCAGCAACTGCAGGCGCTGGCACGCATGAGCGGACAGTTTCTGGAGACCCTGCGCGGCCTGCCCACCCTGCGCAGCCTCGATGCCCATCGCCGTCAGGCCGAGGCGGTCGAGCACACGGCGGAAGGCTTCCGTGTGCGCACCATGCGCGTGCTGCGGCTGGCCTTCCTGTCCGGCACGGTGCTGGAGTTCTTTGCGTCGATTGCGATTGCGTTGAGTGCGGTGTATCTCGGCTTCAGCCTGCTCGGGGTGCTGGATTTCGGCTTCTGGGGGGCGGAGCCCAGTCTGCTGGTGGCCTTTTTCGTGCTGCTGCTCGCCCCCGACTTCTACCTCCCGTTGCGGGAGCTGGGCACGCATTACCACGCCCGGGCCGAAGCACTGGCCGCAGCCGACCTGCTCCGGCCGGTGCTCGATGCAAACCCGCCGCAACTGGCGGGGGGCACACACACGCTCGGCCCGCAAGCGCCGCACATCGTCTTCGACCGCGTGGTGTTTGCGCACCAGACCGGCGTGCCGGTGCTGCAGCAGGCCTCGTTCACCCTCAAGGCAGGGGAAACCGTTGCCATCGTCGGTGAAAGCGGGGCCGGCAAGACCACCCTGCTGCGCCTGCTGCTCGGTCAGCTCACCGTACAGGGTGGGTGCATTACGGTGGAGGGTGAAGCGTTGTCGGCACTGGCGCTGGCCGACTGGCGCGAGCGCATCGGCTGGATGAGCCAGCATCCGCGCCTGCTCGCTGCCAGCCTGGCGGACAACCTGCGGGTGGCGTGGGTGGAGGCGGATGAAGCGGCGCTGTGCGAGGCCCTGCGCTTTGCCGGTCTGGGGGCCTGGTTCGAGGCGCTGCCCGACGGTCTGGCGACGCCGCTGGGCGAGGGCGGACGGCGCCTGTCGGGCGGGCAACTGCGCCGTCTGGCGCTGGCCCGCTTGCGCCTGCGGCGGGCCAGCGTGTTGCTGCTAGACGAACCCACCGCCAGCCTGGACAGCCAGACCGAGCAGTGGGTGGTGGCGCGGTTGGCCGAGCTGTGCCAGGGGCGCAGCGTGATCCTGCTCACCCACCGCAGCGCTCCCCTGCGCCTGGCCGACCGTGTGCTGGCCCTGCGCGAGGGGCGGCTGGTGGCACAGGTGCCCGGCGAGCCGGTCATGCCTGCTGTCCGTCCGCCAGCCGCTTCGGCTGCGGCGAGTGCTCCGGAACCGACGCATGCGGCGTTTTCCCGGGCGCCGCATGCCGGGCCAGAGCGTGCCGCAGCTACTGCCACTGCGGCCACTGCCGCCACAGCGGTGAAGGCGCCGGGCCTGCGGGCCACGCTTGCCCCCTTCGTCCGCCTGCTGATGCGCGAGCGTTTCTGGATGGTGGCCGGCTTGTTGCTCACCCTGCTCACCCTGGTGGCAGGGCTCGGGTTGCTCGGGCTGTCGGGCGGTTTTCTGGCCGCCACCGCGATTGCCGGACTCACGCCGGCCACCGCAATCAGCTTCAACTTCTTCCATCCTGCCGCCGGGGTCCGCTTCTTCGCGATTGCCCGCACGGCCAGCCGCTGGGGCGAGCGGGTGGTCACCCATGAAGCCACCTTCCGCCTGCTGGCGCGCCTGCGGGTGTGGCTGTACCGGGCGATTGCGCCGCTGTCGCCCCGCCAGCTGGGGCGCCATCACGGGGCCGACCTGCTGGGCAGCCTGACCCGCGATGTGGATGCGCTGGACAACCTCTACCAGCGCCTGGCGTTGCCGGTGCTGGCGGCCGGGGGCGTGCTGCTGGTGCTGGCGCTGATGTTTGCCTGCGGCATTGGCGCGCCCGTGTGGCCGCTGTGGGGGCTGGCGGGCATGGGGCTGCTCGGCCTGCCGGCGCTGTCATGGTGGTTGGGGCGTGAGCGCGCACCGGCCCTGTTGGTGCAGCGCGATGCGCTGCGCCGTGCGCTGCTCGACAGCGTGGAAGGGTTGGACGATCTGGCCCTGCATGCTCCGGCCTGGCAGGCGCAGCAGCGTCGCACCCTGGCGGCGGGCTCGCACTGGCTGGCCGGCCAGCTCGCCTTGCAGCGGCGTGGTGCCTTGGTGCGGGCGCTGCTGGTGATGGTGGTGGGGCTGGCGACCTGGGCTACGCTGGGCTTGATGCTGCCCGGTGCGCACGCTCATCAGGCGGCGGCCTTGTCCGGGCCGTGGCTGGCGGCCGTGGTGCTGCTCATGCTGGGCACGGCCGAGGCTTTGCAGGGCCTGCCTGCCGCCTGGATGGAGTTGCCCGGCACGCTGGCTGCCGCACGCCGGCTGAATGCGCTTGCCAGCGAGCAGCCAGATCCGGCCTTCGTCGAGCAGGGCGCCGTGCCTGCACATGGCGGTGTGGAGGTTCGCGGGCTGTGCTTTGCCTTTGACCCCGCAGTGCCGGTGCTGGATGGGCTGGATGTGGACATCCGCAGCGGTGAGCATGTCGCGCTGGTGGGGCCGAGCGGGGGCGGCAAGTCCACCCTGGCCAGCCTGCTGGCGCGGCTGGAATCGCCGGTGGCGGGCCGCATCCTGCTTGGTGGCGTGCCACTGGAGGCCATCGACGAGCCCACCCTGCGTGCGCATCTGGTGTGCGTGGGGCAGGATGCGTGGGTGTTTTCCGGCACCGTCGCGGACAACCTGCGCCTGGCCTGCCCGCAAGCGAGCGAGGTCGAGTTGCAGGAGGTGCTGGCCGCCGTGGGGTTGGCCGATACCGTGGCACGCTGGTCCGAGGGGGTGAACAGCTGGCTGGATGAGGGCGGTGCCAGTCTCTCGGGGGGCGAGCGGCGCCGGCTGGCGCTGGCGCGGGCGCTGCTGCGCGATGCCCGGGTGCTGGTGCTCGACGAGCCCAGCGAAGGGCTGGATGCGCAGGCCTCCGCGCGGCTGGTCGACAGCCTGCGCCGCCGGCTGCACGGGCGCACGCTGATCTGGATCAGCCACAAGCCCGAAGCGCTGGAGGGTTTCGAGCGGGTGCTGCGGCTGGAGCAGGGCCGGCTGCTGCAGGCTGCCGGTCGCTGATCCGGGCGGAGGTCATTGCCAGTCAGTGTCCGGGGGGGCGCTTCAACGTGTGGATGAATCGCCCCGGTGGGTGTCGGTGCCTGCCGGGGGCGTGTTGGCCGGGCCGACTTCCATCCCCAGCGCGCGAGCGCGCTTGCGCCAGAGTTGTCTGGCAAGGTGTTGCATGTCATCGACCTTGTCGCCTTCGTCAACGATCTCGATGCCCAGCAGGGTTTCAACGACGTCTTCGAGTGTGACCACCCCTTCGGTTTCTCCATATTCGCCAATCACCACGGCGATGTGATGGCGCTTGTCGAGGAGCAGTTCGAGCAGGGTGGACAGTGGGGTGTTGCCCGCCACGGTGAGAATGTCGCGACGCAGGGCCGTGAGGGGGCGGTCGCCCGTGCCATGTGTCTGTGCGGTCAGCATGTCTTCGCGCAGGACGAAACCCGTCATCGCATCCTGGTGTGTGGCATACACCGGGATGCGGGAAAACGGGATGCTCATCTTGACCTGCAGGGCGTCCGAAATGCTGATGCTCTCGGGCAGGGCCACCATCACCGTGCGCGGCGTCATGATGTCCTGGGCGGTCAGCGAGCCGAAGCGGAACAGGTTGCGAATGATGCGCGACTCGCGCTCGTTGATGTGTCCGGATTGCTGGCCGATATGGGCCATCGCGATGAACTCGTCGCGGCTGAAGACATGAACGGTCTGCCCGTGTGCGATGAGCTTGGTGAGCTTTTCAGACACCAGGATGAGCGGGTACATGCTCTTTACGAGAATGTTGACATAGATGGCCGTGATGCCGGTAAGGCTTCGCCAATACACGGCGCCCAGCGTCTTGGGGAGAATTTCGGACAGAAACAGGATGAGCAGCGTCATCACTGCCGAAAACACCCCGAACCATGCACTGCCGAACACGACCGTGGCCTTGGCGCCGGCGCCGATTGCGCCCACCGTGTGGGCAATGGTGTTGAGTGTCAGGATGGCGGCCAGGGAGCGGTCGATGTTTTCGCCCTTGAGTCGCTTGAGCAGGGCTGCGCGCTTCGGGTCGCTGGCTTCGAGGCCGCCAATGAAGGCGGGCGTGATGCTGAGCAGGACGGCTTCAGCCACCGAGCACATGAAGGAGAACAGCAGGGCGAGCAAAACATAGGTGACGAGCAGGATGACGTCGCTGCTCGCAGGGTTGGCCACCAGGTCGGTCGTGCTGGAGGCCAGCAGCGCCGGACTGACAAGCAGCAGGCCGGCGGCGGAAAGGAGACGACGGGAGCGGTAAGGTCGAGGTTCTGAGTCGTTCATGAAGAATGTGCGCCAAGGCACCGGAATTGCGGGATCGGAAGATTACCAGAAACCTGTGTTCAAGCCCCATGCAGCATCATGCGGCATTCAGCTTCCAGACTCCGGCGGGCGGCACGTTGCGCCATACGGTGGCGTGGCGTTGCCAGCGTAGCCCGGCGGGCGGTGCGAACGGCGCACGTGGCTGGTAGGTAAACTGCACGAGCTCGCGTCCCGGGCAGTAGGACAGGAAGCGGCAGATGCTGTCGATGGTTTCCGTGCGCACCCCGTGCGGGAGGGAGCGGAACGGCAGGCTGGACACCAGCACCACCTTGCCCGGATGGGTCATGAACTCGTCGATCATGCCTTTTGCCGAGGTGGCGCGCACATCGACGTTTGGATAACGGCTTGCGAGTGTCCGGGCCAGCGCTTCCTGCAGCTCGACGGCAATCAGCGGCCTGCCGGGCAGGCGTTTGAGCAGGGCACGGGTTACGGCGCCGGTTCCTGCGCCCAGCTCAATGACCAGTTCGGCATCGCGGGCGGCTTCTGCCATGACGTGTGCCAGCGCGGGGGAGGACGGCAACAGGGCGCCGGTGGTGGTGGGCGCGCGCAGCAGCGCGCGTATCAGTTCGGTTGACATGATGGAACGCGGACTATCCGTTGTGGGGGGGCTGCGATCAGAAGGGCTTGAGTGCGCGGATGTGAAGCGGGCATCGCCATCGTTTTCCGGGGGCGGGAGGAGGGCACTCATCATAATGGGGCGATGGCATGGGGTGCAATGATCTTGGCTTGCGCAAACGGCCTGCAATCGGCGACGATGCCGCCCCATGAACGGAATCTTTCTTGGCATCGTCCTGATCGCCTTTCTGGCCGCCGCCTGGCGGGAGCTGGGCCATGTGCCGGCCGACGGCGTGCAGTCTCCCATGGAGGCCCTGTCGGCGGGCATGATCTCGTCGGCCTCGGGAGCGGTGGAACTCGCGCTCGGGCTGGTCGGGGTGATGACGCTGTTTCTGGGGTTGATGAAGGTGGCCGAGGCGGGGGGGCTGCTGGTGATCATCGCCCGCTTGATCCGGCCGCTGATGACGCGGCTGTTTCCCGAGGTGCCGCCGGACCATCCGGCGATGGGGGCGATGATCCTCAATCTGTCGGCCAACGCGCTGGGGCTGGGCAACGCGGCCACGCCGTTCGGCATCCGTGCGATGCAGGAGCTGGACAAGCTCAACACCCGGCCCGGCACGGCCAGCAATTCGATGGCGCTGTTCCTGGCGATCAACACCTCGGGCATCACGCTGTTGCCCACCGGGGTGATTGCGATCCGGGCGGCGGCGGGGTCGGCCGATCCTGCCGCGATTCTGCCGACCACACTGTTTGCCACCGCCTGCGCGACGATTGCGGCGATCAGTGCGGCCTTTTTCTATCGCCGATTTTTTCCCGTGGGGCAGCCCGAACCCGGTGAGGTGCCGCCCGAACGACCCTGGGTGAACGCGCAAGATCAGGAGGCGGTGCCCGACAGCGGCACGGCGTATCCGCTGTGGGTGTCGGTGCTGGCGTTGTGCGGCATCGTGGCGCTGATTCCGGCCACCATCGTGTGGGGCCGGGTGATTTCGCCGTGGATCGTGCCGGGGCTGATGGTCGGTTTCCTGCTGTTTGGCGCCTTGCGTGGCGTGCGCATCTACGAAGTGTTCGTGGAAGGGGCGAAGGACGGCTTTCAGGTGGCGCTGCGCATCATTCCCTATCTGGTGGCGATTCTGGTGGCGGTAGGCATGTTCCGCGCCAGCGGGGCGATGGATGCGATGGTGAGCGGGCTGGGCAGCCTCACGTCGGCCTTCAACCTGCCACCGGAAGCCCTGCCCATGGCGCTGCTGCGTCCGTTGTCCGGTTCCGGCGCATACGGGGTGATGGCGGCGATCATCAATGATCCGACGATCGGTCCGGACAGCTATGTGGGCATGCTGGTCACCACGCTGCAAGGCTCCACCGAAACCACCTTCTATGTGCTCGCAGTGTATTTTGGCGCGGTGCAGATTCGCCGCATCCGCCATACCCTGGCAGCGGCGCTGACCGCCGACGTGGTGGCGGTGATTGCGGCGGTGGCGATCTGCAGCTACCTGTTTCTGTGAGCCTGTGAGTTGTGCGCAGCGGCGCGTTGAGGGATGATGCGGAAAACGCTTACGCTATTTATTACGTCATACTCATATATGCATAGTTGTCACCGCCTTGCCCGAGGCCTTGCCGGGGGGCTGGCCATTCTGTTCTGTACGCTGGTCTCGGCTGTGGGCGATGCGCCCGGCGTGCCATCGTCGCGGCTCGACAAGGTGTTGCAGAGCGGTGAAGTGAGGGTCTGCGTGTGGCCGGACTATTACGGAATTTCCTTTCGTAACCCCAAGAGCGGTGCCTTGGTGGGCATCGATGTGGATATGGCCGGGGAGCTGGCGCGGGACTTGGGCGTGCGGCTGAACTTCGTCGAAAGCAGCTTTGCACGGCTGATCGAGGATGTCACCCGCGACCACTGCGATGTGGCGATGTTTGCCATCGGCGTCACCCCGCAGCGACAGCAGGCACTGCGCTTTACCCGGCCACATCTGGTGAGCGACATTTACGCGGTGACGACCCGCAGCAACCGCCGTATCCGCAGCTGGGACGACATCGACCGGCCGGGCGTGGTGGTGGCCGTGGCCCGGGGCACGCTGCATGAACCGGTGATGCGCGAGAAGCTGCAGCAGGCCACGCTGGAAGTGCTCGATACGCCGCACGCCCGCGAACAGGCGGTGGCGTCTGGCCGGGCCGATGTGTTCATGAGCGATTATCCCTACAGCCGGCGCATGCTCGACAATGCCGACTGGGCGCGACTGGTGGCGCCGCCGCAGGCCTATCACCTCACCCCTTATGCGTATGCGCTGGCCCCGGGCGACGATGCATGGTTCGAGCGTCTGGAAGACTTTGTGCGCACGGTGAAGCAGGACGGTCGCCTGCGGGCGGCTGCGGAGCGCCACGGCCTGAGCGCCATCGTCCAGACCGACTGACGCACGTGGGACAGCCTTCAAGCCGCCTCAGGCTGGTGGCCGATACCGGTTTCGTGCTGTTTTTGGTGCTGTGCCTGGTGCTGGCGATATGGTCGGTGCGCTACCACGGGGCACGCCTGAAGGCGGATGCGGTGCAGGCGCATGCACGCTTGGTGGATGTGCAGACACGGCAGGGGGTGGAGCATTTCTCTCAGACCCTGATGACGGTGAATCTGCTGCTGGGCAGCCTGCTCGAGAGCGGTATTGCCGAGCGCAGCGCGTCCGAGTGGCAGCGGGTGCTCGAAGATGGCCTGCGCAATGCCCCTCATCTGCGTTCCCTCGCCCTGCTCGACGATCACGACCGGGTGGTGGTGAGCACGCATGCGGACGATCTGGGGCTGCGGCCGGGGTTTGACGATTACCTGCCCCGGGTTGGCCGTTACAGCGATTTGTTGCGCGTCGGTCCGCCCTTCGAGGGGCGCAATCTGGCGGATGGCCGCGAGATCGACGGATGGTGCGGGGCGCAGCCCGCCATTTCCTTCGTGCCGGTGGTGCGCAGCCTGTCGGTGGGCGAGGGGGGGCGGCTCAGCCTGCTGGCGGTGCTCAATGTCGATTATTTCCTGAATCGCCTGATGCAGATTGGCGAGGCGTCCGGAATCGACTTCGACGTCATGCGTTTCGATGGGCGCCTGTTGTTTTCCACCTGTCGGGAAAGCCATTCGGAGGCGCTCAGGGGGCGCAACGCCTTGCTGTCCGAGCGCTGGCAGTCAGGGGTGGAAAGTGGTGTGCTGAGCGGGGCGCTGAGCGATGAACCCGGTGACGCAATCGTCGCCCATCGACTCGATCCCAACCTGCCGGTGGGGATCGTGGGGTGGATGAGTCGTGAGAGCGCCATTGCGCAGGCGCTGGCCGAAATGCGCTGGCAGCAATGGGTGTTGTTGCCGCTGCTGGGCATGGTGCTGGTAGGCGTGCTGCTGGCCTACCTGTTTTTGCGGCGCGCGGGGCAGCGCGAACGGCTCGCCCAATACGATGCCCTGGAGCGTTATGGACGCCTGCTCGATGCCCTGCCGGCGTCGGTGCTGCTGTTCGATGCCGCTGCCCGGCTGAGCCTCAGCAACCAGAGCTGGCGCCGGGCTGTGGTGATGCATGGGGCGATGGACCGGCACGATGCGATCACCGATGTTGCGTCCTTTGCCGGCTTGTTCGCTCCGATGGAAGGGGCGTGCGGGCAGGCCGGCAGCCTGCTGCAGGGCATGCTCGATGTGCTCAACGGGCGGGAACTGGCGTTCGACGGAGAGTACCGGCTGGCCCCGGGGGGCGCGAGCCGTTGCTGCCATCTGATGGTCCGCCGTTTCGACCCCGGCACCCAGTCGGGCATTGCGGTGATGGTGCGTGACATCACCCGCCAGCGCGAGGCACAGAGCGAAGTGGAGTTGCTGCGTTCGGCGGTCAATGCGGCCGGCGTGGCCGTGGTGGTCACCAACGACGATGCCGTCATCGAGTGGGCGAATCCGGCCTTCACCGAGCTGACCGGTTATACGGTGGAGGAGGCGCTCGGGCGCAAGCCCAAGGAGCTGGTGAGTTCCGGCCTGCAAAACCGGACATTCTACGAGACGCTGTGGGCCACCATCCTGTCGGGCCGGGTCTGGCGTGGAGAGTTGGTGAATCGGCGCAAGGACGGCAGGTTTTATGACGAAGCGCTGACGATTGCGCCGGTGGCCGATGCTGCGGGTCACATCCATCATTTTGTCGCCATCAAGGACGACATCACCCACCGCAAGCAGCTGGAGGCCCAGCTGCGGGTGTTGGCCACCACCGATGCGCTCACCGGCCTGGCCAACCGCAGGGCCTTCATGGAGGCGCTGCAGCGCGAGTTGGGCCGCCATCACCGACATGGCCGTGCGCTGGGGGTGATGATGCTGGACATCGATCATTTCAAGTGCATCAACGACACCTACGGTCATGCCGCCGGAGACTGTGTGCTGCAGGCCGTGGCCGGGGTGATGCGCCAGTCGGTGCGCACCGCCGATGTCGTCGGACGCATCGGGGGCGAGGAGTTTGCATTGATCACTCCTGAAACCGATGCCACCGGAACCCGGGAGCTGGCCGAGCGCATCCGTCTGGCGGTGGCTGCGCTGGAGGTCGGTTGCGGGCATCACAGCATCGGGGTAACGGTCAGCATCGGGCTGGCGCAGGCCCGCCCCGGCGATGGCCCGGAGAGTGTGCTGTCGCGCGCCGATGCGGCGCTGTATGCCGCCAAGGAGGGCGGGCGCAACCGGGTGTGCGAGGAGACGGCGCAAGCCCCTGCACCCGGCTGAACAGCGATGCAGGGGCTTGCGATGCGGTGCAGATGCGGTGGTGGGCTACCGGGGTGGGGCTGTTTTCAGGCGCCGGTACAGGGTGGCACGGTGTATGCCGAGTTCGCGAGCGGCAGCGGCCACCTTGCCGCCATGGCGTGCCAGGGCTTCCTGGATGGCCCGCTCGCCGATGATCTCAAGCGGGACAGGCGTGGTGCAGCCGGGCGATGAGGGCTCTGCGATGTCGGCGGGCAGATCGCCGCAACCGAGGGTCTGGCCGTCGTCCGCCAGGGCCACCAACGTGCGCACGACACTGGCGGCCTGACGCAGGTTGCCGGGCCAGTGGTGCTGTACGAGACGCCGCAGGGCGGCGTCCGACAGATGGATGGCCCGCTGCGCGGCATTCGAGCAGGCCCAGAGCCACTGCAGTGCGGCTTGCCGTTCGTGCAGGGGCAATTCGCGCAATGCGGGCAACTGGACCCGGTGGTCCTGTAGCCTGAAGAACAGGTCCTGGCGGAACAGCCCCTGTTCGACCAGATTTTCCAGGCTGCGGTGGGTGGCGCTGATGACCACGCAATCGACCCTGTGCGACGCCCCCCCGCCCAGTGGCACGACCTCGCGGTCCTGCAGCACGCGCAGCAACCGTGCCTGCAGGGCGAGTGGCATGTCGCCGATTTCATCGAGAAACAGGGTGCCCCCGTGTGCCTCCAGGATTCGGCCGCGTGCACCCTTCCGCCGGGCGCCGGTGAAGGCGCCGTCCACGTAACCAAACAGTTCGGCTTCGATCAGCCCTTCCGGAAGGGCTGCGCAGTTGATCGCGACGAAAGGGCCGGAGGCGCGTGCCGAGCCGGCATGTGCGAGTCGGGCAAAAACCTCCTTGCCACTGCCGGTTTCTCCGCTCAGGACCACTGACAGGCCGGCGTCGATCGCACGCCGGGCGCGCTGCAGGTGGGTTTTGTGGGCCTGTGAAAGCCAATGGTCGAGTGCCTCGCCGGTGGGGTTGGCCAGGCCGGGCGATGTGTCAGCGAAGAGGTGATCCGTAGTGCGTGGGGAGGCAGGTTTGTTGGTTTCGGGCTGGCGAGCATTCCGCGCCGGGTGTGCAGGGCGCTGGAGCGAGCCATGCAGCAGGGTGCCGTTTCGCCCCCGCAGCTGGAACAGGTGCTGGCCGACGTCGCGCAACTCGCACAGGTCGGCCAGCTTACGGCCGATCAGCGACCAGTCCCCACCCAGCCAGCGCAGGGCCGTCCGATTGGCCCCCACAATGCACTCATCGTCGAGCAGCACAATGCCTTCGCGATAGGAGCCCAACCCTCCGCGCGAAGGGTGCACATGCAGGCGGGCGAACCGGGCCGGTGCCTTGAGTAGCCAGTGGCGCTCGATTTCTCGCACCGAGCGGGAAACCAGATTGCGGGCATAGCCGCGCGGCAGGCGGGCGTCGCCGGAGACATCGAGCAGACCGACGATTGTGCCGGTGTGGTCGAGAATGGGCGAAGCGGTGCAGCAGATGTGGCGTTGCTGGAGGTGGAAATGTTCCGCGCCCCACACTTCGACCAACTGACCGTCGGTCAGGGCCGTGCCGATGGCATTGGTGCCCATCACGTTCTCGGCCCAGTTCATGCCCGGCAGCAAGGCTTCCCGGGTGGCGCGATCCAGGGCTCCGGGGCTGCCGAAGGTGTCGAGGATGAGCCCGGTGGCATCGGCCAGAATGATCTGGCTGCCGGTGTCGCTCAGCGTTTCGCGCAGAAATTCCAGCTCTGTTTCGGCCAGCAGGCACAGGGCTTCATTGCGCGCGCGGGCCTGCCTGAGTGCGCTGGCTTCAAGGGGCATGAGGCATGGTCTGCGGTCTGCGCTCAGACCGGCTGCGACACAGCGTTGCCAGGACGCCAGGATGCGCTGGTGCAGGGGTGCCGAGGGCAATTCTCCATGTTCGAAAAACCGTTGTCGCGCGTGCGCGACATCTGCGTCGGTCAGCGCGCATGCGGCAGGATTGGCGTGATCGGGCGAGAGAGGCATGGCGTGTCTCCTGAGCCGGTGTCGCGATGTGTTGCAATCTGTCGCGTCGCCGGGCGAGCTTGTCGCATTGTGCGACAAATCATTGATTTTTATGGATCGATTAGGCCATGTGGTGGGGCAGGATGCAAGCCCTGCCCTTGCGAGGGAGTGCTGCGATGCACAAAAAAATCACGCAACCCTGCGTGATGTGGATAGCGCTGAATGTTGCGCTGCATTGGTGCGACGGGCTGGCATGCGATCTGCTGAAGGGGTGTGGCGTCCGCTCGGGACGTGTGCGAACAACATCATGATCAGGAGACACCCATGAGCTTCAGCATCAACGACATCAGCATCGACAGTCCCTACAAGGCTCAGTACGGTAATTTCATCAATGGCGAGTGGGTTCCCCCAATCGATGGACAGTATTTTGAAAATCGCACGCCGATTACCGACAGGGTGCTGTGCTCGGTGCCGCGCTCGAACGAGAAAGACATCGAGGCTGCGCTCGATGCTGCGCATGCAGCCAAGGCCGCCTGGGGGGCGACCTCTCCGGCCGAGCGGGCCAATGTCCTGAACCGCATTGCCGACCGTATGGAGGCCAATCTCAGACTGATTGCCACTGCCGAGACGTTGGACAACGGCAAACCGATCCGTGAAACCATGGCGGCAGACATTCCGCTGGCCATCGACCACTTCCGTTATTTCGCCGGCTGCATCCGTGCGGAGGAAGGGGGCATCAGCGAGATCGACCATCAGACGTATGCCTACCACTTCAAGGAGCCGCTGGGTGTGGTGGGGCAGATCATTCCGTGGAATTTCCCCATTCTGATGGCCGTGTGGAAGCTCGCGCCGGCACTGGCTGCGGGCAACTGCGTGGTGCTCAAGCCGGCCGAGCAGACGCCGGCCTCCATCCTGGTGCTGCTGGAACTGGTTGCGGACCTGCTGCCGCCCGGGGTGGTGAACGTGGTCAACGGTTTCGGCCTGGAGGCGGGCAAGCCACTGGCTTCGAGTACGCGAATCGCCAAGATTGCCTTTACCGGCGAAACAACCACCGGCCGGCTGATCATGCAGTACGCGGCGCAAAACATCATTCCGGTCACGCTGGAGTTGGGCGGCAAGAGCCCCAACATCTTCTTCGAAGATGTCATGCAGGCGGACGATGCCTATTTCGACAAGTGTCTGGAAGGCTTTGCGATGTTCGCGCTGAATCAGGGCGAGGTGTGCACCTGCCCCTCACGGGTGCTGATTCAGGAGTCGATCTACGATGCCTTCATCAAGCGGGCGGTCGATCGGGTGGCGAAGATCCGCCAGGGCAACCCGCTGGATGCTTCGACCATGATCGGAGCACAGGCCTCCAGCGAGCAACTCGAGAAGATCCTGGCGTATCTCGACATTGGTCGTCAGGAAGGGGCCGAGTGCCTGATCGGCGGGGAGCGCAATGTCCTGCCCGGCGATCTCGCGAACGGTTTCTTTGTGAAGCCCACTGTCTTCAAGGGGCACAACAGGATGCGCATTTTCCAGGAGGAAATCTTCGGGCCGGTGGTGTCGGTGACCACCTTCAAGGACGAGGACGATGCGCTGTCCATTGCCAATGACACCCTGTATGGCTTGGGGGCCGGTGTGTGGACCCGCGACGGTTCGCGTGCCTTCCGAATGGGGCGTGGCATCCAGGCCGGACGTGTGTGGACCAACTGCTATCACCACTACCCGGCGCATGCTGCGTTCGGTGGTTACAAGCAGTCCGGCATCGGTCGCGAAAACCACAAAATGATGCTGGATCACTATCAGCAGACGAAGAACCTGCTGGTTTCATATGCGCCCAACGCAATGGGCTTCTTCTGATCCGGTGTGGCCGGACGCGCTGAGCTGCGCCATCCGAGGGTGGGCTGCCAGTGGTGTCTGGCCTTATCGTGCAGGCGGGGTCGGGCAGTCCGACCCCGGAGGAGGGCATCATGGACGAGTCTGTGACGCGGGTATCGGCCACCCCCGAGGCCTTGACGCTGATTGAGCGGCTGGTGGCGCGGCATGGTCCGCTGCTGTTTCACCAGTCGGGTGGATGCTGCGACGGCAGCGCGCCAATGTGCTATCCGCGCAATGAATTTCTGGTCGGTGAGGCAGATGTGCAGTTGGGTGAGATCGGAGGGCAGCCGTTCTACATGAGCCGCGCTCAGTTTGCGTACTGGGAGCACACCCATCTGATCATCGATGTGGTTCCTGGCCGGGGCGGCATGTTTTCGCTGGAGGGACCGGAAGGGCTGCGTTTCCTGACACGTTCGCGGCTGTATTCGGATGAGGAGTGGTGCAACCTGAGCCAGGTCCGGACGCCGCCGCAGGCTTGATGATGGCGCGTTTTCACGGATAATGCCCCGGTTGATGGCGGTCTGTGTACCGCTCTGGTGTGCCTGAAACCTGCGGGTTTCGGGTGATTAAACCCCGGTGCATCCCGCCCCGGGGTGGCTGTCCGGCTGCAGTGGGCCGGACGTGATCGGGAGTTCGCAATGACGTTTCTGAAATCTGCCTCGCGCAGAGGCTTTCTGCTGTCCGCTGGCGCAATCGCGCTGGCCCTGGCCTTTCCCTCCACCGGCGCCCTGGCGCAGGGCACACCGCAAAAGCTGGTGATCACCGCCATTCCGGACGATGGCGATGCCGACCGCATGCGCGAGAATTTCGGCGCGCTGGCGGCCCATCTGGGCAAGGCCGTGGGCATTCCGGTCGAGTACATGCACGTCGAAAACTACGCCGCTTCGGTCACTGCACTGGCCACCGGGCGGGCGCACATCGCCTGGCTGGGGGCGGTCACCACCGCGCAGGCACGCATGCAGATGGGGGACGGTCTCACCATTCTCGGCTGTCGTGACATCGACAAGGGCTTTGTCAGCTATTTCATCGCCAACCCCGCCACCGGACTGGCGCCGGTGGGCAGTCTGGGCGAACTGGCGCAGGCGGCCGATGGCAAGGGCTGGACCTTTACCTTCGGCAGCAAGAGCAGCACCTCCGGCCACATGATGCCGCGCAAGTACTTCATGGATGAAACCGGCACCACCCCCGAAAAGGTGTTCCGCACTGTGGCCTACTCGGGCAGTCATGATGTGGTGATGCAGATGGTGGCCGATGGCACGCATCAGGTGGGGGCGCTCAACTACGCTTCCTGGGACAAGGCCGACGACGCACTCAAGGCGCGCGCGCCGATCGTCTACAAGACGCCGCCCTACACCAATTACGCGCTCACGGCGCGCGCCGACCTGGGCCCCGAACTGCTCGCCAGTCTGCGCAGCGCGCTGCTGTCGATCGATGGCAGCACGCCCGAAGGCGCGGCGGTGCTGAAGTACCTGAAGGCGGGCAGCTTCATCGAGGCAGACATTTCCGAGTGGCAGGGCTATGTCGACCTGCTGGAATCGGGCATCGATATCGGCGGTTGAATGTTGCCTGCGATTCAGGTCGAGCGTGCCGCCGTGGCGTATGCCACGCGGCGCGTGCTCGATGACATCACCCTCGACGTTGCACATGGCGAGCGGGTGGCCGTGATCGGCCCGTCCGGGGCGGGCAAGACCACCCTGTTCCGGCTGGTTGCCGGTCTGGTGAAGCCGGCCGATGGCCAGGTGCGCACCCTCGGACAGGACACCCGCCAGTTGCGTGGCCGGCGGCTGTCGCACCTGCGGCGCGAAGTTGGGTTCCTGCACCAGCAGGACAACCTGATCGCGCAGCTGCGGGTGGTGCATAACGTGCTCATGGGCCGGCTGGGGCACTGGTGGCCGGGGCGGGCGCTGTGGTCGCTGCTGTGGCCGCAGGAGATCGAGCGCGCCCGTGCCGCGTTGCAGCGGGTGGAACTGGCCGACAAGCTGTGGGCGCTGCCGGATGAATTGTCCGGTGGTCAGCAGCAGCGTGTGGCGGTGGCGCGGCTGGTGGTGCAGCAGCCTCGCCTGATTCTTGCCGACGAGCCGGTGAGTGCGCTGGATCTGCGTCTGGGCCGGGAGATCATTGCCCTGCTGTGCAGCCTGGCCACCCGTGACGGGGTGACGCTGGTGGTGAACCTGCATACGCTGGATTTGCTGCAAGGCCATTTCGACCGGGTGGTGGCTTTGCGGGCCGGTCGCCTGTTCTGGCAGGGGCGACCCGAGCAGCTCAGTCAGCCTCTGTTGCATGAGCTGTATGGCGCGGAGTATCGCGCACTGCATCTGGATGAAGTGGTGCTGCCGGAATGAGCGCCATCGCCCTGCCGCTGTCCGAGCGCTACCCGAAGCGCCCGCTGGGCCATTTCTACGCCCTGCTCGCGGTGCTGCTTGCCCTGCTGGCGGCCTTTGCCGCAGCCGACTGGGACTGGGCCACCCTGTTCGATGGCGAGCGCCGCGCCCAGGCCGCTGCCCGCATGAGCGCGTGGCTGGCGGCTTTTGCCCGTCCCGACCTGTCGGCCGGTTTTGTGAGCCATGCCTGGGACCTGACCCTGCAGACCCTGTCCGCTGCGATTCTGGGCACGGCACTCGCGGTACTGCTCGCCTGGCCGCTGGCAATGGGCGCGAGCTGTGCGGTGTGTGTGGGCGAGGAGCGCGACCGTGGGCGCTTCTGGCGGCATTTCCCGTTACGCTCGCCGTCGGCCCTGCTGTGCGCGCTGTGCCGGCTGGTGCAGGACATCCTGCGCGCGGTGCCGGACTTCGTGTGGGCCATCATTCTGGTGGCGATGATCGGCCTCGGGCCACTCACCGGCGCGCTGGCGCTGGCGCTCAACATCACCGGCATTCTGGCCAAGGTGTATAGCGAACTGTGGGACGGAGTGGACCCGTCGCGTTATGCCCAGGTGCGCAGCCTGGGCGGCGGACGGCTGGCCACCTTCCTGTACGGCATCCGGCCGCTGGCCGCGCGCAACGTGCTGTCCTTCACCCTGATGCGTGCGGAGTGCGCCATCCGCAACGCGGCGGTGATCGGTGCTGTGGGCGGGGGTGGGCTGGGTTCGGAAATCTGGTACCAGATCCGTTTCGGCGCCTGGGACAAGGTGGGCACGCTGATCCTGTTCACCCTGTTGCTGACGCTGGCGGCCGACCTGGCCAGCAACATGATTCGGCGCCAGCTGCGCGGCGACCCGGCCCGCGCAGGGGCGGCAGGCAGTGCCTCGTGTGCCGTGGCGAGGGCGCCCGAGCCGGCGGGGAGTAGCGTGTGCCCGCCTGCGGCTGCAGCGCTCGGGGGGGCTGTCGTCGCGCCCCGTGCGCCGTTGCGGCCGTGGCTGGCGGCGTTCTTTGTGGTGCTGGCGGTGGGCTGGTCGGTGTGGTTCATGGGCTGGGGCAATCAGGCCGGTGAGCAGGACGCGCCGCGCAACCATCTGGCGCCGGCGGCCGAATTGCTCACCGGCCAGGCCTGGGGCAACCTGCGTTTTTTCGAGCGCCTGCTCAGCCCCGAGCTGGATCTGGCCGCCATCGGGCTGGGCGAT
The DNA here is from genome assembly GCA_041678045.1 of Rhodocyclaceae bacterium. Classification (GTDB taxonomy): domain Bacteria; phylum Pseudomonadota; class Gammaproteobacteria; order Burkholderiales; family Rhodocyclaceae; genus UBA2357. The sequence continues at coordinate 24,312 of JBAYOV010000025.1, forward strand.
CCGGACAAGGCGGCCGCCCGCGCCGGGCAGGGCAAGGCCGTCGAGCTGTTTGCCGAGTATGGCCCGAGCGATGTCTGGCGAGCGCAGGCCTGGGCGGCATGGCAGGCCGAGCTGCAGAAGTGGTTCGTGTGGCGGGTGGTGGAATCGGCCGCCGTGCCGCTGGCCATCGCCATTGTCGGCACCGTGCTGGGCGTGGCTGGGGCCATGTTGCTCACGTATCCGCACTCGGCCAGCTTCCAGCTCCATGCCCAGCGCTTCACCGGTGAAACGCCAGCCCTGTGGCAGCGTGGCGTGCGTGCTGCGCAACTGGCCGCAGCACGGGCCAGTGCGGTGCTGGCACGCGGCGTGCCCGAGGTGATGTGGGCCTTTCTGTTCATCGCCTTCTTCGGTCCGGGGCTGGTGGCCGGCACGCTGGCGATTGCGGTGCACACCCTGGGCGTGCTCACCCGGGTGTTCGGCGAGGCGGTCGATAACCTGCCCTTGCGTCGCTTTGAGCCGGTGTGCGGAGCCTCACGCCCTGTCACCTATGCGCTGGTGGCGGGGCCGCTGGTGTGGCGCGACTGGATGACCTACAGCTTCTTTCAGTTTGAAAGCAATGTCCGCGCGGCGGTGGTACTGGGGTTGATCGGCGTGGGGGGGCTGGGTTTTCAGTTCAGCTTCAACTTCGAGTGGTTCCGCTTCGAGCGGGCGGGCACTTATCTGATCATGATCATCCTGCTCACCGTACTCATCGACCGGAGTGCGCGCTTGCTCAAGCTGTCGCGGGTGGGGCGCTGAAGACTGGAGGAGGGCTGGGGGCGTGGGCGACCCGTCCGGCGATGGGTTTGCCCATGTTGAAAAGCAGAAGGCCAACAAGCGTTCGAAGCTCTTCGACAACGAGCGTGTCCAAGAGCTTCAAAGAAAAACCGACCTGACTTGGCGGTTGTGCGTCAGTGGTCAAACCGGGCCGCGTCCCTCGCGTTTGACGTCATTGCGCAGGGCAAAGGCGCTGTCGAGGTCCATCTCGGGGTATTTCGGCTTGAAGTCGGCGAAGGCGTTCCAGGCGGTCAGGACTTTGTCTCCCGAGGACTGGCCCTTGAAGTCGCTCTTTTCGAGACTGAGGATGTCGCACATTTCGTTCCAGGCAATTCCGTCCTGCAGGGAGATCAGATACAGCGTCAGGCCGTCGAGTTTGACGGTCACCGAGTTGGGGATGTTGACCGTGAACAGCATCAGTACGGCATCGCTCTTCAGCAAGTCCTTATAGGTCTTGAGCAGGTCATTGACGCTCAACACATCGTCCAGCGAGCCGGCCAGCAGGGCCAGTTGATCGCCATCGGCCAGCGCGACGGCATGGCGCATGACCAACTGCGGAGGTTTGCGACGCCCCTGTGCATCGCCAACCTCACCTTGAATCAGGATCAGTTCGCCCCGGTATGCGGCTTTGCCGGGCGCACTACAGACTTCCTTGAAGTTGATGTTGAACAGCAGTTGGTCTTGCTCTAAGCGATCGAACAGCATGGTGGCACTCCTGCATTGAATTGGGCAGAGTCCCTCCCCGCAAGAAGCAGGCCAGTCGATGAGCACGGGAAAAGCGTTTTAAAACAAATTCCTGAAACAAGCTCAGGATTGTCGCTGTGTTGCAAACACAACAAATTCCCTACAGCCCACCGTTGGCCCGAAGCCCTGCATGTCGTGCGATGCTCAGGCGCTGGGGACGCCAAGCACGATGTGCGAGGCCTTGATCACTGCGGTGGCTGCCACGCCCGGTTTGAGTCCGAGGTCCTGCACCGCATCCCGGGTGATGACGGCCATCACCTCCGTGCCGCCTGGCAGGGCAATGCACACCTCGGCGTTCACCGCGCCCACGTCCACTGTTTTCACGGTGCCGCTCAACTGGTTGCGTGCCGACAGCCTCACGCCCGATGCGTCGGTCAGCACCATTACCCACGGTGCTTTCACCAAGGCCACCACGTCACTGCCTTCGGTCAGCCCCAGCGCTTCCAGGCTGCTCAGTGTGACCACTGCGACCAGACGGTCGCCGCCGCCCAGGTCGATGCTGACCTCAGCATTCACCGCGCCCGGGCGGGTGTTCAGTACCTTGCCACGAAAAATGTTGCGTGCGCTTACTTTCATCCTTGCTGCTCCTGTGTGCCGATTGTCGGTTTGTTGACGCGTTGTATTGTTGATTACATATAAGGTCGCCTTGGAAAGGCCGTCTCCTTGCGCTGGACTTTAGGGGCATACGCTGTAATTTCACAACCATAGCGCATGCAATAACGCGATTGAGACGCTTCGATGAAGCAGGCATGGCATTTGCTGAAAGTCGTTATGTTGGAAAGTAAATAAATGGAGGCGGCTGTGAACAGCAAACATGCCAGGGGGCTTGCCCTGTGATGAATGAGCGCATATTGCCCGTGAGTGCGAAATCACGGCTATCGAGGCGGAGCCTGCGCGTGCAGGATGGGTATGCCTGGCGGAGTGGCCTGCCACGTGACTGGTGCGAGCAGGTGCTTGTGCCGCTCGATTTCAGGGTGCATCGCGATCCCGAGCTGTCGGCCGAGCGGGTATTCGGTTGCGATGCCGATGGCCAGCCCTGCTATTACGCTCACCGATGGGTGATCAGCGAGCCTTGTTCGGATGATGACGAGGAGTTCTATCTGCTGCCCAGCGCCGGTGAGTCGGTTGTTGCCTGGCGTTTGCGTGACGAGCGCTGGCTGGTGCGGCGGGTAGTGCTGGGGAGTGACCGTTGCACCCAGTCGCAACCGTTCTATGTTTTCAGCGAGCACATGCCGCGATGACCGCGCTGTGCGATTCCTGCGTACAGGGGTGGGTCCGGGGGCCGGGTCTGTCGGGCAGGGGGGCGGAAAGTTGACGCGTTGTATTGTTGACTACATAAAAATGCTCGTGCATCTTCTGTGCCCTGGAGCGCGTGATGTCATCGCATGGCTGTTTTTTCTTGATTTTAGTGAGAAAAAAGCACGCTCAGTGTTCTGGCATGCTTATCGCTATATTAAATGAAACATAGAATGTGGAAGGAGTTCTCATGAGTCCGCAATGCCCCGAGCGTTTTCTGGGCCGTCTGTCCATCGATGCCCCCGCCGGCAGCGCCTTCTCCGATACCCGGGTGCGCCTGCTGGAAGAGATCGATCGCCTGGGGTCCATCAACCAGGCGGCCAAGGCGGTGCCACTGTCTTACAAGGCGGCCTGGGATGCGGTGGACACCATGAACAATCTGTCGCCCGAACCGCTGGTGTTGCGCGTGACCGGCGGTCGTCAGGGCGGTGGCACCCAGCTTACCGACTATGGCCGACGCATGGTGGCGATGTATCGCGCGCTGGAGATCGAGACCCAGGCTGCGCTGGAGCGGGTGGCGGCGCGTCTGGCGGACAGCGGGCCGGCCAGTGTGGATGACTTTCGCCGCCTGATGCAGCGCATGGCGATGAAGACCAGTGCGCGTAACCAGTTCTCCGGCCCCATTGTCGCGCTGCGCGACGGGGAGGTCGACTACGAGGTGCGTTTGCGCCTGGACCGGCACACCGAGATCGTTGCGGTCATCACCAAGGCCAGTGCCGAGAATCTCGCCCTGGCAATCGGGAAAGATGTGTTTGCGCTGGTCAAGTCGTCTTCGGTACTGCTGTCGACCGACACCGACATCCGCCTGACTGCGCGCAACCAGTTGTGGGGCGAAATCGCCGCGATCCACGAAGGCTCTGTGAATGACGAGGTCAGCCTGCTGCTGCCCTCGGGCAAGAACGTCACTGCCGTGGTCACCCACGGCAGTTGCGAAAACCTCGGCCTGGCGGTGGGCACCCGCGCCTGCGCCATCTTCAAATCGTCCAGTGTGATTCTGGCGACTTACGACTGATTTACTTTCCATGTCTGCTACAGGAGCAAAATAATGAAGCGTATTTCTCGCACACTCGCCATCCTGCTGTCGGCGGCGCTGCCCGGGCTGGTCTGCGCCGCCGAGGTCAAGGTGGCTGTGGCGGCCAATTTTCACGGTACCCTGCAGAAACTGGCGCCGCAGTACGCCGAGGCGAGCGGCCACACCCTGACTCTGAGCTCCAATTCGTCGGGCGCGTTCTACACCCAGATCGTCAATGGCGCGCCCTTCGACGTCTTTCTCTCGGCTGACGCGGCGCGTCCGGCGCAACTCGAGAAAGAGGGCCATGCCGTCGATGGCACCCGCTTTGTCTACGCCATCGGCGTCCCGGTGCTGTGGAGCGCCACGCCGGGCGTGGTGGATAGCGAAGGCAAGGTGCTGAACACCGGCAGTTTCCGCCACCTGGCGCTGGCCGAACCGCGCAACGCGCCGTATGGTGCGGCGGCGCAGGAGGTCCTCACCAGGCTCGGGGTGTGGGATGCGCTGGAAGGCGCCGGCAGGCTGGTGAAGGGCAACTCCATCGGTCAGACGCACAGCCAGGTGGCCACCGGAGCGGCCGAACTGGGCTTTGTCGCCCTTGCGCAGATCAAGACGGCGGACGGTATTCCGGGCTCGCACTGGATCCCACCGGCCGACATGTTCACGCCGATTGCGCAGGCTGCAGTGGTCCTCAAGCGCGCCGACGATGTTGAAGCGGCAAAACACTTCCTGAACTGGTTGCGCAGCGACCCGGTGGCCCGCCAGGCCATCGAGGACGCCGGCTACGGGCTGGAGTGAGCGCACGGCATGCAGTTGTCCGCCCAAGACCTCACTGCGCTGTGGATCACTTTCAAGCTGGCGGCGGTCAGTACCGCGATCCTGATCGTGATCTGCACGCCGCTGGCCTGGTGGCTGGCGCACACCCGCTGGCGGGGCAAAACCCTGATCGAGGCGGTGGTGGCATTGCCGCTGGTGCTGCCGCCCACGGTGCTCGGCTTCTACCTGCTGCTGTTGCTTGGACCGCGCGGCACGGTGGGCCGCTTCTTCGATGAGATCGGCGTGGGTCATCTGGCCTTCACCTTCACCGGCCTGGTGATCGGCTCGATGATCTATTCCCTGCCCTTCGTCGTGCAGCCCATCCAGAACGCCTTTGCTGCCACCGGACAACGCATGATGGAAACTGCGGCGACACTGCGCGCCTCACCGCTCGATTGCTTCCTGACCGTGTCGCTACCGCTGGCGCGGCGCGGTTTTCTCACCGCAGCGGTGCTGTCCTTCGCCCATACGCTGGGGGAGTTCGGGGTGATCATCATGGTCGGCGGCAACATCCCCGGACGCACCCAGGTGGCCTCCATCGCCATCTTCAACCATGTCGAGGCGCTCGACTTTGCGGCGGCCCACGCGTTGTCGGCCATCCTCGTGGTGCTGGCTTTCTCGATGCTGATTGCGGTGTATGCGATCAACCGCCGCTTCAAGGTGGTGGGGGTGGCGCAATGAGCATCGAGATGCGTTTCCGTGTCGATCGGGGCGGCTTCGCACTTGACGTTGACCTCACCGTGCCGGCGCGTGGGGTGACCGCGCTGTTCGGCCGCTCCGGCTCAGGCAAGACCACGCTGCTACGCTGCGTCGCCGGCCTGGAGCGTGCGGCCGGCGGGCGCCTGGTGGTCGACGGGGCCGTGTGGCAAGACGCGCGCAGCTTCCTGCCCACCCACAAGCGCCCGCTTGGCTATGTTTTTCAAGAGGCCAGCCTGTTTCCACATCTCGATGCGGCGGCCAACATGCGTTACGGGCTGCGCCGTACTCCGGAGGCTGAGCGCCGCGTGGGCTGGGACGAGGTGGTCGAGTTACTCGGAATTGGACATTTGCTCGACCGCCATCCGGATGCCCTGTCGGGGGGGGAGCGCCAGCGCGTGGCGCTTGCCCGTGCTTTGCTCACCAGCCCGCGCCTGCTGCTGATGGACGAGCCGTTGTCCGCGCTCGATCATGCGCGCAAGCAGGAAATCCTGCCCTACCTGGAGCGCCTGCACGACGAGCTGGATATTCCGGTGCTCTACGTCAGCCACTCGCCGGACGAGGTCGCGCGCCTGGCCGATCATGTGGTGCTGATGGAGAACGGACGGGTGGTGGCCAGTGGCGGCTTGAGCGCAACCCTGGCACGGCTTGATCTGCCACTGGCCCTTTCGGAGGACGCCGGAGTGGTCATCGAGGCGGTGGTGGGCGAGCACGATGCGCACTACCACCTCAGCCGGCTGGATTTTCCGGGGGGGAGCGTATTTGTCGCACGACGCCCGGAGGCGCTCGGCGCCCGCTTGCGCTTTCGTGTGCATGCGCGCGACGTCAGCCTGGCGCGTGAGCGGGTGGAGGGCACCAGCATTACCAATCTGCTGCCGGCCAGGGTTGCGGAGATTGCCGATGCCGATACGCCGGCACATGTGCTGGTGCGCCTGGAAGCGCAGGGCACGGCGGTGCTTGCGCGCATTACCCGGCGTTCCCTGGATCAACTGCAGGTCACCCCTGGCATGCAGATGTGGGCACAGATCAAGGCGGTGGCGCTGTTGAGCTGAGGGCCTGGGGGGCTTGTCGTCCCTTGCGCCCCCGGAATTGCCACCATGGCAGGATGCGGCTCATCGGCAGCACCTCGCCGCTGCGTTCCGGCGTGTAGCCGGGCAGTTGTGCCAGCCGTTGCTGCCAAGCATGATCGCGCAGCAAGGCGAGCAGTGCGACGGTGGCGGGCTGGGTCAGCGTGCTCTTCAGGCAGGCCAGGTGGTAGTGCTCTTCGGCCAATGGCACGAACCCCAGCCCCTGTGCCCGTGCGGTGACCTCGATGCCGATGCCGGCGTCGGCCATGCCGGCGGCAATTGCCTGTGCGATGGCAGCGTGCGAGGGCTCTTCGTGACCGTAGCCCTGAATGTCCTGAGCGGCGATGCCGTGTTCCGCGAGCAATTCGTCGAACAGCAGGCGGGTGCCGCTGCCGCGTGCGCGGTTGATGAAGCGGATGCCATCGCGACACAGGTCGCCCGGGGTGTTGAGCTGCAGCGGGTTGCCCGGAGCCACAATCAGGCCCTGCACTCTGCGGGCAAAGCCGATCAGTTTGTGCAGTCCGGGGCGCAGCAGGGGTTTGTAGCTGCGCTGGGTGAGGGAGCCTGGTGCAGGGGTGAGGCGGGTGTGAAAGCCGGCCATGGTGCACCGGCCTTCGTTCAATGCCCGGATGGCGTCTACGCTGCCGGTGAAGTGAATGTCCAGGTGCAATCGCCGGGGGCGCGCCTGCTCGCGCAGTGCGGCGAGTGAGGCATCGTGGCTGGCGTGAAAGCTGAGCACATGGGCCGAGGGGTCGAAGGCCACGGCATAGGTGCGTTCCAGTTCGGTACGCAGTGCCTCGATCTGTGGCTGCAGTCGCGCCTGTGCCTGACGCTCGGCCCACATCAGCTTCGCGCCGAAGGGGGTGAGCCGTGCGGGCTGGCCTTTCTCCCACACGATGAGTTGCTCGCCGAGTTCGCCTTCCCAGCGCTTGAGTTCGCCCCATACATGCCGGTAAGAAAAGTCGAGCGCCCGAGCGGCGCCAGAAATCGAGCCCTGGGTGCTGACGGCTTGCAGCAGTTCGATCAGCGGGTTGCGGATCGGACCGACGGCGTCTTCACGGAGCAGGCTGTAATGGAGCTGGATCCTATGCATGAGGCTTCATATTGATCGATGGCGATTGGCTCCATAGATTACGCCAATTCAGGCGCTGCCAAGGCAAGCGGATGTGCAGACTCGCATGCCGGCACGCGCATCGCGCCCGACCGGTCGTGCGGGGTTGCGCGTGCCGGTCTTCATCCCGCCCCGCTACGGGCGACTGCAAGGAGTCTCGAACATGCGGCATTCCATCGACAATGAACGCAGGGCCTTGGCGCTGCGATTGATTGCGGCCGGCACCCTGGTGCTGAGCAGCGCGGGCGCCTGGTCGCAGGCGGCGCCCTCCATCATCGTGGCGTCCACCACGTCTACCGAGCAGTCCGGCCTGTTTGGACACATTCTGCCGCGCTTCACCGAAGCCACCGCCATCGCGGTGAAGGTGGTGGCGCTGGGCACCGGACAGGCGCTGGATGTGGGGAGGCGGGGGGATGCCGATGTCGTTTTCGTGCACGACACGGTGGCCGAGGAACGTTTTGTGGCCGAGGGCCACGGGCTTGCCCGCCATGCGGTGATGTACAACGACTTCGTGCTGATCGGTCCGCAGGCGGACCCGGCCGGCGTGCGCGGACAGGATATCGTGGCGGCGCTGGGCAGGCTGGCGGACGGTGACGCAACGTTTGTGTCGCGCGGCGACAAGAGCGGCACGCATGCGGCCGAGTTGCGTTACTGGCAGGCCACCGGCCGGGCCGATGACAAGGGCAGCGCCTATCGGGAGTGTGGCTGTGGCATGGGGCAGGCGCTGAATATGGCGGCTTCGAGCGGTGCCCATGTGTTGTCCGACCGGGGCACCTGGTTGAGTTTCCGGAACCGCGCCGATCTGGCCGTGCTGGTGGAGGGCGATGCACGCCTGTTCAACCAGTACGGGGTGATGGTGGTCAATCCACAACGCCATCCGCATGTGAAGCAGGTCGAGGCGCAGCAGTTTGTGGACTGGCTGGTGTCGGATGATGGACAGGCGGCGATTGCCGCTTACCGGATAGACGGCGAGCAGCTTTTCTTCCCGAATGCGCAGGCGGGCGAGGCGGCGCAACCCGCACCCCCCACGCCGGTGCGCTGAAACCGCCATACCGAGCCCCGCTGCGCGCGCAGCGGGCCAGCACCTGTGCCATGCCGCAGTGCGACATGTCATTTTTGTGAACGGCGCATATCATGCATGTCACAAGAACGGGCGCGGGGAGTGGGTGTGGAGCCGATACTGATCGTCGCAGTGCTGACGGTGGTGACCGTGCTGGTGTTCGACTACACCAACGGCTTTCACGATGCAGCCAACGTGGTGGCCACGGTGATCGCCTCGCGTGCGATGAGTCCGGCGCGGGCGGTGGTGGTGGTGGCCGTGTTCGAGTTTCTTGGCCCCCTGCTGGGGGGCACCGCCGTGGCCAATACCATTGGCGGATTCGTTGACCTTTCCGGGGTCGATACCCTGCATTCCCTGAGCATCCTGCTGGCCGGCCTGCTTGGTGCAATCGGCTGGAACCTGCTCACCTGGTGGTGGGGCATCCCCTCTTCGTCTTCGCATGCGCTGGTCGGCGGACTGGTGGGGGCGGTACTTATGGCGGTGGGGCCGGGCCATGTGGTGTGGGGGTTTTCCGGCCTGTGGACCGGGGCGCCGGTGGCCGGGGTGAGCAAGGTGGTGCTGGCCTTGCTGCTCTCCCCCCTGCTGGGGTTTGTGGTGGGGTATCTGATGCACCGCCTGGTCAGCCTGCTGCTGCGGGCCGCCCGGCCCGTGATGAATCGCAGGCTGCGGGCCGCGCAGTATGTCACCACGGCCGGGCTGGCCTTTTCCCATGGGGCCAACGATGCGCAGAAGAGCATGGGCATCCTCACCCTGGTGCTGTTGCTGGGGGGCTTCATCCCGACGTTCGAGGTGCCGTTCTGGGTGATGCTGGCCTGTGCGGTGGCGATCACTCTGGGCATCCTGTCGGGGGGCTGGCGCATCGTGCGCACGCTGGGGTTCGCGGTGTACAAGGTGCGCCCACAGCATGCGCTGGAGTCCCAGCTGACCTCGGCCGCAGTCATCTTCTCGGCGTCGGTGGCCGGGGCGCCGGTGTCGACCAGCCATGTGGTGGCCAGCTCGATCATGGGCATCGGCGCATCCGAGTATCCGCACCGGGTGCGCTGGGGCAAGGCGGGTGAGATCCTGGCCACCTGGGTGGTGACGATTCCAGCCTCAGCCCTGGCCGGGGCGGCATTGATGGGGCTGCTCGGACCCTTGTTCGACTGAAAGGAAACGACATGAGCGACAAACCCCAACATGACTCCCATGCACATTCCATCGTGCATCGCATCATCGGGCATATCTTTCCCAAGGCGCCGGACTTCTACAGTCTGCTGGGCGAGCAGGCGGCCATGGTGGTGCACACCGTATCCCTGCTGGTGCATTTCATGGAAACGGCCGATGCCGAGACTGCGCTGCAGATCAAGCGCGACGAGCATGAGGCGGACACGATCAAGGTGCGCAACATCCACACCCTGAACGAAGCCTTCTCGACGCCGTTCGACCGGGAAGACATCTACCGCGCCATCATGGACCTGGACGAGGTGGTGAACTACTGCAAGAGCACGGTGAATGAAATGGATGTGCTTGGTGTGGGGCCGGACGTGTTCATGCACGACATGGCCGTGTGCCTGCATGAGGGCGTGCAGGCGCTGGAGGCCGGTTTTGGCCGGCTGGCAGGCACGCCGGAACTGGCTGCGCAGGATGCCGACGTGGCGCGCAAGGCCGAGCGGCGGGTGGAGAAACTGTATCGCCGGGCGCTGGCCGAGCTGTTTCAGGGCGAGGCCTATCTGGACATGTTCAAGCGCCGGGAGATTTACCGTCATCTGTCCAATGCGGCCGACCGCATGGCACATTGCGCCAATACGCTGCATGACATTGTTGTCAAAACCTGCTGATCGGACGTGGTCGGGCCGGCGCGGGCATGGCTAAGCGGGGGCGGTGCTGGCAGAATCATGGATTCAGATTTGTCCGGATGGTGAAAATGGACCAGCCATTGCCTGCATCGATGATTGCCAGCCTGGAGCGTGGCGAATTCGCGGTGCGGCCGTCATCTGAGGTCAGGATCGGCGACATCGTGCGCCGTGGCCTGCTGGTGTGCAGCCCTTCGACGCCCTTGTACGAGGCGGCACGGCGCATGCACGAAGCGCGGGTGAGCTCGATCCTGGTGGAAGAGGCCGGTCGCATGATCGGCATCTGGACCGAGCGGGATGCGATTTCCATCGATTTTTCGCATCCCGGGCTGTTCGAGCGCCCGGTGTCCGACTTCATGAGCAGCCCGGTGCGCGCGGTGACCGAGGAGGTCAGCCTGCAGGCGCTGGCGGTGCGTTTTCGTGACGAACATGTGCGTCATTATCTGGTGGAGGATGCGGTGGGCGCGCCGGTCGGCATCGTCTCGCAGACCGACGTGGTGCTCAACCAGGGCATCGAGCACTACCTGCGCCTGCGTCAGGTGGAGTCGGTGATCAAGAGCGGGCTGGTGACTTTCCCGCCCGGCACGCCGCTCAACGATGTGGCGCGCATCATGCGCGAGCGGGCCACCGATGCCGTGGTGATTGCTTACCCGCAGGGCGATTTCGGCATCATCACCGAGCGCGATCTGGCCCGTTTCGTGGCCGAGCGGCGCAACCAGCAGCCCGCCGGCGAGGTGGCCAGCCGGCCGTTGATGACGATCGACGAGCATGCCAGCCTGTATCATGCGCGCAGCATGCTGGTGGAACGGGGCGTACGCCACCTCGGTGTGGTGGGGGCGGATGGCCGGCTGATCGATCTGATCGGTTTCAGCGACATCCTGTCCGGCATGGAGCTGGTGTATGTGCAGGAGCTGCGGCTGGCGCTGGAGCAGCGGGACCAGGCGTTGACGGCCTCGCAGCAGAACCTCAGGCTGGCGGAAAAGATCATCGAAACCTCGTTCGAGGGGGTGATCGTGGCCGACAGCCGCCGGCGCATCCAGTCGGTTAACCCGGCCTTCACCCGCCTCACCGGGTATTCGGCCGACGAGGTGCTCGGGCAAAGCCCGGCCGTCCTGCAGTCCGGACGCCATGGGCCGGAGTTCTATGCCAGCATGTGGGCCACGATTGCGCGTGAAGGGCGCTGGCAGGGCGAGGTGTGGAATCGGCGCAAGAACGGCGAAATCTACCCTGAACTGCTCACCATCACCGCGATTGCCGACCCTTCCGGCGAAGTCACCAACTATGTGGCGGTGTTCAGCGACATCAGCCGGCTGAAGGAGGACGAGGCGCGGATACGGCACATGGCCTATTTCGACCCGCTCACCGGCCTGCCCAATCGGCGCCTGCTCGAAGACCGCATCAAGGTCGCGATTGCCCATGCACACCGCAACAGGGGTCAGATTGCGCTGCTGTTCATCGATCTGGACGGCTTCAAGGCGGTGAATGACCAACTCGGGCACGACGCAGGCGACGAGCTGCTGGCCGCCACTGCCCGCCGTTTGAGCGCCTGTCTGCGCGAGGACGACACCGCCGCCCGGCTTGGCGGCGATGAGTTCGTGGTGCTGCTGTCCGATGTCGAGGGCGTCGGCTCGGCAAGATGCGTGGCCTGCCGTCTGCTGCAGGCGGTGCGCGAGCCGGTGGAGGCGGGCGGGCAGGCCCTGACGGTGACGATGAGCATCGGCATCAGCGTGTATCCGCACGATGGCACGACGGTGGAAGCCCTGCTCAAGGCGGCCGATGTGGCCATGTACCGGGCCAAGTCGGCCGGGCGCAATCAGTATGTGATCCACCGGCCCGGGCTGGAAGAGGGCGGTGCCGGTGACCCGATGGATGAGGCGCCTCCCGCCGGGGGCGCGAAAGACGGAGAAGCTTGAACCCATGGCAGGAACCCTGATCATCGTCACCGCCCCTTCCGGGGCGGGCAAAACCACCATGGTGCGTGCCCTGCTGGAGCGCGACCGCAACGTGCAGCTGTCGGTGTCCTACACCACCCGGCCACCGCGCGCGGGCGAGCGCGACGGTGTGGACTATCATTTCGTAGACATCCCCACTTTTCGCGACCTGCGCGACCGGGGCGAATTTCTGGAATGGGCCGAGGTGCACGGCAATTACTACGCCACCTCGAAGGTCTGGATTCGTTCGCAGATCGAAACCGACCGCGACATTCTGCTGGAAATCGACTGGCAGGGCGCGCAGCAGGTGCGCAAGGTGTTTCCCGAAGCGGTGGGGGTGTTCATCCTGCCGCCTTCGCTGGACGTGCTGGAGCATCGCCTGCGTGGCCGGGGTACCGACGACGAGGACACCATTTCCCGCCGCCTGCTGGCCGCGCGTGGCGAAATGCGGCATGTGGGGGAGTTCGACTACGTTATACTTAACAACGAGTTGCAGCAGGCCATTGACGATCTGGTCGCGGTCGTCCAGGCCTCCCGCCTGCGCTACCCCAACCAGCACGCACGCCATCTGCAATTTTTTGATTTCATAGAACAGGACTGACCCCATGGCCCGCATCACCATCGAAGACTGCCTCAAGCGCATTCCGAACCGTTTCCAGCTCACGCTGGCTGCCACTTATCGCGCCCGCCAGCTGACCATCGGTTCCACGCCGCAGATCGAACTCGACCGCAACACCAAGGAAAAACCCACCGTGGTCGCGTTGCGCGAGATCGCTGCGGGCAAGGTCGGGCTGGAAGTGCTCAACCGGGGTCAGGCCTGAGTGCCCGGGGCGGATGAACCAGATCATGGATACCGCAGATGCCGCCCCGTTTTCCGGTCCTGCCCCCTTCCTGACGGGGGCAAGCGTGCTGTCGCTCGATTTCCAGCGGCTCAAGCAGAAGCTGGAAGACTACCTGAAGCCCGAGGACATTGGCCGGGTCGAAGCGGCCTATCACTTCTCCTCCCATGCGCATGAAGGCCAGTACCGCAAAAGTGGTGAGCCTTATGTATCGCACCCGGTGGCGGTGGCCGACATCATTGCGGACTGGCACCTCGACTCACAGGCGCTGATTGCCGCGCTCCTCCACGATGTGATGGAGGACACCCACATTTCCAAGCAGGAGATTGCCGAGCGCTTCGGCAAGACTTCTGCCGAGCTGGTCGATGGCCTGTCCAAGCTCGACAAGATGGAATTCCGCTCGCAGGAAGAAGCGCAGGCGGAAAACTTCCGCAAGATGCTGCTGGCGATGGCCACCGACCTGCGGGTGATCCTCATCAAGCTCGCCGACCGGCTGCACAACATGCGCACCCTCGAATCGATGCGCCCGGCCAAGCGCCGCCGCATCGCCAACGAGACGCTGGAAATCTACGCCCCGATTGCCAACCGGCTGGGGCTGAACAACCTGTTCCGCGAATTGCAGGAACTGTCTTTCGAGCACAAGTTTCCGATGCGCTTCCGCGCGCTGTCCAAGGCGATCAAGGCCGCGCGGGGCAACCGGCGGGAGGTCATCGGAAAGGTGCTGCACAGTGTCGAGGAGCGTCTGCCGCAGTGGGGCATCAGCGCCGAGGTGCAGGGGCGCGAGAAGCACCTGTTCTCGATCTACCGCAAGATGGTCGAGAAACGCCTGAGCTTTTCGCAGGTGCTCGACATCTATGGCCTGCGCGTCATCGTGCACGATGTGCCGACCTGTTATCTGGTCATCGGGGCGCTGCACTCGATGTACAAGCCGGTGCCCGGCAAGTTCAAGGACTACATCGCGCTGCCCAAGGCGAACGGTTACCAGTCGCTGCACACCACCCTGATCGGCCCCTTTGGCACGCCGATCGAAATTCAGGTGCGCACTTCGGAGATGCATCACATTGCCGAAAGCGGGGTGGCCTCGCACTGGCTGTACAAGGACGACGAGAAAACCCTCACCGAGCTGCAGCAAAAGACCCACTCCTGGCTGCAATCGCTGCTGGAGCTGCAATCCACCTCCGGCGAGGCCACCGAGTTCCTGGAACATGTGAAGGTCGATCTGTTCCCGAGCGAGGTGTATGTGTTCACCCCGCAGGGGCGCATCCTGTCCCTGCCCAAGGGGTCTACGCCGGTCGATTTTGCCTATGCCGTGCATACCGACATCGGCAACCGCTGCGTCGCCTGTCGGGTGAACAACGATCTGATGCCGTTGCGCACCGAGCTGCGCAACGGCGACCAGGTGGAGATCATCACCGCCGCGCATGCCAATCCGAATCCGGCCTGGCTGTCCTATGTGCGCACCGGCAAGGCGCGCGCGCAGATCCGTCATTTCCTCAAGAATGCCCAGCATGAGGAGTCGGTCACGCTGGGCGAGCGCCTGCTCAACCAGGCACTGCGCACCCACGGCCTGACCCTGGGGCAGATCAGCACCTTTGCCTGGGATCGCTTCCTGCGCGATCGCGGCATCCGGAGCAAGAAGGAGATTCTCTCCGACATCGGGCTGGGCAAACGCCTGCCGGCGATTGTCGCGCGGCGTCTGTCGCAGGCTCAGGACGAAGAGTCGGGCCGTCCGGATGTGATCAAGCCCAAGCCGGCCTCGGCCATCCTGATCAGCGGCAGCGAGGGCATTGCGGTGCAGTTGGCACCGTGCTGCCTGCCGATTCCGGGCGATCCGATCATTGGCCTGATCCGCAAGGGCAAGGGGTTGGAGGTGCACCGCCATGACTGCACCGCCGTGGCCAAGCTGCGCGGTGACCGTGGACGCTGGGTCGATGTGGAGTGGGAACACCATCACGACCGCATGTTCGATGTGACCATGCGCATCCTGACCAAGGAAGGGCGCGGGGTGCTGGGACGGGTTGCGAACGCGGTGTCGGATGCTGACTGCAACATCCAGAATGTGTCGATGGACAAGGAGCGGGGCATCTACGTCGCGCTCAACCTGACGGTCCAGGTGCGCGATCGCATGCACCTGGCCAACGTGATGCGGGCCGTACGCCGCGTGCCGGAAGTGGTGCGCATCGGTCGCCTGAAGAGCGACGGCAGGGTGGGGTAGCAGGGCGCACCCACTCACCACTCACCATCCACGGCCCCACCCCATGGCGGGGTGGGGCGTCGCGGGGTGGAGCGTCGTTTTCCAGCGGCTGTCTTTGCTTTCTTACTTCATTTCGGTGACGCTTTCATAGGTTTCGCCGCTCACCTTGAACAGTTCGTACTGACCCGGCACGTCGCCGGCCTCGTTGAACTCGTGATCGCCGGCCGCCCCCTTGTAGTCGATGTCCTTGCCTTCGGCAATGAGTTGCTTGGCCTTGGCCCACTCGCCCGGCAGAATCGGCTCGCCCGGCGCGGAGGAGACGGCACGCAGCGAGGCGGACAGCTTGGACTTGTCGCCGCCGGCATGCTCGATGGCCAGTGCCATCAGGAAGGCTGCATCGTAAGAGGTGGCGGCAAAGGTGGCATTGGGGTCGCCGCCTGCAGCACGGAAACCGGCGGAGAAGGCATCGAAGGCCGCACCGCTTTCGCCCATTGGGGCGGATACCCGGAAGGTGGAGAGGTTGTCTGCGCCCAGAGTCTTGATCATTGCTTCGTCGCGCATGCCGTCGGCGCCGACGAAGTTCTCGAAGAAACCATTTTCGATGGCCTGGCGCAGGATGGTCAGGCCGGCGCTGTTGCCGTAGTGGAACAGCACCAGCGTTTTTGCGCCGCCCTTGGCCAGTTCGGCCAGGTCGGAGCGGTAGGAGGCCTTGCTGTCTTCCTGGCCGGCGTAGCCGGCGATGGCGCCGCCATGGGCTTCGAACTCGTCCTTGAAGGACTCGGCCAGACCCTTGCCGTAGTCGTTGTTTACATACGCAATCGCCACCTTGTCGACGCCCTGCGCCTTCAGCGTGCGCGCCAGTGCGCGGCCCTGATAGTCATCGGACGGCACGGTGCGGAAAACCAGGTCCTTGTCGTCGATCTTGCTGATCTGCGGCGAGGTGCCTGACGAGGTGATCGTCAGCACGCCCGCCGGTACAGTCACCGAGTTGGATGCAGCCAGTACCGCGCCCGAGCAGGCCGGGCCGACGATGCCGATGGCACCGGACACGTTCACTGCCTTGGTTGCGGCATCGGTGGCGTTCTGCGGGTTGCAGGCCGAGTCGCCGACCACGGCGTTGAGTTTGCCGCCGGCAATGCCGCCTTGCTCATTGACTTGGCCGACGGCAAGCTTCATCGAGTCCACCATGGCCGGCGCCATGCCAGCAATCGGGCCGGTCAGGCCACCCAGCAGGCCGATCGTGACATCGGCATGGACCGGTGCGGCAAAGGCAGCGCCAGCCAGGGCGAGGGCGGCGGCGAGGCGTTTCGGTTGGGTCATGTTGCGTCTCCTGTGTGCTCAGTGATGACAAGAAGGTGGCCCTTCACGGGCCGGTCGGTTGAAACGGGTCAGGGTGTCGAATCAGGGTGTCGAATGGCGCTGCCGGGCGGATTCTTCGGGCAGGATGCCTTCGGGGCGGAAGCGCAGTACCAACTGCAGCATCAGGCCGATCACGAACACCCGGATGTAGCTCGCCTGTGTGGCCACTTCGGCGGGCAGACGGTCGGTGAGCATTTCGGACATCGACCAGATCAGCCAGATCACCAGCGCGCCCAGGATTGCACCACGGTTGTTGCCCGAGCCACCGAGGATCAGCATGATCCAGATCAGGAAGGTGGCGATCATCGGGTCGATGGCTTCCGGGGTGATGCTGCGGTTGAAGTGCACGAACAGCGCACCGGCCAGCCCCATGATCGCGGAGCCGAAGATGAAAGCTTCGAGCCGGCGCGCGGAAACATCCTTGCCCATCGCGGCGGCGGCGGCTTCGTTGTCGCGGATGGCGCGCATCATGCGCCCCCAGGGCGCACGCAGTTGCCGCTCCACCGCCAGATACACCGCCAGCAGCACCGCCAGAACCAGCGCGAGATAAGCGGCTTGCGAAGCCATGTAGTCGAGGTCGCCGAAGGGGCGTGGAATGCCGGTGATGCCGCGCGATCCGCCGGTGAGCCAGTCCTCGCTCTTGATCACCAGACGGATGATCTCGGCCACGCCGAGGGTGGCGATGGCCAGATAGTCCGAGCGCAGGCGCAGGCAGATGCGGCCGATGGGCCAGGCAATCGCCCCGGCCACCACCATCGCGCCCAGCCAGCCCAGCACGACCGGCAGCTCGAAGCCGCCAATGCGCCCGCCAGCCGGGGTGCTGGTGAGGATGGCGGAGACGTAGGCGCCCACCGCAAAGAAACCGGCCACGCCGGCATTGAACAGGCCGGTAAAGCCCCAGTGGATGTTCAGCGCGAGCGACAGCAGGGCGTAAATGCCGATCAGGATGCCCATGAACAGGGCGTAGTTGAGCAGACCAGTCAGTTCCATGTCAGAGCACCTTACCCTTGAGCAGGCCGCTGGGGCGCAGCAGCAGGATGAGCAGCAGGATCACGAAGGCGGTGGCCATCTTGTACTGGCTGGGCACGATCAGCACCGACATTTCTTCGGCCAGGCCAACGATCAGGCCACCCAGCACCGCCCCTTCCACCCGGCCCACGCCGCCCAGGATGGCGGCGGCGAACATCGGCAGCAGCATGTGCCAGCCCATCATCGAATTCAACTCGGTGTTGATGCCGAGCATGAAGCCCGAGGCCGCAGTGAGGGCCCCGACGATGGCCCAGGTGAGCATGGTCACCTGACGGTTGTCCACGCCGGACAGGCGGGCCAGATCGGGGTTGTCCGACATTGCCCGCATGGCCTTGCCCCAGCGGGTGTAATGCAGGAAGGCCACCAGGCCCACCACCAGCACCACCACCGTAGCCAGGGTGTACAGCTCGCGCGGGCGCAGCAGGATGCCGCCGAAGCTGTCCGGGCGCACGATGCCGCGCACATAGGGCTGGGGGTCGACCCCCCATACCACCTGCACCACCGAGCGGATCATCAGCGCAATGCCCAGCGAGGCCATCACGGTGAGAATCTTCGGGCGCTTCACCAGATAATCATAGAAGGTTTTGTCGATGCCGACAGCCACCACGGCGGTGACCAGCATGGCCAGGGGCAGCGCCGTCCATGGGTCGAGGCCGGTGCCGACGAAGGCCAGTGCGATGAAGGCGCCCAGCGTGGCCATGTCGCCGTGGGCGAAGTGCGCAAAGCGCAGGATGCCGAACACCATGGTGATGCCGATGGCGCCGACCGCGTAGATCGAACCCAGCACCAGGCCGGGCACGACGTAGAAGTTGATGAAGTCGATTGCACTCATGTTGTTCTCGTGATCAGCCGCCCAGGAACATCTGCGCCACTTCGCGATCGGCCAGCAGCGCGGCGCCGGTGCCCTCGTGCCGGTTGGCGCCGGTGGCCAGCACATAGCCCCGGTCGCAGAAGGCCAGGGCCTGTTTGGCGTGTTGTTCGACCAGCATGATGGACACGCCGCTGTCGCGCACATCGCGGGTAATCTGGAAAATCTGCTCCATGTACTTGGGTGACAGGCCCGCCGTGGGCTCGTCGAGCAGCAGCAGCTTGGGGTCGAGCATCAGCGCCCGGCCCATGGCCACCATCTGGCGCTGACCGCCGGACAGGTTGCCGGCCAGGTTCCTGCGCTTGGCCTTCAGGTCGGGAAAGAGCTGGTACACACGGTCATACGCGGCCGAGAGGTTGCCCTTGCGCAGGAAGGCGCCCATTTCGAAGTTTTCGTGGACGGTCATGTCGCGGAACACGTTGTCGACCTGCGGCACATAGCAGATGCCGCGCCGCACGATGCGGTTGGGTGCCCAGCCGGTGATGTCCTCGCCGTCGAACACGATCTGCCCGCCGCGCACGTTGAGCAGGCCGAATACAGCCTTCATCGCGGTGGACTTGCCGGCGCCGTTGGGGCCGACGATGACCACAATCTCGCGCTCGGCCACATCGATGGACACGCCCTGCAGGATGTCGGCGTCGCCGTAGCCGCCACGCACCGCCTTCATCGAAAGAACCGGAGTGGCACTCATCAGAGGTCCTCCTTGTGCAGTTCCTGCTCGCGTGCTTCTTCGATGCGTGGGTCGTGTTCGGCCTCGTTGCGCTCGATGGCGGAGGGCGTTTCGCCCAGGTAGGCCTCCAGCACGCGCGGATCGCTGCGCACGGTTTGGAAATCCCCCTGAATCAGCACCTTGCCTTCGGCCATGCACACCACCGGGTGGCAGAGCTTCTCGATCATCTCCATGTCGTGCTCGATGAGGATGAAGGTGTAGCCGCGCTCCTGGTTGAGGATCTGGATTTTCTCTTCCAGCTTGCGCAGCAGGGTGCGGTTCACCCCGGCGGCGGGTTCGTCGAGCAGCACCAGCCGGGCTTCGGTCATCATCGTGCGCCCGAGTTCGAGCAGCTTCTTCTGGCCGCCGGACAGGTTGCCGGCCCGCTCATCGGTGACATGGGTCAGTTCCAGAAACGCCAGCGTCTCCATTGCGCGGGCGCGCACCGCGTCCTCCTGCTCACGCACCGTGCCCCAGTTCAGCCAGTTGGCAAAAAGCTTCTCGCCCGGTTGGCGCGGGGGCACCATCATCAGGTTCTCGAGCACGGTGAGACGGTGAAATTCGTGGGGAATCTGGAAGGTGCGCACCAGCCCCTTGTGGAACAGGGCGTCGGTGGACAGCGGGGTGACGTCTTCGCCGAGAAAACGGATTGTGCCCGAGCTGGGTTGCAGGGCGCCTGCGATCACGTTGAACAAGGTGGTCTTGCCGGCACCGTTGGGGCCGACGAGACCGAGTATCTCGCCTTTGTTGACCTTCAGCGAGCAGCCGTCGATGGCACGAAAGCCACCGAAGGTCTTGACGATGTTGTCCAGCTCTAACATGCAGGATCTCTGGAAGGTGAATGATCTGTTTGTCAGGGCGCACGGTCCGTGCCGGACACGTGCGCAGCCCCGGCATCCTCGTACGGGCGGGGCGGGCAGACCTTACCGGAAACGTCAAGCGCCGGAAAGTCGGGTGAACCCCGGGTGTGGCAGGGGTGTGACGTGTGTGTGGCGTGTGTGTGACACCTGCAGCCGGGTCACTTTTTGGGCATCAGCAGGGCCGCGCGGGCTTCGGTGGGCGAACTGTCCGGGGGGCTGGCTGCCTCGGCTGCCTCGGGTGTTTCAGGTGTCTCGGGCACCCCGGGCGGCTCGGTGCTGTGCCCGGCCTGTGCCACGTCTTCCGGGGCAGGCGCTTCGGGGGAGGCCGTACCCTCGGGCGCTTCGGCGTCGCCGGTTGTGGTTGTGGTTGTGGTTGTGGTTGTGGTCGTGGCCGGTTCGCCGTCGGACGTGGCCCGTGTTTCGTGCGCAGGCTCGGCAGGCTCGGCAGGGTCGGCATCGTCGCCACTGTTTTCGCTGGCATTGCTCTCCATGCGATGCTCCTCCACGGCCGCGACGATTTCCATGGCGGTTTCGGAGGTGCGCACCAGTGGCACGAACTGGCCGGGCTCCTCCACGATTTCATCGACCGTCGAGCGGGCCTGCAGCAGCACGTACAGGGTCAGCGGGATCAGCACCGCCACGAAGAAGGCCGGCATTGCTGCCGGGCCGCCGAGCGTCATCAGATAACCGGCCAGCGCCGGGCCGATCATCGCCCCGATACCGTACAGCAACAGGATGCCGGCATTGCCGGAAAGGATGTTGTCCTGGGTGAGGTGGTCGACCAGGTGCGCCACCACGATCGGATAAATCGCACAGACCGCACCGCCAAACATGAAGGCTGCCGGAAACAGCACCGTATTCATGTGTCCGAACAGTGCCATCACCGCCGCACAGCTTGCTGCAGTGGCCGATGCCAGGCCCAGCACATAGCGCCGGTCGTAACGGTCGGACAGACGGCCGATTGGCCATTGCAGCACCGCACCGCCCACGATCATCACCGTCACCAGTAGCGCTACACCGGCCTCGTCCAGCCCCAGGCGGGTCGCATACAGGGGGGCCATGCTCCAGAACGGACCCATGGTGAGGCCACACGCCAGCGCGCCGACCACTGCCGCCGGGGCTGCGCGCCAGATCTGCGTCAGCGTGAGCCGTGGCACCTTGCTGATGACGGGCTGTGCCAGCCGGGTGGAGGCCACCGGCATCACCGAGAAGCACACCATCATGGCGGCGATGGAGAACAGGACGAAGGTGGACGGCGAGGCCAGGTGCAGGAATTGCTGGGCTGCGGCTACCGAACCCATGTTCACCACCATGTAGAAGGCAAACATCTGGCCGCGCGAGCCGGGTTGCGCCTGGCTGTTCAGCCAGCTTTCGATGACGGTGTAGAAGCCGACCAGGGCAATGCCGGTGAGGATGCGCAGCCCCATCCACACCCAGGGGTCGAGCACCATGGAGTGCAGCAGGATGAAGGCTGCGATGGCCGCCGCGAAGAAGTTGAAGGCGCGGATGTGGCCCATATGGCGGATCAGCGAGGGGACTGCGTAGGTGCCGATGAAGAAGCCGACAAAGTAGCCCGACCCCATCAGGCCCAGCGTCTGGTCGGAAAACCCCTCCATGCTGCCGCGCAGCGCAATCAGGGTGCCGAGCAGGCCGTTGCCGAGCAGCAGCAGGGCCGTGCCCAGCATCAGCGAGGTAATGGGTATGAGTTGAAGAAGCATGTTAAAGTCTGGCCCCTCTCTGAAGCCTTGCCGGATCGCGTCTTCGATCCATTCTATCCTGTTCGTCCGTGGCCAACACTGCTGCACCCGCCCTGCGCTCCCTGCCCGACCGCCTGCGTCAGATCGCCCTGTTCGAGCTGGGGGGGCTGTTGCTCATCACGCCGCCGTTTGCTTGGGCAAGCGGCGTGCCGCTGCTCGACTCCATTGGCCTGCTGGCCCTGCTGTCGCTGATTGCGGCGATCTGGAATGGCACCTACAACACCAGCTTCGACTGGCTGGAGGGGCGGTTGACCGGCCGTGCCGCCGACCGCCGGCCGCTGCGCCTGCGCGTGATTCATGCCTTCGGCTTCGAGATGGGCCTGTTCAGCATGACCTGGCCCGTCATCGTGTGGTGGACCGGCATGGGCTGGATGGAAGCGTTCCTGGCCGATCTGGCGCTGGCCTTCACCTATGTGGCCTATGCCTTCGTGTTCAATCTGGCCTACGACCGATACTTTCCGATCGGTCCTGCCAAACATTCCGCCACAGCCAAGGCCGACACGCCCGATGCCTGATTTGTTCCCGTCTGCAGCCCGCCGTGAAGTCGATCTGACGGGCTGCAACACCTTCGGCCTGCCCTGTCGGGCGGCGGCTCTTGTGGACGTGCGCGACGAAGCCGGGCTGGCCGCGCTGGTGGCCACGCCGCACTGGGCGCGTTGGCCGTTACTGGTGTTGGGCGGGGGCAGCAACATCGTGCTGGGGCCGCGCTTCGAAGGGCTGGTGCTGAAGATCGCCATGCGTGGCCGGCAATTGCTGGCCGAGGACGACGAGGCCTGGTATGTGCAGGCGGGCGCGGGCGAACACTGGCACGACTTCGTGCGCTGGACGGTGCAACAGGGCTGGCCCGGCCTGGAGAACCTGTCGCTGATTCCCGGCACCGTGGGGGCTGCGCCGGTGCAGAACATCGGCGCCTACGGCGTGGAGCTGGAGCGTTGCCTGCACCGGGTGGATGCCGTGTCGCTGCAGGATGGCCGGGCGTGCAGTTTCGACCGGCGCGCGTGTGCGCTGGCCTATCGTGACAGCCTGTTCAAGCGCGCAGATGGCCGGCACTGGCTGATTACCCGCGTGACCTTCCGTTTGCCCAAACGCTGGCAGCCCCAGCTGGGGTATGCGGAGCTGGAGGCCGCGCTGGACGCGCAGGGCCTGAGCGCGCCCACGCCGTTGCAGGTGTCGGACGCAGTCATCGCGATTCGCCAGCGCAAGCTGCCCGACCCGGCGCGGCTGGGCAATGCTGGCAGCTTTTTCAAGAATCCGGTGGTCGATGCCGGCACGCTGGCCGAGTTGCTGGGCCGGCACCCGGACATGCCGCATTACCCGCTGTCTGCCCCGGCGGGCGGAGCCAAGCTCGCCGCCGGCTGGTTGATCGAGCGTTGTGGCTGGAAGGGGCGCGACCTGGGGCCGGTGGGGTGCTACGAGCGCCAGGCGCTGGTGCTGGTCAATCGCGGCGGCGCCACCGGTGAGGATGTGCGCCGCCTGGCCGAGGCGGTCCGTGCCGATGTGCTGGCGCGTTTCGGCGTGGCGCTGGAGCCTGAGCCGCTGTTCGTGTGACGACCGGCCGACGGACTGGCGCAGGCGATGCTACAGATAGCCCAGCCGCCCGGGCAACCACAGCGCAATCTGCGGGAAGATGATCATCAGCGTCAGCCCCGCCCCCATTGCCAGCACCAGCCAGATCACCCAGCGGAAGGTTTCTTCCAGCTTGATGCCGGCAATGCGCGAGGTAATCATCAGCGACAGGGCCATGGGCGGGGTGAACTGACCGATGGCCAGATTGATGGTCATCATCACGCCAAACCACACCAGATCCCAGCCCATCGCCACCGCAATCGGCACCAGCAGCGGCAACAGGATCAGAAAGATCGACACCGCATCCAGGAACATGCCGGCCACCAGCAGCAACAGGTTGATCGACAGCAGCATCAGCCATTCGCTGGTATAGAAGGCCACCATTGCCTTGGCCGCTGCGTCGAACACGCCCAGCGTGTTTCCGGCCCAGGCAAACACCGAGGCAATGCCGATGATCATCATCACCACCGCCGACAGCTCGCCCGCATCCACCAGAATGCGGAACAGCTGGCGGAAGCTGATGCTGCGATAAATCACCATGCCGACAAAAATGCCGTAGGCCACCGCCACCACGGCGGCTTCGGTGGGCGTGAAGACCCCGGTGCGCAAGCCGCCCAGGATGATCACCGGCGCCAGCAGGCCCCAGATCGCATCGACGAAGCTCTTGCCCAGCGGTGGGCGCTCCACCTTGTAGCCCTGGCCGAAGCCATGCTTGCGGCTGATGACGATGGCCGGCACCAGCAGGCACAGCGCCGCGATCATGCCCGGGAACAGGCCGGCGGCGAACAGCGCCGGTACGGTGGCCGAGGGCACCATCACGCTGTACACGATGAAGGCCACCGAAGGGGGAATCACGATGGCCGTCGAGCCGGCCGCCGCGATCAGGCCGGCGGAGAACCCCTTGGGATAGCCGCGTGCGATCATCGAGGGCAGCATCACCGCCGCCACCGCCGCCGCATCGGCCGGCCCCGAGCCGGAGATGCCGCCCAGCAGCATGGACACCAGCACCGCGACTACCGCCAGCGAGCCGGTCCATTCGCCCACCATCGCCGTCACGAAACGCACCAGCCGCTGTGCCACGCCGGAGCGCTCGAAGATCATCCCGGCCAGGATGAACATCGGAATGGCCAGCAGCGGATACTTGGCAATCCCGGCATAGATGTTGGTCGGTACGGCGAGCTGGTCGAAGCCGGCCATTGCCAGCACCGCAATGCTCGCCACGCCAAGCGCTACCGCCAGCGGCAGGCCGGCTAGCAGCGCGAACAGGAACAGCCCGATCAGGGTGGCGCCAATCATGTTGTCCGCCTCCGCACGCGATTCCACACCAGCCGCAGCACGATGGCGGCCGACAGGATGGGCATCCACACGGTGTACCACCATTGCGGCACGCCCAGCGCGGGGGAGGTTTCCTCGAAACGGTACTGATCCCAGGTGAGCCGGCCCGCATACCAGGCGATGAAACCGAACAAAGCGGCAGTCACTGCAAAGGTCAGCCACTCCGCGCCCTGCCGCAGGGCCACCGGCAGGCGCTCGATGACGAAGGTCACCCGAATGTGTCGATCACAGGCAAAGGCCGTGGCCGAGCCGACAAAGGCGAGCACGATCAGCAGCGCAATCGAGAACTCCTCGGTGGCTGCGAACGAGCGTGAGGTGAAGTAGCGCGCCACGACGTTGCCCAGCGTGATCAGCATGATCAGGGCCATGATTGCCCCGGCCAGAATCTGCTCGATGCTCAGAGGCGGTGGAGGCGCGTCATCGGCCGGAGGCAGCTCGACGGTGGAATGCTCGTTGGACATGGAAAGTGCGAACCGGAAAGTCGGACGGAAAGGCGAACGGCCAGGCGGCCCCGATGCGCCGCCTGGCAATGCCGCCGACCCGCAGGCCGGGCCTGAATCGGCTCAGGTCGGCCTGCGGGTTGGCGGGGGAGGGGCTCAGCGCCGGGCGATGTCTTCTTCGGCCTGTTTCACCAGGTCGGTGCCGATGCGCTCGGCCCACTCCTTGTATACCCCGGCCGTGGCCGTGCGGAAGGCGTTGCGCTCCTCGTCGGAGAGGCGCACCACTGCCACGCCGTTTGCCTCGATCTCCTTCAGCACCGAGTCGTCCTCCGCCGAAATGCCGGCACGCGCGCGCGCCACCTGCTCCTGGCCGGCCTGCAGTGCGGCTTCACGCACGGCGGTCTGGTCTTCGGCGCTCCAGCTGTTCCACACGTTCTTGTTCACCACGAAGATCAGCGGATCGGCCACATAGCCCCACAGCGTCAGGTGCTTCTGGTTGAGGGTGTGCAGCTTGGCAGCGTTGAACACGGCAAGCGGGTTTTCCTGCCCGTCCACCGCGCCGGAGGCCATCGCCGGCTGCGCATCGGCCCAGCTCATCTGCGTGGGGTTGGCACCCAGCGCGGTGAAGGTGGCCAGGAACAGCGGCGATCCGACCACGCGCATCTTCATGCCTTTCAGGTCTTCCGGGGTGCGGATCGGCTGCTTGGAGTTGGAAACCTCGCGGAAGCCGTTCTCGCCCCAGGCCAGCGGCACCACGTCACGCTCGGACAGCAGGTTGAACACCTTCTCGCCCACCGCGCCGTGGGTGAGCGCGTCGATGGCCTTGTGGTCGGGCATCAGGAACGGCAGCGCAAACAGGTTCAGCTCGCGCACCTGCGGCGACCAGTTGATCGTCGAACCCACCGCCATGTCGATGATGCCCTGGCGCAGTGCGGTGAACTCCTTGGTCTGGTCGCCGGACACCAGCGACACGCCCGGATAGACCTTGATGTTGATCCGCCCGTCGGTCTTTTCCGCAACCAGATCGGCCCAGCGCTTGGCGCCCCAGCCCCACGGGAAGGCTTCGCCCAGCACGGTGGACAGCTTGTATTCATCCTTGTATTGCTGCGCGCTGGCGGGCATCGTGAAGCCCAGCGTGGCCGAGGCGATCAGGCCGGCCATCAGGGCGTTGAAGCGGCGTTTCTGCATGGATGTAGTCTCCTGAAAGGTCATTCTGGCAGGCCGTGAACAGGCCACAGGGCGCTGTGCACGGCCTGGAGGGCGGATTGTCCCGTGCGCGGCGCAGGTGCTTCGCGCACGGGACAAGGCCGGTCGATTCTATCCACAACATGAACCCCGGGCAAACCACTTGGTCAAAGCACCGTCCTGCAGCGGGCGATGCATACTGCGCGGCTTTGCATGAGATTGGCTGCGGCATGGTGCTAGAATCCATTTTCCGTGCCAGGCCGATCATTCGAATGCCCGTCTGCAATGGCTGTGTGCCAGTGCCTGCGGCCCGGATCGCAACCTGAAATCATGTCGTCACGACCGAGGGGTCATTCAGAATGTTGAAACGCATCGCAGCGGTGCTGCTTCTCCTGATTTCCTGTGCCACTGTCAGCACCGTGCATGCCGAGGATGTCTCCGCGCGCCGTCTGCTGGCCCGTGCCGAAGCCGACCCCGAACTCAAGGCGCGTCTGACACAGGCCGGCAAGGCCGCCGCCAATTTCTGCTTCAACTGCCATGGCGACAAGGGCATCAGCAAGCTCAGCGATGTCCCCAACCTGGCGGGCCAGCATCCTGCCTACATCATCGACCAGATCGAAGCCTTCCTCTCGGGGCGCCGCACCGACGAATTCATGCAGGGCCTGATGAAGCTGCTCAGCGAGGAAGAAAAAGCCTCTGCAGCCCTGTTTTTCGCCACCTCCACGCCCATTCCCGCCCGGCCGGCACCCGGTCCGCGTGCGATCGAAGGCAAGCAGCTGTATGCGGAATACTGTGCCCGCTGCCATCGGGACGATGCAGCGGGGGAAGAGTCTTTCCCCCGTCTGGCCGGGCAGCAACCCGACTACATGAGGCGGAGCCTGACGCGTTACTTCGACATGACCGGCGAGCGCCTGTACCCACCGATGACCGGTGCCGTACGCCAGCTCGGCAAGCACAACATCGAGGCCATCGTCGATTACCTGAGCGCCAAATACTGACCGGCGCCTGAGCGCAGCACACGGACCATGGACCTGCAGGCCGATCAGTCCGTCCGGGGCATCGTGGTTGCCAATCTGGCGACCATGCTGTTCGCGATGCTCAATGGCTGGAGCCTGATGCACCTGCTCTGGCCCTTCTGGATCCAGAGCGTCATCATCGGCTACTACGCCCGCAAGCGCATTCTCGCCCTGCAGGACTTTCAAACCGACGGGCTGAAGATCAACAACCGCCCGGTAGACCCGACACCGAAAACCCAGCGCAGCGTAGCCCATTTTTTTGCCTTGCATTACGGGTTGTTCCACCTTTTCTACCTGTTCTTTCTGGTGGCATTGGGGCGTAGCGCCGGTGCCGATGGCCTGGTGCCGGTAACCAACTCAAGCACCGGCGAAGTGATGATGCTCGACTTCGGGCGCCCCGGAGTGCTCGACTACGCAGTGTTCGCCGCGCTCGGTTTCGGCTTCTGGCTCAGCCACCGGGCCTCGCACCGCGAGCATGTGCACGCCGACCTGGCGCGCAAACCCAACCTGGGCTCCCTGATGTTCCTGCCCTACCTACGCATCATTCCGATGCACCTCACCATCATCTTCGCCGCCCCGCTGGGCGGCACCCTGGGCGTATTGCTGTTCTCCATCCTCAAGATCGTCGCCGACGTGGGCATGCACAAGGTCGAGCACCGCTGGCTGCAGACGGGGCAGTCGTCATCGTCAGGACGACGTTCGGACCATAGTGCCTCCGATGCCTGGGATGCTTCAGACTCTTCATCCTCGTCCTCTGACGCCTCCGACTGACCCTGCACCCGAGAATGCTGCTTGGCTGTCGTTTCGCTACCGATGCGAACTGGCGAGCATCGGTCATGCAGCCACCTACCCTCCATGAGTCTGCCGATGCCCACGCCCGACCAACGCCTGAAGGCCGATCTGCTGATGTTTCTGGTCACCGTGTGTGCGGCGGCCGGCTGGATATTTTCCACCGAGGCGCTGGCGGGAATGCCGCCCCTGCTGTTCATCGCCTCACGCTTTGCCCTCGGGGGCGCCTTGCTGGCCGGGGTGGGGTGGCGCGAGTTGCGGGCGATTTCCCTGCAGGGCGGATTACGGGCGATGCTCGTCGGGGTATTGTTCGGCATCGCCATGAGCGTGTGGATCATGGGCCTGAGCGTCGCCAGCCACATTGGCGAAGGCGCCTTCATCAGCGCACTGGGTCTGGTGCTGGTGCCGGTGCTGGGGCGCCTGTTCTTCGGCGAACGTCCGCCGCGCAGCACCTGGCTGGCGATTCCCACTGCCCTCACCGGTTTCGCCTGCCTGTCGCTGGCTCAGGGTTTCCAGTTCGAACCCGGACAATGGTGGTTCCTGGCCGCTGCGCTGTGCTTTGCGCTGGTGTTCATCACCAACTCACATGTGGTCAGGCAGGTGCCAGTGCTGGCGCTGGGCGCCATACAGCTGTCGATGGTGGCCGTGGTGGCCCTGCCGCTGTCTCTGCTGTTCGAAAGCTGGCCCGATACGCTGTCGGCCGATGTGGCCGGCTGGGTCCTCGCCAGCACACTGATCGGCACCACGCTGCGCTTTTTCCTGCAACTGTCCGCCCAAGGCCTGACCTCGCCCAGCCATGCAGTGGTGATCCTGATGCTGGAGCCGGTATGGACCGCCATGCTCGCCGCCGTCTGGCTTGGTGAAAGCATGCGGACGGTGCAGTTCGTGGGCTGCGCACTGATCTTCGCATCGCTGCTGATCAGCCGCTGGTCCGTGATTCGCGGTTTGCTGGGAGGGCGGTGAGGGTAAGGTGCGCCGCCCCAGCCCTGTACGCCCGAGGCGAGTCCAGCGTCAATGTCCGGTGGGTTATGCGCGGCGCAGAAGGACCAGTATAGGACATGCCATGTCCAACGGTACCCGTGAAATCGTTTTGGAAGTCAGGAGAAGGGGGCCTCAGGGTCAGCATGCACCCGTCGCGGGTGCTGTTTATAGGTTCATCCCTTCACGCTCATCGTTCCAATCCACGCGCCCGCGTGGGGCGCGACAATCGTGGAACTGGCACTGATCGACACGGCCGGGTTTCAATCCACGCGCCCGCGTGGGGCGCGACCACGTATCGTGACATGCTCGCCCGACACGCGGCCGGTTTCAATCCACGCGCCCGCGTGGGGCGCGACGCGCGGCACCCCACCAGACATTGAGCACGAATGTGTTTCAATCCACGCGCCCGCGTGGGGCGCGACGGCGGGGCATGGGTGAGATAGCCGCCTGAGGACAGGTTTCAATCCACGCGCCCGCGTGGGGCGCGACCGCCACGCCCTCGAAACCGCGCATGAACGCGGCATTGTTTCAATCCACGCGCCCGCGTGGGGCGCGACCCGTCCAGGCGTGGTGTGAGCG
Source organism: Rhodocyclaceae bacterium (assembly GCA_041678045.1). Classification (GTDB taxonomy): domain Bacteria; phylum Pseudomonadota; class Gammaproteobacteria; order Burkholderiales; family Rhodocyclaceae; genus UBA2357. The sequence continues at coordinate 54,175 of JBAYOV010000025.1, forward strand.
CGAGCGCGGCGAGTTTCAATCCACGCGCCCGCGTGGGGCGCGACACGGCACAAAACCGGGCGGCCGTGGGCTGCACCTGTTTCAATCCACGCGCCCGCGTGGGGCGCGACGCCTCAGCCGTGGCGGCGTGATCGGCATGCCACCGTTTCAATCCACGCGCCCGCGTGGGGCGCGACCATATATTTTAACGTGAAACAGCACGAATTTCAGGCGCAAAAAAGCATCGCCAACGGTGACGTTGCGATGTGGAGGAAAAGAGCGATGCGCGGCGAGCTCGGCTGCCTTAGTCAAGCACCACCCCTGGTGC
>JBAYOV010000026.1:0-48474 GCA_041678045.1 Rhodocyclaceae bacterium
ACTCGCCAAGGTCAACAGCATCCGCGCCGACCTCGGTGCCGTGCAGAACCGCTTCAGCTCCACCATCACCAACCTGCAGACCAGCACCGAAAACCTCTCGGCCGCGCAAAGCCGCATCCGCGATACCGACTTCGCTTCGGAAACGGCAAACCTCACCCGGGCGCAAATCCTGCAGCAGGCCGGCACCGCCATGCTCGCCCAGGCCAACGCCCTGCCCAACCAGGTGTTGAGCCTGCTCGGCTAAGAGAGGCCACAACAAGCGTGGTGAGGCCATGGTGCCACGCTGAAACCTGAAACAACAATAGCCCTCTCCGGAGGGCTTTGTTGTTTCAGGTTTCAGCCGCCCGGAAACGCCCAGAAGGTATTCACCCGGCCTTGAGAATGTGGTTTCCATTCGCCCTGAGCTTGTCGAAGCCCAAGGCCCTTCGACAAGCTCAGGGCGAATGGGCATCGGTAAATTGAAGGACCGGGCTGGAAATCAAAAGGGATACTCCGTGAGTCTATACCTCCGCCTCACCAAAACCATGCCCTTTTTGTTCTAAAGTTTCAGGAGCAGCAGCCGTTAACCACATCAGGGAACATACGAGCAGACCATCAGGTCGCTGGCAGCTCAGACAGTCGGCTACCCGATGACGGCTGCACAGAAATGACTTGGCCGATTCTGGGGCGCGGGCGAAAATAGGCGCTCCCCCGCCCCCTTCCGGCTTGAGGAGTGTCAAATGAACATCCAGCCCATACAAACGACGCCCCAGGGCACGCTCACACCCGGCCAGGGGAGCCCGCTGGGGGCGAGCAGACAGCCAGACAACGACCCGGCTGCCGCACTACGCGAGGCACAATCGGCTTCGCGCAGCGGCGGGTCGGAACCTGCCGACCCGATGGAAAAGGTCAGCCCGGTCCCAATGGCCGAGCAGAAGCAGAAAGTGGAAGAAGCCACAAAAGACGTGCAGCGCTTCGTCGACCAGATGACCAACAACCTGAAGTTCAGTCTGGACGATGAATCCGGGCGAACGGTGGTGAAGGTGATCGACCGCCAGACCGATGAAGTGCTGCGCCAGATTCCGGCTGAGGAAATGCTGGAAATTTCCCGGGCGCTGGGCAAGTTGAAGGGCCTGCTGGTTGAACAGCAGGCCTGAAGCTGCCTCATGCATCTGGCCCTGTTCTTGCTTTATTTACCGCAGGGACAGTTGAAAAGCCGGTATCTGCAGGAACAGAGTCTGGCAGTATTGAAGGAGAATCGTCATGTCATCATCGCTCGCGGTATCCGGACTGGGATCCGGACTGGACGTCAACGGTATCGTCAGCCAGCTCATGGAGTTGGAGCGTCGCCCGCTGGCAGCCCTGGACACCAAGGAAGCCAGCGTGCAGGCGAAGATTTCGGCCTTCGGTTCGCTGCGTGGCTCGCTCTCAACGCTGCAAAACGCGATTGCCGGCCTGAAGCTGCCGAATGACGCCAATGCGCTGGATTTTTACTCGACTTACAAGGGCACGGTGTCGGATGAGTCGGTGGCAAGCATCACCGCCAGCGACGGCACCGTACCGGGTAAATATTCGCTTGAAGTGGATAAGCTCGCCCAAGAACACCGCATCATCTCGGCCGGTGGCACGAGCATTGGCACCGGCACGCTGCAGATCAGTCTGGGCACGGCCGACGGTACCCTCAACAAGACCACCACCATAGACATCGCCAATGGCAACCTGAACAGCGTGCGCGACGCCATCAATGGCGCCAATGCCGGTGTGACGGCTGCCGTGGTCAACGGCGAGAACGGCCCGCAACTGGTCCTCACCGGCAACGAAACCGGCGAACGGCAATTCATCCACCTGTCCGGGGTGAGCGGACTGGAATACAGCCCTGCGGGCAGCAGCACCGATTTCACCGAACAGCAGGCCGCACAAAATGCAGAGCTGAAGCTCAACGGAATTGCGATCAGTTCGGAGTCGAACAAGGTGACCAGCGCACTGGAAGGCGTCACGCTGGAACTGAAGAAGACCACGCCCACCGATGAGCCGGTGCGCATGGAACTGACCCGCGACACATCGAGCATCAACCGCGCCCTGGAGCGCATGGTGACCTCATTCAACGAGTTCCATCAGCTGTCTCGGGAACTGGGTGGCTACAACGCCGAAACCAACAAGGGCGGCACCCTGCTGGGCGATTCAGCCCTGCGAGGCGTGGACGGCAAACTGCGCAGCATGCTGTCGAGCGTACCTGACAGCCTGTCTTCGGGCGCAGCCATGCGCACGCTCTCGGACATTGGTATCTCGTTGCAGAAGGACGGCACACTCAAGCTCGATACCGACCGCTTGAACAAGGCATTGGAGACGGATTTTGCCGCAGTGGCAGATGTTGCCGCTGCTTACGGCAAATCGATGGACGCAACCATCACCGGCATGATCGGCTCCAACGGTTTGATTACCGGACGAACGGACGGGTTGAAGCGTTCGGAAGAAAGTATCGGCAAGCAACGCGAAACGCTTGAGCGTCGGCTGGTGGACATCGAGGCACGCTACAAGGCGCAGTTCGTTGCGCTCGATTCGCTGGTTTCGGGCATGATGCAGACGAGTGACTATCTGCAGCAGCAGCTTGATTCCCTGTCTGGGATGTTCAAGAAAAAATAGGGCTTAATCATGTTCGGAACCTCTTTTGGACAACGTCGGGCAGCCGCCTATCAGCAGGTCGAGGTGCAGACCGGGGTCACCACGGCCGATCCGCACAGACTGGTGCTGATGCTCTACGACGGCGCGATCATGGCCATCACCAGTGCCGAAGTGGCGATGCAGAACAAGCAGATCGCCACCAAGGGCGAGTCGGTTTCCAAGGCCATCGAGATCATCACCAACGGACTCAAGGTAAGCCTGAACCTGGAACAGGGCGGAGAACTGGCCGAGCGTCTCGCCGCCCTGTACGACTACCTATGCGACCGGTTGATCTACGCAAACCTCCACAATAATCAGGCCGCGCTCGAAGAAGTCAAAGGCTTGCTGGTGGGGCTGCGCGAGGCCTGGCAACAAATTGCCCCTGGAGCGGGCAACACGGCTGCAACCGGAATGTCACAACAGGCGGTAGCTTCATGAATGCCACCCGCCCTGATCCAATCGAACAATTGCAGGCCCTGGAGGCTCGCTATCGGGCAATGCTGGAACTGGCGATAGCCAACGACTGGGACGCACTGGCCAATGCCGGACGTGAATGCGTCGAACTGCGCCAGTCGCTGGAGCGCGTGGGCGGGCTTGTCGCAAATACACCTGACGCGCATGCTGCCGGACTGATGCAGACATTGATCGGGTCAATTCTCGAACTCGACGCACAGATACGCGAGCACACCGTGCCCGCACTGGAGAGCACCCGCAAGCTGCTGGCCGGACAAGTGAAGAAAGGCCGGATACAAAAAGCCTATGGCGCCCAGAGTCCGTTTGGTCAGCAAGGTGGTGCCTACGGAGCCAGTGACGGCCTGTAGGCCAGGCGCCTGACACGCCCCAAGGGTCCCCGGAGGACACACCATGATTCCTTCCGACCTCGCTGCCCGCCTGCGCATGATGTCGGAGGCGAGTTTCTTCGACAGCGAACCTCCGATACAAGGCACGGCCAGGGTCCGCGAGTTGCAGGCCCGCCTGCCCCAGCTCCTGCCCGGCCAGCAATTCACCGCTTCGATACAACGCCCCTTGCCGGACGGCACCTTTCAGGCCGTGGTAGCCGGGCGTGAGTACACACTGGCGCTCAACCAGAGTGTGAAAGCAGGCGACACGCTGGAGTTGGTGGTCACTCGCAACACGGCCGGTACGGTATTTGCCGAGCTGGCCAACCCAGCGAGTGCCGCAAACGCAAACGCCAGCCAGTCGCAACTGAGCCCGGCCGGACGCCTGATCAGCTTTTTGCTCACCGGCCAGCCCACACCACAGGCAGCCCAGCTGGCTGAAGGCAAGCCGCTGATCAACACCCCGCCCACGGCCACCAATGCCACACAAACCCTTGCCCCTGCCCTGCGCAACGCAGTGTCACAAAGCGGGCTGTTCTTTGAATCGCATCAACAAAAGTGGCTTTCCGGCAAAGCGGACATGGTGAGCCTGCTGCGCGAACCACAAGGCCGCTTCAGCCCTGCCTTGCAGGTAGCCGATCCGGCTGCTGCCTTCAAGCTGCCACCGGGCGTGACCCCGGCCATGCTTGCCGCTGCCGCCGCTGGCGCAGTGCCGGGGGCCGCCGCCGCACCCACCACCCCGGGGGGCGGCCTGGCAGGCACGCTGGCTGGCGTTCTGCTGGGCGTGGGGCTGGGCGGTGAGGGCTCGGGTGGCGAAGGGAGTCCTCTACGCGCCACACCGGGCGGAAGCGGACAAGGCGCCGAGCAGGCCGCCGGTCGTGCGGCGGCACAGCGTGGCGCCGAAGCCGAAGCTGCACTGCGCCTGGCAGAATCATCGCAATCCAGCGCCCGGCAGACGAGTGTGCCCGAACGTCTGGTACCGGTGGTACATCAACAACTCGATGCGATGGCCACCCAAACTTATGTGCTGCAGGGACAGGCGTGGCCGGGGCAGATGTTCGAACTGGAAATCGAGGACCCGGACGAAGGCGACCGGGAAGGCGAATCGGGCAATCAGGACTGGAAGACCACGCTACGCCTGACCCTGCCCAGACTCGGTAGCGTGGAGGCGCGGATACAGCTCGACAAGTCAGGCATTGCGTTGCGCCTGAGCGCGGATGACGCAGACACGGTCGAGACCTTGCTCACCGAGCGCGAATCACTGGCCACCGCGCTGGAGGCCGCCAATCTGCCGTTGACGGGTTTCAGGGTGAGCCTGCGCGAACCCTCATCGATTGAGCCACAGGTCGACACTGCAGGCACGGGCGAAGCAGCCATCGAAGCAGCCATCGAAGCGGGCATGGACGCAAAGCAAGAAGGGCCGGGCAATGGCCGGGCATGACCGACCTTCCTCTCCCTCCTCCAGCCACCGTGACCAGGCGGTGGCCCTGGCTTATACACCAGGTGAACAGGCTCCCCGTGTAGTGGCCAAGGGCAAGGGGCTGATCGCGCACGAAATCATCGAACGCGCACGCGAAGCCGGAGTGTTCGTGCATGAATCCCCTGAGTTAGTGGGCCTGCTGATGCAGGTGGACCTGGATGACCGGATTCCACCCCAGCTGTATGTGGCCGTGGCCGAACTGCTTGCTTGGCTATACCGAGTGGAACAGCGAAAAATGCCGGAAGAAGGCAATACTGCACACGCCACACCTGCCAAGCCGTGATATAAAACCACCCACACCACGTTCCGCCCACGGAGCGACAGCGCCCTCCTGCCGCTTTCGAAAGAAGCACCGGGGCAATCCATGAACATAATCGATCCAGATAACCAGGCATGACAGACAACAGCGTTTATGAGGCCGCCCGCAACGAGATTCTGGAAATTGATCGTTTTCCGGACTATCTGATTCGTGATCCGCGTTCGATAGCGCAGATCATTCGTTCCCTGGCCGAAAAACGCTGCATGGTGAGCGTATACATCACGCCCGGACTGAGCTTCGTCAGCGCCGTGCTGGGCTTGAGCGCGAATGGCGAAGAAGTGATCCTGGACAGCAGCCCGGACCAACAATTGCAGGGGCGCGCACTGGAAGCCGAAACACTGACCTGCGTAACCCGTCTCGACGGCATCCGTGTCCAGTTTACGCTGGACAGTCCATACCAGGGCTTCGAAGAGGGTTTGAAAACGATTCTCTGCGCACTACCCGAAGTCGTATTACGCTTGCAGCGGCGGGAGTTTTACCGCTTGCCGGTGCCGGTGAACAACCCCGTCACCTGTCAGATCAACCTGCCACAGGCCGATGGCAGCATGAAGGCATTTTCATTACGTGCGCTGGACATCAGCAACGGCGGCGTTTCGCTGCTCATGGCGCTGGACGAGTTGCCAATCACTCCGGGCATGCTTCTGGAACACTGCTTACTTAGCATTCCCGATTCAGAGCCAGCACCGATTATCCTGAGAGTGCGCAACCGCTTCAATGTGGAGTCGCGCACCGGATCGCATTCATCGAGGCTCGGTTGCGAGTTTCAGGGCCTTTCGGCACGCTTGTCCAACAACATCCAGCGCTACATATTCAAGGTGGAACGCGAACGCCGGGCACTACAACCCGGCGCATGATTCAGGGGTGGTTCAGCTCTCCCGGCCCGGATTTCCGGGCGGACTCAAGCTTCCTGGCGATAAGGGGCAAGCACGCGGCAGACGACTTCCATGGGCGCACCAGCATGCACCATGGTTTCAGCAGCCAGATCGGCGGAGATGACGTTACGACCGACGAGCTTCAGTGCGTGGTCAATGAGTCTGCGCAGGCGGTGATTATGACGGCTGTCCATATCTGACCAGTCAGGAAGAAAAGGATGTTTTCACGGGAATCGCTACGATGCCCGGAGAATATCTTAAAAGGGTAGAAATGAAAAGCTTTGGAAACAAAAGAAAAGGGAGACAGGCCAGTTACCGTCTCCCTTTACTACTTCAGACCGTCGTTTGCACGACACAACCCATCGACACGCAGGTCATACCGGCATGTTCATGATGTCCTGATAAGCCGTGACCAGACGGTTGCGCACCTGCACCATCTGCTGGAACGACAGGCTGGCCTTTTCGAGATTGACCATCACATCCTGAAGTTTCACGTCAGGATCACCAGCCGAAAAATCCTTGGCCATGGCCCGTGCTTCTTGCGATGCCGCACTGACATCTTTCAGTGTGTTATTCAGCACCTCGGCAAAGTCAACCTGACCCTCCACCCCCTTGGACTGGGCGGCAGACTTGCCGGAAGCCACCTGCGCCGTGGAGCGCAGCTCGCCAATCATTTGTTCTATTCCGCGAGTATCCATGATCTCGACCCTCGTTAGACCGAGTAAATTCTGACTTCAGTTTAGCAGACGTGCGCCTTCGGGCAAACCTGCAATGCCATCAAACCTCGGGCGTCAGAATCTGCCCTGTGCTTCACTTAACGACTGTTGTTGCAGAAACTTGAGTCCTTCCTGTCGATGCCCGATGTTCATCCATATGCGCCCTGATCGGTCAAGGACTGAACGCAGCATGCTCCGGGCGGGCTTTCGGTTAGGACTTCGCGTTTCTCTCAGTTGTTTCAAAGCAAAGAACGGGCCAGAAGTATCGGCAATGGATCGATTCAGATTTCGTACCCTTCCTCACGGTATTGCTGAAGCTTGTAGCGCAGGGTGCGCTCGGAGATGCCCAGCTTTTCTACGGCTTTCTTGCGTGAGCCGCCTACTTCGCGCAGCGTGGTGAGAATGTGCTCCCGCTCAAGATCGCGCATGTTGCTGGGCCGGGCGGCATCGTTTGCCGCTGTAGTCGCGGCAAGCCCCTGTCCGGACGTGACAGGGGCGGCAGACTCTGCCGCCGGGACGGTGGCCTGCGCCGGGGCAGACGCCGGTGACGGCACACCGGGCACGGGGGCCGCTGCATGGGGCAAACACAGCGACAGGGTGCTGGCGGTAATGGCCGCGCCACTGGCAAGAATCAGGGCACGCTGCATGGTGTTTTCGAGTTCGCGTACATTGCCCGGCCAGTTGTGGGTCACCAGCAACTGCTCGGCATCGGCGTCAAGTACCGCCTGACGCCGCAGACGCTCGCCGTGCGATTGCAGAAAATGCCGGGCCAGCGGCAGGATGTCGCCGGGACGCTCGCGCAGCGCGGGGATTTCCAGCGGAAAGACGTTAAGCCGGTAGTACAGGTCTTCACGAAAATGTCCTGCAGTGACCTCGGCAGCCATGTCCCGGTTGCTCGTGGCGAGCACACGAATGTCCAGCGCCACGGACTTCTTGCCCCCCACCCGCTCCACTTCACGCTCCTGCAGCACCCTGAGCAGTTTCGCCTGCAAACCGAGCGGCATCTCGGAAATTTCGTCGAGCAGGATGGTCCCCCCATCCGCCTGTTCGAACTTGCCGGCCTGCGCACTTTGCGCCCCCGTGAAGGAGCCCTTCTCGTAACCGAACAGCGTGGCTTCGAGCAGGTTCTCGGGAATGGCGGCGCAGTTGATTGCCACGAACGGCCCCTTGCTGCGTGGCGAGTGGGTATGGATGTAACGGGCAAACACTTCCTTGCCGGTGCCCGACTCCCCAGTCAGCAGCACGGTTGCGTCGGTTTCGGCCACACGTGCTGCCATGGCAAGCAGGTTGCGGGTACGCACATCCTCAGCGATGGTTTCACCCTCGCCCGGCGCGACCACGGCATACCGGCGCACATGGGCGAGCAACACATCGGGCTCGAAGGGCTTCATCAGGAAGTCGCAGGCGCCACCACGCATCGCGGAGACGGCTTTTTCCACGTCGCCGTACGCGGTCATCAGCAGCACGGGCAGTTGCGGCATGCGTTGGCGGATTTCGCCCAGCAGTTCAAGCCCGTCCATCGGCTGCATGCGCAGGTCACTGATGACCAGATTGAACACTTCGCTGTCGAGCGCCTGCAGGGCGGCCGGACCACCATCGACGCCGACCACTGCATGCCCGGCCAGCTCCAGTGTCATGCACACTGCGTCGCGCAGCGCAGCGTCGTCCTCGACGACAAGCAGGTTGATCCGGTCGCGGTGCTCGCTCATCTGGCATTCCTCATCTGGCATCATGTTGGTCGGCACCGCCCAGTGAGGCCGCGCCATTGCTATTGGATTCAGTATCAACGGACAGCGGCAGGTTCAGGGTGAAGCTGCTTCCTTCGCCCGGTCGCGACACAAGGCCGATGTCCCCCCCGTGTCCCCGCGCCACGCCACGCGCAATCGCCAGCCCAAGGCCAGTGCCTTCCGCACGGGTGGTGTAGAACGGTTCAAACACCCGGGCCTGCAGGGCAGCATCCATGCCACGCCCACTGTCCGAAACCCGGAAGATCAGGCTGTCGCCATCGGCCTCCGCGCTCTCGCACCACGCCTCCAGCGCCACCCTGCCGCCGGCTTCGGTCGCTTGTATCGCGTTCTCCAGAAGATTGGTGAGCGCACCGCCCAGCGCCTTGCGGTCACCGCACAACCGCTGCCCGGTACAGTCGCAACGATGCTCGAAGCTGATCTGGCGCGCGCGCGCCAAGGGCTCCAGCGTATGGGCCAACTCGGTGACCAGTTCGCACACCGGAAAGAACTGCCGCCCCAGGCTGTCGCCGCGTGCGAAGAGCAGCATGTCGCGAATCAGCTTTTCGAGATAGCGCAAGCGCTCTATGGCGCGTTCGGCCACCTTGTCGCGATCTGCCGGAGAGAGTTCTGATTGTCGCAGATGGGCGGTATATAACAAGGCGGCCGACAGTGGCGTGCGTAACTGGTGGGCAAGACCGGCCACCATCTCGCCCATGGCGGCCAGTCGTTCGTGCCGCTCGGCCTGCAGGCGCATGCGGTGGGTGTCGGTGATGTCGTGCAACAACACGATGCGCCCGTCGCCAGACTCAAGCGAGGTTTCAGACAACGACAGGCGTCTGGCGCCCCCATCGCGGGCAATGAGCACCTCACTGGCCGTTTCAGTAGGTTCGAAGCGGACCAGCAGGACACTCCATGCCTGCCCTTCAAGCCCCATGCCCAGCAACTCCTGCGCTGCACGGTTGGCTTGCAGCACCACATCATTGCGGTCAAGCACCACAACGCCGGCCGGCAGTGCCGCCATCAACACATTAAGCCGCTCTGTAAGCTGCACGACCTGCCCCTGCAATGCATTGTAGGCACTCGACAACTCCTCGGAGGCCCGCGAGAACAGTGCAAAAGCTTCGGCCAGTTGCGCGGCATCCATGCGTGCATTGTCGCCGCTGGCATCGAGCTGGGGGAGCTGGAGTTCTTCTGGCATGAGCAGGGTCCGGTTACTGGAAACATGGGTGGCAGACGGTTTTTCCCGCTGTCGTGCAGGCACCATTTCCACAGCGAGCAGCTTAAGCCCGGGACTGTCGAGCGGAAGCGGCAAATAGGCGGCAAAAACTGCCGCTTTTTGATCAACCGGATTTGACCACATCACGGCACAATGCGCTCATCCGTCAAAGTGACGTTCATAGCACCCAAAGGATTTCCACCATGGCCACCGCCGACACTGCCCCTGATACGGCCGCGCCCGCATCACCGCTTGCACAGGCGGTGCAGCGCATCAACGCACTCAATCAGCGCCAGAAAATGGCCGCAGCCGCTGCGATTGCCCTGACCATTTCGATGCTGGTGGCCGCTTGGCTGTGGACCCGCGCACCCGCTTATTCGGTGCTGTTCTCGAATCTCGATGAACGCGATGGAGGGGCCATCGTCACGGCGCTGCAGCAGCAGAACATTCCTTATCAGATCGGCCCGGGCGGCGCGATCATGATTCCGGACGCGAGCGTGCACGAAACCCGCCTGCGCCTGGCCGCACAGGGTTTGCCAAAGGGCGGACATGTGGGCTTCGAGGTAATGGAAAACCAGCGACTGGGGGTGTCTCAGTTTCTTGAACAGGTCAACTTCCAGCGTGCGCTGGAAGGCGAGCTTGCACGCACGATCTCGTCGATTGCCTCGGTGTCGTCGGCCCGGGTGCATCTGGCCATTCCCAAGCAGACCGGCTTTCTGCGCGACGAACAGAAACCCTCGGCCTCGGTGATGCTGGCCCTGTATCCGGGGCGTTTCATGGATGAAACTCAGGTGGCGGGGATCGTGCACCTGGTGGCCTCCAGCGTGCCGCAAATGAGCTACGAGCGGGTCAGCGTGGTCGATCAGAATGGCAAGCTGCTCACCCAGGAAAGCGACCCGCTGCGCAACAGCGGCCTGGATGCCAGCCAGATCAGCTATGTGCGCGAAATCGAAGCCGGCTTCATTCGCCGCATCGAAAACATTCTGGCGCCGGTGGTGGGCAGCGGGAACTTCAAGGCACAAGTCAGCGCCGATCTGGACTTCAATCGGGTGGAAGAGACCGCCGAAATCTTCAAGCCCAACCCCTCGCCCGATCAGGCCATCCGCAGCCAGCAGACCACCGAACAGCAGACCCGTAATCAGGGTGCCATGGGCGTGCCCGGCGCCCTGACCAACCAGCCGCCCGTACCTGCCACGGCGCCCATCGTCGATCCGGGCATTAACGGTGGCGAAGGCGAGGACGCCCCGATCAACCTGAACCGTACCGCCACGCTCAACTACGAGGTGGATCGCACGGTGCAGCATGTGAAACAGGCTGTGGGCCAGCTCAGGCGACTGTCGGTGGCGGTGGTCATCAATCACCGCACGGAAACCCTCCCCAACGGCCAGACCCGCACGGTGGCACTTACCGACGAGGAGTTGGCACGCATCACCAGCCTGGTACGCGAGGCCACCGGCGTGAATGCGACCCGTGGCGACACAGTCAGCGTGACCAGCGCGCCCTTTGCCGAAAGTGCGGACAGCGGTTCGGAAGAGCCGCTCTGGAAAGACCCGGAAATGATCGCACTGGCGAAAGAGCTGTCCAAGTATCTGGTGTTGATGATCGCACTCATCTTCATGTACTTTGGCGTCATCCGTCCCCTTCTGAAAGTGGTGGCCCCACCCCCGGTGGAAGAGGAAGAGGACGAACTCGACCAAAACGAAGCCGGCGAAGAAGAGGAAGATGCGATCGTGAACCTGTCAGGCGAACAGCCCAGAACCTTTGAGGAAAAGCTTGCCATGGCGCGCGAGCTGGCGAAGAACAATCCGAAGGCCGTGGCCAATCTGATCAAGGACTGGCTTGAGGGCAAGGAGGAGAAGAAGGGATGAGCACGCCGGAGGAAGGACTGGAAAAGAGCGCCCTGCTGCTGCTCACCCTGGGGTCGGACGAAGCCTCGGAGGTGCTCAAGCACATGGGACCGCGAGAGGTGCAAAAGCTGGGCATGGCCATGGCCACCCTGCCCCCGCAACCGCGCAGCCGGGTCGAGTCGGTCATCGACGAGATGGAGGCGCACTGCGCGGAAGGCGCCCCGATCGAAGCCGATCAGGAGCATATCCGCCAGATGCTGACCAAGGCGCTGGGCGACGAGCGTGCCGGTCACATCCTGGCGCGCATCCTGAACGGCTCGGACACCGCCGGTATCGAGAGTCTGAAGTGGATGGACGCGGCCACGGCGGCCGACCTGATCCGCAACGAGCATCCGCAGATCATCGCGACCATTCTTGTGCACCTGGAATTCGACCAGGCGGGTGAAATTCTGAAGTATTTCTCGGACCGCTTGCGCAACGACGTGGTGCTGCGCATCGCAACCCTGGACGGTGTTCAGCCAGTGGCGCTCAAGGAGCTCAACGATGCCCTCACCCGCATGCTGGCGGGCGCTACCACCTCCAAGAAGGCGGCCATGGGCGGCGTGCGCCATGTAGCCGAAATCCTCAACTTCGTGGGCGCGGCGTCCGAGACGGCGGTGCTCGACAATGTGCGCGAATACGATCCGGATCTGGCGCAGAAGATTCTGGACGAAATGTTCGTGTTCGAGAACCTGATGGACATCGACAACCGTGGCATCCAGACGTTGCTGCGCGAGGTGCAATCCGACTCGCTGGTGATCGCACTCAAGGGCGCAGCCCCCGAACTGCGCGAGAAGATATTCCAGAACATGTCACAGCGCGCTGCGGAGATGCTGCGCGAGGATCTGGAAGCCAAGGGTCCGGTGCGTCTGTCCGAGGTGGAGGCCGAGCAAAAGGAAATCCTCAAGACAGTGCGGCGACTGGCCGAAGAAGGCCAGATCATGCTGGGCGGCAAGGGGGGCGACGATGCCTTCGTATAAGGCACATCGCCCCAGAGCCCCCCGGGAAAAGCTGCAATGAGCGTGACGCGCCATCAGGCCGTGGGCGCCTTCCAGCGCTGGCAGCCGCCCTCCTTCGATGCCCCCGGCGAACAGCCTGCCCGTACAGCCCCCACGCCGACCGCGCCCCCTCCGGCACAGGAATCGCCCCCTCCCGAACCCGAGCCGCCCCGTCCGCAGATTGTCCTGCCCACGGCCGAGGAAATCGAAGGCATTTACGAACAGGCCCGCCAGGAAGGCTTTGAAGCCGGCCGGGCGGAAGGACTGGACGCAGGCCGTGCCGAGGGACTGGAAGCCGGCAAGGCAGAAGGACTGCAGGCCGGCCTCGAAGCCGGCAAGGAGACCGGGCGCAAGCAGGCCGAAGCGGAAATCCAGGCACAGGCTGCGCGGCTGGGCGAAGTCATCGCCCAGATGGATGCTGCGCTCGATGAACTGGACCAGGGCATTGCCGAAGAAGTGGCGGCGCTGGCCGTGGAGCTTGCGCGACAAATGGTCAGGCACGCCCTGCAGGAACAGCCTGAAATGGTCGCCGACACCGTGCGCGAGGCGCTGCAGCACCTTCCGCAGAATCAGCTACGCATTCATCTGAACCCGGAAGACCTGGCCCTGGTGCGCGAACACCTGGCCGAACAGCTGGAGCACAGTCATCACAGGCTGGTGGAAGACGGCACAATCGCCCGTGGCGGCTGTCGGCTGGAGTCTTCAGGCAGCGAACTGGATGCCACCCTGCCCACCCGCTGGCAGCGGGTGCTGGCCTCGATCGGGCGTGACGCGCCCGACTGGGAAGCCTGAGGTGAGCATGAACCGCCATGCCGAACTGTGGCGTCAGCACCTGGCGAATGTGCGCGAACAGGTGGGCAGCCTGCCCCCCTTTCAAAGCTCCGGACGGCTGACACGCATCAATGGCTTGGTCATGGAAGCCGCCGGCATCAAGTTGCCGCTGGGCGCCAGTTGCGAAATACGCTCGATGGGCGGCGGTGTGGTCGAAGCCGAGGTGGTCGGTTTCAACGGCGAAAAGGTGTACATGATGCCGACCGACGATGTGTTCGGCCTCGCCCCCGGCGCCCCGGTATTCGCGGTGGAACCCCAGCCCACCGCCCCCCGCCCGGGCGAGCCGCCCAGACCCCGGCGACGCACCTCCGACCGTGCCAAGCATCTGCCCGTGGGCGAAGCCATGCTCGGTCGGGTGGTGGATGGCGCAGGCCGCCCCCTGGACGGGCTCGGTCCGCTCCAGACGGAGGCCACCCGCTCCCTGCAAAGCCGTCCCTACAACCCGTTGATGCGTGCCCCGATCCGCACCGTGCTCGACGTCGGCATACGGGCGATCAATGGCCTGCTGACCGTCGGTCGTGGGCAACGCCTGGGGCTCTTCGCAGGCTCCGGCGTGGGCAAGTCGGTACTCATCGGCATGATGGCCCGCTTCACCACGGCAGACGTGATCGTGGTCGGCCTGATCGGAGAACGGGGCCGGGAGGTCAAGGAATTCATCGAGGAAAACCTCGGCGAGGACGGCCTGGCACGCTCGGTGGTCGTGGCCGCTCCGGCCGACACCAGCCCGCTGATGCGCCTGCAGGGTGCAGCCTACGCCACCACGATTGCAGAATACTTCCGCGATCAGGGCAAACAAGTGCTGCTGATCATGGATTCGCTCACCCGCTACGCCATGGCCCAGCGGGAAATTGCCCTGGCCATCGGCGAACCCCCGGTCACCCGGGGCTATCCGCCGAGCGTGTTCGCGCGCCTGCCAGCGCTGGTCGAACGGGCCGGTAACGGCCGTGAGGGCGGCGGCTCGATCACCGCGTTCTACACCGTGCTGGCCGAAGGCGACGACCAGCAAGACCCAATTGCAGACTCCGCACGCGCGATTCTGGATGGACATATCGTGCTGTCGCGCAATCTGGCCGACCAGGGTCACTACCCTGCGATCGACATCGAACAGTCCATTTCGCGCGCAATGCAAAACCTGATCAACCGCGACCAGTTCGATCAGGTGCGCCGGTTCAAGCAACTGTTCTCACGCTACCAGCGCTCGCGCGACCTGGTCGCCGTGGGCGCCTATCAACCGGGTGCCGACCCGCAGCTCGACACCGCCGTGGCCATCTACCCGAAGCTGGAGCGCTTCCTGCAACAGCGTATCGACGAGCGTGAATCCTGGGACCAGACCCAGCAGCACATGCGCGCCCTGTTTGCCGAAATGTAAGGCATCTGGACACTACGGCGACTGCTGGCCAGACAACCGTGCCCAGACAGCCGGTACGTGCGTTGCTGGAACGGGGTAGAATGAATCCGTCCTCTCCCTATCCTGCAGTGTGCCCCAACGCACTTGCCACTCATCATGAGCAAAGGCTTCCCGCTTCAACCACTGCTCGATCTCAGCAAGACGCGGCTCGACGAAGCGACGCGCACGCTGGGTGAGTTGGTCGCGCAGGAAAACGAAGGGCAGCGCAAACTCGAGATGCTGCAAAACTACCGCGCCGAGTACCTGGAGCGCTTCCAGTACGCTGCCCGCAGCGGCATGGGGCCGGAAGCCTGGCGGAACTACACCGCCTTCATGGCACGCATCGACGAAGCGATAGCCGCCCAGGCCACCCAGCTGGACAGCGCCCGTCAGAAGACCGATGCCGGCAAGCAGCAATGGATGCATGAGCGCAGTCGCAACAAGGCCTTCGACACCTTGCAGGAACGTTTCCTGGCCGCCGAGATGCGCAAGCAGGCAAAGGCCGAACAACGCCAGGCAGACGAGCACACGGCCAACCGCCATCGCCGACTCTCCGAAGAAGACGGCTGAGCCAGTTGCTCCCCTGACAGGCCATGCAACCACCTGAGTCTGGCACGCACCTTGCTGATAAAGCTGTACCAGACTTCATGTCGTTACAGGACGCATGCCATGAATCACATACTGAACCCGGGCTTGCCCAAAACGTCCGCCGCTCAGGACCTTCTGGCCATGATGCAGGGCGGAGCGGCCAATGCCTCCCTGCAGGGCAGCCAGCACAACTTTGCCGCGATGTTCGACCAGTCGGTGCGCAACACCCAGCAGACCTCCAGCCAGAACGCCTTCAGAGCACAGGAGACGACCCGCTCGGGCGAGCCGCAGCGCACCCCGCAGATCACAGGC
The DNA here is from genome assembly GCA_041678045.1 of Rhodocyclaceae bacterium. Classification (GTDB taxonomy): domain Bacteria; phylum Pseudomonadota; class Gammaproteobacteria; order Burkholderiales; family Rhodocyclaceae; genus UBA2357. The sequence goes on from JBAYOV010000026.1 coordinate 15,812, forward strand.
CGAGCAACCCAGGAGCCTGATCGCCGCAATGCAGAACCCGCACGCAGCAGCGAGCCCCAACGCAACAACGAAACTCAGGCTCCCCGGGAATCCTCGCCGGACCGCACCGCACAAAGCACACCGGGCGAACGGGAGGGACAGGTTGCAGCGGACAAGGCCTCGGAGGGCAATGGTAGCGAAGGCTCCGGCCCCGGGGAAACCGGTATTCAGGAAGATGCTGCAACCACAAACAAACAACCGGAAAATACCGGAACAGCTCCTTCATTCACTGAACAATTTTCTGTTGACGATGAAGAGGCAACACCCGAGCAGCCCGGCAACGAGGCAGAAATTGCCGCGCTCACGGCGCTGGTTGCCGCCCTCAGCGGCAAGCTTCCAGCCGAAGGCAGCGGCGAGACATTGCCCGGCGAGGGAAGCGAACTGGATCTGCTTGATGCAAGCAGCGGAGACAAGAAACCGCTGGCTCAGTTGCGCGCACTCCTGGCCGAAGCGCAGGGCGAGGGCGGTCAGGCCGATGCGGGTCATGGAGGCGAGCCGAACGACAAGCAACAGGGACAATTTCTGGCTGCAGCTTCCAGCAAATCAGGCCCTCGGGTCACTGTAGCCCAGATCGCCTCTGCCGCTGCAGAGGGTGCACAGGCCACCGCAGGCGCAGCCAAAGGACTGACCATGGGCGCAGGTCTGCAGGCCGCCGGCAGTCCGGAACAAACGCTGGGTACGGTGCAAGCACAGAACAACAGCACGCGCAGCACCAGCAATGTTCAGCAGTTGCCGGTATATACTCCTGCCGGCAAGAGCGGCTGGGCCGAAGATGTCGGCACCCGGATGATCTGGATGAGCAACCGGGGAGAAACCAAGGCTGAACTGGTGCTGACGCCACCCAGTCTCGGTAGACTGGGCGTTTCGATCAGCGTCAATGGCGAACAGACCAATGCACACTTCGTTGCGGCCACGCCTGCGGCACGCGAGGCACTGGAGCAGGCTTTGCCCAGACTGCGCGAAATGCTGCAACAGGCGGGCATCAACCTCGGCCAGACCGATGTCAGCACCTCGGGCGATCAACAGGCGCATGGCGAGCACGGCAGCGAACAGCGCGGTCACGGTTCATCGCGTGGTTCTCGCCACGGTACGGGTCAGGACATAGGGCTGTCCGGCATGAGCGGTGTCGAACCCTCCACCTCGGGTGGCCAGTGGATCAAACAGGGCAACGGCATGGTCGACACTTTTGCCTGAGCGGAGGGTGAAGCATGAATTGCGGGCAGTCCCGGTCACTTTTCCGTCAATGCAAACCTGCCTGCCTCGTTCATAATTCACCCTCAGAGCTAACAGGAGAAGTTCATGGCAAAAGCCCCCACCCCCCCTCCGGCCGACAAGGCAGCCAACCCAGGCAAGGGCAAGAAGGTCCTGCTCATCGTGCTGATCATCCTGCTGGTGCTGGTGCTGGTGGCCGTCGGACTGGTGGGTTTTTTGCTCCTCAAGAAAACTTCGTCCAACGGTGAGCCCGAATCGGCCACCACCAGTGCCGAAGTGCAGCCCCCGCCTCCCCCACCCGCGCCGTATGCGGTGGATCTGAGCAAACCGCCAGCCTTCTTCGCGCTTGATCCCTTCATCGTGAATCTCGCCAGTGGCGAGGGTGAGCGCTACCTTCAGGCCGTGCTCGCGTTGCGTGTGGCCGACACCAAGACTGCCGACGGACTGAAGGCCTTCACCCCTGAAATCCGTCATCGCATCAACCTCTTGCTGGCCAGCAAGCTGCCATCCGAAATTTCCACGCTGGAAGGGCGCGAGGCGCTTGCCAATCAGATCGGCGTGGAAATCAATACCGTGCTCGGTTATCCTCCGCCGCCAGAAGGCACGCGCCTGATCTCCAGCACGGGCGGACCGGTTCAGGCAGTGCTGTTCAACTCCTTCATCATCCAGTAACGGACCGGAGGAACACAGGCCATGTCATCCGACTTTCTCTCCCAGGACGAGGTCGATGCCCTGCTCAGGGGCGTGACCGGCGAACCGGAAGAACCGGAAGCCGAGGAAGAGGACAGCTCGGGGGTACGCCCCTACAACCTGGCCACCCAGGAACGCATCGTCCGTGGGCGCATGCCCACGATGGAGCTCATCAACGAGCGCTTTGCACGTTACTTCCGCATCGGCATGTTCAACTACATGCATCGCAGCGTGGAGGTTTCGGTCGGACCGATACGGGTGCAAAAGTATGGCGAGTTCGTGCGCAATCTGGTGGTGCCGACCAACCTTAACCTGATCCAGGCCAAACCGCTGCGCGGCACGGGCTTGGTCGTGTTCGATCCGAACCTGGTGTTTCTGGTGGTCGACAACATGTTCGGGGGCGACGGGCGCTTTCATACCCGGGTCGAGGGACGTGACTTCACGCCCACCGAGCAACGCATCATCCAGGGCCTGCTCGGCGTGGTGTTCGCAGAATACAGCCGGGCGTGGGCGCCGGTGTACAAACTGGAGCTGGAGTACATCCGCTCGGAGATGAACTCGCAGTTCGCCAACATCGCCACGCCGTCCGAGATCGTGGTCTCGACCACCTTTGCGATGGAGCTGGGAGGCGCACAGGCGGAAATGCATGTCTGCTTTCCGTACTCGATGATGGAACCGATCCGCGACATGATCTACTCCACCATGCAGAGCGACCATCTGACCCAGGACACACGCTGGATCAGCCTGCTCAGCCGCCAACTGCAAACGGCCGAAGTGGAGCTGGTGTGCTCGCTGGGCACCTCCCAGGTCACGCTGCGTGACATCGTGAACATGAAGGTGGGCGACGTGCTTCCGCTGCACGTACCCGGCTGCATTCAGGCTGAAGTGGATGGCATCCCCGTCCTGGAAGGAGAGTACGGGGTACGCAACGGACATTATGCCCTCAAGGTAACGCGCTCGGTGGCCGAGCGGGAAGCAGAGATGACTGCCACGGCACCGATGCCGCGCGCAGTGGCACGCCCTGCTCCTGAAACGCCTCCGGCCGGAGAAAATAAAAATGGCTGAAAACGACAACGAAATCGATGATCCGATCAGCGAGGACGACTGGGCTGCTGCAATGATGGAGCAGGCCGCCGCCGAGTCGGGGGGAAGCGGGCCGGACGACGAGGCCCGTCGCATCGCGGCCGAACTGGCCGCCGCTGCCGACGAATCGCCCTACCAGGCCAAACCGGCAAGCCAGTTGTTTCCGGACTTCGGTGGCAATGAAAACCGCCCCGGCTCCCTCAACGACTTCGACATGATTCTGGACATTCCGGTCCAGATCACTGTCGAGCTTGGCCGTACCAAGCTGTCCATCCGCAACCTGTTGCAGTTGGCGCACGGCTCGGTGGTCGAACTCGACGGACTGGCCGGAGAGCCCATGGATGTGCTGGTCAACGGCACCCTGATTGCGCAGGGGGAAGTGGTGGTGGTGAATGACAAGTTCGGCATCCGCCTGACCGACATCATCACGCCCGCCGAGCGCATGCGCAAGATTCGTGGCTGAACCGGAAGCAAGCAGTGAACCGTTCCACCCCCTCCTCACCCTTCTTTTTCCCGCTGGCCTGCACACTGGTGCTGTGCGTCGGCGCGCTACCCGCAAGCAGTCTCGCAGCCGACCCCACCCCCAGCCTGGCCACCAGCTTCGGACAGATGATCTTCGGGCTTGCGGTGGTGATCGCCATGCTGCTCGCCAGCCTGTGGCTGATCAAACGCCTGTCCGGCCCGCGTGGCGGGGCCGGTAGCCTCAGGCTGCTCGGCGGCGTGGCCGTGGGTTCGCGCGAGCGGGTGGTGTTGCTGCAGGTGGCAGACAAGGTGCTGGTGGTGGGCGTGACCTCGGCCAGCGTCAACACCCTGCATGTACTGGAGGCCAGCGCCCTGCCCGAGCCTTCCGAGCCCCCGGCTGGCGCTGCGCCGGAGTTCAACCGCTGGTTGAAGCAGGCGATGGACAAGCGTGGTGACGATGAAAAGCGCTGACCGCTTCGTATCGCTGGCTGCAGCCCTGACCGGCCTGTTGCTGCTGTTCAGCCCGCTGTCCGCGCTCGCACAGGGCGTGCCGGCCTTCATCAGCACCGACAATGCAAACGGCGGCACCACCTACAGCCTGAGCGTGCAGACCCTGCTGCTGCTCACCGCGCTGTCTTTTCTGCCGGCCATGGTGCTGATGATGACCAGCTTCGTACGCATCATCATCGTGTTTTCACTGCTACGCTCGGCCATGGGCACGCAAACCTCCCCGCCCAACCAGGTACTGCTCGGGCTGGCACTGTTCCTGACCTTCTTCATCATGTCGCCGATCGCCGAGCGCGTCTATACCGACGCCTATCAACCGATGTCGGTTGGCACCATCCAGATGGATGAAGCCCTGCTGCGCGCCTCCGAGCCGGTGAAAGCTTTCATGCTCAACCAGATCCGGGAGGCCGACCTGGCGCTGTTCGCGCGTCTTGCCCGCACCCCACCGGTCGACAAAGCCGAAGACCTGCCGATGCGGGTAATCGTGCCAGCCTTCGTCACCTCGGAGCTGAAGACCGCCTTCCAGATCGGTTTTGTGATCTTCATTCCCTTTCTCGTCATCGACATGCTGGTGGCCTCGGTACTGATGTCCATGGGTATGATGATGATGTCGCCGGTGATCGTGTCCCTGCCGTTCAAGATCATGCTGTTCGTGCTGATCGACGGGTGGACGCTGCTGATCGGCTCACTCGTGCAGAGCTTTGCGGTATGAGCATGCGCCCTGCCCCCTGACTGGATGGAGCATTCATCATGACCCCTTCTACCGTGATCGACATTGGCCGCCAGGCGGTCGAAGTCACCCTGTTGATGGCCGGGCCACTGTTCCTGGCCGCCCTGCTTACCGGTCTGGCAGTCAGCATCTTTCAGGCCGCTACCCAGATCAACGAGATGACGCTCTCCTTCGTGCCAAAACTGGTGGCGATTTTTGTGACTCTGGTGCTGGCCGGCCCGTGGATGGTGACCCTGATCACCGACTTTGCCACCCGGCTGATCACCTCGATTCCCAGCCTGATTGGCTGAACGCCGCGCAGTGCGCTCAAACACCGCGCCATGCTGAGCGTCACCGCTGCCCAGCTCGACGCCTGGGTGCTGTCCCTGATGCTGCCGCTGGCACGCATTCTCGGTCTGATGGCCAGCGCCCCGCTGCTCAGCAACCGTGGCGTGCCGGCCCGCATCCGGCTGGCGATCGGCCTGGCCGTAGGCATGGCGGTGATTCCGGCCCTGCCCGACATTCCACCCATGCCGGCCGACTCATGGATGGTGCTGGGCATTCTCGCGCAGCAAGCCCTGATCGGTGTGGCGGTGGGGTTTACCATGCGGCTGTTCTTTGCCGCGATCGATCTGGCCGGTGAGATGATCGGCCTGCAAATGGGGCTGTCCTTCGCGGTGTTCTTCAGCCCGCAAACCGGTGGTCAGTCGTCGGTGATTGCCGAGTTTCTGAACCTGCTGACCCTGCTGGTGTTTCTTGCACTGAACGGACACCTGATGCTGATTCAGGTGCTGGTGATGAGTTTCGAATGGTTGCCGATCGGCGAAGCCACCCGGAGCGAAGCCTGGCTGGTCATCGTACGTCACGCCTCGGTCATGTTTTCCCTGGGGGTGCTGCTGTCGCTGCCCATCGTGGCAGCCTTGCTGATCACCAACATCGCCCTCGGCGTACTGACCCGTGCCGCTCCTCAGCTCAACCTGTTTGCGGTGGGTTTCCCGGTGACGCTGTCGGTGGGTTTCCTGATCTTGTTCGTGAGCCTGTCGATGTTTGCACCGATGGCCCAGTTGCTGTTCGAGCGCGGTTTCGAAGCGGTCGACCTGATGCTCAAGGCACTGGCCCCGACGCCCTGAACGCGCCTCAGCGACTGCCCCGGGCAAGCCGGATCTCGCCGCTGGCGTAACGCCGGGCAAAAGGCCGTGTGGACTCGATGCCTTCTTCGTAACGTATCACCTCGAATCCGGCATACCCGCCCTCGTCCGCATAATTGCGCGCATTGCGCATGAACACGGTACGCGCCTCACCATCTCCGCCCGTTACCATGGCGCGAAAACGCAACTCCATGCGCACCCGCTCCTCATCCAGTGGAATGACCTGAATCTCCCAGTTGGGTGCGGCAGGGTCGTAGACGGCATAAGCCATCAATGCCGCTGACATATAATCGGGCTTGATCATCGCGTCGGAGGCCAGGCCGATGACCCCCACGGTGCTGGCCATGCCGACTCGCGTCTCGGGCGAACAGCCCCCCAGGCCGCCGAGCAAGGCACACAGCATCAAAGTCATCGGTCTGTTCATCGGTACGGTCACTTCATCAGTTCAGGTAATTGAAGAGCGACAGGCCGGTGACCCGCATGAAGGACTGCTGGGCCGCCTGCAGGTAGGTTTGCTGCTGGGTGAGCCGGGAAATCGCTTCCGCGTAGTCTACATCCTCCAGCCGCGAGATGGCCTCGGCGTACTGGATGTTGAGGTCGCTGCCAAGGTTGGCCAACTGCTCGGTTTCCACCATTTGCGAGCCGATCTGGGCACGCACGCGCAACACGTTCTCCTGAGCGGCATCCAGATTGTCGAGTGCGAAGGCCACAGCACCGGTGTTGCGCGACGCACCCGGCTTCTCCAGGGCAACCGCAAACATTGCCAGATTGTCCAGCATGTTGGTGGACGCGACATAGATCTCGAAACGGTCACCATCGGTGACTTCATCCTTCACCTGACGAACTTCCTGGGGGGCATCGATCGGATCGGGCACCGGGTCGGCCGGAAGATCGATGTTCAATCCGTCGAGCGTTACCTGGTACGAAGCCGGATCGAGCGGATCGGGCGTGTAGCTGACACTGGAGCCATCGGCCGGCCAGCTGAACCCTGCGGGGAGAGCGGCCAGTTCGTCGGCCGTCCAGGGCACCGCGTTGCCGTCCTGCCCCCAGCGTTCGATGGTGTAGGTTCCAGCGATGGCCGGATCGGGCTGACTGAACGCGATCTGGTAACGCGTGGCCTGGCGGACGGCAGTGGCATCGGCGAGCGACACCGTGGGCGATTCGGAACCCTTGTTGGCGGCTGCCGGATACAAGCCAATCGCGCTGTCGTCGATGATCCGGGTCTTGTCGAACACATCGCTGCCCGGCAGGCTGATCGGCATGAACCGCGAGGCACTCACCTGAATCGTACGACCGCCCTGATCACCGTCGTAGCTGACCCCCGAGAGGTTGCCACTGAATGGCTGGGTGCCTGCCTTGTAGCCGGAGAAGATGTAGTCGCCCTGGCCGTCCTTGCTGTTGGCCAGCGCAAACATGGCCTCGAACTGTGACTTGATGTCGGTGGCCAGGGACTCCAGGTCTGCAGTAGACAGCGTGCTGTTGCCTGCCTGCACGGCCCGCTCACGCGTGTAGTGCAGGATGTCGCCCACGCCCATGAGCTTGCCTTCGAGCAGCTTCATGTTGTCGTCGGCGTAGCCGATGTTCAGCGCGAACTGCGAATTCACCGCCTTCGACTGACCCAGCTCCAGTGCACGAGCCGACGCAATCGGGTCGTCGGCCGGAGTCAGGATGCGACGACCGGTGGACACCTGTTGCTGGGTGTTGAGCAGGCCGGAGGTCTGCTGCTGAATGGCTGCCACACCCTTCTGGTAAATCATGTTGGTCGAGATACGCATGATCGTCTCCCTGCTTATCGTGCGATGCCGAGCACTTCGTCGAACAGACGCTGTGCGATCGACATGACCTGCGCCGAAGCCTGGTAGGCCTGCTGGTAACGGATCAGGTTGGCCGCCTCTTCATCGAGGTTCACCCCTGAGAGCGCGTCGCGCTGGTCGGTCGCCTGGCGCAACAGCGATGTCTGGGTCTGCTCGCCGACCTGCACCTCGCGGGTCTTGTTGCCAATCGCACTGACCATCTGCGAATAGGCCGACTGAAAGGTCGCCGTGCCCACACCGCCGTTCGCGCCCAGCATCACCTTCTCTGTCTGCAGCGCGCCCAGCCGTACCGCGTTTCGGTTATCGGCAATGCCTACTTCGGTAGGAGCGAAATTGAACACATCGCCCCCAGCCACCGCACCGCTGGCCTTCATCTCGAAGCTCCAGCCGTCGGTATGCGAAATCCTGAACTGCACGCCCGAGGAATCGATGCTCGCCGGAACATACGCCCCGCCGGGTAAATAACTGCCGCTGGCCTGATCATAGCGCTCGATGGTGAGATCGGGGGCTGCCACCCACTGGTTCAGGCCGCTGTCGAACACCTGTACCGAGAAGGCGTTGGCCGGCGCTGCCGCATACTGCAGCCGGAACTCACCGAAATGGGCACCGGGGCCATCGGCCAGCCCGGTCCGGTCGAGCAGCACGATGTTGTCAAGCTTGCCGCTGCCGGCATTGCTCACCGGCGCGGCCACCGACACCGGGTTGCCGGCTGCCACCTTGCGCGGGTCGCTGATCGCCAGCGCCAGATCGCGCGAAGCGAAGCGGGTCGGCTGGATCAGCGCGGTTTCACCTGCAGCCAGCGTGGCGCCGGTCACATCCACGGTCAGCCCCTGGAAGGTGAAGGCCGGCCCGGCACTGCTCAGACTTTCACCGGTGTTGCGGTTGGCAATGGTGTAGTTCGTACCGTCAAAGCTCAGCTGATAATCACTCGCCGTCAGCTGCGACACCTGTGCAGGGTCGATGCCTACCACAACGCCACTGGAGGGCATGATGTGCGGTGCAGGCACATTGAAGAAGGCCTGCCCCATCACCCCGTCCAGGTCCACGCCCAGCTGGTGGATGCGGTTGAATTCAGTGGTCAGGCTGAGCGCGATCAGACCGAGCTGGTTCTGTGCCACATCCAGCGAATCGCGGCGGAAGCCCAGCAGGCCACCGAGCTCACCACCGGTGAGCACCCGTTCGGGCAAAAGCACCTCAGCACCATTTTGCGCAACCAGCACGATGTCCTGGCGGCGAGGGTCGTTCTGAGCCTGAGTCGTGCCCAGATTGCTCACGATCTACCCGAGCACCAGCGGTTGCCCCGAACCGACGAACACATTCACCTGCCCGTCGCCATTATCTACCGTGGAAACCTTGATCAGCTGGTTGAGCTCGCTGATCAGGTGGTTACGCCGGTCAAGCAGGTCGTTTGCCGGCACCCCGGCCCCTGCAGCCTGCGCGACCACGATCTGACGGTTCATCTCGCCAATCTTGTCGGCCAGTACATTGATCGAATCCACCGCCACACGAATCTGCCCCTCGACGCCGTTACGCACTTCGGTGATTCGTTCGTCGAGCGCCTGAAAGCGCGACACCATGGCCGAGGCCGTGGAGATCAGCGACTGCCTTGCCGGCACGCTGGTAGGATTTGCCGCAACTTCCTGCACCCCGGCAAAAAATTCCTGCATGGCCGGAGACAGGCCGACGGTGGCATCCGCCAGCAGGTTGTTGATCTGGCTGATCTGACCGGCATAAGTGGCATACTCGATGCGGCGATTGTCCGCGCTCAATACCTGGTTTTCAAGAAACTGGCTGTATTCCCGCTCGACTGCGGTAATGCGCGTACCCTGACCAAAGAAGCCAGCACCGGAAAACAGGGGGTCCAGGGTGGTCTGGACGACCGTCTGGCGGTTATAGCCCGGTGTCCCCGCATTCGTGATGTTATGCGAAGTCGTGCTGAGCTGGCCCTGGGCGGCGTTGAGTCCGGTGAGACCAATGTTGAGTAGTCCGGCCATGATGCTTACCTCTGAATCCTGCTGTACCTGAGCTTCTAACAGCAAGTTCCTTGCCAGCTTTCATTGCCGGCAAGAGGGCATCATGAACCGGAGAGGGCGACCTTCAGGGTGTTGCCGCGAATGATGCGGGTGAGCTTGTCCGCATAGTGCGGATCGGTGGCATAGCCGGCATCCTGCAGGCCGCGTGCGAAGGCGGCCGCATCCTGCTCGCCCAGCACGCCCGCGTAACGGCCGTTCTCGCTGAGCAGGCGTGCATAGTCGCGGAAGGACTCCGCATAGGATTCGTAGGAACGGAAGCGCGACGGCTCGGTATACGCCCGGCCGTTGGCGTATTCGGTCACCGGCAGCGCCACCACATCGCCCTTCCAGCTGCGACCGGCCTTGATGTTGAACAGGTTGTGACTGGACGAACCGTCGCTGTTCTTCAACACCGCCCGTCCCCAGCCGGTTTCGAGCGCCGCCTGCGCCACCATGAATTCGGCAGGAATGCCGGTTTCGCGGCTGGCCTCGACTGCGTGATCCCACACCGCACGCACAAAACCGCGTGCGCCGTCCGCAACGTCGCGGGCATCGCGCACGACCTTGTTGGTGGCATCGACGGCAAGCGTTACCGCCTGCCCGGCCAGAGACTGCCCGGCGTCCACCTGTTCCTTGACCTGCTCCACCTGTTGCTGCAGCCGTTTCACCACCGGCAGGCTGGAAAAGCGCTGTACGGTCGACAGGTCGAAGCCGCTGGACTCCGGAATCCCCTTCGCCGCGCTGCCCGACACCAGATTGGTTTCGCCCCCCATCTGGCGGAAGATGGCATCGGCCAGGCCAACACCCGGACCATTGGCAAGATTCGCCGCCAGTTGCTGGTCCTGCATCGACTGCAGCATGCGGGTCTGATCGCTGTCGAAGAGCCCGTTCTGCGGCGTGGCGTCACGCATCGACTTGAGCACCAGTTGCAGAAAAAGGCCCTCGAACTGCTTGGCCGCCGCCCGCAGGGCCTCCTGGGAGTTGCCATCGCGCGCCAGTCGCTTCAGATCGGACAGCGAGTTGGGATCGAGCGCATTGATCTGCCCGCCGATCATGTCAGATCACCTCCAGCTCCGCACGCAACGAACCGGCCGCCTTCATCGCCTGCAGGATGCTCACCAGATCGAGCGGTGTCGCGCCCAGCGCGTTGAGCGCCTGCACGACCTCGGACAGGTCGGCCCCAGCCGGCACATTGATCAGACTCGCCTCGGCCTGATCGATATCCACCTGGCCTTGCTGCGTGACCACCGTCTGGCCGTTGGCAAAGGGCTGTGGCTGACTGACAGCCGCCTGCGTGCCCACCGTGACGGTCAGGTTGCCATGCGCCACCGCCACGTTCTGCAGGCTGACCCGCTGGTTCATCACCACCGAACCGGTACGCGAATTGACGATCACCTTCGCGGCCTGCTGCTCCGGAGTGATGACGATATTCTCGAGCCGGCCGACAAAGGCCACCCGCTCGGAAGGATCGAGCGGCGCCCGCACCCGGATCGTCCGACCATCCACCGCCTGCGCTGCACCCGGCGCAAGCAGGCCGTTGATGGCCTCCACCACCCGGCCGGCCGTGCCAAAATCCATCTGGTGCAGTTCGAACAGGATGGAATCGCCCTGCCCGAGCTGCGTCGGCACCGAACGCTCCACGGTCGCTCCGCGTGGAATGCGACCGGCAGAAAGATGGTTGATCGTCTGGGAAGCCCCGCCGCCCTGGGCGCCGGCCCCGCCGACGATCATGTTGCCCTGCGCCACCGCATACACCTGACCGTCCGCGCCCTTGAGCGGGGTCATCACCAGTGTGCCGCCGCGCAGGCTCTTCGCGTTGCCGATGGATGAGACCGTCACGTCGATCTGCTGCCCCGGGCTGGCAAACGGCGGCAGATCGGTCGTCACCATCACTGCGGCCACATTCTTCAGCTGCAGGTTGGTGCCCGGTGGCAGGCTCACCCCCATGTTGCCGAGCATGTTCACGATGCTCTGCACGGTGAAGGGCGTCTGCGTGGTCTGGTCGCCGCTGCCGTCCAGCCCCACCACCAGGCCATAGCCCACCAGCTGGTTGTTGCGCACCCCGGCAATCGAGCCAAGATCCTTCAGGCGCTCGGCAGCCATCAGCGGCGCGCACAACAGCACCGACAGCAACAGCACGAACACCCCGCCAAGACAGGTTCGGGCGGTGCGCCCAGCAGGCATGTGATGTGGCTTGCGCATGATCAGTCTCCCGTTCAGAACGGCATGAAGGCCACAAAGAAGCGTTGCAGCCAACCCATGCGCTGGGCCTCGTCGATATAGCCGCTCCCCTTGTACTCGATGCGTGCATCGGCCACCTGGGTGGATTGCACGGTATTGCTGGCCGTCACATGGTTGGCGTTAACCACCCCGGAAAAGCGGATGAACTCGTTGCCCTGGTTGATTGCGAGCTGCTTTTCGCCCGATACCAGCAGATTGCCGTTGGGCAGCACCTCGATGACGGTCACCGTGATCGTACCCCGGAAGGTGTTGTTGGCGCCCGTGCTGCCGGAGCCGGAAAACTCCGCGTCCATGCCGGCTTCCGCATTCAGCCCGGCCAGCGTGGCCAGCGGCACCTTGCCCAGCGAGGTGATGCCACCGCTCATGCTCGACGAGCGCGAGGCATTCGCATTCGAAGCTTTCTGTGCGGACGTGTTTTCCACCAGATTGATGGTGATGGTGTCGCCGATGTGGCGCGCGCGCCGGTCTTCGAACAGGGAGCGCCCCTGGGCCACCTGGTAGATCGCCCCGTTGGCCTCGACCGGCTTTTGCGCATGGATCTCGGGACGCGCACTCATGGGCTGGTGCACCACTGCGGGCGGCGTGGAATACATGCTTGCGCAGCCCGACAGCAAGGCACTGGCAGCGATCAGGAACAGACGGATGTTCATCGTGTCACCTCCGCTCATCAAAGCTGCGTCAGGCGACCAAGCATCTGGTCGGATGTCTGGATCGCGCGCGAATTCATTTCATAGGCGCGCTGGGTGACGATCATGTTCACCAACTCCTCCGCCACATTCACGTTGGAAGCCTCCACATAGCCCTGGTTGATCACCCCGGAGCCGTTGGTGCCCGGCTGCACCGGATTGGCCACCCCGCTGGATGCGGTTTCAACGAACAGGTTCTCGCCCACACTCTGCAGGCCTCCCGGGTTCACGAAGGTGGCCACCTGGATCGCGCCGACCTCCACCGGATTCACCTGCCCTGCCTGCAGCACGCTCACCGTCCCGTCCTTGCCCACGGTAATCGTCAGCGTGTCAGGGGGAATGTTGATGTTGTCGGCGAGCAGATAACCGCTGGCAGTGACGATGTTGCCCTGGTTGTCGAGCTGAAAGGAACCGTCGCGGGTGTAGGCGATCGTGCCATCGGGCTGTTCCACCTGGAAAAAGCCATTGCCCTGCAGGGCCAGATCGAGCGCATTGCCGGTCTGCTGCAGGCTGCCCTGGCTGAACAGGCGTTCGGTGGCCACCGGACGCACGCCGGTGCCGATCTGCAGGCCACTGGAAATCTGGTTCTGCTGCGTCTGCTGGGCACCTGGCTGGCGCATGGTCTGATACAGCAAATCCTCGAACACTGCGCGCTGGCGCTTGAAGCCATTCGTGGAGACGTTGGCCAGGTTGTTGGAGATCACATCCAGCTGGGTTTGCTGGGCGTTCAGTCCGGTACTGGCAGTCCATAGCGAGCGAATCATTGTCTACTCCTTCGGGGCGACTCACAGGCCCGGCGGCTGTGCCGGGGCGCCCCACTCGTCGATGTATCCAGAGTACGCCCGCAGCCGCAAATCAATGCCTCGAATACAGCGGGCTTAGTGGCTCAAATCGACGTTTCATGCCGTCCTCAACGGTTGCCGATGATTCTGGAGGCCGCTTCATCGTTGGTCTGGGCGTTCTGCAGCATGCGCGTCTGCATCTCGAACTGGCGCGACAGGGAAATCATCTGCACCAGCTGATCCACCACATTCACGTTGCTGCCTTCCAGATAGCCGCCGGCCACCTGCACCGCCTCATCCAGCGGCGCAATGCCCCCGCCCTGCAACCGGAACAGGCCATCCTCCCCGCGCACCAGTTCCTGCTCGGGCGGGTTGACCAGCTTCATGCGGGCAACCTGGTTCACCACGGCATTGGCATTCGGATCTATTGCAGAAATCGTGCCATCGCGGCCGATGACGATCTCGGTGTCGGGCGGAATGGCAATCGGACCGCCATCGCCCACCACCGGCAGGCCACTGCGGGTCTGCAGGATGCCGTTGGCGCTGACTTCCAGACTGCCGTCGCGGGTATAGGCCTCGCTGCCATCGGGCATCTGCACGGTAAGCCAGCCCTTGCCTTCGAGCGCAACATCGAAATTGCGCCCGGTGGCCATCAGCGGGCCGGGGGTGAAATCGTTGGCGATACTGGCATCGACCACGAAGGCCCGGCTGGGCAACGCATTGCTCTTCACCTCCACTGCACGCAGCTTGTGCATCTCGGCACGAAAGCCGGTGGAGTTGGCGTTGGCCAGGTTGTGTGCGACTGCGTCCTGCTGCCCGAGCGTGTGCTTGGCACCCGTCATGGCAATGTAGAGCATGCGGTCCATGTCTGTTTCTCCTGTGGCTGCCAGCCCTGCGGCCCATCAGCGGGCTGTGCCGGCAACGCTCATGCTTGTTAGCGCAGGTTGACCAGCGTCTGCAGGATCTGGTCCTGCGTCCGGATCGATTGCGCGTTCGCCTGGTAGTTGCGTTGCTGCACGATGAGTTGCACCAGCTCCTGGGTCAAATCCACGTTGGAGTCCTCCACCATACCCGCCGAGATCACGCCGTTCAGCCCGGAGCCGGGCTTGCCGGCAATCGGCTCGCCCGACTCCGGCGAGCGCGCCCACAGGTTGTTGCCCAGCGAAATCAGGCCATTCGGGCTGCGGAAGGAATACAGGGCCACCTGCCCCAGATCCTGGGTGCGGCCATTCGTGTAGCGCCCCTGGATGATGCCTTCGCGACTGACCGAAACACCGGCTACCAGCCCGGAGGCGTAACCATCCTGCACGGCTTCGGTCACCGAGAAGTCCGAACCGAACTGTGACAGGGCCAGCAGATTGACATCGAACTCGAGGTCAGCCGCACCGTTGCCCAGATCGGCCGCCGTGCGCTGGAATTGTGCGGGTGTGTATGCAGTCGTATCGAGCGCCCCGAATTCATCGAAGGTGAGGGTATTGAGCAGGGTCGGCGGATCGCCGTCCAGACTGGTATGCACTTCCCACTGCCGGCTGGTGGCCGGGTCGAGGCGCACGAAATACAGGGTCAGGCTGTGCTCGTTGCCCAGACTGTCGAACACCGGAATCGAGGTGGTCCAGTTGTAGCTGTCCGCATCGGTCGGGTCGAAGGGGTTGAGTGCCGGATCAGGCGGCGTGGCCCGGGCATCGAGGTTCGCATTGAAGGCTACCCCCGGACCATCGTTGGCGCCGGAAGCTGCATTGAAACCGGTCGCCTTGGGAGGATCCTCATTCTGCGGAATAAACAACTCGCCAATCCGGTCACCGATGCGCCCGGTAGCCGGGTCAATCTGGTAACCGGTGAGCCGTTCGCCCATCGCGGTGATGACATACCCTTCCTTGTCGATGTCGAACTGGCCGTTTCGGGTGTATGCGAACGTGCCGTCATTGCGTCGGATCTGGAAGAAGCCATTACCGTTGATCGCCATGTCCATCGGGTTATTGGTAGTGCTCAGGTTGCCTTGGGTAAAAGCCTGCTTGACAGCCATCACCGTACTACCGATACCGACCTGCAGCGAGGACACCGCACCGGTCAGCGCCGAAGCATAGACGTCCGCGAATTGTGCATTGGCGGCCTTGAAACCCACCGTACTGGCGTTGGCAATGTTGTTGCTGACAACATCAAGCGCCTTGGAGGAAGAGGCCAGACCGCTCAAACCTTGTTGGAAAGCCATGATGAATACTCCGGATCAAAGAATCTGCTTGATGTCGTCGAACTTGAAGATGCCCAGTGAGCCGACCTGCAGGTCGGTGCTCCTGGCACCGCGAATCACACCGGTCACCTGCCCGAACTCCAAGGCCTTTGCACTGACTTCAGCGTCCCCTCGGGTGGCACTGACCGTCACCGTATACATGCCGGTTGCCGCCTGCTCGCCACTGGCGGTCGCACCATCCCAGACATAGTTGTGGCTGCCTGCCTCCAGGTCGCGCAACTCGATGGTATCGACCTCGATGCCCGAGCCGTCGTAGATCGTCAGCTTCACGCTGTCGGCCGGTTCGCTCAGTTCGAAGCCCCCCACACCACCGGCATCGGTCAGAATCAGGCCCTTGCCCTCGACCAGCACCCCGCGTCCGACCAGTGCGGCCGCCTGCATGGCCTCGGCCGACTGCTGGGAGTCGACAAATTTCTGGAACATCGAGTTGAGCCGTTCAATGCCATCCACGGTACTCATCTGCGCCAACTGCGAAGTCAGCTCGGCGTTTTCCATCGGGTTCATTGGATCCTGGTTGCGCAACTGGGTCGTCAGCAGGGTCAGAAAGCGCGTCTGCATGTCTTCTGTCTTGCTGGTTTCCTGAGCCGTGCCGCTCCTCGCCATCCCCGACAGGACATTCTTGGTTTCAGTGATCGCACTCATTTCAAACTCCCGTCCGCTCTTTTCGACCTACATCAAGCAAGCTTCGTGCCTTTTCCAAAATTCATTGACCGATGGCGATCGTGCGCTGCAACAGGGTCTTGGCCGTATTCATCACTTCGGTGTTGTTCTGGTAGGAACGCGAGGCCGAAATCATGTTTACCATCTCTTCCACCACGTTCACATTGGGCATCGCCACATAGCCCTGATCGTCGGCTGCAGGGCTGGACGGGTCATACACCAGGCGCAGGGGCGCCGCACTTTCCACCACCTGCGTCACCCGCACGCCCTGCCCCTGAGAGCCCATCACCGGGGTGGCTGCGAACACCACCTGCTTGGCACGATAAGGCTCACCATCGGCCCCCACCACGCTGTCGGCGTTGGCCAGGTTGGAGGCTGTGGTGTTGAGCCGCACGGACTGCGCATTGAGCGCCGAGCCCGCAATTGAAAACACACTGAACATGCTCATGATCGCCTCCTTTACTGGCCTGTGATGGCGCGTCGCATGCCCTGGATCATGCTGGAGATGAAACGCACACTTGCCTCATAGTGAACGGAGTTTTCTGCAAAGGCTGCACGCTCGGCGTCCATATTCACCGTATTGCCATCGACGCTGGACTGAAACTCCTGACGATAGCCAGTAAAGGATTCAAAGGGCGACGGCGGCTCACCCGGCACCGCCAGATGACGCGAGGACGTGGTACTCAAGGCCATCGGCCCCATACGATTTTCCAAGGCACTTCCAAGCGCACTGCGAAAGTCGATGTCACGTGCCTTGTAATGCGGCGTATCGGCGTTGGCGATATTCGAAGCCAGCAATTCCTGACGATAGGCCTGCATGTTCAGGGCTTTCTGGTGAAAACTCATCGATTGATCCAGCAAAGCTCTCATCTCACACCTCCATACTTGCAAACGGACCGGCTGCCTGACGCACTGCGGGTCGACGCCGGAACGGTTCGGACAAACCCGGTCATTGCAGCTTTCATGCCCATCATCCTACCCCTCCCCCTGTCTGCACCTTGGCCGGATAAGGACGGGCTTTAGCGGCCAATTTCACCGTTAGCGGCAAGCCCGACCGGCAAGACTTGCCGTGCGCACCTTGCCCTGAGCCCTCACTCATGTTGCAATCACCGCATGAATGCCGCTTGCCCAACCGCCCCGCCCCACTCTGCCCGACGCAGTGCGTTCGCACGCCCGAGCAACGCAACCCTGCTGCAACGGTTGTTGCCCTGCCTGCTGTTTGCCCTGCTCCCTGGCGCCACGCTGGCGCAACAACCCGCTGCGCCCGTCGAAGCCACCGTGCGCAACTTCCTGCTCGCAGAAAGCGCCGGACTGCCCGGCACGGTAGACGTTGAGGTCGGCGCCTTCGACCCGGGCAACCTCCTCCCCCCCTGCGACACCCTGGAAGCCTTTCTGCCCGGCGCCACGCGCGCGTGGGGGCAAATCAATGTCGGGGTGCGCTGCCTGGGCCCTGTCCCCTGGACCGCTTATCTGCCCGCTCGCGTGGCCGTGCATCTCGACTATCTGGTCACCCGCCGGCCCCTGCGTGCCGGCCAGTTGATCGGGCCGGACGACCTGCGGGTGGAGCACGGCGACGTCACCCGCCTGCATTCCGGCGTGCTCAACGATCCGGTCGATGCCGTGGGCCGTCATGCCCGCTTTGCCGTGGCACAGGACAACCCGCTGCGCCGCGACATGCTGCGCCTGCCCCCGGTGATTCAGTCCGGCCAGAACGTGCGCGTCATCGGCAGCGGCAGGGGGTTCAGCGTAATGAACGAAGGGCGCGCGATGAACCGTGCGGGCGAAGGCGAACAGGTCAGGGTACGTCTGGGCAACGGCCAGGTGGTCACCGGCGTGGCCCGGCATGACGGCACTGTCGAACTGCGCTTCTGAAATCCATTTTGCGCAACGCAGCAAAATCGCTTGAAAAGGCTTTGAAAGTCGTGGAAAATCAGCCACCTCCATCCGGCATTCGGCGCCCTCCAGATAATTCCTAAAGTTTTTCCTGCGGCTGCCGTTAGAGCAATTGAAATGGAATTTTTTCAGGGGATACAGCCGTGAAGATCGAAGGCGCATCAAAACTAATGGGCAGCATCCTGCCCTCGGAGAGCCGCAGCCGGCAACCGGCGGGTGGCGCCGGAGCGACCTGCGGGGGAGATGCGAGCGTGAAGATCTCCTCGCTGTCGTCCAGTCTCGGAAAGGCAGAGGCCGCGATGGCCTCCTCGCCCTCGGTGGACAAGGCCCGCATTGCCGAACTACGGCAGGCGATCAGCGAAGGCCGTTTCAGCGTGGATGCCTCCAAGGTGGCCGACAGCCTGATCAGCAGCGTTCGCCAGATGCTCGAAGCGCAGGCCTGAACGCAGCATGAATCAGGATAATCGCGTCCAGTCCGAACGTCATGGCCTGGCCATGGTGCTTGACGGTGAGCGCTCCCTGCTCAAGCGCTTTCTTGACCTGCTCGACCAGGAAGAAACCTTGCTGATTGCCGGCGACACCGACGCGCTGATGCCGCTCGCCAAGGAAAAGGGCGAGGTCTATCGCCTCCTGCAGCGCCATCACGACAGCCGGGGCCTGCTGCTGGGCCGTCTGGGCCTGAACAATACCGATGCCGACCTGCGCCAGGCCTGTGCTGCCATGCCCGATGCGCTGGCCCGCTGGGACGAAATATTGCAACTGGCAGAACAGGCACGCACCCGCAACGAACTCAACGGCAAACTCATCATCGAGCGCATGCACACCAACCAGGCTGCCCTGTCGGTGCTGCTCACCGCCGCCAACAAGCCGCAACTGTACGACGCCGCAGGCACCGCCCGCCCTGCCGGCGGTGGTCGAATGCTGGGCAGCGCCTGAAACCCGGGCAGCCTCCACCGGGCCTCCCCCCAGAACCCTCCTCTTTGTCGGACCACACAGGCCCGCAGGACTTCATACAGTTGCGTCAATCGCTGCGAACGGTATCCTTGAGCCCCCGCAACCAGGCCAGGCCCTTCTCCAGGCCTTCTCATTGCCGATGACCGCCAAGCAATACGACGAATCTTCCTTCCGCGTACTCAAGGGACTCGAGCCCGTACGCGAGCGGCCGGGCATGTACACCCGCACCGACTCCCCCGCGCACATCATCCAGGAAGTCATAGACAACGCCGCCGACGAGGCGCTGGGCGGCTTTGCAAGCCGCATTCAGGTCACCCTGCATCAGGACGGCTCGATCAGCGTGGCTGACGACGGGCGCGGCATTCCGGTCGGCCTGCATCCGCAGGAAGGCGTACCGGTGGTGGTGCTCGCCTACACCCGGCTGCACGCCGGGGGCAAGTTCGACAAGCGCGACGGCAATGGCGCTTATGCCTTTTCCGGGGGGCTGCACGGGGTGGGCGTGTCGGTGACCAATGCGCTGTCGACCCGGATCGAAGTCGAGGTGCGGCGCGACGGCAAGATTCACCGGGTCGATTTTTCCGAAGGTGGCGAGCAGGTGAGCGACATCCGCATCGAGGGCAGTTGCGGCCGAAAAACGGGCACCCGGGTGCGGGTCTGGCCCGACGCCCGGTATTTCGACACCCCCCGCGTACCGATGGGCGAGCTTGAGCGCCTGCTGCGCAGCAAGGCGGTGTTGCTGCCCGGCGTGGCGGTGCAACTGGATGTGGAACAGGCCGACGGCAGCACGCTGAGCAAAGTGTGGAGCTACCCGGAAGGTCTGGCGGGCTATCTGAAGGAACTTGCCGGCGATCTGGACCCCGTGTGCCCAATTTACGCCGAAGAGCGCCATGCCGGCCATGACGATGCCAGCTTTGCCGCTGGCGAGGGCGCCGCCTGGGCCATCGGCTGGTTCGAAAGCTCGGTGCCGAGCGAGTCCTATGTCAACCTGATTCCGACGGTTGCCGGGGGAACCCATGAATCCGGGCTGCGGGCCGGCGTGTTCGAGGCGATCAAATCCTTCATCGACCATCACGCAATGCTGCCGCGTGGCGTGAAACTGCAGCAGGAAGACGTATGCGGGCGCATGAGCTTCGTGCTCTCCGCCCGCCTGCTCGACCCCCAGTTCCAGGGACAGGTGAAGGAGAAGCTCAACTCGCGCGAGGCCGTAAAGCTGGTTTCCAGCCAAGTCCGCGACCCGTTCGAAATCTGGCTCAACAACCATGTCGAAGCGGGTCGGGCGATTGCCGAACTGTCCATCAAACAGGCCATGGCCCGCCAGCGCAGCGCACAGAAGGTCGAGAAGAAAAAGACCTCAGGGGTTGCCGTACTGCCCGGCAAGCTGTCGGACTGCGAATCCGAGGATGTGGCCGACAACGAACTGTTCCTGGTCGAAGGGGATTCGGCAGGGGGGTCGGCGAAAATGGCGCGCAACAAGGAAACCCAGGCCATCCTGCCACTGCGCGGCAAGGTGCAGAATGCCTGGGAGGTGGACCCCAACCGCCTGCTGGCAAACGCCGAAATTCACGATATCGCGGTGGCACTCGGGGTGGACGCCCACACGGCCGACAGCACACCCGACCTGTCCGGCCTGCGCTATGGCAAGGTGATCATCATGTCAGATGCCGATGTGGACGGGCTGCACATCCAGACCCTGCTGCTCACCCTGTTTTTCCGGCACTTCCCCAAACTCATCGAGCACGGGCACATCTACGTCGCGCAGCCTCCGCTGTACCGCATCGACGTGCCCGCCCAGGGCAAGAAGCGCCCGGCCCGGCGCCTGTACGCGTTGGACGAAGGCGAACTGACGGCCATCCGCGACCGGCTGATCAAGGAAGGCGCCCGTCCCGATGCAATCGAGGTGGGCCGCTTCAAGGGTCTGGGCGAGATGAATCCGGAACAATTGCGCGAAACCACCATGGACCCGGCCACCCGCCGGGTGCTGCCGGTCAGGGTGCGCAGCGGCGCGCTGGAGGACACCCTCAGAATGTTCACCCTCCTGATGGGCAAGGGCGAGGCCGCCGGCCGGCGCGCCTGGATGGAGGAAAACGGCGACACGGTGGAGGCCGATGTTTGAACACCGCCCCGTCCATTGGCACTCAGGTTCTCGCCTTCTTGCTCACCAGCCAGTAGGTAATGCCCAGCGCCAGCACGGTGGCCGCCGTCGCATACACATAGGCCGGCTCCACCGTGTTGTAGTCGAGCACAATCACCTTGCGCGCGATGGCCATCAGCGCGGTGGCCACCACCAGCTTCACATGGATGACATCGTCGCGCAGGTAGAGCGAGATATTCACGAAAATCTCGATCGCGATCAGTACCACCAGAAAAGCGCCGAAGATCGCGAAAATGTCGCCGATGCCGAGCAGCATGACCGGTGGCGCAGAAAGTTTCTGATAGAGCACCCAGACCACATCCGCGATGCCCCACAGGATCACCAGCACCATCAGCACCGACAGCGCCCGAACGGCCTGGCGGATGATCGCGTGCAACCGGTCGAGCAAAGGATCCTGATGACCCACCGAAAAATTGCTATGCGGATCGTCTTCATCGTGCTCTGTCATCGTCGCACCCCTACCCGTACCATGCCCGCAGCGTACAGTGTCTGGCACGCCGTGACAATCGGGCCGGCCATCGCCGGGGGGCGCCCCCCACAGCGCAGGATGCACTCATGACTCAAGACACACTGGAACTGTTTTTCCCACCTCCTGAAGACCCGCCATCCGCCCCCACCGACCCGACGGGCGACGACGACGGCAGCCTGCCGCTGGACCGCTACGCCGAGCGCGCCTACCTTGCCTATGCAATGAGCGTGGTCAAGTCGCGCGCCCTGCCCCAGGTCGAGGACGGGCTGAAACCCGTGCAGCGGCGCATCCTGTACGCGATGAACGAGATGCGCCTGTCGGCCGGGGCCAAGCATGTGAAGTCCGCCCGGGTGGTGGGCGACGTGATCGGCAAATACCACCCGCACGGCGACAGCTCGGTATACGACGCGATGGTGCGCGTGGCGCAGGACTTCTCGCTGCGTTACCCACTGGTCGACGGTCAGGGCAACTTTGGTTCGCGCGACGGTGACTCGCCAGCCGCGATGCGCTACACCGAATGCCGGCTGACACCGATTGCCGAGTTGCTGCTGTCCGAGATCGATCGCGGCACCGTGGACTTTCTGCCCAACTACGACGGCGCCTTCGAGGAGCCCCGCTTTCTGCCGGCCCGCCTGCCCTTCGTGCTGCTCAACGGCGCCTCCGGGATCGCGGTGGGCATGGCTACCGAGATCCCGCCACACAACCTGCGCGAGGTGGCCGAAGCCACCTGCCACCTGATCCGCCACCCCGAAGCCGGACTGGACGAGGTGCTGGCGCTGCTGCCCGGCCCCGACTACCCTGGCGGCGGACAGCTGATCTCCAGCCCGGAAACCATTCGCGAAGCCTACACCTGCGGACGTGGCTCCTTGCGTCTGCGAGCCCGCTGGCATGTCGAAGAGCTGGCGCGCGGCCAGTGGCGGGTCGTGGTGGATGAATTGCCGCATGGCATCTCGACCGCCAGCGTGCTGGCCGAAATCGAGGCCGCCACCAACCCCCAGCCCCGCACGGGCAAGAAAGAGGTTTCGCAGGACCAGAAAAACCTCAAGCAGCTCATGCTCGGTGTGCTTGACACGGTGCGCGACGAATCCAGCGACAAGTCGCCAGTGCGCCTCGTGCTCGAACCCAAGTCCAGCCGACAGAATCGCGACGAATTCATGGCGGTGCTGCTGGCACACACCAGCCTGGAGACCAACACCTCGATCAATCTCACGATGATCGGGCGCGACGGCCGACCACAGCAAAAGAATCTGGTACAGATCCTGCGCGAGTGGATCGACTTCCGCTTCGTCACCGTTGAGCGGCGCACCCGCCACCGGCTCGACGAAGTGGACCGGCGCATCCACATCCTGGAAGGGCGGATGATCGCCTTCCTGCATATCGAGGACGTGATTCGCGTGATTCGCGAGTCCGACGAACCCAAGCCAGCCCTGATGGCCGTCTTCGGACTGAGCGAAACCCAGGCCGAGGACATCCTCGAAATCCGCCTGCGCCAACTCGCCCGCCTGGAAGGCTTCAAGATCGAAAAGGAGCTCAACGAACTGCGCGAGGAACGCAACGGCCTTCAGGAGTTGCTCGACAACCACACCGCGATGACGCGCCTGATCGTGCGGGAGATTCGTGAGGACACCAAGAAGTTCGGCGACGACCGGCGCACCGTGCTCGAAGTGGTCACCCCGGTGGCCCCCGCCGAGATCAGCGCCCCCGATGAACCGGTCACGCTGATCCTGTCGCGCAACGGCTGGATTCGCACCCGCCAGGGGCACGGCATCGACCCCGCAGCCATCAACTACAAGGCCGGCGACCACGGCTTTGCGGTTATCGAAACCCGAACCACTTGGCCGCTGGTGGTGATTGACCACAAGGGTCGGGCCTATACGCTGAAAGTGTCCGAACTGCCGGGCGGCCGGGGCGATGGTGCGCCCATCACCACCTTCGTCAGCTTCCAGGACGGTGGCAAGCTCGCCCAGGTGCTGTCCGCCGCCCCCGAGAGCCCGTGGCTGTTTGCCCACTCCGGCGGCTACGGCTTCATCTGCACCCTGGCCGACGCCACCAGCCGACAGCGCACCGGAAAGGCCTTCATGTCGCTGGAAAAGGGTGAGCGCGTGCTCCCCCCTGCCCCGGCAAGCGGCAACTGGGTGGTGTCGGTATCGGAGAACGGCCGCATGCTGGTGTTCCCGCGCAGCGAGATGAAGGTGCAGGCCGGTGGTCGCGGCGTGATCGTGATGGCGCTCGAAGAGGGCGAAGCACTCGCCGCCGTCGGGGTACCGCCCGATGAGGCCAGCGTGTTCGTCGAAGGCACGCTGCGTGGCGGCAAACCTGCTGAAATCGAATACAAGCCAGCCCAGCGCGAGGGGCTGCGCCACCGTCGCGCACGCAAGGGCAGCGCCATGGCCCGGCGCATCGCCGTCGAGCGCCTGCGTTACTGAGTTCCTGCGTTACTGGACGGCTGCGGGCAAACTGCCGGGGGCGAACGCGCCCGGCACACGCCCTGCCGGATCGGGCGTGAAGCCGCCCTCCTGTGGCAACGCGGGTACCGACAGGGCCTCCTCCGCTGCATCCGGCCCCCGTTCGGGCAGGATGGACAGGATCGGGTCATCGGGCTGCAAGGGCACCGGCTCGGCCGGCAAGGGCTCGAAGGCTTCGAAGTCCCGACCGGCGCCCGCCCCGCTTGGCGCGTCGGGCGCTTCGAACATCGACTCGATCAAGATCGTCACCCGCCGGTTGCGTGCCCGCCCTTCGGGCGTGGCATTGTCACCGATCGGACGCTGGTCGCTGTAGCCTGCCGCAGTCAGGGTGGCCGGATCAACGCCTGCGTCGATGAACAGACGCACGACCGACGAGGCCCGCGCCGACGACAGCTCCCAGTTGGACGGAAAGCGGAAGGTGTTGATCGGGGTATCGTCGGTATGTCCCTCCACCTTCACCGGAAAATCCGCCCCCGCCAGCACGCTGGCCACCGCCCGCAACGGCGCCGTGGCCGCTGGCCCGAGCGCGGCCTCGCCCGAGGCAAACAGCACGCTCGCATTGATCTCGACCGAAATGCCGTGCGCCCCTTCGGTGACGGTCACCTGGCCCGTACGCGACAGCGGTTCGAGCACCCGGCGGATCTCGTCTGCCATGTTGCGCACCTGTCTCACCTGCTGTTCCCGACGCACCTCCGCCTCGGGGCTTTGTGGCGGCGCGCTGCGGTGGATCACCGGCGGCACGATGGGCGGCATCACCACCTGTTCGCCCGACTCGTTGATGGTCACATTGCGAAACGCGCTGACCAGCGAATCGGACAGGATCTTGTACTTGCCTTCATTCACCGAAGACAAGGAGTACATCACCACGAAAAAAGCGAACAGCAGTGTGATGAAGTCCGCATAGGACACCATCCAGCGCTCGTGATTGTCGTGTTCTTCCTGCCGTTTGCGTCTTCGCGCCATTGCTGCAACATGCCCGTGGCCGGTAAGGGACGGTACCGGTCTTCACCTTGCTGCAAAGAGTATCATTCCTGCACGTCCCGCAACAGCAAGCTGTTCGAGCCCGTCGCTGACCCTCGGCAGGCGGTTCGTGAGACGGCAACTGCCGATAATGACAAACAACTCAATACAACAAAACTGGCAAAACGCTCAAGATTCCGGAAAATTTGTCGTTCAAGGCTTGGAGACAGCCTGACAAGAAGGACTATAAAAATGAAATTCATCGTACAAAGCGTGCGCAACAAGCTGTTGCTGATCGCAGGTGCCGGTACCCTGCTGGTGTTGATCGCCGCAGGTGTGGGCCTGTTCTTGCAATCCCAGGCCATCAAGGCCTTTTCCGTCGAAGTGCGCAAACTGGAGGAAGATCGCGCCCTGATCATTGCGGCCGATTCTGCCCTGTCCGCACAGTTGCGCGAATGGAAGAACACCATTTTGCGTGGCGCGGACCACCACGAACTGGCGCGTTACTGGGCAGCGTTCGAAGAGCAAGAAGCGCAGGTGCGCAACAGCATGGAGCGACTGCGCAACACACTGAGCGACAGCCAGTTGCGCAGCCAGGTCGACACCTTCATCCAGAGTCACCGGGAAATGGGCGAGCACTTCCGCACGGCGCTCAAGCAGTATCAGACCTATTTCGACATCGTCGGCACCGACACCGATACCGCCGGCCTGGAGGCCACCCCCTCCACTGCGCTAGCCAACATCGTGCGCAGCATCGGCCAGACCATAGACACCGAGCGCGAACGCATCGGCGCGGCCGGCCCACGCGCCATCCGCATCAGCCTGGCGCTGATGGCGGTGGCCTGCGTGCTCGCCTTCCTGCTGTTCGTCGGCATGCTCGAACGACAGGTGGTGCGCCCTGCGCGGGAGCTGGACAACAGCCTGCGCACGCTTGCGCGGGGAGATTTCGGCGCTCCCATCGTGGCCCACACCGAAGACGAAATCGGCCGCATCGCCAACAGCGCCGAATCGATCCGCAACGATCTGGGTCGCCTCATCCGCCAGGTTTCGGACACTGTGGTGACGGTCGACAGCGCCTCGGTGAGCCTGGCCAGCGACGCGCAGGACGCCACTGCCGCCGCAGCCCAGCAGTCGGCCTCGGCCGCCTCCGCCGCCGCCGCCGTCGAGCAGATGACCGCCTCCATCCAGATGATCAGCGAAAACGCCCAACGGGTAAACGACCTCTCGCGCACTGCACGCAACGACTCGCAGTCTGCAAGCGCGCGCCTGAGCGACCTGTCGGGCACGGTGGAGCAGACCCACAAGGTGATGGAGCATGTCAGCGCCGTGGCCACCCGCTTCATCGAGGATGCCCGCCATATCACCCGTATCACCCAACAGGTGCGTGAGATCGCCGAGCAAACCAACCTGCTGGCGCTGAACGCAGCCATCGAGGCCGCCCGTGCCGGCGAACAGGGTCGCGGCTTTGCGGTGGTTGCGGACGAAGTGCGCAAACTGGCTGAGAAATCCGGCCATTCAGCGACCGAAATCGACTCGATCACCGCCACCCTGGGCAACGAAGCCGAAGAACTCGATCGCGAACTCAAGCGCGGCATCGACGCCCTGGAGGCGAGCCGCGAACACATGCAGGACAGCCTGCGGGCAGTGGGCGCGGCCAATCAAGCCGTGGATCAGAGCACTTCGGAAATGGACGGCATCAGTACCGCCGTGCGCGAACAAAGCCAGGCCAGCAACCAGATCAGCCAGACCGTGGAGCGCATCGCGCAGATGATCGAAGGCGGCCACGCAGCGCTGACGCACATGTCTCACACCGCCGATGAACTGCGCAGCCTGTCGGAAAGCCTGAAGCAGTCAGTGGGCAGCTTCAGACTGGGTTGATGAACACACAGGCCGGCAGGGGGCACGCCGTCTCCTGCCGCTGCCGGGGCCGACCCCACACACAGCAGCGGCGGACCTCACACATCATTCACCTCACACCACATAGCCGCGCATGCGGCTTTCGATGATGCGTGGATTGTCGCCATTGGCAATGCCCACCAGACCATCGACCAGCATCTCGCGCTGGGCCGTGATGGTGCCGATGTGTGCCAGCAGTTTTTTGGAGACGGGCAGAAACACCAGGTTGGCAAACCCCACGCCGTAGATCGTGGCCACAAAAGCCACCGCAATGCCGGCCCCCAGCAGCGAGGGGTCGGAGAGGTTTTCCATCACATGGATCAGGCCCATCACAGCCCCGAGAATACCGATCGTCGGTGCATATCCCCCGGCCGCCTCCCAGATTCGGGCGCCCTGCTTGAGTTGCGTCTCGCTGGCATCGATCTCCACTTCGAGCACTTCGCGCAGGCGTTCCGGCTCCACGCCATCGACAAGCAATTGCAAGCCCTTGCGGGTAAACGGATCGGCCAGCATCGGAATGCGGCTCTCCAAGGCCAGCAGCCCTTCCTTGCGGGCAATCAGGCTCCAGCGCGTGGTTTCTTCGATCAAGGCGGTCGGGTTGACCACCGGCGGGGTGAACACCCAGCGCACCATGCGCAACCCATCCACAAACACGCGTGCCGGACTTTGCAGCATGACCGCGCCCAGCGTGCCACCAATCACGATCAGAAAGGCGGTCGGCTGTACGAGAGAGGACACATGCCCCCCCTCCAGAATCTGCCCGACAATGATCGCCGCCAGCCCCAGCACCAGACCGGCAAGGCTGATTCTGTCCATGCGTTATCCCCCGCTGCCTGCGGTATTCATTGACTCACTTTATGCTTTGCCGGCCGTCCCCGGCGTGACGCAGGCAGGCTGCCGGTGGTACCGCCGAACAGGCGCGCCCGCAGCCTGGCCACGCACTGGCTGTGCAACTGACACACTCGGGACTCCGACACGCCGAGCACTTCGCCGATTTCACGCAGATTCAGCTCATGCTCGTAGTACAGGCCCATCACCTGCTTCTCCCGCTCGGGCAGTGCGTTGATGGCCTCGATCAGGGCATCGCGCATGTCCGCATCTTCAAGCAGGCTGAGCGGGTCGTCCTCCTCGTCGGACTGGTAACGCTCCAGAAAATCCTCGCCCCCGTCACCCCGGCAGTCTTCGATGTACAGCAGTTGATGGCCGCGTGCATCCTGCAGCAGACGCTGATAATCCGGCAAGGACATGTCCAGCGCCTGGGCCACCTCACCCTCGACCGGCGCCCGGCCCAGTTCCTGCTCCAGCCCATGCATGGCCGCCTCGATCCGGCGCATGTCGCGACGCAGGCTGCGTGGCAACCAGTCGTTTTCGCGCAGCCCGTCGAGCATTGCGCCCCGGATGCGCTGCACCGCATAGGTCTCGAACTGGGCGCCCATGCCGTCCTCGAAGCGATCCATGGCATCGAGCAGGCCGATCATGCCGTTCTGGACCATGTCCTCGAACTGCACGCTGGCCGGCAGCCTGGCGAGCAACTGCGAAGCGATGCGCTTGACCAGCTGCGCATAGCTTTCCACCAACGAAGCCTTGTCGAGATTTCCGTCTGCGTCGTACATCCACACCGCCTGAATTTTCCTGCGCCCGGGGCGCGGCTGGCCAGCCTCCACAGAGACAGGAATATTATATTGTCCCGCAGCGGCGGTGGCTCTTCGGGACGAATATAGCATGGCCATGGCCGTTACCTCGCGCCCGCGAGACCATTCAGGGGCGTGGATCGGGCGAGCGTCTCGAGACGACGCAAAAAGGCCGTTTCGGCCCCCCGCTGGGAGCTGGCTGCAGCCTCCTGCAGCAGACCCGCGCTCAGGTTATCGCGTTCGATCTCGCCCAGCCAGGCCAGGGGTACGCCGATGTGACGACGCACCAGACCGTTGAGGCTGTTGAAGAAGGCCCGGGCTTCGTCACGGTCGCGCGCGCGGGCAACGGCCACATGCAGCGAACCGGCGCCGGCGGCAGCGAGCCGTTTGATCAACTGGTAACTCTCGGTCGCCCCACTGCGGCTGGCTTCGGCCACCACCAGGCGGCGCGGCGCGGAAAACACGAAGGGCGACGGATCGGCAGCCGCTTCACAGGTGGAGTGCACCAGCACGAAACCGGCATGGCGATACAGCGCGCGCAGAGCCGCCACCAGACGGGCGCGACGCTCATCGTCGAGCAGCGGCAGGGCCAGCGCTGCGGCGCTCACCGGCACACGCCCCAGCAGGCCGGGAATTGGCTGGATGAGCGAAGTTTCCGACACCCTGTCACCCAGCACGCTGAGCAGGTCGGGACCGGCCGGCAGATCGAACACCGAGGCCAGCGCATCGCTGCCGGTGGCTTCGTCGAGGATCAACACCCGATCGGAGTGGCCGGCAATGCCGTAGGCCGTCTGCACGGTGGTGCTGAGCTTGTTGCGGCCGGTGGCGTACAGGGCCACCACGGTGGGGGGCGCCTTTCTGAACAGCCTGCGCAGGCCGGCAGCCTGGTCTTCACGTGGGTCGATCATGTCAGCGCTCCATGCCTGCGGCCATCATCAGCGCAGCCTCATCGCCCTGCAATTGCCAGGGCGAATCCTCGCCATGGGCACGCAGCGCGCGGTGCAGCAGATACGACCGGTTGGGCAGGTGCAGGTCTTCGGGCACCCGCTGCCCGTTGGTCACATAGTACACATCGAGTTCATGGCTGATGGCCGCACTGATCGCCGGCGCCAGGGATGCCGCCTCATCCACCTTGGAGAAGATGCAGCCGGCAAGATCGGGGCCACGGTAAGCCTTGATGACGTCGTCCAGGGTGTCACCACGGCAGGTCGCATTGAGCAACAGCAGGCGGCGCACCGTACCGGCACCGCTGAGCATGGCGGCTTGCTGAGCCACCATGCGATCGTGTTGACTCATGCCCACCGTGTCGATCAGCACCATCTGCTTGTTGCGCAGTTCGCTCAGGGTCTGGCGCAGCTCATAAGCGTCGCGCACCGGGAACACCGGCACGCCGAGAATCCGGCCATAAATGCGCAGCTGCTCCTGGGCGCCAATACGATAGCCATCGGTGGTGATCAGGGCGAGACGTTCGGCGCCATGACGCACCACAAAACGCGCAGCAATCTTCGCCGTGGTGGTGGTCTTGCCCACACCGGTGGGGCCGACCAGGGCATAAATGCCGCCCTGCTCGATCAGGTCGTCATCGGAGGACATCGCCCGCAGGTCTCGGGCCAGGCACTGGCGCACCATTGCACGAGCCTCGTCCATGCTCGACTCATCACCCACCGATTCGGCCAGCTGGCGGGCAAGCTGAGTGGCAAAGCCGGCCTGCAGCAGTTCGCCGACAATCTCGGCACGCGCCGGAGCCTTCTTGCGCGTTTCACCCCAGGCAAATCCGGCCAGCTGGCGCTCGATCATGCCCCGGATGCTGCCGAGCTCTTCCATCAGCCGGGTATTGGCTTCCTGTAATGCCTGGATGCGTGCCTCATCGCGCTGGGCCCGCTCCTGCTCCTGCTGCCGGCGGGCTTCGGCCTCGGCCTTTGCACGAGCAGCGCGGGCTTGCGCCTCGCGCTGGCGCTCGGCCTCATGGTCGGGGGCAGGTGCATCGAACGCTGCGTCGGGCGTCGGGCGACTGATACGCACTTCATCGGGATACGGCTTCTGCCGCATCAGGTAATCGGCGGTTTCCACCCGTGGCGGCTGGAAGGGGCGGATCACCGGGCGCGCAGCCGCAGCACCGGACAGGCGCTCGTCGTCGCGCGGCACCTGGTCGCGCAGTGCCGAACGGCTTGCCGACAGGCTGATGCGGTAATCATCGTCGTCGGCCTCGTCCATCACCAGGGGCTGACGCGGTTCGACAGGCTTTGCCCGAGGCGTGCTCGCGACGGGCTGGGCCGATGCGCGGCCCGTTGCCGCAGCACCACTCTGTCCGCTCTGGAGCACACCCACCGCTTCGGCCGGCAGGGCAATGATTTCCACGCCACCGCTCACGGCCCGGTTGGACAGCACGATCGCATCCGCTCCGAGTTCTGCCTTGAGCTCACGCAAGGCCTCACGTGCGGTTTTTCCAAAGTAGCGCTTGACGTTCATACCGGTTCTCCCTGCCACCTCGCATTACAGGCAGCCTCGGATTCATTATGCCCGTCGGTGAAGGTGGCGATAGCCGGGAATAAACGCGCTTCTACCCGTCTATTCCGCGCCTTGTATCCCGCACTCAGGCCGCACCGCCCACCATTGCGGTGACACGGATGGTGCGCGATTCGGGCACTTCGGCGTTGGACACCACCTTCAGCGACGGCACGCTGCGGCGCAGGAAGCGCGACAGCAGCCAGCGCAGCTGCGGCGGCACCAGCAGCACCGGAGGCAGGCCGATATCTTCCTGGCGCTGGGCCGCCTCGGCGGTCTGCCGCAGCAGCCCGTCGGCCAGCCCCGGTTCGATAGCACCGTCGCCCCCGGCCGACATTGCCTGCACCAGAATGCGTTCGAGCGTCGGATCGAGCGCCAGCACCTGGATTTCGCCATTGCCCGGGAACAGCCCCTGCATGATCGCCCTGCCCAGCCCCTGACGGACCCGGCTGGTCAGCTCCATCGGGTCCTGGGTGCGCGGGGCCTGCTCGGCCAGAATTTCGATGATGCTGCGCATGTCGCGGATGTTGATGCCCTCTTCGAGCAGATACTGCAGTACCCTTTGCACCGAACCGAGTGGCAAGGCATCGGGGACCAGGTTCTCGACCAGCTTCGGCGCGGTCTTGGCGATATGATCGAGCAGCGCCTGGGTTTCCTGCCGGCCCAGCAGCTCGGCCGCGTGGTTGAGAATGACATGGTTCAGGTGGGTGGCCACCACCGTGCTGGCATCGACCACGGTGTAGCCAAGCGCATGCGCCTGCTCGCGCTGTGCAACATCGATCCAGTAAGCCGGCAAGTCGAAGGCTGGGTCGCGGGTTTCTCGCCCCTGCAGCGGACCGGTGACACGCCCCGGATTGATCGCCAGATACTGCCCGGGATAAGCCTCGCCCAGCCCGATCTCCACACCCTTCAGCGTGATTCGGTAAGCATTTGGCTTGAGTTCGAGGTTGTCGCGAATATGCACCGGCGCAGTCAGAAAACCCACCTCCTGCGCAAACTTCTTGCGCAGCCCCCGGATGCGTTTGAGCAGTTCGCCGTCCTGCCCCTTGTCTACCATCGGAATCAGCCGGTAACCCACCTCCAGCCCGAGCACATCGACCGGCGTGACGTCGCTCCAGCTCGCTTCGCTCGATTCGGCGGCCTCTTCCGCCTGCGCCTGCGCGGCGGCAGCGGACTGTGGCGTCGGTGCCTGCGCGGCACTCAGTGCCTCGGCCACCATGGCCTTGCGCCGGTGCCAGGCCAGCCCGCCGAGCGCGCCGGCAATCAGGATGAACACCAGGTTGGGCATGCCCGGAATCAGGCCCAGTGCGCCAATGATGACTGCGGTAAGGGTGAGCACCTGCGGGTTGGAGAACACCTGCCCGATCACCAGGTTGCCGACATCCTGATCGTCTCCCACACGGTACACCACCATACCGGCCGCCACCGAGATGATCAGCGACGGA
>JBAYOV010000027.1:0-48361 GCA_041678045.1 Rhodocyclaceae bacterium
ACGGCACGCTTGCCGACTTCAACGCCTTCGACCGTGGGGCCGAGTCGAACTTCAGGTATGGAGAAGCCGAGAACTCCGGGGGCATTTTCTTTGGGACCTCTCCTGAGTCGGTGGAGTATTACCTTGAGGGGCGTCGCGGATTTGAGCGGGGGGCGAACATACTCCCTGCATTTGTGAGCATCCGCAATCCGGCCAGTATCGACGATGCCCCGCGTTCGCTGGCCGAACAAGCCAGGTTGCTGCACGATGCCGAGGCGGCGGGTCACGACGGCGCCCTGATCGGCGATCAGGTCATTGCCTTTGCGCCGGGTCAGGCCAAGTCCGCCACCGGTAACCAAGGCACCTTCGACGGCTCGAACCCCGACATCCGATTCTCCTTCGCCGGCCGTACCGCCCAGACTGCCGACCAGTACGCACTGGCCGCTGCGCAGCGCCGCGTCGCAATGGGCGAGAACGCGGAAACGGTTCGCCAGGACACCGGTTGGCACCGGGGCGACGATGGGAGGTGGCGATTCGAGATCAGTGACGACCAGGCCCGGGTGGCGGTCGGGGGGGCGAACGCGGCCGAGATTTACGACGCTGCGCTGCTCGATGGCGAAGTGGTGCGCGTGGCCGATGTGCTGGACCACCCGCAACTGTTTGCGGCCTATCCGCACCTGGCGGATGTGCGGGTCGAACTATTGCCGGCAGCAATCCGGGCGCAGGCGCGCTATCAGCATTCGGAGCACACCGGGGCTGGCCTGCTGCAGATCAATCCGCGCGTGAAGCGTGAGGCGATGGTCAAGACCTTGTTGCACGAGTTGCAGCACGGCATCCAGTTCCGCGAAGGGTTTGCACAGGGGGGCAGCCCGGAGGCGTTTGCCAGCGACAGCCAGGAGCAGGGCGCGGACACGTACCGCAGGCTGGCGGGGGAGGTGGAAGCCCGCAACGTTGAGGCGCGCAGGCAGATGACGCCCGAGCAGCGCAGGGCGATTGCGCCGGGCTACACGTCGGACACGATGCCGGGCGATGTGCTGGTGACGTTCAACGGCAAGCGGATCGTGACGCCCCCGCACAACGCGACCAGCCGGATGCCGATGACGGAATCCGGTTTGCTGCGAGCTGTGCGCCGGCAGTTCCCGGGTCTGGCTGGCAACGTTGAGGTGATGCTTGCGCGTGGCCGCCAAGGCGAGAAAGGCGGGCTGGTGGTGCTCGACAGTGCCGATCCGCTGCAGATTGCACGGGTGTTTGCGGAGAAGACCGGGCGAACGCTCGATGAAGCGGTTGAAATGTTCAGCAAAGAGGATGGATCGATCAACGGCTTCTACGATCCGAAGTCCGGCCTGACGTTCATGGTCGGGCCGAACACTGACCCGGTGACGGCGCCGGCCGTGCTGTTGCATGAGGCTGTCCATGGCCAGCATCGCGCGAAAATCGATGCCCGGGCGATGGACATGCTGCGGAACCGGGAGCAGGAGCAGGACGCAGACCTGCGCGCCTTTCTTGATCGCGTGGCGCAGCGCATGGTTGAGGCCGGAGCGGCTACCGACAGCAAGGAGGCAGCCCCCTACATCGTGGAGCAGGCGGTGATCGAGGGGCGCAGTGCGGGCTACAAGATGGCCGACAGCAAGTTCTTCGCGTGGGCTGACAGGACATTCGGCAAGAAGATCGGCGACTTCCTGCGCAGCGTGGCGGCCAGCCTCAGAACGTGGATGATCCGGCATGGCCGGGTCAAGGCGCTGACCGTCGATGATCTGGTGGGATATGCGATGGTCGGGGTGGAGCGGGCGGCGCGAGGCGCTGTTGATGGGAAATCCAAGTCGGTATCTGCCAGCGAAGGGCGTGGCAAGAAGAGTGTGTTTACGCCGGACGCCTACGATGCGCAGCAGTTTGCCAGCGCGGTTGATCGTATTGCCGCAGCGGAAAACGCACCGCGTACAGACCTGACGGTGGGCGATACGCCGGCCGTGCTGCGTGCGCTTGGCGCCAAAGCGCTACCGATACAGATGCCGTCGAGCATGATCCACAAAGCAAACCGCCCCGCGATCCGTGGTCACGACGTGCCGGTTGCGGCACTGCGCAATCTGCCGGCGCTGATTGCTGATCCGGTGATGGTTTTCGACTCGCGCACGGAACATGGCGCCATGGTCGCGCTCGTCGATGCGCGTGACGATAGCGGGCGGCCGGTTGTGGTGGCGGTGCACATGGATGCGAAGGGCGGTGGGTTCCACAACATCAACAAGATCGCCAGCATTTACGGCAAGGACGACATCGCGGACATTGAGCGATGGATGGCTGGCAGCTTGCGCTACTACCAAAAAGAGAAAGCCCCGAGATGGCTTCGTGCGGTCGGGCTCCAATTGCCCGAGGCGAACACCATCAAGAGGCTTAACAGCAGAGTAATCACCGATGCCGACATTGTCAATCGGCCGGACGTGAGCTTCAGCCGTTCTGGCCTTCGCGCGGCATTCAAGCGCCGCATGCCGGGGCTTTCCGAAGCGCTCGATGCCATGCTCGAACGTGGCGAAAAGGGGCAGAAAGGCGGGCTGGTGCTGATCGACAGTACAGACCCCGTTGAGATTGCGCGGGCGTTTGCGGAGAAGACAGGGCGCAGTCTTGCGGATGCGGAGGCGGGTATCAGGGAAAGCCTTCGGATTGTGCGTGACGGGGTTCGCCGTGTTGGCGACTTCATCGTGCCTGAGACGCCGGAATTTGCCGGAAATACGTCTGGCGATCTGGCGTACCTGAACGACAAGCCGATTCGACTGACCGTTGGCATCCACCGTGGGTCCCATCGTGGCTTTGGGATCGTCAAACTGGCTGGCGAGTCCGACATCTCGAAACGACGCGAACCCCCGTCATATACAAATGACCGAGGGGAAAACTTCGCGCGCCACGTCGTCGCGGTAGCGAACAGCGCGAACGAGGTGTACGAGGAAACCGGCAAGACCATTATATGGGCGCCACGGATGCGCGAAGCACTCGTTCTTGAGGATATGGGCGACCACTGGTCTATCGTGTCACTTCGCCCCGCGCCAAAGTCGGTATGGGGGCGTCCTGTTCAGACTGGGCGCGGTGGATTCCAGTCACTCAGCCAGCGGTCGGCCAGTGCCCCCTTGCTGTCGCCGGGTGCTGAATCCGCACCGCTTCCCGGCCGCCAATCCCTTGGGGTTCAAACAGAACGCTTTGATCTTACTGACCCAATGCCGGGAAGGCAAGCGCAACAGGCCAGGCAGGATGTCAAAGTCACGGTCAAGAAGCGTCGAAAGATCGACGTTCAGCATTCCCGCAACGGCGCCATCCAAGGCTTCTACGACACGCAATCCGGCCTGCAATTTCTGATCGCGCCGAACGTGTCCGCGCAGACGGCGCCGGGCGTGATCCTGCACGAAGCGGTGCATGGCCGGCAGGATGCGCAGCTCGACGCGAAAGCAATGCGCTTGATCCAGGGGCGTGCGAAAGAGCAGAACCGCACGCTGCGCAGCTTCTTCAACCGTGTGGCCGCACGAATGGAGCAGGCCGGAGAGTCAGACAACGCCACCGAGGCCATGCTGCCCGACGAAGGCAAGCTCGCCGACCTGATGCACGACGCGACGCTGGCGCAGATCGACGCCGACTCCGACGTGAAGTATGTGGAGGGCGACGACCGCGATCAGCCAAAACCACGCGATGGTGTGTATCGAGGACTTGCAGGTTCGGAACATGTCCAGGTCGGCGGCAGGCACAACCGGGCAGGAATGTTCGGGCCAAGTCCGGCCTGAACAAAGCCATCCTCGATCAGGGTTGGTTCGAGTTCCGCCGCCAGCTGGAGTACAAGCTGGCATGGAGCGGCGGCATCCTCGTTGCCGTGCCGCCGCAGAACACCAGCCGCGCCTGTCCCTGCTGCGGTCATGTGTCCGCCGACCACCGGCGTACACAGGCCCGGTTCCGGTGTGTTGCGTGTGGATTTGAGGAAAACGCCGATGTAGCCGGCGCGATCAACATTCTCAGGGCGGGACACGCCCGTTGCGCCAGTGAAGTGAGCGAAGCAGTAGGGTCGCCAGCAGCAGGAACCCACCGAAGCGACTCATCCCGGCTCGATGCCGGGGTGAGCGCCGCAGGAATCTCCTGCCTTTAGGCCGGGGAGGATGTGAATTTTCAGGGTTTCGATTTGCCGGCTGCCTTGGCGCGTGCGCGCTGTTCCATTGCTTTGCGTCTTACGAGCTGCAGTGCCTCTATTTCACGTTCGAAATCCCGTTCCATCATGATCTCCCGTTCCATCATGATGGGCATCGAACACGGCGCCAGCTTGGCTGCTGCGCAGTTCGCCTCGACGATGTTCCGGAGCTCGGGACGTGCGAATTCGGCCACCAGCGGCAGGTTCAATGCCTGAAATACCGGCACCCAGGTTTCCACCTCGCTGCCTTCGGCCCGCGTCCTGCGACGCACCGAAAGCTGCGGGTTGAACTGGTACCAGCCTTGCGTCACGCGTTGGAACAGTTGCCGGTTGTAGGCGTAGTCGCGTTTCACTTCGTTGCGTGACAGCACACTCGAAAGGTGTTGCCGCTTGTTGCGTTCTGCGCGCAGCACGCTGCGGGGCAGGTGTTCCCAGGCCTCCAGAATGATCTGTGTTTCGAATGCAGCCAGGGCGCGGAAATATACCCGGGTGAAGCGGCTGCGGAAGAGCACCCACAGCGTCTGTACCAGAAAATATTCGCTGTGATGGCGGTCGATCCGAACCAGTCGCTCCCCCGTATTGAAATCGATGTGTGTCGGCGCCACCCGCTCGAACACTGCGGTGAGTGCGTTGCGTGCATGCGCCGGGTCGCGGAAGGACTCGCGCAGGGCCCAGTGCAATGCATTCCAGCCGTATTGGTCGGTCGCTTCGAGATCGGCTCCGCGTTCGAGCAGTTCGTCGATCAGAGGAATGTTTCCCGCAGCGGCTGCGGCCATGAGAGGCGTCTGGTTCAGGGGTAGGCGGTGGTCCACGCCGTGCAGGTCGCACTGGCGCAATACTTCCTTGAAGTTGCGGTTGAAATACGGCATCCAACTCTTGCGGCCATGGGTCATGAGTTGGCGTTCGAAGGCGCGTGCTGCGCTGAAGCCTCCTTCCCCTGCGAGCATGCGTGCGAGTTCGGGCTCGTCGTAGCACGTTGCGTAGTCGTAAAGTTGTTGACGGTGCTTGGTGCCCGGCACGCGATCCTTGAAAGTCTTCACCAGCAGTTCGCGCAGTCGCTCCTCGTCCGTTACCGGCCAGGGCACCGGGGTTTGGCGCAGAATGTCCCGGCGAATCGCATCGGCTTGTTCCTGCTTGCCCTGCAATTCGAGTTTGCGCGCTTCCTTCTGCCAATCCTCCAGGGACGACTTTGCCGCTTCCGGCTTCACCGTCTCTCCCTGCGCCAGACCCAGCAGCCCGAACAGGGGATGACCGGTGTCCGATTCGACCAAGTACAGGTTGCGGATCGCGCGTGTCAGCGCGACGTACAGCGCGTTGACGAAAAACTTATACACCTCCAGCGACTTGTCTTCCTTGTCGCGTGCCCGTCGGTATTCAAGGTTGTCGACAGTGAGGTCTTCGGCCACGACGCCCTCGACGATATCGGTGAACTCCTTTCGGTGGTCGGAGATGAAGCGGTACAGCACGATGTTGTCGTACTCCAGCCCCTTCGCTTCGTGGATCGAGAACAGCAGTGGGGTGGAGAATCGCTTTCTGGCTTCAGCCTTGTCCTCGTCGCGCATCACCAGTACCGCAAAGCGGGTGGACTGGCGCACGGTTTTGTCGAGCTCGCGTAGCGTAGTCTCCTTGTCTGCCATCAGCACGACCTGGCCAGGTTCGCTGCTGGTGGCATCGACGAGGAAGTTGCTTTCCCGGTCGATCGAGCCGAAGCGACGATGCTTGATCTTGAGCAGGGTATTGGCAACCCGGGTGGTTTCCCGACCGTTGCGGAAGTTTGCCGTCAATACGGCCAGTTCCTGTCGCTTCGCTAGTTCCGGGTCGCGCCAGAACAGGCTTTTCACCTGACTCCAGGAAAAGAAGTTCGGGTGCACGATCTGGTTCGAATCTCCGCACAGTAGAAAGTGACCGGGTTTCTTCAGTGTTGCAAGGACTAGATCGAGTTGTGCCGGTGTGAGATCCTGCACTTCGTCGACCACCACGAAGTCGTAGCGTGGTGCCGCTTGCGGGCGGGAGTCCTGTGTCACCAGGCCAAGATCGAACAGGCCGGCTTCGATCAACCACGTTCGATATTTTTCGAACAGGTCATACAGCCGCTCCCGGCTGTCTGCCGGAAAAATCGACTGGCGTACCCCCAGTGCCAGGTATTCGGTGCGGCTCAGCACGCCGCCCGCACGCGCGACGATGACGCCACGGATTTCCTCGAATGCCTGATGTGCCTCGATGTCGCGAAAGCTCTGCCGCATCCTCGTAAACCACGCAGCAAAGTCACGCCAACGCGCCTCACGGCCAGCCGGCATGCGGATCGATTCGATGAACTCACGAAAGGACAGGAAACTGGTGTCTTGACCGGTGTGCTCGAAGCCATGGGCGTAATACAGGTCGCGGGCGCTTTGCGCCAGATAGGTCGAATGCGTGACATACAGCACCTCGCCCTCGGCGTGCTTGAGCTTTTCCAGGGTCAGCGCGGTCTTGCCGCTGCCGGCACTGCCTACCAGGATCAAGGGCGCTGGCCGACGGTAGATCGCGTGCTGGGCATCGTTAAAAGACAATGGCTTGTCGAGCAGGTGGATCGTGGTGTGTTCCGGGTGCAGGTAGCGCAGCGGCTGAGCCTCACATACCGCTGCGTCGGCCTCGACGTCGATGATCCGCTCTTCGTCGATCTGCACGCCACGCAAAAAGCGTGACTTGTCGTATGCGTGATGGGCGATGATCTCAAGCATCAGTATGCAGGTCTCGTCGCCGTACCGCACCAGGGTAAACAGCAGGCGGTCGGCCTCGTTGAGGCGGGCACGGTAATAGTTTGCACCGCTGATGCCGGCCAGCTTTTTCACCTGTGCCGCCCGAAAGTCTCCCCGTGCCAGCGTTTCGCGAATCTTGTTGTAGGCCGCTTGCACCCGAGAAGTATTGAGTCCGGAGTATTCAAGTATTTTCATGGCAGTTTGCGCCTAGCTTACAGTTTGAACCTGGCCACCGCACAGTCCAGCGCGGTCGACACCGAGGACAGGGTGTGAGCCGAGTCGGCGATGCTGGCAACCGAAGCGGCGCTGTGGTCGGCGATCTGGGCGATGTGTTCGATGTTGCGCGAGATTTCGGTGGTGGCCGAGGACTGCTCTCCGGTGGCCAGTTCGATATCGCTCACCAGTTGCAGGCAGCGTTCGGCGGCGGCGTGGATGGCGGTGAGGGCTTGGTGGGCAGAGCCGGCCAGCGACACGCCGGTGCGTACCTGTTCTTCGCTTTGCCGCACGCTTTCGGTGGCTTCGCGGGTTTCGGCGCGCAGCTCTTCGATGATGCGGGCAATGTCCCGAGTGGCCTCGCGGGTGCGTTCGGCCAGCTTGCGCACTTCGTCGGCCACCACGGCAAAGCCCCGGCCCTGTTCGCCGGCGCGGGCGGCTTCGATGGCGGCGTTGAGGGCGAGCAGGTTGGTCTGTTCCGCGATCTCGCTGATCACGGTGGCGATGCGGCCGATGTCTTCGGATGAGCGCACCAGCTGATCCATGACTGCAGTGGTGTCTTCTGCCGTTTTCGCCAGCACCTGGATGCCGGAGGACACCTGACGCACGGTGTTCAGCCCGTCGGTGGCCAGGGTGGAGGATTCGCGCGCAGCCTGGGCGGCCGTCTTCGAGTGTTCGGCCACTTCGCCCACGGCCACGGTGACTTCTTCCACGGCAGCGGCCGTGGAGGTGACGGACGCACTGGATTCGGCGGTGTCGGCGGCGACCTGCTGGCTGGTGGCCGACAGGCTGACCGACTGCGAACAGACCTGGGTGGCGGCGCTGCGGATCTGGATGAGGATGGTCTGGATGTTGGCCATCATCGAGTTGAAGGCATCGGCCAGCTGGCCCAGTTCATCGAAACGCGAAACCCGGACCATACGGCGTACATCGCCGTCGCGCTGGGTGTGTTCGACAACCTGCTCGATGCTGCGGATGTCGCGCACCACCGAGCGCACGAAGAAATGCAGCAACAGCATCAGCGCCAGCACCACCGCCATTGAGGCGCCGAACACCACCACGCTCAGCGCATAACGCTGTGCACCTGCCTGCGCTTCGGCTTCGCCCACGCGCAGTTGTAGTGCAATGAGCTGGTCGAGCAGGGCATCGCGCTTCCGGTAGTCGGGCACGCGCTCGTCGCTCGACAGCCGGCTGGCATTCCACACGTCGCCCGAGCGCAGGCTGGCAACCCCCTGCGCGAACACGGTGTCGAGCCGCTTCAGTACAGTGCCCAACTCCCCGGCAAGACGCTTTTCCTCCTCGAGCAGGTAGGTCTGCAGGAATGCCTGCCAGGCGGCCTGCTGATGCTGCAGGGTCTGTTCGATGCCGTCTGCAAGGGGGTAGGCGCGGGCGTCGTCATTGGCCGCTTCGCTCAGGCTCAGGCGTATCCGGTTGCCGGCATCGCGGATCGTGGCAAGCTGGCCGATCACCACCAGACGGTCGTGATACACGGTGTCGAGGGCGTCGCGCGACGCCTTCAGCCCGTTGAAGCCGGCCATGCCGACGGCCAGCACGGCGAGCAGAATGGCAAGCATCGGCAGGCCAAAGCGCGGGCCGAGCGGCAGGGTTTCCAGCCGTCCGCGCAGGCCGCGATGCTGCATCCGCCCGTTTTGCAGTTGCACGCTGCGCGCCCGACCTGCCCGCATCCGGGCGTAGAGCTGTTCGTGCTTGTGGATGTCCCGAGGGTCGGCACGACGCCGCACCGATTCGTAACCGACCACCTTGCCCTCTGCCCGTACCGGCGAGGCAAAGGCATGCACCCAGTAGAAACCGCCGTCCTT
Organism: Rhodocyclaceae bacterium; assembly: GCA_041678045.1. GTDB lineage: Bacteria > Pseudomonadota > Gammaproteobacteria > Burkholderiales > Rhodocyclaceae > UBA2357. The sequence continues at coordinate 8,907 of JBAYOV010000027.1, forward strand.
GCGACGGTTCTTGACCAGCCCCTGCCATGGGTCGCCCCGCTTCAGATACACCCACAGGTCGCGGAAGGCTTCCTCGGGCATGTCCGGATGGCGCACGAGATTGTGTGGCTGGCCGATGAGTTCTTCACGGCTGAAGCCGGACAGGCTTACGAAGAGATCATTGACCTCGACGATATTGCCCTGAAGGTCGGTGCGGCTGTAGATGAACTGCCCTTCGGGCACAGCCGTCTCGACAGTGGTGACGGGGAGATTGGTGCGCATTCGACGGATTTCCGTGTTGAGTGGTCCGGCAGCAGACGGTTACACATTGTATCGGCGTGCGAGTGCGCAACTTTAACTTTAATCCGCTCGGATCATTCACATTGCCCGGACCCTGAATGCCCTGTTTCCGTTCGCCTTGAGACGACCATACAAGCCTGTCGAAGGGGGTGGGGTTCGACAGGCTCACCACGAACGGGGTGTTGCATGCTCAGGACAGGATGGCCTTCAGCAGGGTGCGCAGTTCTTCGCGCACGATCTCGCGGATGCGCGATTCGGATACTGGCGGTTCGGCCGGTTCGGGTTGCGGCAGGGTGGCCAGTTCGCGGCGGACCATCGCCAGGACGAGTGCATCGATCGAGGCTTCCGTGGGGGCTGCGGCCGTTGTGGATGGGGCGTCCTGGGCATCGAGCGGGGGGGTCGGGGGGGCGTTCATCGGGTCGTCCTGTGGCGGTGTGAGCGGCACTTCGGCTTCAGCGTCGGTAAGTGGGGTAGGTGCGACGGACGCATCCGGCTCGGCGCTTGAGGTGTCCGCCATGGGGGCAGGAGCGTCCGGTACGGACGGGGTCTCAAATTCCGCTTCCGGCATGGAGGGCTCATCCTGGGTCGGGGCTTCGGCCTGCGCGGGAGGCTCCGTGTCGGCGTCGGCATTGCTTTCGCTGAGGGTATCAGCGTCAGCGGGTTCGCCTGCGGGCGTGTTGTCCTCGTCGGGCTGGAGCGTGGCGGGGCTGTCGGGGGCGTTGTCCTGCTCGATGCGGAAGCGCTCAAGCTCGCCGTTCTCGATCCAGCCGGCCCATTCGGTGTACAGCGCGTTCTTGTCGTCCACACCGGGGATGGTTTCGTTGGTGAAGGCGGCGATGCTGGAAACGTCGTACGTGCGTCGCACATAGTCTTGCAGCAGGGGGCCGATGTCCTTGTTCTGCTTGGTGAGTGTGATCAGTTTCAACAGGCCGTCGGGGGGCATGCTCATGCTGTTCTCCTTGTCTCGGGTGAATGCTGCCAAGCAGGCCAACGGGTGGGCTGGCCTGCGCTCAAGTAGCTGCATTATGGAGGTTCGGCGGTGGCTTGTCCTGTCTGCGGGAACGCCTGTCAGCCGGTTTTCAGGCTTCGCACAGCGCTGCGGAGGTCCGGAAGCCGTTGCGTATCCACTGGCTGGCGCTGCGTGGGGTAAGCCGGAAGTCTGCGCTGACCCGCACGCGGGCCACGGCCTCGCCATCGGCATCCAGCGCCGTGAGGGTGGCGTGGGGGTCGTATTCGTCCGGTACGATGTCGAGATGGACCGCCCAGTCGCGGTTCAGCGCAGAGACGTTGACCTGCCTGTGCAGCATCGCCCTGAGCTGCCGGGCACTGCGTTGCAGGCTGTCCTGGGCGCAGCGGATCAGGCCCTCGACGGCATCGCGGTCCAGGGGGCGGGGTTCGGTGCTGTTCTGCAGCGTGCTCCAGGGCTGTAGCAGCACGGGTTCTGCTTCGCCGTGCCTCTTCACCTCCACCGCCCAGGCATGATCTTCTTCGGCAGGACTCACCCGCACCGTCCAGCCTTCGAGCTGCCACAGGCGCCTGTCCTGGCTGACGTCAGGCGTGGGCGCTGGCGCTTGGTGCGCGGAGGGGGCGGGGCTGGCGGTGAAATCCAGCGCCAGCGGCTCCGGTCCGGTGGTGCTTGCCTCTGCCTGCCGGGGAGGGGCGCGTCTTGTGCCACGGGGACTGCGCGCGCGGCGGGTCGGTCCGGGCGGGGTGGTGTCGGGCAGGGGCGCAAACAGGTCCAACTGGTTCATGAGGGGCGACGGGTCGAAGCGTTGTGCAACAGGGTTGATTGGCTGTAATTTTATTCATTATCCGGTGTTGTGCAAGCGCCTCTTCTCTCACTGGGGGGGGGTCGTAATACAGCGTGTGAATACAGCGTGCGATACGGGCAAACGCGGGCAACCCCAAGGCAGTCGTGCCTGCGCCTGCTACACTGATTGCATTCAATACATCCATTCCAACTTCGGGAGCCCGTCATGGACATCGATCTGGCCGCCTTTCGTCTCAATGCGCTGAGCCTGCTGACCAGCAGCGATGCGCCCGCGTCCCGGGTCGGCGGTGGGGGCAATGACTTCATGAGCGCATTGACCACTGCGCAGTCGGCCCTGCCGCAGGCTGCGGGGGGGCGCAGTGCGGCAGATGCGCTGTCCGGGTTGATCGGGGGCGGCGAGTCGTCGCGGGTGGGCGCGATGCTCGATCGGCTGGAGGCGAGCAACTCGGCCTTTCTGCAGCGTTACAACGCCCGTGTCGAGGAGATTGGCGACGAGGCCACGGTGCTGAGCGCACTGCGCGAGCGGGTGGCGGAACTGGGGCAGGCCAGCGAGGGGCTGGAACGGCTCGGTAGCAGTGCGTCCGATGCGGACATCCGCAAGGCACTGGGCGACTTCATCGAGCGTTACAACGCCTGGGATGCAGAGTTCGATCCGTATTTCGAGAAAGGCGCGCTGCTCGACGAGAACAAGGCCGGCGAGGTGGCGCGTTTCTCGCTGCGTCGTGAAGTGAGCTGGATCTTTCACGGGGCGGGCAATGGTGGCTTTGCGCAGGGGCTCACCGACATGGGGGTGAGTTTCACGCCCGATGGCCAGCTGAAGCTCGATGAGGCCACCTTCAATGGGGTGCTCGGTGGCAACCGCGAGGCGGCGCTCACCACCCTCAACAACATGGCCCGTGCCTTTGGCGATGCGGCCGAAATGCTCGCGTCCGACGGGCATCTGCTCGACCGGCGCATCGACAATGCCACCCGGGCGGTGAGTTGGGCGGCGGACAACCAGGCCAGCGTCGAGGCCGAGTTCGGCCCCGGCGCGGTGCGCACCCGCTTCGCCGGGCGAATTTGACGCCCCGGTTGACGCCCCGGTCTGCCGCCCGGCGGTCTCCCCGTCTGCGTGAGGCTCGCCCTCAGCAGGGCGACGGCCCCGCCCACCAGCCGCTCATCAAGCCGTGTGGCTTGTGCGGGGCGCAGACCCGGGCGCTGGTTTCCCACGAGGCAAGCTGTACGTCCAGACCGGCAAACACGCCATAGCCCTCGCCCGCGCGAATCCCTTCGCCGGCCTGCAGACTCTCGCCTGCGCGGATCGCGCCCCCTGCCTCGATCAGTTCGCCCGCCTTGATGCCCCAGCCGGCCTCCAGATGCAGTGCGCAGTGTATCGAGCTGCCCGCCACAATGCCGTGGCCGGCACGAACGCTGGCCGCCGCCTGCAGGCTGCCTCCGACGTGCACGCCTTTGCCGCAGTCGATCTCCCCGTCGCCCTGAATGTCTTCGCCGACCTGCAGGTTGCCCGTGCAGCGCAGCCGGCCACCGCACAGCAGCTCCCAGCCCACCCGTGCGTCGCCATGGCACAGCAGGTCGCCGCGCACGCTCACGCCCCAGTCGGTGCGCAGGTGGCCTCCGGCCTCCAGGCGACCGCCCACCTGCACGCTGCCGCCGCTGCGCAGGTCGTCGCCCACCAGCAGGTCGCCGGCAGCGCGTATCCCGCCCCCGGCCCGCAGGCTTCCGCCCACGCGCAGCAACTGCCCGGCTTCGACGTTGCCGCGCACCCTCAGGCTGCCGGCAAACACCATGGCTTCGGTGTCGATCTCGTCGACTTCGCGCACCTCGTCGGTGGGGCCGAACTGGTCGAGCACCCAGCAGGCGTCGGTGACCCGGCCGTCGGCGACCAGTGCGTCGAGCAGCTCCTGATACCGGCTGCCATCGGAAAACTTGCGGATGAACCAGCGGAAACCGTCGGTACACGGGCTTTTTGATTTGAGAAAGCTACGGGTGAGATCCATGAGCGCTTCACTCCTTGAACGTGTCGGGCGTGACCGGAGGCAATGTGACGGTGACGCCGGGAGGGTGAATCGCAACCCGGTGGGCGGCAGGCCGATGATGAAGATGGATGTCCCATGACGGGCATGGGAGCGGGCGTGACGGCCGCCGGGTTGCACTTTGATCGGTGCGCACCGCCATGGGTGCGTCCGGGCAAGGTGCCGTGCGGGAGGCCGGGAAGGGGTTCAGTCCCTGAGCCTGTCCCGCACGGCCATGGAAAGCACGGCGGGTGACCCTGTACGCTTGAAGGCGAGTTGCAGGGCTGGTGAGCGCAGGGGCTCGGCCAGACGTGGCAGGACGACAGGAAGGCCGGCAGGGGCAGGTGAGACGGCAGGCATGCCGATGCGAACAGGGCTCAACGTGTCAGGAACAGGTGGCCATTGTAGTGCATCGGCGCGCAAAATGCTAAGCCGCCCCCGAGTCTGGAGGCGTGTTCGGGCATGGAATGCGGTAGCATGTACCGTCACGGACTTGGGGGTGGGGCGATGGAGCCAGGTGCTGAATGGAAGGCCGACATGCTGCCCGAGGGGACGGTGTGGCCGGATTATGGGCAGGACGGCATTTTTGCCCTGTCGCGCATTTTTGCCCGCCACCTCGACGGCGCGCCGTGGTCCTTGCCCGGGGGGCTGGACAGTTCGGGCGGGGTGCTGGTGTTCCTGCTCATCGATGGGCTGGGCGACCTGTTCCTGCAGACCCATGGCGCGGGCAGCCAGCTCGCGGCGCAGCGTCGGGGGCGGCTGACCTCGGTCTTTCCGAGTACCACCTCAAGTGCGGTGACCACGCTGATGACCGGGCTCAGCCCGGCGCAGCACGGCCTGACCGGCTGGCATGTGTTCGATTCACGCTTTGGCGGCGTGCTGGCGCCCCTGCCCCTGACGCGGCTTGACAATGCGCCGGTGAAGGCCCGTGCGCTCACCCGGCGGCTGTTTCCCTACGACACTCTGTATCAGCGCGCCCGCCGGCCCTCGGTGGTGGTGTCGCCCGAGAAGATTGCCCATTCGCCGTTTTCAGTGCGCCATTCGCGCGGCGCGCGCATCCGCCCATACCCGGACCGGGACGAATCGGCACTGGTCAGCGAGGTGCGTGCTGCGGTGCGCGAGTTGACTGCGGCCGGCGGTGGGCTGGTGCATGCGTATTACCCGGATTTTGACGGCATCTGCCATGCCCATGGCTGTACATCGCCACATGCCCTGTCGGCTTTTGCGCGGGCCGATCACATGTTTGCGCAGTTGTGCGCGCAACTGGCCGGAAGCGGGGCGCAGGTGGTGGCGAGTGCCGACCATGGTTTCATCGATTCACCGCCGGATCGCCGGTTGCGCATCGATGAGCAGCCCGGGGTGCATCGCTTTTTGCTGCACCCCCTGTTCGGCGAGCGGCGTGCGGCCTTCTGCCATGTCGCGCCACAACACTGGCCCGCTTTCGAGCAGGCCGCGCAGGACTGGTTGGGCGAGCGGGGGCGCGTGGTGCGCAGTGCCGGGCTGCTGGCGCAGGGGTTGTTCGGCCCGCCCCCCCATCATCGACGGATTACCGAGCGCATCGGCACGCATGCCCTGTTGATGGCGCCGGGCTGGACGGTGATCGACTGCCCGCCGGACAAGACGCCTCACGACATGCTGGGCGTGCACGGTGGCCTGTCGGCCAGCGAGATGTGGGTGCCGCTGATAGCCTGCCGGCTGTAGCGCTGCGGTGGGGCGTCCGAGTGTCAGTGCTCAGTGCAGGTCTTCCTCTGCGGGGGGCAGGGGCAGCACCAGGATGCCTTCTTCGAGCAGTTCGCCCACTTCATCGCTTGAGGCCTGGCCGCGTATCGAGCGTTCTTCCGCCTCGCCGTAATGAATCTTTCGGGCTTCTTCCGCAAATTCCGCGCCCACGTCTTCGGCCTGCCTGCCGAGCATGCGCAGGCCGGAGATCAGTGCGGCGGCCAGCTCAGGCGAGGGGGTCGGGCGCGCGGCGGGGGCGCTGGCCGGGTGCGACTCACCTGTTCGGGGTGCGGCCGGGGCGCTTGCGCCGGTGTTGACATAAGGCGCACTGGGGCGGCGTTCGATGTCGGTCGAACCGCATACCGGACAGGCAATCTGCCCGGCTGCCGCCTGCGCGGCAAAGGCGTCGCCAGAGGCGAACCAGCCCTCGAACAGATGATTGGCCGGGCAACTCAGGTTCAGGACGATCACGGACGAATGCTTGCAAAAGAGGTCTGGAACGATCCGGATGACGGGCTCCGGCTCACATGCTGTGGATGATAGCAGTTTGCGGGCGCAGGGCTGAGTCGGTGCATGGCATGACAGGGGAGGGTTCAGCTCGTGATCGAGCAGGTGCGGCGTAGCACTTAAGTGCTAAAGTCGCGCAAGGCATGACCGTTAAGAAAAACATTGCCGGATGCTTTGAAAAAGGGGATGACCGTGAACTTCAGCCAGATGAGCCTGCGGGCGAAGCTGCTTGCAGCGATTGTGATCACAGTGGTTGCGTGTTTTTCCGCGACCTTGTGGGTGATGGCCCACCGCAGCCATGATGCGGTGATGGAGCAGGGCATGGGGCAGGCGGAGCGTACGGCCGAACTGGTGTCCAGACAGGTGGAGGCGACACTGTCCGACGCCATGAGCGTGGCCGAAACCCTCAAGCTGTCGCTGGAGGGGGTGCGTGCTCAGTGGCTGCTCGACCGCGATTCGGTCAACAGCATGCTCAAGCGCGTGCTGGAAGGGCGTGCGGATTTGCTGGGGGTGTACACCGGTTGGGAGCCGGACGGTTTCGATGGCCGTGACGATGGCTACCGTAACCACCCCGGCCACGATGACAGCGGCCGCTTCATCCCCTACTGGAACCGTTCCGAGTCGGGCGTGCTGGTGGAGCCATTGGTGGGGTATGAGCAGGCGGGCGATGGCGACTACTACCAGGTGCCCAAGCGCACTGGCAAGCCGTACTTGGCCGAGCCGTATGAATACACCGTGGCCGGCCGCAAGATGCTGATTACCTCGCTGGTGCAGCCGGTCTTTCACGAGAGCCGTTTCATGGGCATTGCCGGGGTTGATCTGGCCCTGTCCGATCTGGCGGCCGAGCTGGCCCGCATCAAACCCTTCGGCGTCGGGGAGGTGACCTTGCTGAGCAACACCGGCGTGGTGGTGGCGCATCCGGACACTTCGCGCATTGGCCGTATGGCGGATAACCTGGGAGCTCAGGTCAGTGCGGCGCTGGCGCGTGGCGAACGGGTCGTATGGACCGATGCGGCGGGGGTGCTGCATCTGGCGATGCCGGTGCGGGTGAAGGGCATCGAGCAGAACTGGGCCAGCGTGGTGTCGGTGCCGGCACAAGTGATTACCGGCGAGGCCGACGCGCTGCGCACCACGGCGGTGGTGATGGGAGTGATCAGCGTGCTGCTGACGGGCAGTGTATTGTTCGTGCTGGTCACGCTGCTGACCCGTCCGCTCAAGCATCTGGCCGATGCCATGGAAGCCCTGGCCAGTGGCGAGGGCGATCTCACGCACCGGCTGGATGAAGGGGCGCAGGACGAACTCGGCGCGGTGTCGCGTGCGGTCAATCGCTTTCTCGCCACCCTGCAGCGCATGTTCCGCGAGGTGCGGGATCAGAGCCGCGATCTGGGGCAGGGCATTGGCGAGGTGATTCAGTCCACCCGGCAGATTGCGGACAGCTCACGCTCGCTGGCCGAGGGCACCAGTTCGAATGCCGCCACAGTGGAGCAGATTACCGTGTCCATCGGTCATATTGCCGGCCATGCGGACGATGCCAATTCGGTGATGCAGCAGACCAACGCGCTCACCCGCAAGAGTGGTGCCGCCGTGCGCGGGCTGGAAGAGAGCATGCGCGACATTGCGAGCAGCATGGAAGGATTGGCCAGTTCCCTGGGCGGGCTTTCCGAGCGCTCGGAGCAGATCAAGGACATCGTGAAGGTGATTCGCGAAATTGCCGACCAGACCAATCTGCTGGCCCTCAACGCCGCCATCGAGGCCGCGCGGGCCGGCGAGCAGGGCCGTGGCTTTGCGGTGGTGGCCGACGAGGTGCGCAAGCTCGCCGAGCGGACCAGCAGCGCGACTGCCGAGATTCGCGGCAAGATCGATGCCATGAACAGCGAAACCCGGGGGGCGGTCGACAGCATGCACAGCACCCGCCACACGGTGGAGCAGGGCGTGGAGCGCGCTTCGACGGTGGCCGCCGAAATCGGACAGATCGAGGAAAGCATCGAGCAGGCCGCCTCACGGGTGCGCGAGATTGCCGAAGCCACCAAGGAACAATCGGCGGCCACCACCGCGCTGGCCCAGGCGTCGGAAAATGCCTCGATTGCGGTGCAGCAGACCGATGATTCCATCCAGCAGTCGTCGCAGACCCTCGACCGCCTGGGCAACACTTCCGACCGTCTCGGCGAACTGGTGGGGCGTTTCCGCCTGTAATCGTCATGCATGGCTGCCGTTCGGGGGCGTGGCGCAATACAATCGAGTCATTGCACCACGCCCCGCTGCATTTTTGCTGTAGCCCGGGGGCGGGTACGCCTGATGGGGTTCATCATGTTGATTCACCGAGCGACAGCATTTTTCCTTGGGGCAGCGGGTTGGCAGGGGCAATGGAGGCGCCTGTCGATGCACACGGCCTGCATGCTGTTTCTGGCTGTGCTGCTCCATGCTGGCAGTGCGCAGGCCCGCGAAGTGAACATCGGCGTGTTGGCGATGCGCGGCCACGAGATGGCCGACCGGATGTGGTCGCCCACGGCAGACTACCTCGCGCAGCGCCTGCCCGGCCACACCTTCCGGGTGATGCCACTCGGTTTTGACGAAATCGAGCTGGCCGTGCGCCAGCGGCGGGTGGATTTCGTGCTCGCCAACCCGTCCTTTTATGTACAGCTCGAACTGCTTTACGGGGTCAGCCCGGTAGTCACCATGCGCAACCGCCACAACGGCAGCGAAGGCTATGGCGTGTTTGGCGGTGTGCTGTTTACCCGGGCGGACCACGGCGCGGTGCGCAAGCTGCAAGACCTCAAGGGGCGCAGTTTTGCGGCGGTCGATCAGGGGTCGTTCGGGGGCTGGCATGCCGGCTGGCGCGAGATGCTACGCCACGGCCTGAACCCGGAGCGAGACTTTTCCGCGCTGCATTTCCTGGGCACCCACGATGCCGTGGTGCTGGCGGTGCTCGAAGGCGTGGTCGACGCTGGCACGGCGCGCACTGAAACCATAGAGCGCATGGCCGCAGAAGGCCGGCTCGACCCGTCACGGCTGTTCGTGCTCAACGAGCAGCACACCGCCTCCTTTCCGCTGCGGCACAGCACCCCCCTGTATCCCGAGTGGCCACTGGCGCGCGTGCAGGGGGTGCCCGAGCGGCTGGCGGTGGATGTGGCCGTGGCGCTGATGATGATGTCGCCGGACGACCCGGCCGCCATCGCCAGCCAGACCATGGGCTGGACCCTGCCGCTCAACTATCAACCGGTGCACCAGGCACTGCGCGAACTGCGCATCGGCCCCTATGAGCACCTGCGCCACCTGTCGCTGCGCGAGGTGCTTGCACAGTACTGGCACTGGATCGCGATCACACTGTTGGCGCTGGCGCTGGCGCTGCTCACCGTGGCGTATATCGGCCGCACCAACCGGCGGCTGCGGTTGCACCAGCTCGAATTGCGCGAACTCAACGCAGGGCTGGAAAACCGGGTGCTGGAGCGCACCCAGCGGGTGGAGCTGTTGCTCGACCGCGAGCGTTTCCTGCGCGGAATCGTCGAGATGGTGGCCGATGTGAATGAGATCCTGATCACCGCGCAGTCCCGCGACGAGATGCTCAAGGCCTGCTGCGACCGACTGGTGGCCCACCCCGATTACCGCTTTGCCTGGGTCAATCTGGTGCATGACGGACAATTGCAGCTTGCCGCCAAATCGTATGGCACTTCCGAGTTCGTGCGCCTCATGGACGATTGTGGCGACGGGCCGGGCGAGCGCGCGCTGCGCGAGAACCGCACCGTCACCCAGCGCATGCATGACCGGGTGCTGACCGGTGGCGTGAGCGTGTATGCGGTGTGTGCACTGCCCCTGCGCAAGGATGTGTTTTCCGAGCCGGTGGGGGTGCTGTGCGTGTTTACCGTACGCGATGGTGGCTTCGATGCCGAGGAAGTGGCCATGCTCGAACAGCTTGCCGGCGACATGGGCTTTGCCACTGCAGCCTTCGAGCAGCGCGAGGAAACCGTGCGCCTGCAGCATGAGCGCATCAACCACTACGAGAAAACCATCCTGTCCCTGGTCGATCTGGTGGAGCGCCGCGACACCTACACCGCAGGCCATACCCGTCGGGTGGCCGACTACTGCAGCCTGTTGGCCCGCGAACTGGGTCTGCCGCAACACGAGATCGACAGCCTCAGGCAGGCAGCGGTGCTGCACGACATCGGCAAGATCGCCATTCCCGATTCGGTGCTGCTCAAGCCGGGGCCGCTCACCGATGCCGAGTTTGCACTCATCAAGCAGCATGTGAATGTGGGCTACGACACCCTGCGCCGCATCGACATGTACCGGGATCTGGCCGAAATCATGCGTCACCACCACGAGCGCTACGACGGCAGCGGCTATCCGCTCGGCGTGGCCGGAGAGGCGATTCCCTTTGCCTCGCGCATCATGGCCGTGGCCGATGCCTTCGACGCGATGACCACCAACCGCATCTACCGCCCGCGCAAACCCGTCGCGCAAGCGGTAGCCGAGATCGAATCCCTCTCCGGCCGTCACTTCGACCCGCAGGTGGTGCAGGCGGTGGCCCGTGCGCTGGGCGACATCCAGCCGCCACCACTGGCCGATCAGCTGCCCAAGTCACCGCTGGAGCGCCAGCGCCTGGCGTATTTTTTCAACGATCCGCTCACGGGCGTGCATAACGGCAGCTATCTGGAGTTCATGCTGCGCCATCGCATGCTGGAGAACCTGAACCGGGTGACATTGGTGTTGCTGCGCAACTTTTCATCCTTCAACGACAGCGAGGGCTGGCGTTCGGGCAACCAGGCCCTGGCCGCCTTCGCCCGGGGGTTGGGCACGCTGGCAGGCGAGGCGCCCGTGTTCCGCGTCACCGGCGATGACTTCCTGATTCTCTCCGCCAGCGAACTGCCGCTCGATGCCGACCAGTTGCTTGCGCAAAGCGTGTTTGCCGGCACAGCGGTACGCATCGAGCTGGAGTGCTTCCCGCTCGATCAGATCGGGTTGCAGCGCCTGAAAGCGCTGCTGTAGCGGCTCGGTCGACGTGGTCACGAAAGCTTCATCTTGTCACGGAATCGTTTTGATATTATTCGAATTGTTGAATCTTTTCGATCGGTTGTCCGCATCGCCGGGCAGTCCGTGTCAACCATTCCTGCCTATCGGGACAATCAAGATGAGCGAACGTGTCTATAAAGTGCTGTTCCTGTGCACCGGAAATTCTGCCAGAAGCATTCTTGCCGAGGCCATTCTCAACCACCTGGGCAAGGGGCGTTTCCAGGCCTTCAGTGCGGGCAGTTACCCGACCGGCAAGGTCAATCCTTATGTGCTGGAGTTGCTTGAGCGCCAGAACATGCCGGTTGCCGGGTTGCGCAGCAAGCGCTGGGACGAGTTTGCCCAGCCTGGCGCACCTGCGCTCGATTTTGTGTTTACTGTCTGCGACAGCGCGGCGGGCGAAGTGTGTCCCGTCTGGCCTGGCCGGCCGGTGACTGCACATTGGGGGCTGGAAGATCCGGCCACCGCCGAGGGTGAGGAAGCCGCCCGCAAGGCGGTCAGCCATGCCTTCAGGCTGCTCAGCCAGCGCATCGGTGTGTTTGTAAACCTGCCATTCTCCCGTCTTGACCGGCTGGCGCTTGAACAGGAAGTCCAGATCATTGGCCGCCACCCGGGCGACAGCCCGGCACAGGCCTGAGTCCTTACGCACCATCGCGCTCTCCGGCCTCACCCGCCCCTTGGGCGGGGCCGGAAGCCCTAATTTGAAGGTGGACGTTTTTCTCCTGTCAAGACTTGACTTGTCCACAAAAACGGCGCCCCTGTTCTTTTGCCCAGTCCGCGCCTTGTCTGCCCTGAAGTTTCTTTTATGAACGAATAAAAGTTAAATAAAACAAAGGGATGTCAGGGTGCCCTGAAAATGGGCAAAACGTCTGAAGGGCTGTCGGGACAGGCATTTCGGGCTCCTTTCGACATGTTCTCCCCAGACTTATCCACAGGTTTTGTGGGTAAGCACTGAAACCCCTGCAGACTCAGTGGTTTGGCGAGAAATGTTAAGGGCTTGCTGCAGTGGGTGTGGTGATCAAGCTTGGTGTCCGTTCGGTCCTGTAGAGACTTTCACGCGACAGACTTGCGCTGGCTCATGCCTTTCGAGCACGCGCCAAGTGATGCCTTAAATGATGCCACATCTCGAAAAGGCAATAAAAAAGCCCTGAGGAATCAGGGCTTTGAAAAAGTCTTTGGCGGAGAGGGCGGGATTCGAACCCGCGTCAGGGTATTACCCTGAACACGCTTTCCAGGCGTGCGACTTAAACCACTCATCCACCTCTCCGTGGAAGACGCGCATTCTAGCACAGTTTTTCCAGAGTGAAAGTGCTGCGTTTGTTTTGTTTTCAGGTGCGCGGGAGGCTTCTGCGGAGCCGGCAGGCTACGTATCATCCCTGTCTTGGGCGCCGGTCGCGCAGGGGAGGGGGTGATGGTGGAGTCGGGCAATCAGGCGGTGGTGCCGGTGCGTCATGGGCTGTTCGATGATCTGCAGGCGCTGGGCGGGTCGGTGCTGTTGCTGGGCTTGTCGATCCTGTTCTTTCGCGACGCGGGTCTGCTCACCGGTGGGGTGACCGGGATGAGCTTTGTGCTGCATTACGCCAGCGGACTGCCGTTCGGGGCGATCTTTTTTGTGCTCAACCTGCCGTTCTATGTGTTCGCCTGGTGGGGGCTGGGGCGCAGCTTCACCCTGCGGACCTTTGTGGCGGTGGGGGTGTTGTCGGTGTGCATCGAGGGTTTGCCGCATCTGGTGGCTTTCTCCCGGGTGGAGCCGGTGTTTGCGGCGGTGATGGGTGGATTGCTGGCGGGTACCGGCATCCTGATGCTGGTGCGTCACCGGGCAAGTCTGGGCGGGGTGGGGGTGCTGGCGCTCTATCTGCAGCAGCGTCGTGGCTGGCGGGCCGGTTTTGTGCAGATGGCGGTCGACTGCGTGATTCTGGCTTCAGCCTTGTGGGTGGTCGCGCCTGAACGGGTGGCCCTGTCGGTGCTGGGAGCGCTGGTGCTGAACGTGGTGATTGCGGTGAACCACCGCCCGGGGCGCTATGTGGGCATCTGAGCCCGCGCCGGCCGGTGCGGAAAACCTCTCCGGCCAATTCGCGGGCGCGCACAATGGCCGGGGGCTGAGGTTCAGTCCTGGTGGTCGACTGCGGGATGCAGCAGGGCTTCGGGGCGGATCGGTTCGTCCTGCTCGTTGAGCAGTTCGTGCAGCCAGTGCCCGTGGCGGTCCGCCTTGGTGTTGAGGTAGCGCTGGTTGTACTGGGTGATGTCGCCGTAGATCGGCTGGCGATTGACCACATCGATGCCGGCCTGGCGCAGCGATTCGATCTTGGCCGGATTGTTGGTGAGCAGGGTCACACGGTGGATGTCCAGGGCTTCGAGCATCTGCTGGGCAATGCGAAAGTCGCGTTCGTCCTTGCTGAAGCCGATGACCTGATCGGCGTCTATGGTGTCCAGCCCCTGATCCTGCAGCCGGTAGGCGCGGAACTTGTTGCCCAGGCCGATGCCGCGCCCTTCCTGCGCGAGATAGAGCAGCACGCCGCCGCCCTGCTGGTGGATGGCGGCAATCCCCCGGCGCAGTTGCTCGCCGCAGTCGCAGCGCTGGCTGCCGAAGATGTCGCCGGTGAGGCAGGCCGAATGCAGGCGCATCGGCACGATGTCCTGCCAGCGGTCGCGCTCGCCGATGAGGATGGCAACATGTTCATGCAGGCCGCTGGCCTCGCGGAACAGCACGAAGCGACAGTCCTCGGCACCGGCAAGCGGCACTCGGGCCTCGCTGATGCGGATCAGCCGGCCGGGGGCGCTGGCGCACAGGGCCTGAATGTCGCTCAGGTTCACGGCAAGCAGTTCTCCGCTGGCCACGGCTGCGTCGATGTTGGCGCGTGCCTGCTCGCCGAGGCGTAGCGACAGGGCGGCGGGCACCACCTGGGCGCGGCGCAGCAGGCGGGTGGCGGCCAGCTCGGAGGGGCTGGCCTGGCGCAGCGGCAAGGTGTCGTCAATGCGCTCGCCACGCTGCAGGGCGAGACGGATGAGCGCGCTGCAGTCCAGCGTGGCGGACAGGTCGAGGCTGGCGGCCTCGTCGGCGATGACCCGTCCGATGCTGGCCAGGCGATGGCGGGTCAGGGTGAGGGCGAGCCTGGGCGGGGTGCCGGCGAGCTGCTGCAGTTCGGCCAGGCGCGGCGCATCAAGGGTTTCGACGGGTTGGATCAGGGTGCGGGTGTCCTCGTCTCGGATCACGACGCTCAGGCCGCGTCTGAGATCAAAGACCGCACGCTCGGCTTGGTGCATGTTGATTTTCCTGGTCGGGGAGTCGGTGTTGTTGTGTGTTGAAGGTGCATTTTCGGCGAAGTTTGTGCATTCGCCAAAATGATTTTGCTTGCCGGTCGACCCGGCATGGCCGGGGGGCGACCGGGCTTCGACCGTGCAGGCTGGAATTGGTGCCGATGAGGGCGCCGGCGCGAAGGCCGGCACATTGTCGGCTCCGCAGCCGTCCGGGTCGGTTTCAGGCCACCGGAGCCGGGGCGGGAATGACCTTGTTCTTGCCGGTTTTCTTGGCTTCGTACATCGCCTCGTCGGCACGGTTGATGACGCTGTCCATGCCTTCGCCGGGCAGCCACGGACTGACGCCGGCGCTGAAGGTGATCAGCAGCTTGCGGTCTTCGGCCAGGAAGAAGCGCTTGGTGAGTGCGCGCTGCAGGCGCACCAGGGCGGCGCAGGCCTGATCGAGGTCGGCTTCGGGGTACAGGATGATGAACTCCTCCCCGCCGAGACGGGCCACCGTGTCGCTGGGGCGCAGGTTCTCGCGGATTACGCGGATGAGGTGAATCAGGGCTTCATCGCCGGTGCGGTGGCCGAAGGTGTCGTTGAGCCGCTTGAAGTTGTCGATGTCGAGCAGCGCGACACAGATGGGGGCGTTGCGGCGCAGCGCCCGCGCGGACTCGCGTTCGAAGGTTTCTTCCAGGCCACGGCGGTTGAGCGCGCCGGTGAGCTGGTCGTGGCGCATCATGTGGCTGGCCTGCTCCAGTTGTTCCTGCAACTCGCTGATGCGTGCCTCGGCCTTTTGCGCACGTTCATGGGCTTGATCGAGTTCTTCGCGGGTGCGACGGGTTTCGTCTTGCATGTTGCGGGTTTCGCGCATGACTTCATCGAGCACTTCGCCAATCTCGCTGATGTCGTGCGCCTGGGCGATGCGCTGGGCGCTGCTGGCGATCTTGTCGTGATAGTTTCCGGTGGAGGCGCTCAGCGAGGCGAGCTGGTCGACGAAGCCGGCAAGCAGCTGGCGCAGCGACTGCTGGGCCTGCTGCAGGTTGTGCTTGAGCTGGCTCTGCTTGTAGATGACTTCCTTCAGGCGGCGCTCGGCGTCGTCGATCATGCGCACATGCGCGGGGCGCTCGATGACTTCGCGCAGCACTTCGATCTGGCCCTTCAGCCAGCGGTCGTCGACGACGATCTCGCCGATGTTCTCCAGCACCAGACGCAGCAGGTTCACCAGGCCGGCGCGAATTTCCTCGGCGTCTCCGGTGGCCAGTTCCAGCCGGTAGGCGAGCTTGCGCAGTTGCAGGGCGACGGTGCGCAGCTGTTCGGGCTGATGGCTGGCGCGCACGGCGGCGGCCAGCGTCTGCACCTCCTGGTCGAGTTCGGGCTGGGCGCCAAGCATCGCCGGCAGCACGGTGTCCAGGGTGAGTAGCAGCAGTTCGCGCAGGCTGTTGATCAGTTCGTGGCTGTCGCCCTGACCGATCAGCCGGACTTCGGGCTGTGCGACCGGGGCGGACGCGTGCGCCGCCGGTGCGTGTGCGGGCGTGCCAGTGATGTCCATCGGCACGCCCACGGAGGGGGCGTCGCCGAGCGGTGTTTCGGGGTCGCCCGGGGCCTGGCTCCAGGCCTTCACCAAACCGCCGAGCCGGCCATACAGCGTGGTGGGATCGTTGGCGGCCAGCACACGTTCCAGCGATTCGCGCTTGCGGGCGGTGGTCCAGCCGATCTGGCGCGCTTCCCACTGGCGCAGCAGGTTGCCGATGAGGGCGTTCCAGGCAGGGGGCTCGTCGCTGTCGATGGTGTTCAGATAGGCAAACAGCGCGGTCTCGGCCTCGCTGCGCTTCTTGTCCGAGACGGCCCGCTGCAGCTGCTTGATGAGCCGGACGCGCTCGGCGGTATCGGTGGGCAGCCGGCGGGCCAGTTCGCGCAGCAGGTGGTCGCAGGCGCTGCCGTCCTCGTCGGGAATGCCGGCAACCTCGTGGTACAGGTCACGAAAATTGTCTGGCGTGGGCGGCAGGCGTCGTGCGGCAAACAGGCGCAGTACTTCGCGTGCGATTTCGGAGGGTTGAGTCGGTGCGACCATGTTGTTCCGATATGCGGTTGGCGAGCCGCGATTATACGGGGATCGTCCGGCCGGAGCCGTTGCGATGCAGCGGGAGGGGGCTCAGCCAGCCACGATGACGCGATTCTTGCCGTTGCGCTTGGCGGTGTACATGGCCTTGTCGGCCCGGTCGACCGCAGTGTAGGGGTCTTCTTCCGGGTGGATCAGCGCGACGCCCGCGCTGAAGGTGATGAGCAGCCGCTGGTTGTTGGTGAGGAAGAAGCGTTTGGTGAGCTCGCGCTGCAGGCGTCGCACCACTTCGGCCGCAGTGTCGATATGGGTGTCGGGCAGCACGATGAGGAACTCCTCGCCACCATAGCGCGCAACCAGATCCTGCGTACGCAGCGATTCGCTGATGACCAGGGCCAGATGGCGCAGCGCATCGTCACCGGTGCGGTGACCGAAGGTGTCGTTGAGTTGCTTGAAGTTGTCGATGTCGAGCATTGCCAGCGACAGGGGCAATCCGCTGCGGCGGGCGCGGGCAATTTCCCTGTCCATCGCTTCATCCAGACCGCTGCGGTTGAGTACACCGGTGAGCGGATCGTGGCGTACCTGTTCGCTGGCGTGAGCCAGTTCGCGCTGCAGGCGGGCAATTTCGCGATGGGCGGAGTCTACCTCGCCCTGCAGCAACTGCAGGTGATCGCAGGACTTGCGGGCAGACGCGCCGATGGAGCGGGTCTGGTCGAGCAGGTTTTCGACCACATCGGTCAGTTCGGAGAGGTTGTCGGCAGATTCTATGCGTGCCGCACACTGTTCAAGTGATGTGTGATAGCTCGCGGTGGATCCCGACAGCTCCATCAGGCTGTCGAGAAAGTCGCTCAGCATCTGCTTGAGCCGTTTTTGCGCTTCGCTGAGTTGGTGGGTGATGACGCCCTGCTTTTCGATGACTTCCCACAGGCGGCGTTCGACTTCGTCAAGCACGCGGATGTCGAGCGGGCGGGAGAAGGCCTCGGTGATCACCTGCAACTGGCCGCTCAGCCAGCGGTCTTCGGGGATCAGCGCGCTGATGTTGTTGAGCAGCAGCTTGAGCAGCTTGATCAGGGCCTCGCGGATTGCGCGCTGTTCGTCGTTGTCGCCCCGCAGCCGGTAGGCGAGGCTGCGCAGTCGCTTGGCGAGCCGGTCGTCCGCCTGGCCGCTGACTAGCTGGTCGAGTTGTGCGGCGATGTCCTGCAGTTCGTCGTTGAGCTGCGCGTTGTCGGCCACAATCGGGCCGATGCCCTGCTCCAGCAGGTAGCGCATCAGCTCGGTCACGCCGGACGGCAGCGGCCTTTCAGGCGGGTTGGCTCCCGCTGCGCTGGCAGCGGGCTGCGGTGGCACGGGAGGATCGTGCTGCCAGTGGCGCAGCAGTGATTGCACGCGTCCGAAAAGATGCTCCGGCGCCGTGCTGCTCAGGGCCTGCTCCAGCGCCTCGCGCCGGTTCTGGCGGAGTAATTGGGGCACGCTTGCATCGGTGAGCTGCATCACCTCGCGGATGAGCCCAGCCCAGGGGGGTGCACCGTCAACATGCTGGCTCAGGCCGACGATGGCCTGCTGCAGGTGTGGCCAGCGCTGGCTGGCAAGGGCGTCATCGAAGGCCTGGGCGCGCCGCAGCGCGTCGGGCGTGTCGCGGGGCAGGGCATTCGAGACGGGCTTGAGGGCGCGGCTCGGAAAGACGTCCTCATCCCGGATGCCGGCGATCTCGTTGTACAGCGTGCGATAGTTGTCGGGCGTCGGCGGAATGCGGCGCATCGCCAGCCGCCTGAGGGCTTCACGGGCGATTTCCGGTGGCGTGCGGTTGGCCTTGGACGACATCTTGTGGGCGGCTGGTCAGCCACTGGCTGGCGGTTGGAAAGGGATGCCGTCCAGTATATACCCGCCGTTTGTTACTGCATGGGGTTGGTTTGGGGCTTTCGGCTATGCTTGCATCTTTTTCGCGTCAGGAGGGCAGGTTTGTCCCGGAGGATGGATGATTTCGACGTGGTCTGCCTGGCCGAGGCACACCGGCACGATGCGCAGGCCCTGACGCCGGACGGCCCGGCTGCCGTGCGTGAGGCGCTCGCGCTGGCGCGCTCGGGCGCGGGCAGCGCGGATGAGCGGATGCGGGTGTGGGCGCGGGCGCTGGCCGAGCGCAATGGTCTGGCCGAAGCACTGCCGGCGCTCGTGTTCCGGCAGCAGGTGACGCTGGGCGTGCTGGGCGTGCTGTTCGCGCTGAGTGGGCTGGGGGCGGCTTTGGCCGTGCTGGGCGATGGCAGCCGTGCGGTGAATGTGGTGTGGGCGCTGGGGGGGCTGCTGGGCGTGCATGTGCTGAGCCTGCTGCTGTGGGCATTGACGTTCTGGCTGAGCGCGCGGGGCGGTGGCCTGCTCGCCCGGCTGTGGCAGGGGTTGGCTGCGTGGGGCGCGGGCGGCACGGTGGCGCGGCTCACCGGCGCGGTGTTTGCGGTGATGGCGCGCAGTGGTCTGCAGCGCTGGTGGCTGGGGGCGGTGACCCATGTGCTGTGGCTGGCCTTTCTGATGGGTTCGCTGGCCGGCTTGCTGATCGGCTTTTCGGTGCGGCGTTACGATTTTGTCTGGGAAAGCACTTTGCTGTCGGCCGAAGTGTTCGAGTATTTCGTGACGCTGCTGGGCAGTGTGCCGGCGGCCTTGTCCGGTCTGGGCATGCCCGATGTCGGGCTGGTGCGTGTGACGGGCGAGGGCGCGGGCACGGGCACTGGGCTGGCCGGTGGGTTGGATGAGGCCGGGCGCAGGCTCTGGGCAAACTGGATGATCGGTTGTGTGCTGGTGTATGGCGTGCTGTTGCGCCTGAGCCTGTGGGCGCTGTGCTTTGTGCGCTGGCGGCTGGGGCGGCGGCGGGTCCGGCTGGACCTGCATCTGCCCGAGTTCGTGCAGGTGGTCGGCTGGATCACGCCGGAAAGCGAACGCATCGGCGTGACCGACGCAGCCCCGGCACAACTGCATGAGCCACCGCCGGCAGCCGTAACCTTGCAGGCAGGGGGGCGTCCGGTGCTGCTCGGGCTGGAGCTGGAGGCGCCGGTCGACTGGCCGCGTCCGCTGTCCGGCATGGTGCTCGATGGGGGCATCATCGATGGTCGCGCCGCCCGGAGACAGGCGCTGGAGCAACTCGGCGCACAGCCCCCGGCGCGCTTGCTGCTGGTGTGCAATGCCCGGCTGTCGCCCGACCGGGGCAGTCTGGCGCTGGTGGCCGACCTGGCCCGTCATGCCGCACAGACCCGTGTGCTGCTGGAAGGGGCAGACCCGGGGGACGGGGAGGGGGCGGACGAGAGGGGCGCAGACCGGCGTGGGGCAATGAACACGGAGGGCCGTCAGCGCGTGGCGTACTGGCGACAAGGTTTGATGGAGCTGGGCTTTGCGGCCGACCAGGTGTTCGGGCAGGCTGCAGCGGCGCTTTCCTGGCTGGAGCAGGGCGATGAACAGGCTTGAGAATGGGAGTGAGAGTGGGAGCGGGGGCGGGAGCGGTACACCGCTGGTGCGGGTGGCCGTGGTGGGGCATACCAATACTGGCAAGACTTCGCTGCTGCGCACGCTGACCCGGGATACCGGGTTCGGCGAAGTGTCGAGCCGTCCCAGCACCACCCGCCATGTGGAAGGCGCACGCCTGAGTGCCGATGGCGTGCCGGTGCTCGAACTGTATGACACCCCCGGCATGGAGGATGCCAGCGCGCTGTTCGACTGGATGGAAGAGGCCGAAGCCGTGCAGCGGGCCGGCGCGGGTGAGCGGCGCGACGGGCCGGCGCGGGTGATGCACTTCCTGCAGTCGGAGGTGGCCGGTGCGCGCTTCGAACAGGAGGCCAAGGTGCTGCGCCAGCTGGGCGCCAGCGATGCCGGACTGTATGTCATCGATGCGCGCGATCCGGTGCTGGGCAAGCATCGTGACGAGCTGGAGATTCTCGCGATGTGCGCCCGTCCGCTGCTGCCGGTGCTCAATTTCGTGAGCGACCCCCGGGCCAACGAGACCCGCTGGCGCGAGGCGCTGGCACGACTGGGCCTGCATGCGGTGATCCGTTTCGACACTGTCACGCCCGAACGCGATGGAGAGGCCTTGCTGTATGGCAAGCTGGCCACCCTGCTCGATGCCCACCGTGCGGCCTTCAATCGCCTGATCGAAAGCCGCACGTGCGAAGCGCAGGCGCGGCACGATGCCGCGCTCAGACGGGTCGCCGATCTGCTGCTCGATGTGAGCGCCTGCAGATTGACCGTGAGTGAAGGCGACGAGCAGGCCAGCGAGGCGGCCAGGCAGCGCATGAACGATTTCGTGCGCGACTGTGAGCAGCGTTGCGTGCGCGACCTGCTGGCCCTGTACCGCTTTTCCGACAGCGAGGTGCTGGATTCGGGCTGGCCGCTGGTGGAGGGGCGCTGGGAGGATGACCTGTTCAACCCGGAAACCCTGCGCCAGGCAGGCCTTCGCGTGGGCAGCGGTGCGGCGGCCGGTGCGGCCGCTGGGCTGGGCGTGGACATGCTGTTCGGGGGCATGACCCTGGGGGGCGCTGCTGCGCTGGGCGCGTTGGCCGGCGGGGGCATGCAGGCGGTACGGCAATTCGGTGGCCGGTTGCGCGACCGTCTTTCCGGGCGGCAGAGCCTGAGTGTGGACGATGCCGTGCTGACGCTGCTGGCGCTGCGTGCTGTGTATCTGGTCGAGGCTCTGGAGCAGCGCGGTCATGCGGCCACCCGGCCGGTCGAGCGCTTCATGCGTGAGGGCAGCGAAGCCTTTGCCCGCGTGATCGCCGACACCCTGGCGCCCGCGCGGGCGCATCCGGAGTGGTCCTCGCTGGAGGGGGCTGCGGAGCAGGGTGCGGGTTTCGAGCGTCAGGCGCAGTCGCTGGCGAAGGCGCTGGCGATGCTGCATGCGCGCCTGCAGCTTCCGGAGGCGCTGCAGAAAGAGGCCGGAGTCTGAAAGATAGCGGTAGGCCGGTGAGATAGGCCAGTGAGTCCGGCCGGATGAGTCCGGCCCGGCGGAGCCCGCCGGGCCGGTGGCCTTACTTCTTGCGCATCGGCGGCAGGTCGGTGCAGCTGCCGTGCGCGACTTCGGCGGCCATGCCCACCGTTTCGCCCAGGGTCGGGTGCGGGTGGATGGTCTTGCCGATGTCCATCGCGTCGGCGCCCATCTCGATGGCCAGGCAGACCTCGCCGATCATGTCGCCGGCAGACGGCCCGACGATGGTGCCGCCGATCACGCGGTGCCCGCCGTCTTCCGAGGCATCGAAGATCAGTTTGGTGAAGCCGTAATCGGCGCCGTTGGCGATGGCGCGGCCCGAGGCGGCCCAGGGGAACTTGGCCACCTCGACCTTCTTGCCCTCGGCCTTGGCCTGTGCCTCGGTGTAGCCGACCCAGGCCACTTCCGGATGAGTGTAGGCCACGCCCGGGATCACCGTGGCGTCGAAGGCGGCCCGGGCAAGCTCCGGCTTGCCTTGTGCCTCGCCCGCCGCGACTTCCGCTGCGACATGCGCCTCATGCACCGCCTTGTGGGCGAGCATGGGCTGGCCGACGATGTCGCCGATGGCGAAGATGTGCGGCACGTTGGTGCGCATCTGCGCATCCACCGGGATGAAACCGCGCTCGCCGACGATCACCCCCGCCTTGTCGGCACCGATCTTGTTGCCGTTGGGCGCGCGGCCGGCCGACTGAAGGATCATGTCATAACGTACTGGCTCGGTGGGCGCGCCTTCGCCTTCAAACTTGACCCACAGCCCGTCGTCCTTGGCCTCGACGGCCACGGTCCTGGTCTTCAGCATGATCTTGTCGAAGCGGTGGGCGTTCTGCTTCTCCCATACCTTCACCGCGTCGCGGTCCGGGCCCTGCATCAGGCCGTCCATCATCTCGACCACGTCGATGCGCGCACCCAGCGTGGAATACACCGTGGCCATCTCCAGGCCGATGATGCCGCCGCCGATCACCAGCATCTTGCCCGGCACCTGGCGCAGTTCCAGCGCGCCGGTGGAGTCCACGATGCGCGGGTCCCTGGGAATGAAGGGCAGGTGCACCGCAGCAGAGCCTGCGGCGATGATGCACTGCCTGAACTTCACGACCTTTTTCGCACCGGTCTTGTCCTGCGCGCCGCCGGTGGTTTCCTCGACCTCGATGTGATGCGGGTCGAGGAAGTGGCCGTAGCCGCGGATGATGTCGACCTTGCGTGCCTTGGCCATGCCGGCCAGCCCGCCGGTGAGCTTGCCGATCACGCCGTCCTTGTGCTTGCGCAGCGCGTCGACATCCACCGTCGGCTTGGCGAACTGGATGCCGGCGGTTTCCACGTGTTCGGCTTCCTCGATGACTGCAGCGACGTGCAGCAGCGCCTTCGACGGAATGCAACCGACGTTCAGGCATACCCCGCCGAGCGTGGCGTAACGCTCGATGATTGCGGTCTTCAGGCCGAGGTCGGCGGCGCGGAAGGCCGCCGAGTAGCCGCCCGGGCCGGCACCGAGGACGACCAGATCGTATTCCACGTCGGCCGCACCGGCATGGCTGGCGGCAGCCGGCGCGGCGCTGGGGGTCGCCGTAGGAGCGGCTTGAGCCGCGACCGCCGGGGCTGCATTCGCGGCTGAAGCCGCTCCTACGGGTGCTCCTGTGGCCACTTCTGCTGCGGTTTCGACCTTCAGCAGCACGGCGCCTTCGGATACCTTGTCGCCGACCTTGACCAGCACCTCCCTGACCACGCCGGCAGCCGAGGAGGGCACGTCCATCGTCGCCTTGTCGGACTCCAGCATGCAGATGGCGTCATCCACCTTGATGCTGTCGCCGACCTTCACGAACAGCTCGATCACCGGCACCGCATCGAAATCGCCGATGTCCGGAACTTTGATTTCCACGAGACTCATGGCGATCTCCTTACAGCATCACGCGGCGGAAATCCGCCAGCAGTTGCGCGAGATAGACGTTGAAGCGGGTGGCCAGCGCGCCGTCGATGACGCGGTGGTCGGCGGTCAGCGACATCGGCAGGGTCAGGCGCGGCACGAAGGCCTTGCCGTCCCATACCGGCTTCATCACCGACTTGTTCACCCCGAGGATGGCCACTTCCGGCGCATTCACGATGGGCGCGAAGTAGGTGCCGCCGATGCCGCCCAGCGACGAGATGGTGAAGCAGGCGCCGGACATGTCCGCCGGGCCCAGCTTGCCATCGCGCGCCTTCTTGGCCAGCGCGCCGGTTTCCTCGGCGATCTCGAACACGCTCTTCTTGTCGGCGTCCTTCACCACCGGCACCACCAGGCCGTTCGGCGTGTCGGCCGCGAAGGCGATGTTGAAGTACTTTTTATAAACAAGGTTGTCCCCGTCAAGGCTGGTGTTGAACTCCGGGAACTGCTGCAGCGCGCGCACCGAGGCCTTGATGATGAAGGCGAGCATGGTGAGCTTCTTGCCGGACTTCTCGTTCTCCTTGTTCACCAGCACACGGAAGGCTTCCAGGTCGGTGATGTCGGCGTCCTCGTGATAGGTCACCGCCGGGATCATCGCCCAGTTGCGCGCCAGGTTCTGGCCGGAGATCTTCTTGATGCGGGACAGCGGCTTGACCTCGATTTCGCCGAACTTGGCGAAGTCGACCTTGGGCCAGGGCAGCAGGTCGAGGCCACCGCCCAGCGACCCACCCGCGCTGGCCGCAGCCGCCTTGCCCGGCACCATGCCGGTGCTCATTGCACCCTTGACGAAGGCGGTGACGTCTTCCTTGAGGATGCGGTTTTTCGGGCCGCTGGCCTTGACCTGAGCGAGATCGACGCCCAATTCGCGGGCGAAGGCGCGCACCGAGGGGCTGGCGTGCACCTTGCCGCCGAGCACCACGGCGGAGGGGGCGACAGCGGCAACCGGGGCTGCCGCTGTCGCAGGAGCGGCTTCAGCCGCGACCGGCGCAGGGGCAGGAGTGGGCGCAGAGGCGGGGGCGGACGCAGGTGCAGGCGTCGCATTCGCGGCTGAAACCGCTTCTGCAGCAGCCTCGGCCGCCTCGACCTTGATCATCACCACGCCTTCGGAAACCCGGTCGCCGACCTTGACCAGCACTTCCTTGACCACGCCGGCGGCGTTGGACGGTACGTCCATGGTGGCCTTGTCGGATTCGAGGGTGGCGATGGCATCGTCCACCTTGACGGTGTCGCCCGGCTGGACGAACAGTTCAATCACCGGTACGTCGGAGAAGTCACCGATGTCCGGAACCTTCACTTCGATGAGTTGGCTCATGTTCTGGTCTCCTTCGGCGCTTATACGGACAGCGGGTTGGGTTTGTTCGGATCAAGCTGGTACTTGACCATTGCGGCGGCCACCTTGTCGCGTCCGATCGTGCCTTCGTCGGCCAGCGACTTGAGCGCGGCCAGGGTGATCCAGTAGCGATCCACCTCGAAGAAGTGGCGCAGCTTCTCGCGCGTGTCCGAACGGCCGAAGCCATCGGTGCCCAGGGTGAAGTAGCTGCGCTTGTACAGCTGCGAGCGGATCTGCTCCGGGTACATGCGGATGTAGTCGGTGGCGGCGATGACCGGGCCTTCGGTGTCGGCCAGCATCTGCGCCACATGCGAGCGGCGCGGTGTTTCCATCGGGTGCAGCAGGTTCCAGCGTTCCACCTCGTGGCCGTCGCGGGCCAGTTCGTTGAAGCTGGGGGCGCCCCACAGGTCGCATTCCACGCCCCAGTCGTTCCTGAGGAGATCGGCAGCGGCGATGGTCTCGCGGAAGATGGTGCCCGAACCGAGCAATTGCACACGCGGCCCGCTGCTGCCGCCGCCCTTGCGGAACAGGTACAGCCCTTTCAGGATGTCGGCTGCGGCCCCTTCGGGCATCTCGGGATGTTCGTAGTTCTCGTTCATCACCGTGATGTAGTAGAACACGTCCTCCTGCTCGGCAAACATGCGGCGCAGGCCGTCCTGCACGATCACCGCAACTTCGTACTGGAAGGTGGGGTCGTAGCTGATGCAGTTGGGGATCATGTTGGCCATGATCAGGCTGTGGCCGTCCTCGTGCTGCAGCCCCTCGCCGTTGAGCGTGGTGCGCCCGGCGGTGCCGCCGATCAGGAAGCCACGGGTGCGCTGGTCGGCTGCTGCCCAGGCCAGGTCCATGGTGCGCTGCAGGCCAAACATCGAGTAGAAGATGTAGAACGGGATCATCTGTACGCCATGCACGCTGTAGGCGGTGCCGGCGGCGATCCAGTCGGCCATCGAGCCGGCCTCGTTGATGCCTTCCTGCAACACCTGGCCGGTCTGGCTTTCCTTGTAGAACATGAGCTGGTCATGGTCTTCGGGTACGTACTTCTGGCCTTCCTGGTTCCAGATGCCGTACTGGCGGAACATGCCTTCCATGCCGAAGGTGCGGCTCTCGTCGGGCACGATGGGCACCACATGGCGGCCGATCTGCTTGTCCTTGAGCAGCGTGTTCATGATGCGCACGACGGCCATGGTGGTCGACAGTTCGCGTCCCTCGCCCGAGGCCTTGAGCAGGGCGGCAAAGCTGTCCAGGTCGGGCACGGTCAGCGCAGCCGCCTTGGTGCGACGCTGCGGCAGGAAGCCGCCCAGGTCGAGGCGGCGCTGCATCATGTACTGATATTCGGGCGAGTCCTTCGGGAACTTCAGGTACGGCAGTTCGGCGAGTTGGTCGTCGGGCACCGGCAGGCCGAAGCGGTCGCGGAAGCGGCGGATCGCCTCCGGGTCCATCTTCTTTTGCTGGTGCGAGATGTTCATGGCTTCGCCGGCCTGCCCCATGCCGAAGCCCTTGATGGTCTTGGCGAGGATCAGCGTGGGTTGGCCCTTGTGCTTCACGGCGGCGTCGTAGGCGGCAAAGATCTTGAAGATGTCGTGGCCGCCACGGTTCAGGTTCCAGATTTCGTCGTCGGTCCAGTCGGCCACCAACGCCTTCAGTTCGGGCGTGTTGAAGAAGTGCTCGCGCACATAGGCGCCGTTCTTCGCCTTGAAAGTCTGATACTCGCCGTCGCACAACGCCATCATGCGTTTCTTCAGGATGCCGGTCTTGTCACGGGCGAACAGGGCGTCCCAGTGGGTGCCCCAGATCAGCTTGATGACGTTCCAGCCGGCGCCACGAAACTCCGCTTCCAGCTCCTGGATGATCTTGCCGTTGCCGCGCACCGGCCCGTCGAGGCGTTGCAGGTTGCAGTTGATCACGAATACCAGGTTGTCGAGTCGTTCGCGTCCGGCCATGCCGATGGCACCCAGCGATTCGACTTCGTCGGTTTCGCCGTCGCCCAGAAAGGCCCACACCTTGCGCTGCTCGGCCTGCACCGGGTCGATCAGTCCGCGACTGGCCAGATACTTCATGAAGCGCGCGGAGTAGATCGCACACAGCGGCCCCAGCCCCATGGAAACGGTGGGGAACTGCCAGAACTCCGGCATCAGCCAGGGGTGGGGGTAGGAAGAAATGCCCTTGCCGTCCACTTCCTGGCGGAAGTTGTCCATCTGCTCTTCGGTGAGGCGGTCGAGCATGAAGGCGCGGGCATAGATGCCCGGCACCGAGTGCCCCTGAAAATAGATCAGATCGCCGCCGTGACTGGCCGACGGCGCATGCCAGAAATGGGAGAAACCGACGTCGTACAGGGCCGCGGCCGATGCGAACGAGGCAATGTGGCCACCGACGTTGGTGTGTTTGTTGGCGCGCACCACCATCGCCATCGCATTCCAGCGGATGTAGGAATGCAGCTTGATTTCCATGTCCGGATCGCCCGGATAGCGTGGCTGCTGGTCGGCCGGGATGGTGTTGATGTATTGCGTGGTCGCCGAATACGGAATGTTGATGCCGTCTTCGGAGGCGGTTTCGATCAGTTTTTCGATCAGATAGTGGGCGCGTTCGGTGCCCTCGTTCTCGATGACCCCTTGCAGGGCCTCCAGCCATTCTTTGGTTTCCTGCGCGTCCGGGTCGGATTGCAGGGCGATGTCGTACTTTCCGGTCATGGTCTGTCTCCTCATGACGTGCCGTTATGGGGCTTCATCCATTGTGTGACGAAGCGCACCTGAAAGGGGTTCCGGAGCTGCGGCACCGGCCGGGGTGGGCCGGCCCGCAGCACGGAGCGACGGGGTACACCGATGATGATCGGTTTGCGTTTCGTAATATAAAACGATATGCCGCCATGTGCAACAGCTCGGGCCTGCCAATTTTGTCCCGAACAGCATCGCCTCGAACCCTGCGGGACGGGGTGCGCGTGCGCGCGCACCGGGGTTGCGGATCGGGCGGATTGAAGCGGGAAAGGTGCAGCGTGAAGCGGAAAGGGTGAAACAGGGAAGGTGAAACAGGGAAGGTGAAGCAGAGAAGGCGAAACTGGCAGGGGGCTGGGGAGGCAGGAGCGTGGCCGGGGAGGCGGGGCGTAGGAAAAGGACTGGCCGGAGTGTCGAGGGAGGGAGAGCAGTGGTACTCCGGCCAGTCTGAAAAACGGCTGCAGCTTGCCTGCAGCATCACCGAAGGCACGGGTCGCACACTCATCTCGTGGTGGCCCGTTGACGCTCTTCCGGGTGGGCAATGAGAAGCTGCCCGTCGCGGACCACGCCCATCAGCAGGTCGGCGCTGTCGCGCAGGGTTTCATGGGTGTCCTTGTTGAAGGGACGTTCGTAACGCATGATCACGCCTCGCACGGGTTCCGTGAGGTTTTCCAGCGCCTCGCGAATGGCATCGCCATCGGTGCTCCCGGCCTGGCGAATCGCGGCGGTCAGCAGCAACACCGCATCATACCCCTGTGCGGCGGCAGCGGGAACCGCGACCGGCTGGCCGGCGTCGTGCGCCTCAAGCGCCTGCATGAAGTCACGGGCCTGTGCCAGCGCAGGATCGGCGATGAAGGTATGCGGGCTGAGCAAGCCTTCGGCCAGGGGGCCGGCCGCCCCGATGAAGCCCGGCATGCCCAGCGCGCTGTTGCCAATGACCGGCACGGTCCAGTGCATTTGCCTGAACTGCGCGACCAGGTGCATCAATTCGGGGCCCGCACCATATACCAGCAGCGCCTGTGCGCCGGCTTCGCGCGCGCGCAACAAGGGCGCTGTCGTATCGGCCGGACGGGGGCCGACCCGTTCGACCAGCACCGGCCCCAGACCGTGGTGGGCCAGTTCGCTGATCAGGTCCTCACGGCCAAGCTGTCCGGAGTTGGTGGCATCGTGAAAGATGGCCAGCCGTGTCAGGCCACGGCGCTGCACGGCTTCCGATGCCATGGCCCGGGCCTGCAGGGCATCGCTCGCAGCGACGCGGAACACGAAGTTGTCCGGATGCTCGGGCGGGTGAAACTGGCGGGTCAGCAGCGAGCCGGTGGCGGCAGCGGTGATCACCGGAATGCGCGCCATCTGATAATGACGCTGGCTGGCGAGGGCCACCCCGGTGTTGACCATGCCCACGGTGGCGACCACCCGATGGGTTTCGATCAGGGCCTGGGCCACCTGGGCGCCCTGTTCCATGCTGCCCCGGTCGTCGAGTTCGACGAGTTGCAGCGGCCGGCCGAGCACGCCGCCTGCATGGTTGAGCTGCGCCACCGCCAGACGTGCTCCGCTGCGCAGCGACAGGCCGTGCGCGACCGAGTCGCCCGAAAACGGGGCCGACAGGCCAATCCGAACGGCATCGGCCAGCGCTTGCAGGGGCAGCAGGGCAAGCATCAACAGCAGGCAGGCAAGCCATGGGCGAAGCACGGAAATGAAATCCTTTGGCGGACTGGGCACGCGGGGGCGCGACAACAGCGAACGACTCTAAGTGTCCTGTCGCTCAGGCATAATTGGCGAAAACCCGAAGAGGGGCGGTTTGTTGCGCAGCCTTGCCCGGTCTTGACGGGGTCATGGGCCGGTACGGGAAACACCGGATTACCGCAATGCCGGCCCGGCCCCACAATCGGCCACCCCCCCCAGCCCATCCTGCCACCTCCAGCGCGCCTCACCCGTCCATGCCCGATACCCCGGTTTTCACCCAGTCCCGAGCGGCCCGCTGGTACTGGACTGCGCCCTATATTGCAGTTGGCATTTTTGCGCTGACCATGCTGGCGCTGGTGTGGTTTTTGCAGATGCGCGAGATGGAGGGTCAGCGTGCGGCGGTGGCGCGTGACGTGCAGTGGGCCGAGCAGACCATGCGGCTGCACATGCAGGGCACCGAGGAATTCCTCGGGCAGCTGGCGCGCGACCTGGCCGGCGGTGCGTTGAGTGCCGAAGCTTTCCAGCTGCGGGCCAACCAGCATATTGCCAACAGTTCCGAGCTGGTCAATGTCGTCTGGGTAGCGGCCGATGAGGTGGTGCGCTGGAGTGCGCCGTTCGACACCACCGACCGGCTGCCGGGCGATGCGCTCACCCCGATGCAGTTGCCACCCTTTTACCGGGTGCGCGAATTGGGTCGCCCCAGCTATGGAGAGCCGTATGTGGACCGTCATGGCGTGATGGTGCTGGAGGTGTTCATGCCGGTGCGTCGCGGGCGGGAGTTTCTGGGCGCGATCGGCGGGGTGTATTCGGTCGAGCGCATGGCGCGCCACCTGATTCCGGACTGGTTTTCCGAAAAATACCGGATTGCCCTGGTCGGACCGGGCGGGGCCTTGCTGACGGTCAGTTCCGGCCTGGTGGAGCTGGACGAAAGCCTGTCGTTTGAAGTACCGCTCGACCCACCGGGCAACGGGCTGGCCTTGCGGGCGACCGCCTTCCGGGGCGAAGGGCAACTGCCCCAGGCCCTGCCGACGGCGGTCATCGTGGGCCTGTCGGTGATCATCCTGTGGTCGCTCTGGCTGCTGCGCGCGCATGTGCGCAAGCGCGTGCAGGTGGAGAAGGAGCGCGACCGCCTGTTCAATTTCTCGCTCGACCTGTTGTGCGTGATGGCGGTGGACGGCACGTTCCGTCGCTGCAATCCGGCCTTCAGGCGGGTGCTCGGCCATCAGCCCGATGAGCTGCCCGGGCGTACCGTGCTCGACATCATCCACAGCGACGACATGGCCGGCACACAGCTGCAGCTCGAACGGCTGTCGCGGGGCGAGCCGGTGAAGTTCGAGAACCGCTGTCGTTGCGCCGACGGCAGCTTCAAGTGGCTGGAATGGAGCATCAACCCGGTGCTGGAGGAGGGGCTGGTGTATGGGGTGGCGCATGACATCACCGGCCGGCGTTCGTCGGAAGATGCGCTGCGTGCCGAAACCGCATTTCGCAAGGCCATGGAGGAGTCGGTGGTCACCGGCCTGCGCGCCATTGACCTGGAAGGGCGCATCATTTATGTGAACAAGGCCTTTTGCCGCATGGTGGGGTTCGAGGAGCATGAATTGGTGGGTGCGGTGCCCCCGTTCCCGTACTGGCCGGAGGAGTCCTTCGACGTATGTCAGCGCAACCTGCGCCTGACCCTGGCCGGTCAGGCGCCGTCCGCAGGCTTCGAAATGCGCATCCGGCGCAAGAACGGCGAGCCGATGGATGGCCGCTTCTACCTGTCGCCACTCATTGACCTGACCGGGCGGCAGACTGGCTGGATGGCCTCGATCACCGACATCACCGAGCCGAAGCGGGTGCGTGCGGCGCTGGAAGAGGCGCACCAGCGCTTCGAGGCAGTGCTCGATGGTCTGGAAGCGGCCGTGTTCGTGGCCGATGTGCGCAGCGATGAAATCCTCTTCGCAAACCGTGCCTTCAAGCACATTCATGGCTTCGACTCGGTGGGGCGCACCGCACGCAGCGTGTCGGTGCCGCGCCCCGAGCGCCTGCGCTATGCGCTGGACCCGGAGCGGCTGGAGGGCGACCGCCTGCCGCTGGAACTGTTCGACGGCGAGTTGCAGCACCCCTTGTCCGGCCGCTGGTATCACGTGCGCGAGAACGCCACCCGCTGGGTGGACGGGCGCATCGTGCGCATGGCCATCGCCACCGACATTACCGACCGCAAGCAGACTGCAGAGGTCACCCGCGAGCAGGCCGAACGCCTGCAGCACACCTCGCGCCTGGTGACGATGGGCGAGATGGCCTCCACGCTGGCGCATGAGCTCAACCAGCCCCTGTCGGCGATTGCCAACTACTGCATGGGCTGCGTGACCCGCTTGCAAAGTGGCAACTTCCGCGAGCAGGACCTGCTCACCGCGATGCAGAAGGCCAGTTTTCAGGCTGAGCGGGCGGGCAAGATCATCCGCAGGGTGCGCGAGTTCGTGAAGAAGAGCGAGCCCCGGCGCAGCGCCATCGACATTGCCGGAGTGCTGGAGGATGCGATAGGCTTTGTCGATATCGATGCGCGCCGGCTCAGTGGCCGCATCGAGCAGGAGGTGGCGCCGGGCTTGCCGCGCGTGTTTGCCGACCGCATCATGATCGAGCAGGTGCTCATCAATCTGGTGCGCAACGGCCTCGATGCGATGTCCGCCCTGCCGCCCGATGCGCGGCTGCTGCGGGTGCGGGTGCGCGATGCCGGCGAGCGCGGGGTGGAGGTGGCGGTGATCGACCGGGGGCACGGCATTGGCGAGGAGGAGCGCCGGCAGCTGTTCTCGCCGTTCTACACCACCAAGGCCGAGGGCATGGGCCTGGGGCTGAACATTTGCCGCTCCATCGTGGAATTTCACGACGGCACGCTGACCGTGGACGATAATCCCGAAGGCGGTACCATCTTTTCTTTCTGTTTACCGACCGAGGTTGCCAGTGAACGCCTTGCCCGCCGAGCCTGACCAGTGCATTTACATCGTCGATGACGACGAGGCCTTGCGCGACTCTCTGGTCTGGCTGCTTGAATCGAGTGGTTATCGTGCCGAGGCGTTCGACTCGGCCGATGCCTTTCTGTCGGTGTTCAGCCCCGAGCTGACCGGCTGTGTGCTGCTCGATGTGCGCATGCCCGGCATGAGCGGGCTGGAACTGTTCGAGCTGCTGCGCCAGCGCCACTGCACCTTGCCGGTGATCTTCATCACCGGACATGGCGATGTGCCGATGGCCGTGTCGGTGGTGAAGAAGGGGGCGGTCGATTTCATCGAAAAGCCGTTCGGCGATCGTGACATGCTGGCCCTGATCGAGGAGAGCCTTGCCCGCGAGCAGGCCGGACGCGAGAAGCGGGTGCATGATGCCGAAACCGCCCGCCGTCTGGGCGAACTCACCCAGCGCGAGCGCGAAGTGCTCGACCTCATCATCGCAGGCCGGCTCAACAAGCAGATTGCTGATGTGCTGGGCATCAGCATCAAGACCGTCGAGGTGCATCGCGCACGGGTGATGGAAAAGATGGGGGCCAACTCCCTGGCCGAACTGGTGCAGAGCGTGATCTCGGCCGAGTCGGCTGCCTGAGGGGACTGTGGGGCAGCACAAGGGGCTGATCCTGCGATAAAATCGCCCATTTTTCGCGGGATCAGAAGATGACGGCTCGTATTCTCGACGGCAAGGCGCTTGCCGAGCGCGTGCGCACGCAAACCGCCGAACGCGCGCAGGCCCTGCGTGCCCGGGGCGTGAGGCCCTGCCTGGCGGTGATTCTGGTGGGGGCCAATCCGGCTTCTGCCGTGTACGTTCGCAACAAGGTGGCCGCCTGCGAGAAGGCCGGCATCCAGTCGCTGCGCTTCGACTTTGCCGAGGACGTGTCCGCCAGCGAGGTGATGGCGAAAATCGCCGAACTCAACGATGACCCCGCAGTGCACGGCATTCTCGTGCAGCTGCCGTTGCCGCCGCAGTTCAACGAAGCCGAGGTGCTCGAAGCCATCCGCATCGACAAGGACGTGGATGGCTTTCATGCCGAAAACGTGGGCCGCCTGTCGCAAGGCCAGGAGGCCTTCATTCCCTGCACGCCGCATGGCGTGATGAAGATGTTCGAAGCCGAGCAGGTGCCCCTGCAGGGAGCCGAAGCGGTGGTCGTGGGCCGTTCCAACATCGTCGGCAAGCCGATGGCAATGTTGCTCATCAATGCCGGGGCGACCGTCACCGTGTGTCATTCGCGCACCCGCGACCTGGCCGGACACCTGCGCCGGGCGGACATCGTGGTGGCCGCCGTGGGCCGGCCCGGCCTGATCACCGGCGACATGCTCAAGCCGGGGGCCGTGGTGATCGATGTGGGCATCAACCGCATCGAATCCGGCCCCAACGCCGGCAAGCTGTGCGGCGATGTGGATTTCCCCTCGGTGAGCGAGGTGGCTTCGCTGGTCACGCCGGTGCCCGGAGGCGTGGGGCCGATGACCATCACCATGCTGCTGGCCAACACCGTGGAATCGGCCGAGCGCCGTGCGCGCGCGGAGTCTGCCCGATGAGCGGGCCGGGCGACAAGGCGCCGATGCCCCGCGTGGGCATCATCATGGGCTCCAACTCCGACTGGCCGACCATGCAGGCGGCTGCAAAGGTGCTGGAGGAGTTCGGCGTGCCGTTCGAGGCGCGGGTGGTGTCTGCGCACCGCACCCCCGACCTGATGTTCGAATATGCCGAAAGCGCGCGTGCACGCGGTCTGAAAGCGATCATCGCCGGGGCCGGCGGCGCGGCCCACCTGCCGGGCATGGTGGCGGCCAAGACCACGTTGCCCGTGCTGGGCGTGCCGGTGCAGTCGCGGGCGCTGTCCGGGCAGGATTCGTTGCTGTCCATCGTGCAGATGCCCAAGGGCATTCCGGTGGCGACCTTCGCCATCGGCGAAGCCGGCGCGGCGAATGCTGCCCTGTTCGCGGTGGCGATGCTGGCGGTGGACGATGCCGCACTGGCTGACGCCTTGAACGCTTTCCGGGCACGCCAGACGCAAACGGTGCTCGACATGACCCTGGAGCAAGCATGATTCTGCCGCCTGCCACGCTGGGTATGCTGGGGGGCGGCCAGCTTGGCCGCTTCTTCGTTTCTGCCGCACATGAAATGGGCTACAAGGTGTGGGTGCTTGACCCCGATCCGCACAGCCCGGCCGGTCTGATTGCCGACCGTCATCTGGTGGCTACCTACGACGACCCCGAGGCGCTCGATGACATGGCCGCGCACTGCGCCGCAGTGAGTACCGAATTCGAGAACGTGCCGGCCGCAACGCTGGAGCGGCTCGCCCGCCGGTTGCCGGTGCGTCCTGCCGCGCAGGCGGTGGCGGTGTGCCAGAACCGCATGGACGAAAAGCGCTTTCTGGCCGACAACGGCTTGCCGCACGGGCCGCTGGCCTTCATCCATGCCGAGGAAGACATCCTCCGGGCCGATGCAGCCCTGTATCCGGCCGTGCTCAAGGTGGCGCGTTTCGGCTATGACGGCAAGGGGCAGGCGCGGGTCGCCAACACCGGGGAGGCGTTGCAGGCGTTTCGTGATTTCAGGGGAGAACCCTGCGTGCTGGAGCGCATGCTGACGCTCGATTGCGAGCTGTCGGTGGTGCTGGCGCGCAGCGAGGACGGCGAGGTGAGGTCTTTCCCGGTGGTGGAAAACCAGCACCGCAAGGGCATTCTGGATGTGAGCATCGCGCCGGCGCGGGTGAGCGATACCCTGCAGGCACAGGCCCGCGAGGTGGCCGCCAGGATCGCCGCGCATCTGGGCTATGTGGGCACGCTGGCGGTGGAGTTCTTCGTCAGCGATGGTCGGCTGTATGTAAATGAAATGGCGCCCCGTCCGCACAACAGCGGCCACCACACTCTGGATGCCTGCGTGAGCAGCCAGTATGACCAGCAGGTGCGGGCGCTGACCGGCCTGCCGCTGGGCGAAACCGGACAGCATTCCGCCGCCGTGATGGTGAATCTGCTCGGCGACCTGTGGTTCGACGGTGAGCACTACCGCGAGCCGGATTGGGCAGTGCTGCATGCGGTGCCGGGTTTGCGCCTGCATCTGTATGGCAAGCATGAGGCTCGGCCCGGCCGCAAGATGGGTCACTTCACCGTGATCGGCGACGATGCCGGCACGGTACTGGCTCGCGCCTTGCTGGCGCGGGCGGCGATCGGCATTCGTGATGACGCATGATGCAGCCGAGTGCCCCCACGCCTGACAACATCGACCGCGCCGTTGCGCTGTTGCGCGCCGGCGAACTGGTGGCGCTGCCCACCGAGACGGTGTACGGACTGGGCGCGGATGCGGCCAATCCGCAGGCCGTCGCACGCATTTTTGCCGCCAAGGGGCGTCCGGCCGACCATCCGCTGATTGTGCACTTGCCGGATGCGGAGCATCTGCCACGCTGGGCACGCTCGATTCCCAAGGAGGCGCTGGCTTTGGCGCGCGCCTTCTGGCCCGGGCCGCTGACCCTGATCCTGAAGCGCGAGAAGGGGGTGCCCGACGCAGTCACCGGCGGGCAGGACACGGTGGGGGTGCGGGTGCCCGGCCATCCGGTGGCGCTGCAACTGCTGCGCGCCTTCGATTCCGGCATTGCCGCACCCAGTGCCAACCGCTTCGGGCGCATCAGCCCGACCACCGCCCGGCATGTGATCGAGGAGCTCGACAACCGGGTGGCCATGGTGCTCGACGGTGGCTCCTGCGAGGTTGGCATCGAATCGACGATTCTCGACCTCTCGTCGGGGTCGCCGCGCATCCTGCGTCCGGGGGTCATCGGCGCGGCGCAGATTGCTGCCGTGATCGGCCGCGAGCCCTTGCTGCGCGAGACGGGCGGGGCCGCCGGGGCAAGCGAGGCCAGCGGATCGCTGCACGCCGCCATGCTCCCCCGGGTGTCCGGGTCGCTGGCCGCACACTATGCCCCGCGCACCCCCATGCAACTGCTTGGCGCACCGGCCCTGTCCGAGGCCGTGCTGGACGCTGCCCGCGCAGGCCGGCGCCTGGCCGTGCTGGCCTTTGCGCCGCCTGACCCGTCGGTGGCGGACTGGCAGTGCGCCCCCCGTGATCCGGCACAGTATGCACACGACCTGTATGCCAGCCTGCGCCGGCTCGATGCGCTGGGGGCCGACCTGATCCTGGTCGAAGCGCCGCCGCATGATTCCGCCTGGGCCGCCGTGGCCGACCGGCTTGGCCGCGCTGCGGTGGGGGCCGGGCGGGACTGAACCGGACCTGCCGTTTTCCCGAACTTGCGCCCCGGCGCAGGTTCCCGCATCGTTCATGCTTCCATTCCCGATCAATATCAAAGACAGTCATGACAGGTGACGGGTGCGGCCCTGCGCACACCGTTCCGGCCGGGGGAGGGGGCAGCATCTGAACACCGGGCCGGCATCCGTCGGCCCGGAGCATGCACGGGAGGCGGTATGGAAGCAGGCCACAGCGTGCTGGCGCGCTTTCGTGGGGATTTTTTTGGAGGACTGACGGCCGGAGTGGTGGCCTTGCCGCTCGCGCTGGCCTTTGGCGTGGCGTCCGGAGCCGGGGCTGCGGCCGGCCTGTATGGGGCGATTGCGCTGGGCTTGCTCGCCGCCGTGTTCGGTGGCACGCGCATGCAGATTTCGGGGCCCACCGGGCCGATGACGGTGGTGTTCGCGTCGGCCCTGATTGCGGTGGGCGGAAACCTGCAGATTGCCATGGCCGCTGTGCTGCTGGGTGGCCTGATGCAGATCGGGCTGGGGCTGCTGAAGGTCGGCGGAGTGGTGCGCTTCATCCCGTATCCGGTGGTGTCCGGCTTCATGAGCGGCATCGGCGCGATCATCATCCTGCTGCAGTTTGCGCCCTTGCTCGGTGCCCCCTCGGCGAGTGCGCCGCTGCGGGCGATCACGGGGCTGCCGGAGGCGCTGGCGCAGATCAATGGCGAAGCCTTGCTGCTCGGATTTCTGACGCTGGTGATCGTGTTCCGCACGCCCATGGCCCTGAGTCGCATTGTGCCGGCGCCGCTCATGGCCCTGATCGCGATGACCCTGCTGTCGGTGGTGGCCGGCTTCACAGTGCCGGTGATTGGCGAGATTCCGATGGGGCTGCCGGAGCTGAGTCTGCCCCAGTTCACGCTGGAAACCTGGACCGCCGTGCTCGTGCTCGGTGCCACCCTGGCCATGCTTGGCAGCATCGATAGCCTGCTGACCTCGCTGGTGGCCGACTCGGTCACGCGTACCCGCCACAACTCCAACCGCGAGCTGATCGGGCAGGGGGTGGGCAATATGGTGTGCGCCTTTGTGGGCGGTTTGCCGGGGGCCGGGGCGACCATGCGTACCGTGGTCAACATCAAGGCCGGCGGGCGAGGGCGCTTGTCGGGGGTGATCCATGCCCTGTTCCTGCTGATCCTGCTGCTGGGTGCGGCGCCGCTGGCCACGCAGATTCCGCTGGCGGTGCTGGCCGGCATCCTGATCAAGGTTGGCGTGGATATTCTGGACTACCGCCTGCTGCGCTTGCTGCGCACCGCTCCGCGTGAGGATGTGGCGGTCATGGCGGCGGTGTTTTCGCTGACCGTGTTCGTCGATCTGATTGTCGCGGTGGGCATCGGGGTGGCGCTGTCGATGGCGCTGATCATCCACCAGTTGTCGCGCCAGGTGAGCTTTCGCGTGTCGCCCTTGCAGGAAGAAGCGGGCACTGCGGCGGTGGTCGAACCGGTGGTCAGCGGCATGGAAGGCGGGGTGCGGATTGTGGAGATCGATGGGCCATTCTTCTTCGGCTCCACCAGCCAGTTGCTGGACCGGGTCGACCAGGTGATGGGGACCGAGGCGGTGGTGTTCGACTGCACCCGCGTGCCCTTCATGGACCTGTCGGCCCAGTTTGCGCTGGAGGAGATGGTCGAGCGCCTGAAGCTGCAGGCGATACCGGTGGGGATCGTGGTGTCGCCGGCCTTGCTGATCCGTTTCCGGCGACTGAATGCGCCACACCTGCCGGCGCACCTGTTTCATGCCACGCTGGAGGAGGCCTTGCAGGCCGTGCGCCAGCGCCTGCCGGCATGAAACCGGGTGCCCGCATCGGGCCCGCAGGCCGGGCTGGAGGATGTCGACCCGATGCATCGGACCAAGAGTAGAATCAAACGTTGCGTGCCGTCTGCCTGCATTGGCAGCGTCACTTGCGTGCGCATCGGCGGTCCCGGAGCGGGGGTGCCGATGCTGCATTGCACATTGGTCTTATAAAAGACATATAATGTGAAAACTGTCCGGGTGGACGTTGTCGTCGTGCCGGATGTCCAGTCACTTCAACGATGGAAGGAAACCGCCGTGCTTGAAGCTTACCGTGCCCATGTCGCCGAGCGTGCCGCCCTCGGCATCCCCGCCCTGCCGCTGAACAAGCAGCAGACCACCGATCTGGTCGAACTGCTGAAGAACCCGCCGGCTGGCGAGGAGGCTTTCCTGGTCGAACTGCTCACCTACCGCGTGCCGGCCGGTGTGGATGATGCGGCCAAGGTGAAGGCCGAATTCCTGGCCAAGGTTGCCAAGGGTGAAGAAGCCTGTGCGCTGGTGTCCCGCGAGAAGGCCACCGAGTTGCTCGGCACCATGCTGGGCGGCTTCAACATCAAGCCGATGATCGACCTGCTCGCCGACGGCGCAGTGGGCGGTATCGCTGCCGAGGGCCTGAAGAAGACCCTGCTGATGTTCGACTATTTCCACGACGTCAAGGAACTGGCCGCCGCTGGCAACGCCAACGCCAAGGCCGTGATGCAGTCCTGGGCCGACGCCGAGTGGTTCACCAGCCGCCCGGAAGTGCCGGCTTCGCAGAAGCTCACCGTATTCAAGGTCACCGGCGAAACCAACACCGACGACCTGTCGCCTGCGCCGGACGCCTGGTCGCGCCCCGACATCCCGCTGCACGCGCTGGCCATGCTGAAGAACCCGCGTCCGGGCATCGAGCCGGAAGAAGCCGGTGTGCGCGGCCCGGTCAAGTTCCTCGAAGAACTGCGCGCCAAGGGCAATCTGGTGGCCTACGTCGGTGACGTGGTCGGTACCGGTTCCTCGCGCAAATCCGCCACCAACTCGGTGCTGTGGTTCACCGGCGAAGACATCCCCTTCGTGCCGAACAAGCGTTTCGGCGGCGTGTGCCTGGGCTCCAAGATCGCCCCGATCTTCTTCAACACCATGGAAGACGCCGGCGCGCTGCCGATCGAAATCGACGCCGGCCAGATGGACATGGGCGACGAGATCGAACTCACGGTCGACCAGACCACCGGCAAGGTCACCGCGCTGAAGAACGGCGCCGTGATCGCCGAAAGCCAGCTCAAGACCCTGGTGATCCTC
>JBAYOV010000028.1:0-44903 GCA_041678045.1 Rhodocyclaceae bacterium
CCGGCCGAATACGGCGCGCAGAGCACGAAACTCTACGACTTGCTGCTCGCCAACGACTTCGCCGGCATGGAGCAGTTGTTCACCAGCTTTTTCGCCAGCATTCCGCACGACTGGTTCCGCAACAACCCGATTGCACAGTACGAGGGTTACTACGCCAGCGTGTTCTACGCCTACTTCGCCAGTCTGGGGCTGGACATCGTGCCGGAGGAATCGAGTAACGCCGGCAGGCTGGACATGGCGGTGCGCTTCAACGGCAACGTGTATCTGTTCGAGTTCAAAGTGGTGGAGTTGGAACCGGAAGGGGCTGCGCTGGCGCAGATCAAGGCGCGGGGCTACGCGGACAAGTACCGCGACCGCAACGAACCCATCCACCTGATCGGGGTGGA
Organism: Rhodocyclaceae bacterium; assembly: GCA_041678045.1. Taxonomy (GTDB): domain Bacteria; phylum Pseudomonadota; class Gammaproteobacteria; order Burkholderiales; family Rhodocyclaceae; genus UBA2357. The sequence continues at coordinate 387 of JBAYOV010000028.1, forward strand.
GTTCAGCCGTGAGCAACGGCGGGTGGTGGGGTTTGCGGTGGCGGCGGGGTGAGTGGCCGCAGCCGGTGCGCCTGCGTTCCTGCGTTCGGCATGCCGCAGCAAGCCCCGCAGTCATGCGATAATCCCGGCTTCATCCGCAGCGAATCGAGTTCAACATGAAGGTTCTGGTTACCGGCGCGGCCGGCTTCATTGGCATGCATGTATCCCAGGTGCTGCTGGCGCGCGGCGATGAAGTGGTGGGGCTGGACAACCTGAATGACTATTATGATCCGACCCTGAAGCAGGCCCGCCTGCAGCGGCTTTCCGGGCATGCAGGTTTCCGTTTCGTGCGCATGGATGTGGCCGACCGCGAGGCGATGTCGGCGCTGTTTGCCGCCGGGGGCTTCGACCGTGTGGTGCATCTGGCGGCGCAGGCTGGGGTGCGTTATTCGCTGCAAAACCCGCATGCCTATGTTGACAGCAATCTGGTTGGTTTCACCAACGTGCTCGAAGGTTGCCGGCATGGGCGCGTGCAGCATCTGGTATATGCAAGCAGTTCCAGCGTGTATGGCGGCAACACCCGCATGCCCTTCTCGGAACACCACAGCGTCGATCATCCGGTCAGTCTGTACGCAGCCACGAAGAAGGCCAACGAGTTGATGGCGCACACCTACAGCCATCTGTTCGGACTGCCGACCACCGGCCTGCGCTTTTTTACCGTATATGGGCCGTGGGGCCGGCCGGACATGGCGCTGTTCCTGTTTACCCGGGCCATTCTCGAAGGCCGGCCGATCGATGTATACAACCATGGCCGCATGCGCCGTGATTTCACCTACATCGATGACATCGTGCAGGGGGTGGTGCGCACGCTGGACCGGGTGCCTGAAGCCGATCCGGCCTTCGATGCCATGAACCCCGATCCTGCGCGCAGTCACGCCCCCTACCGGGTGTTCAATATCGGTAACAACAGTCCGGTGGCGTTGCTGGACTTTATCGGAGCGATCGAGGACGCCCTCGGGCGCAAGGCCGAGAAGCGGCTGCTGCCGCTGCAGGATGGCGATGTGCCGGCCACCTGTGCCGACACCACCGAGCTGGATGCCTGGACGGGCTTTGCGCCCGCCACCGGCGTGCGCGAGGGGGTGGGGCGCTTCATCGACTGGTATCGCGATTACTACCGGGTCTGAATGCTCGGCACGCCCATTCTGGTGAGCGGTGCCAGCGGCTTCATCGGCCGTCGGCTGCTTGCGCGCCTGCGTGCCGAGGGGCGGCAGGCGGGCGGGCTGTATCACCGGCCGCCCGCCGGACAGACGCTCGCACCCCTGGACCGGTTGGGCGACCTGACCGACCCGGCCACCTTGCACGCGGCCTGCGCAGGCTTTGAGACGATCATTCATTGCGCAGGCCATGCTCATGCCTTTGGGGTGTCTCCGGAGCGTGCCCGGCTGCGGCATGATGCGGTTAACCTGCAGGGGACTCGTGCGCTGTTGCAGGCGGCGCAGGCCGCCGGGGTGCGACGCTTCGTGTTTCTTTCCAGTGTGAAGGCTGCGGGGCATCCGGGCGATGCGCTTGCTGACGAAAGCTGGCCGTTGCCACCGGAAACCGAGTATGGCCGTGCCAAGCGTGCGGCAGAGCAGGCCGTGCTGGAGGCCGGCGCACGCGCGTGCATGCGGGTGTGCTGTGTGCGGCCGGTGATGGTGTATGGCCGTGGCGGACGTGGCAATCTGGAGCGCATGGCGCGTGGCATCCGTGCGGGCTGGTTTCCGCCGCTGCCTGAGACGGGCGCTCTGCGCTCGATGGTCCATGTGGATGATCTGGTGGAAGCGGTGTTGACCGTACTCGATGACCTGGGGGGCGAGGGACGGGCCGATGGGCGTCGTTTCATCGTCGCTCATGCCGGGGCGGTGAGTGGCGCAGCGCTGTATGACGCGCTGCGTGCCGCATTGCGCCTGCCGCCGGTGCGCTGGCGGGTGCCGGCCGCTGCATTGCAGGCGCTGGGGGGGCTGGGAAGTGTGTTGTCACAACTGCTCGGACGCCCCCTGCCGCTGGACAGGGAGGTGGTGGACCGCCTGCTCGGCCCCGAGCAGTGGTCGGCCGCAGAAATTGGGCAGCAACTCGACTGGCAGGCACGCGTCGATCTGGCCGACGGTCTGGCCGAAATGCTGGGTGGCGCTGCGTCAGTGGATGTGCGAGGAGAATGAGGGTGTCCGGGCTGTTGCTTGTCGTGGTGTGTGCCGGGCTGTGTGCCGGCACGATTGCGCTGCGCCTGAGGCGTGCCACGTTCGGGCTGGACTTGCCCGGCCAGCGCTCCCTGCATGTTCGGCCGACCCCTCATGGCGGCGGGCTGGGCATCGTGCTGGCTGCGTTGGTGGCGCTGCTTTGGCTGGCACTGCCAGGAGTGTGGGTGGGCGGTGTTCTGTTGCTTGCTGGCATTTCAGTGGTCGATGACTGGCGACCCTTGCCCTTCTGGTCGCGCCTGCCGGTGCATGTGCTGGTGGCGGCAGGTGTCGTTTTTTTGCACATGCCGGCAGCGTGGTGGCTGGTCGGCGGGCTGGTGTTGCTGCTGGCCTGGGGCATGAACGCATATAATTTCATGGACGGCGCCGACGGGCTGGCCGGTTGCATGAGCGCGGTCGGTTTTGCGGCGTATGCACTGGCCTTTCTGTTCGGGGGGCAGCCAGTGTGGGCCGTGTTCTGTGTGGTATTGGCGGTGGGCGCGCTGGTTTTCCTGGCATTCAACTGGCACCCGGCGCGCATCTTCATGGGGGATGTCGGCTCGGTGCCGCTCGGTTTTCTGGCGGGCGGGTTGGGTTGGCTGGGCGTGGCGCTGCAAGTCTGGCCGGGCTGGTTTCCGTTGCTGGTGTTTGCGCCCTTTCTGCTCGATGCCACGCTCACCCTGCTGCGTCGCATGCTGCGTCGCGAGCGCTTCTGGGAGGCACACCGTGAACATGCCTATCAGCGTATGGTCAGGATGGGGCTGACGCATGCGCAGATGAGCCGCCGCTGGCTGTGGCTGATGCTGGCCGGCGTCACGCTGGCCCTGCTGGGTTTGGGTGCGCCTCTTGAGTTGGGAGCATGGCTTGCTGCTGCCTGGTATGCGGGGCTGACTGCAGCCTGGTGGCAAGTGCAGCGCCGCTGGCAGTCCCGTAACGAATGACCGAGAATCTATGAGACTTTCCCTGCCGTCCAACTGGCGATCGCTGGCGGTATTCTTCTTCGATCTGGCCGCAGTGACGGCTGCGTGGCTGGGGGCCTTCCTGCTGCGCTTCAATGGCGAGATTCCGGGCGACTACCTGTTCTTCCTCGGGGCAGGGCTGTTGCTGCTGTTGCCCATGGAGGCGGTGATCTTTCGCGCCTCGGGCCTGTACCGGGGCATCTGGATCTTTGCCAGTTTGCCCGATCTGATGCGCATCCTGCGTGCGGTGGCGATCAGTACGGTGACGATTGCAGTCGGTGCCTTGCTGCTGATGCCCGACCCCCCGCTGCCGCGCATGGTGTGGCTCACCTATCCGCTGCTGCTCATCCTGATCATGGGGGGCGGGCGCGCGGCATACCGGGTGTATAAGGAGCATCGCGAATTCGGTGCGCTGCGTGGTGTGGGCAAGCCGGTGATCGTGATCGGGGCGGGGCGCGATGCGGCCAATCTGGTCGAGGAGTTGGGGCGGTCGCCGGAGTGGAATGTGGTCGGCATGCTCGACGACGACCATGCCAAGCGCTTCCGCGAAATCTTCGGTGTGAAAGTGCTCGGTCCACAGCAGGAGATCGGCAAGTGGGCAGAAATGCTCAAGGTGCGCCATGCGATCATTGCGATGCCCGATGCCTCTCCTGCCCAACACCGTCTGGTGGCCAACCTGTGCGTGCAGGCCGGCGTGCGTGCCTTCACCCTGCCGGCCATCGGCCAGTTGCTGGTCAACCACGACGCGGTGTCGCAGTTGCGCCGCTTGCGGGTGGAAGACCTGCTCGGGCGGGATCCGGTGGCCATCGACACCCCGCAGGTACGCGAACTGCTGGTCGGCCGGGTGGCCATGGTCACGGGGGCAGGCGGCTCGATCGGTGCCGAACTGTGTCGCCAGATCGCACGCTTTGCACCCGCACAGATCATTGCCTTCGAGCAAAGTGAATTTGCGCTGTATACCCTGCGCGAGGAGTTTGCCGATCTGATGCCCGAGATCGATCTCGTGCCGATTGCGGGCGATGTAAAGGACCGCCGGCGCGTCAGCGAAGCGCTGGAGCGCTATGCGCCCGCCGTGGTGTTTCATGCGGCGGCGTACAAGCATGTGCCGCTGATGGAGGAGCACAACGCCTGGCAGGCGGTGCGCAACAACGTGCTGGGCACGCTCGTGGTGGGTCAGGCGGCCGCCGAGGCCAGAGTCGAGAAAGTGGTGCTGGTGTCCACCGACAAAGCAGTGAACCCGACCAACGTGATGGGAGCCACCAAGCGCCTGGCGGAGATCATCTGTCAGGCGTTGCAGCAGCAGTCCGCGTTCACCCGTTTCGAGATGGTGCGTTTCGGCAATGTGCTGGGCAGCGCGGGCAGTGTGATTCCCAAGTTCCAGGCACAGATCGAGCGCGGCGGTCCGGTTACCGTTACGCATCCCGAAATCACCCGCTACTTCATGGCCACCCACGAAGCTGCGCAGTTGGTGCTGCAGGCGGCTGCCATGGGCGAAGGAGGGGAGATTTTCGTGCTCGACATGGGCGAACCGGTGAAGGTGGTGGCGTTGGCGCGCGACATGATCCGCCTGTCCGGCTATACCGAGAACGAAATTCCGATCCTGTTTACCGGTCTGCGTCCGGGTGAGAAGCTGTACGAGGAAGTCCTCGCCGATATCGAGCAAACGCGTGCCACGCATCACCCCAAGCTGCGCGTCGCCCGTTCGGTGATGCCCGAAGGTTTTCCAATGGCCGATTTCCTGCAGTGGCTGGAGCAGGGCACTGTGCGGGGCGATGACGAGGTGCGCCGGGACCTGCGTCGCTGGGTGCCCGAGTATGCGCCCTATAATCCGCCCAAACCGGTGCTGGTGAAGACCGCGCGCCTGCTGGAGGCTTGACGTCGCATGGCAAGCTACGCAATTGGCGACATCCAGGGCTGTCATGACGCATTTCAGGCCCTCCTTGACACGCTGTGCTTCGACCCCGCTCGAGACCGACTGTGGCTGGTCGGCGATCTGGTCAACCGGGGGCCGGATTCGTTGCGCACCCTGCGCTTGGTGCGTTCGCTGGGCGATGCCGCGATCAGTGTGCTCGGCAATCACGACCTGTATCTGTTGAAGGTTGCCAGCAGTGGTGCCGCCACCCGCAAGCGTCACGACACCCTGCAACCCGTGCTCGACGCCCCCGACCGTGACGAACTGCTCGACTGGCTGCGTCGGCGTCCGCTGATGCATCTTGACTTGGCACGCGGACTGGCCATGGTACATGCCGGCCTGCTGCCCTGCTGGACCGCAGCTCAGGCGCAGGCACTGGCCGCCGAGGTGCAGGCGGTGCTGTCATCCGATGCGCATGGCGCGTTGCTCGCCCATCTGTGGGGCAACCAGCCGGACGCCTGGCGCGACGACCTGCAGGGCATTGCCCGCTATCGGGTCATCGTCAACGCCATGACCCGGATGCGCTTTTGCAGCCTGTCCGGTCGCATGGAGTTCGACGCAAAGGGGGGGCCACACAAAGCCCCACCCGACCATCTGCCCTGGTTCGAGCATCCGCAGCGGGCGACCCGCGAGCTCACCGTGGTGTGCGGCCACTGGTCGGCACTGGGTCTGCGCATCCAGCCCGGCCTGATTGCCACCGATACAGGTTGTGTATGGGGGGGCGCGCTGACGGCGGTGTGTCTGGAGGATCGGCAGGTGCATCAAGTCCCGGCCGCCGGCCAGCGCATGACGACCCGCAAGCATTCATGAGGTGATCGGGTGACGGAGACAGAACGAATGGCGTGCGGGGCGCGGGTGGCGATCCTCATGGGCTGCTATAACGGCGCATCTCATCTGCAGGAGCAGTTGGATTCGATCGCTGCGCAAACGCATGACAACTGGTGTCTGGTGGCCTCCGACGATGGCTCCAGCGATGCCACGGCTGACATGCTTGCGGCTTTCAGGGCGCGCCATGGTGCAGACAGGGTGATTGTCCGACGGGGGCCCGGACGTGGCTTCCTGGCGAATTTCCTCAGTCTGGCCTGTGACCCCGGGGTGCAGGCCGATTACTATGCCTTTGCCGATCAGGACGATCTGTGGAACAGTGACAAGCTCAGCCGTGCCCTGGCGGTGCTGTCACCCATCCGTGACCGGCCTGCGCTGTACTGCGGACGTACCGAACTCATCGATGATGAGGGCCGGGGGCTGGGATATTCCCCGCTGTTCACAAGACCGCCCTGTTTCCGCAACGCGCTGGTGCAGAGTCTGGCCGGCGGAAATACCATGGTCTTCAACGAACAGGCGCGCGGCCTGCTGGCTGCGGCCGGGGCTCGTGTCGAAGTGCCATCGCATGACTGGTGGCTGTACCTGCTGGTTACGGGGGCCGATGGTTTTGTGCACTATGACCCACGGTCGGCTGTCCGTTATCGACAGCATGGCGGAAACCTGGTTGGGGGCAATGTGGGCTGGAAGGCGCGCCTGCAGCGCTTGCGTTTGCTCATGCAGGGCCGTTTCAGTCGCTGGAATGCGATGCACTGCAACGTGCTGGAGGCGCATGCCGGCCTGCTCACGCCAGAGAACCGTGCCGTATTTCTCCGTTTTCGGCAATGCAGGCAGGCAGGCATGTTTCGCCGCTTGATCGATATGGGGCGCATCCGCCTGTACCGGCAGACCCTGTTCGGCAATCTTGGGTTGTTTGCGGCGGTGCTGCTGCGCAAGTTCTGAGTGTCGAGTATGTGTGCGTGAGTGGGGAAGGTGCCACTGCCTGATAGAATGCCTGCCGGATCAAGGACGCTGACGAGTAACCCGCAATGACGCAACAATCCACAGCCCGGTCGACAACAGCCACCACCCGCAAGAGGCTGGGTGAGTTGCTGGTGGAGCAGGGTCGCCTTAACCCACGCGATCTGGATCAGGCGCTCGCGGCTCAGGTCGAGATGGGGGACCTGCTGGGGCGGGTGCTGGTCCGTCTGGGGCTATTGTCCGAGCCGGATGTGGTCCGTGCCCTGGCCGAGCAAACCGGCATCGAGTTGGTCGGAAGCGATCGCTTTCCGGACGCGCCTGTCGAGGTGGCCGGTCTGTCCGCGCAGTATCTGATGACGCATGCCATCCTGCCACTGAGTGTTGAGCAGGGGGTGCTGAGCGTGGCCATGGCCACGGCCCAGGACGACTTTCTGCGCAAGGCCATCCGGCTTGCCACAGGCCTGCAGGTCAGGCCCCTGCTTGCACCTGAGAGCGAACTCCAGGCAGCGCTTGAAAGGCTGTATGCCACGCCGCCTGAAGAGGCGGATGAGGATGAGGGCTCGGGGCAGGGGCTCTTTGGGGCGGACAGTGAATTTGTCGAGCACCTCAAGGATCTGGCCTCCGAAGCTCCGGTCATCCGCATGGTCAATCAGGTTATCTCGCGGGTCATCGATCTGCGCGCGTCCGACATCCATATCGAGCCCTTCGAGGATGGGTTGCATATCCGTTACCGGGTGGATGGCGTGCTGCAGGCTGCCGAAGTGGCCGAAGCCGGAATTGCGGCGGCTGTCACCTCGCGCATCAAGCTGCTTGCCCACCTGAACATCGCGGAACGCCGTCTGCCTCAGGATGGACGGATCAAGACGCGGGTGAAGGGGCACGAACTCGATCTGCGGGTTTCCACCCTGCCTACAGTGCATGGTGAGAGTGTGGTAATGCGCGTGCTTGATCGCGCCAGTATTCGTCTCAATCTCGATGACATGGGGTTCTCCTCCGACACGCTGGAGCGTTACCGATCCTTGATCGACCGGCCGCACGGCATCCTGCTGGTGACGGGGCCGACCGGCTCTGGCAAGACCACCACGCTGTATGCTTCGCTGGCCAAGCTCGATGCGGTGGCGCTCAAGATACTCACGGTTGAGGATCCGGTCGAATACCAGCTCGAAGGGGTCAATCAGGTACAGGTTCTGCCCCAAATCGGCATGACCTTTGCGCATGCCCTGCGCTCCATCCTGCGCCAGGATCCGGACATCATCATGATCGGTGAAATGCGCGATACCGAAACCGCGCAAATCGCGGTGCAGTCCGCGCTGACCGGTCATTTGGTGCTGTCCACGCTCCACACCAATACCGCTGCTGCTGCGGTGGTGCGTCTTGAGGACATGGGGATCGAGCGCTATCTGATCACTTCCACGGTGAATGGCATTCTGGCCCAGCGTCTGGTGCGACGCCTGTGCGGACATTGCCGCAAGCCGGTCGAGCTTTCTGCCGAAATTCTCGACAAGACCGGCCTGCGCCGCTTCATGCCGGCAGGAAGCACTACGGCCTATGCTGCGGTGGGGTGCCCCGAGTGCAAGGGGAGCGGTTATCGTGGCCGGACCTCGATTCATGAATTGTTTGTGATGGATGCGCCGGCACATCAGGCCATCCTGTCCGGAGCGGATGCCACTGCCCTGCATGAGGTGGCGCGCCAGTCCGGCATGGTCACGCTGTATGAAGACGGTTTGCGCAAGGTTGCCGCAGGCATCACCACTTTGGAGGAGGTCCTGCGGGTAACCCAGGCCTGACCGTCATGCCGGATTTTCAGTATCGTGCAGCCCGCAGCGACGGTCGCATCGTCGAAGGCCGGGTCGAATCGTCCTCCCGTGAGGGGGCGATGGTCCAGTTGCGTACCCGTGGCCTCACGCCGGTTCAGGTGGAACAGGCCGGAGGAGAGGCTGCGGCGCAGGCAGAGGGGGCGTCGGCTCGCGGGGAGGGCAGTGTGCTCACTCGCCTGCGCAACCGGAGTCGTCCCCCAGGTTTCGATGATGTGCATGCGCTCACCACCGAGCTGTCCATCATGTTGCGGGCCGGACTGCCATTGGACAGGGCGCTCAGGGTGCTGATCGGCATGAGCCTCAACCCGGCGATGAAGGGGGTGCTCGAAGACCTGCTGAAATCGGTGAAAGGTGGCAAGGGCCTGAGCCAGGCCCTGCAACCGCATCAGGCCCTGTTTGGCGATTTCTATCTCAACATGGTCCGCTCGGGCGAGGCGGGGGGGCAGTTGGCCGAAGTGCTGGGGCAGTTGGCCGAGCATCTGGAGCGTCTGAAGACGCTCAAGGGAAGCGTGGTATCCGCGCTGATCTATCCCGCCATTCTGGTTGTTGTCGCCTTCATTTCGGTGTTCCTGATGCTGGGTTTCGTTGTGCCCCAGTTCGAAAGCCTGTTCGATGACCTTGGAGATGCCTTGCCATTGCCCACCCGCATGGTGGTGGCTGCGGGCGACATGGTTTCGGTGCATGGCTGGATCGTGGTGGTGCTGTTTGCGTTGCTCTTCTGGGGGGGGCGTGCCTGGTTGCGCACGCCGGCTGGCGGCGCATGGCGTGACCGGCGCCTGCTTGCCCTGCCGGTGCTCGGCGAGGTGCTGCGCAAGTACGAGATCACCCGTTTTGCGCGCACCATGGGGACCTTGCTGCGCAATGGCGTGTCCATTGTCCCGGCCATACGGATCGCCACCGACACTATGGGCAATACCCAGCTCAGGGGGGCGATGAGTGCGGTGGTGCCCACTGTCAAAGGTGGGCAGCGCATGGCCCAGGCACTCGAGTCCACCGGAATGTTTACCCCGCTGGTGCTCAACATGGTGCGCCTCGGTGAGGAAACCGGGCGACTCGACGACATGCTGCTGGAGGTTGCCCGGGTGCATGATGGTCAGGTGCAGACTGGCATCAAGCGTGCGCTCCAGCTGGTCGAGCCCATGCTCATTTTGCTGCTGGGGGGCGTGATTGCGCTGATCATCATTTCCATCCTGATGGGCATCCTGTCGGTGAATGAGCTTGCGGTGTAGACGGTGTGCAATATCTCCACGGCGGATACCTTATGAAACAACCGCTGCCTGAGGCGGCCGGGTGTTTTGCTATTCTGTGCCATCTTCAACAAGGATACTGAGAACATGAAACATCATGGTGCATCTCCCTCCAGGCGCTTCGTGCGCGGTTTTACGCTGGTAGAGTTGCTTGTCGTGCTGGCGATTCTTGGCCTGCTGGCCGGTCTCGTCGGTCCGCGTGTCATTGGGCAGTTGGGCGGAGCCAAGAGCAAGACTGTCGCAGTGCAGATCAAGGACCTGGAAGCAGCTGTCGACCTCTTCCGGCTGGATGTGGGGCGTTATCCCTCCGAGCAGGAGGGCTTGCAGGCATTGGTAACCCAGCCCTCCGGCGTCACGGCCTGGAACGGTCCCTACCTTCGCAAGGGGTTGCCTTCCGACCCTTGGAACAACCCCTATCGCTATCGCAGTCCCGGCCAGCATGGCGATGTGGATATTCTTTCATACGGTGCCGACAATGCCCCGGGCGGTGATGGCGAAAACGCAGACATCGGCAACTGGCAATAAACAATGCTCATGCGTGCCGGAACACCCGCTGGTGGCCGGGGGTTTACCCTGCTGGAATTGATGGTCGCTCTTGCGGTTGCGGCGTTGACTCTCGCGGTGGTGCCTCTGGCAGTCGAGCGTCTGTTCGATGGTACCCAGTATCGCGCGACGGTACGCGATATGATGGTCACCCTGCGTTCGGCGCGCCATACTGCCATGAGCTCGGGTAAGGCCACGGTGTTCCGGGTCGATCTGAATGCTCACCGCTATGGCTTGGGCGAACGTCTGGACAAAACGCTGCCCGAAGGCCTGAGCGTTTCGCTGGAGGTGGCGGCTGACGCACTGAGCGGGCAGGGGATTGGCAGCATTCATTTTTATCCCGATGGCAGCTCTACGGGTGGTAGCGTTCTGGTGACACGTGGTGCAGATGCCGGTGTGCGCCTGCGCGTGGGCTGGCTGCTCGGACGCATCTCACTGCACCCGGCATGAAGCGTGCATTTATGCCGTCATCGTGTTGGGTGCAGAAGGGCTTCTCGCTGCTGGAAGTGCTGGTCGCCTTTTCGATCATGGCGCTGGCGCTGGGGGTGCTGTATCAGGCAGTGGGCAACAGTGTGCGCAATACCCAACGGGTGGAAATCGAGGCCCGTGCCGCCGTGCTTGCGCGCTCGTTGCTTGCGCTGCACACGGAGGTGCCGCCGGAAGGCGTGTCTGCTTCCGGTACCAGCCCCGATGGCCTGGCCTGGTCTGTGCACAGCAGCCTCTTCGATCCTGCGTCCCTGATCGAAGGGGCGCCAGCACGTCCCCTGCACCGTGTGGAGATCAGCATCCGGCGGGACGGCGCGCAAGCGCCGTTCTCGCTGGTCACGCTCGTTCCTGAGGTGCGGCGCAGATGAATTCCGGAAAGTCATGTGGCTTCACCCTGGTGGAAGTGATCATCTCGCTCACGTTGGTGTCGCTGATCATGCTCGGACTCATCGGCGCGTTGAGCACTTTTGCCGATGCTGGAGCGCGGCTGGATCGACGCTCCGTGCTGCTGGACGAATTCCGTGTCGTACCCCGCTTTCTGGAAGGTGTCATCGGCAGCGCCTCTTCGCGCGCCCGACCGCCTGGCGCTGGGTCTGCACAGTGGTTCATCGGTGCGCCCGAGCGCCTGAGCTGGTTGGGCACCATGCCTGCCAGGCATGGCGCAGGGGGACTGACTCATTTCATGCTCAGCACCGAACCCCGGGGCAGGCAGTTGGCACTGGTGCTTCGCATGGCCCCATTTGTAGACGATGCCACCGATCCAGAGTGGGAGAATGCGCAGCCCGAAGTGGTTGTCGATGGTTTGTCTTCGGTGGCGTTCGCGTACCGCGCACTGGACGAAGAAGAGTGGGTGGGAGACTGGCAGGAGCGCCCCGGTCTGCCGGGCTGGGTGGCAGTATCCATGTCATCTTCCGGCGAGTACTGGCCGTTCATGGTGGTCGGATTGTTCGAGGCACGATGAACATGACACGACATCACAGTGTTGCGCGTGTTGTGCCTTTGTCCAGGGGGCAGGGGGCTGCCTTGGTGCTGGTACTCTGGTTTGTGGCCGCCATGTCGTTGCTGGTGGTGTCGCTGACTGGCACTGCTCGCGTCGATATAAAGGCTGCCGGCCTGACTGTGAATGAAGTGCGCGCGATTGCCTTGGGGGACGCTGCCATCATGCTTGCGCTGCTCGATCTGGAGTCCCGGCCGGAGCACATGCAGCAGGCGATGTTCAGGCAGTATCCGTTCGAGACGCATACCCTGCAGGTCGAACTGCGTGCGAGCAGCGGTCTTGTGAACCTCAATCTGGCCACCGAGTCCACCCTTGCACGTTTTCTCGTCGTGGTGGCGGAGCTTCCGGATACGCAGGCCGAGCAACTGGCTGCAGCCATCGTTGCCTGGCGTTCGCCCAGTGCGACGGATGATCTCGTTCGAGCCTATCAGGCTGCAGGACTCAGGCAGCGACCGCGTCATGGGCGCTTCGAGACGGTCGAGGACCTGCTCCAGGTCGCAGGCATGGACCTTGACCTGTATGTTAAGATCAAAGGCTTTTTGACCGTTTATGGTCAGGACGCAGGCATCAACATTCGTCATGCACCGGCGGAAGTGCTTGCGGTGCTTGCCGATGGGCGAATGGATGTTGCACAACAGGTGGCGCAGGCGCTGCGCAACGGAGAGGTCGGGGTGGATACGACCATGCTCGATGCATCGCTGAGTGCGTCGGGTGTGGGTGAACAGTTCCGAATCGAGGCCAGTGTCGAGATCGGTGGCTGGCGCTTTACCCGAACCCGCTGGGTAGAGCGCGGCAGTGGTCATTCCGCCCCCTGGCTGACATTGCAGCTGGAGACCCGTATCGGACAGGTCACCGGCGCAGTCGATGCAACAGTAGACATGAATTTTTGAGGAAGCGGGATTTGCAAAGCATCAGCCTGTCGTCCATCTGGTCGAGTTTTAAGTCAGGTCTGCGTGAAGCCATGGCCTGGCCGTGTTTCGCATGGTTGCTCGTTCGTCTTCCGGTATCGGTCCGTCGTGCCGATGGCGACACTGCCGTCATGGACGAGCGGGGCGTGCCGGTACAGGCTTCCGGCAGCCTGTACCGAGCCGTCGAAATGGACAGGGACGATGTGCTGGTGGTCGAACGGGCGTTGCCCGGCTTGACCGAAGCCTCCCTGGCTTCTGCGATTGCGCTGGAAGTCGAACGAATCAGCCCATTCGGTCCAGAGGGCACGTTGTGGGGCTGGCATGTGGTCGAACGTACCGAACGGCAACTCCATGTGCGTTTCGCAATGACCTCCCGCGATGCCGTAGCACGGCGTCTGGCTGCGCTTGGCGTTTCGCCCGAACAGGTTGAGGTGTGGGCACAAACCGATCCACCGCTTGTTCTCCAGGGCTTTGCAGAAGGGACCCGTCTGGCGCAGCAACGGCGTCGTACCTACGGCACTTTGCTGCTGCTGACCTTGCTGATCGTGACCGTGCTGGCCTTGCCTGCCGTGCCTTTGCTCAAGGAACGGCTGCGCGTCTTTGAGGCTCAGGCGCACCATGAGCAACTTGCCCGTCAGGCGGCCCCGGTTCTGGAAAGCCGCGAAGCGTTGGCCCGGACCCAGGATGCAGTGGCTCGGTTGCAGGCCGTGCTGCAGGAAGAGGCGCGTGCACTGGAACTGATCGAACGGCTCACCCTGCTGCTGCCCGACTCAGTCCATGTCACCAATCTTGAGCAGCAGGGCGCATTCGTGCGGCTGACCGGACATGGGCCGGGGGCTTCGGTGGTGGTCGACCGACTGGGTGAGGTGAAGGACTTTCAGTCCTTTCGGTCGGCCAGCGCCATTACGCGCCTGGATAACGAAGGGAACGAGCGCTTCAGTGTCGAGTTCAGGTTCATGCCCGAGGGGAACGGACAATGACCCGGTTGCATCAACGTTTTCCCGGTCAACGGGCGCGCCGTTCGGTGCTTGTCGTGGTGCTGGCAGGCTGCGCGTTGCTCGTGGCGTATGTGCTTGAGTTGCATGCCCGCTTTGACTGGGCGCAGAGCACACTGGAACAGATCGAGCCCCGGCATGCACGCCTGGCCGGGCTGTTGCAGGCTGCGCCGGACATAGAGGTGGCTCTCGAGCGGGCGGCTAGCCAACTGTCGGGCTTTGTTTATCCTTCGTCGACGACGGCCGACCGCATGGGTACGGATCTGCAACAGCGTGCCCGCCAAGTGGCCGAGGCCGCAGGCCTGTCCGTGATCAACAGCCGTATCGCACCCGGCGAGGATGGCGAGTTGCTGGAGTCGGTTCGCCTGGTGCTCACCGTGCAGGGCACGCAGTCGCACCTACGCCAGATGTTGCTCACATTGCCCAGTGAGGCGCCCCGCATTCGGCTTGAAGCGCTTCAGGTACAGGCCGCGCGCGGCCGTGGTGCGATCGATCGGATCAGCGCCCAGTTCACCTTGACTGTCAGCAGGATGAAGCAGTGAAGACGCTCCCACTCAAACTCGTTGCCTTGTTGTTGCTGATGTGGCTGGGCATGCTGGCCTACTGGATGTTCGTGCCTCACCGCTGGCAGGCGCCCACCCCGCAAGCTGCAGCGGCCGGCCTGACCGCAGCCACCGAACTGCCCCATACCGTGTTTACCGCTTCCGATTACGCAGAGCAACTGCTGCGCCCGGTGTTCGTTCCCGGCAGGAGGCCGGTTGCCATTGCAGCAGAGACTGTTTCGCCCGATGCGCCGGTCGACATGCGTTTACTGGGCGTGTATGGCTCGGTTGAGGAGGGAGGGGTTCTGGTCGGCGCTGAAGATGGTGTTCGTCGTGTGGCGGTCGGCCAGACCTTGCAGGGCATGACCCTGATGCGTATCGAGGGGGGCAATGCCTTTTTCCTGGTCAATGGGGCTGAGCGTGCGGTGCCGCTTCGGCCGCAGCCGCGTTTCGCAGATAAACCTCCGCCCCCTGCAGAAACGGATCGCAAGGATGCAATTGTGTTTCCCGGGCTGGGGCCTGTCAGGTAGCCACATGAAAAACCGATCGTCCATCCAGAAACGCTCGATGCGCTTATCCAATGAGGTTGATTCATGAGTCAGAACCCTTCGACTCCCCTTGTCATGCCACCCAGGGCCGGGCGTGCACTCGTGATGTGCGTGACATTGCTCTCGCTTGCAGGCTGCGCCACGGTCAGGGAGCCCACGCTTGAGGCCCGTCTGGGCGAAATGCTGAATGCTCCGGCCGGAACGGCCGTGCAGGCTACCGAACAGGAAGTGCGCGACTCCGGAGAGCACACGCTGGGCGGGGTGTCCGTCGCAAGCGAAACAGCATTGGCCGAACCGGTGCTGATGCGCGGTACCGATCGCATGCTGGCTCAGCCAAAGGTGCGCCCTGGCGTCAGCCTGAGCGGTGAAGCCGTGTCCCTGCAGTTCGAGCAGGCACCGATTGCGGATGTGATCCATGCAATTTACGGCGATGTGCTCGGGTTGCCGTATGTGATCACCCAGTCGGTCACCGGCACGGTCACCCTGCGCACGGCCCGGCCTCTGGAGCGAAAGCAGGTGCTGCCGGTCATGGAGTCCCTGCTTGCGGCAAACGGCTTTGCCGCCGTGCAGGATAGCGCAGGAGTGTTCCATATCGGCACCGCCGAGGCCGTGCGCGATGTTGCACCCGCGCTGTCCCTGCCCGGTGCGGACGCTTCCGGCAAGCGCATCATGGTCGTGCCCCTGCAGTTCATCGGGGCGGCGCAGATGGCCGAAATCCTTGAGCCGGTGGCACGCCCCGAGTCCATTGTGCGAGTGGATGGTTTCCGCAACCTGTTGTTGCTGGCCGGCACCACTACCCAGCTCGAAGGCTGGATGGAAATTGTCCGATTGTTCGATGTTAACGTGTTGCAGGGCATGTCGGTGGGCCTGTTTCCCCTGCAGCATCTCTCGGTCCAGGAGGTCGAGGCTGCGCTGCGTCTGGTGATGAGCGAAGAGGGGGGGGCGGCTGCCGCAGCGGCCCCGGCACGTAGAGCACCGTCTGCCCAACCGTCTGCTGCGCAGGGCAATGCTGCCGCTCAGGGGGGCGGCAGTGGCCTGGGTGCGCCGGTGTCGCTGGGCGGGGCGCTTGAAGGCGTGGTGCGTTTTATCGGCATCGAGCGCATGAATGCCCTGCTGGTGGTCAGCCCGCGTGCGCATTATCTGGATGAAGTGCGCAAATGGATCGAACGTTTTGACGTGCGTCGCGACAATCTGATGGAGCCGCGCCTGTTTGTCTATCCCGTGCAGAATGGCACGGCCACCCATCTGGCTTCCCTGCTGTCGGCCGTGTTTGGTGGTTCAGGTGGAGGAGGGGCGTCGGCAGTGGGTTCGGGGGTTGCCCCCGGATTGGCCCAGACTTCGGTCGGAGGAAGTCTGTCAGGCGCCATGAGTGCCCCCGAGGCCACGTCTTCCGGGGTGCAGACGGCCACGGTCAGCGGTATCGAACTCAAGCCCGATGTACGCATCGTTGCAGACGAGCACAACAATGCAATCCTCATTCACGCATCGGCCCACGAGTATCACAAGATCGAACGTGCCTTGCGCGATCTGGACCGCGCGCCCACGCAAGTTTTGATCGAAGCCAGCATCATCGAGGTGACCCTGAACGATGAGCTGAAATACGGTCTGCAGTGGTTTTTCCATGGTGGCCTGGGGAGTACCTACAGTGGTCAGGGGGGGCTGAACTTGCGTCAGACCGGGGAGATTGCAGCCCTGCAGCCCGGCTTTTCGTATTCCATCACCCGTGGCGCGGGCGATGTGCGTGCGGTACTCAATGCACTGGCCGACAAATCCCTGCTGAAGGTGATTTCCAGCCCCAGCGTGCTGGTGCTCGACAACCAGACTGCCAAGATTCACGTGGGCGATCAGCAGCCTATCCGTTCGTCGACCTCGTTCTCGGATAACGGCAATCAAATTACCTCGTCCATTGAATACAAGGATACCGGTGTCCAGTTGTCGGTCACGCCCAGCGTCAATGCTGGAGGCATGGTTTCCATGGATGTCAGCCAGGTCGTCACCGATGTGGGCAATGTCGATACCGCGACCGACCAGCGCAGTTTCATGCAGCGTTACATTTCAAGCAAGATCGCAGCCCGCTCCGGGGAAACCGTGGTGCTGGGGGGGTTGATTCGCGACAACGACAGCGACGGTCGTCAGGGGGTGCCCGGTTTGCACGAAATACCGGTGTTCGGCAATCTTTTCGGCGCCACCACCCGTACCCGGGTACGGACCGAATTGCTCGTTACGCTCACCCCCAGGGTGCTTGAGTCCGAGGCCGACCTGCGTGCCATTGGCGACGAGTTGCGTCAGAAGATGCGCGCGGTGGGCAACATGATCTCCACGCTGGAGAGCCGTGCGCTGGACGTCGACTGAGTAACTCAGTGACGCCTCGGTAGCCAGAGTGGTCGCCTGCCTGGTTCAGACGGGCGACCACATCCTTTCAAGAATGGGCCACTGCCACCACTGTTCCGGTGTGTCGCGTATATCCGACTCCAGGTAGTGCACGGCCTGTGCCAGTGCCTCGTCCGGGGCATCGGACAGTGGGCGCAGGCGGCCCAATATGCGCCAGCCCTGTTCGTGGGCGGAGCAATACACCAACCGTGCGCCCGTACGGCGCGCAATGCGGGCGATGCCGCTCGGTACCGACAGCCGACCACCCAGAAAGGGTAGTTGAACATGTCGACCGAAATGTGGCATCCACGCATCGAGCAGCATCACCATGCTTGCCCCCTGGGCCAGCGCACGGTGCAGCTTGCGCAAATCGTCGTTCAGCGAGATCCACTCACCGCCCATATGTCCCAACAGGGTGGCGATCTTGCGGTTCAGGTAACGGCGTTCGAGTGCCGAAATCGCCTGATTGTCCTCGTCTACCGACATCGTCAACATGCCCAGTCGGCGCCCCGACAGGCCGATGCCGGCCAGTGGCATGATCAGGCGGCCGAAATGCGCCATGACCACGATCACGCCACGCCCGTCTGTCCGGGCAGCGTCCAGCGTCTCCAGCCCTTCCAGGGAAAGCACATTTGCTGCAGTGTGTGCAGTGAGTCGCCCCAGCCTGAATACGTCCATGCTCTCGCGGGCCATCATGCCAAAGCTCGCATTGGCCCAGCGTTGCTGCTGGCAGGCCGTGGCGGGCAGTGCATTCTCGACCATCCGGAACGCATTGACGATTGCGCCATGGGTGGCAGCCTGACGGCGCGCATCGCGTCGGCCGATCAGGCTGGCTACCCGGTACGCCGCAGCCGCAGGCAAATGCGAAGTGGGCCGGAACAACAGGTTGTGTCGCCACCACAGGCCGTTCATGAGGGTTCAGGCTCCGGGGGCGCTGCACGCCACTCATGATCCATGTGCACCATGCCGAAGTGGCGCCCCGGGTTGAACACCTCGAACGGGCATACCAGTTCGGCCATGTCCATCACCTGCAAGCCGGTGTCGTCCAGCACATAGGCACTCAGCAGATAGCGTCCGGAGAGCAGCTTCAGTGCGGGCAGCGTCAGCGTGATGACATGCTCGCCAACACCCGAAAACGGTCCGGCTGCAGGCTCGAACTGAGTGCTGGTGCCGAATATGTTCTCCTTGTCGTTGCGTACGATGGCCACCGCCACATGAAAGGGTGTGCGCTCGTCCAGCGCTTCCACACTCACCCGGATGCACGCAGGGGCCAGGCTTTGCAGGGCCTCGCCATATGCGTTGTCTGCCGGTGCGATGCTGACATCGGTCAGTCGTGCAGGGGCCAGCGAAGGGGCTGCCGGCCGGAAATGGGGGATTGGTTGCGCCTGATCCGGACGCGATGCACCGGTTTTTTCGCGCTCATGGTTTTCGTATGCGGCCACCACGGTTTCCGTGTCGCCCAGTGCGGCAATGCGTCCGCCATGAATCCACACCGCCCGGGTGCACAGGCTGCGTATCTGGTACAGGTTGTGTGAGCAGAACAGCACGGTCTTGCCCTGTTCCCGGAAACGCATGATCCGGTCCAGGCTCTTTTTCTGGAAGTGGATGTCGCCGACCGACAGCGCCTCATCCACGATCAGCACATCCGGGTCCACCGCCGTCGCAGTGGCAAAGCCCAGGCGCATGAACATTCCGGAAGAGTAAGTCTTGACCGGTCGCTGCAGCACGGCCTCGCTCAACTCGCTGAAGTCGGCAATCTCGCGATAATGCGACTCCATCTCCCTGGCCGGAACGCCGGCCAGCGCAGCCATCATGAAAATGTTCTGCCGTCCGCTTTCTTCCGGATGGAAGCCTGCACCCAATTCAAGCAGGGCAGCCACACTGCCTGCCACCTGGCGTGTGCCGTGGGTTGGTCGGGTGGTGCCCGCTACCAACTTCAGCAGGGAGCTCTTGCCTGCACCATTTTCACCGATGACCCCGAAGGTCTCACCGGGGGCAATCGACAGGCTCACATCCTGCAAGGCCCAGTGCGTGTCATGCCGTGGCCGGCCGCTCAGGGCTTCTCGCACCCGGTCAGCCGGCTTGCGATACAGGCGGTAGCCCTTGCTGACCCCTTCCAGCACGATGCTGCCTTTTGGCCGCACTCCTGTTGCTGAACTCATTCCTGCCCTCTCTTCAAGATCACTCACTCAGCGCCGGTCTGAGTCGCATGAACAGCAGCACACCGCCTGCGCCCAGCAGCATGGTCCATACCGCCAGCGCGATCAGGCTCTGGCCCGACAAGGGCATGCCGAGCAGGGCGGCCTGCCAGGTTTCGGCCAGCAGCGCGAACGGGTTCAGCATGAACAGCAGCTGAAATCCTTCCGGAACCATGCTTCTTGGATAAAGAATGGGCGATGCATAGAACAGCAGCTGCAGCACGACCGGTACCGCCTGCACCATGTCACGCAGGTTCATGCCAAGAGCGGCCAAGGCCAGCCCACACCCCAGGCTGATCACGAGTTGTGCCAGCAGTGCGATTGGCAGCAGCCACAGTGCGCTGTTCGCCAGATGCCCGCTCCAGCCGAGCAGCCCGAAGAGCAGCACCGAGCCCACGATCTGCGGGAGCAAACTGGCCAGCAGTACCGACAGGGGCAGTATTTCCACCGGAAACACCACTTTCTGCAGAAACTGCTCATGGGCAGCGATGGCGCCCACTGCGCGATTCAAGCCTTCCGAAATCGTCAACCAGGGAATCAGGCCGGCCAGCAAATAGTAGAAATAACCACTGGAGCCGCTCAACTCGGGGATGCGTACGCTCAGCACAACCGCGAACACCAGGTAATACAGCGCAATCGTGACCAGCGGCAGGATCACGGCCCAGACCAGTCCAAGGGCAGAGCCGGCATAGCGGCTGCGGATTTCGCGCAATGTCCAGAGTCTGAGCAGAAGCAAACGTTGCCGCACGCCGTCCGTGTGCATCACACCCCCGCCGCTGTCGAATGAGCGGGCGCCCCTGCTGGTCGACCGGACAACGTTTCCTCATACACCTCGACCAGACGCGTGGCGTATTGATCCACCGATGCGGGGGCCCGCGCACGTGCCGACATGGCCTGCACCCTGTCCCGATTCCGGTACAGGTCGATCAGGCGCATCGCCAGGCCGTGCCAGTCTTCGGCCGGGAACAGCAGGCCATTGTCCCCGTCGCTGATCACCTCGCTCATGCCCGGAAAATCCGATGCAATCACCGGGCAGAGGTTTGCCTGGGCAGAGTAGATCACCAACGGCGTATTCTCATACCAGATCGACGGCACGACCAGTACATCCAGATCGGCAAAGATGTCTCCAATCCTGTCGTTCGGAAAGGTGCCGAGAAAGCGGATACGCTCATCCTCGGCGGCCATCGTCTGCAGCCACTTCACGTGATCCGGAAAATCGGTCAGCTTGCCGTAGATGCGGCACTCGAAGTCGAAGTCCTTGGGGATCAAATGCCGTACCGCATCGATCAACACATGTGCGCCCTTGTGCGGAGAAAGCGTGCCGATATAGCCCACGCGCAAGGTGCTGGAAGGCTTGCGGGGTACCGGCGTGTGCTGGCCGTCGAGCTTGATGCCGAAAGGCAAATACTCCAGCCG
The DNA here is from genome assembly GCA_041678045.1 of Rhodocyclaceae bacterium. Classification (GTDB taxonomy): domain Bacteria; phylum Pseudomonadota; class Gammaproteobacteria; order Burkholderiales; family Rhodocyclaceae; genus UBA2357. The sequence goes on from JBAYOV010000028.1 coordinate 21,299, forward strand.
CGATGCATGCAGGCCATGCCGGGTCAGCACCTCGCCCATGAAGCGGGTTGGCGCCAGCACGCGCGCCATGCGGTTCAGCCGCGCCATCAGAAAAGCCGGCCGGCGTGCCACTGCCCCGGCGCGCTCTGTCAGGCGGGTCAGTCGCCCCTGTGGCTGGCCGGGGGGGGCTGCAGCACGGTCGCGCACCGCCTTCAGTGCCGGGCGCAGCAGGGCATCCGGCGCCAGGCGTACCAGCCGGGTGATGCGGGAACGGCTTCCGGTCACATCCAGGTAATGGCGCAGGCAGTTCAGTGCATCGTCATCCGGGCCCTGGCAGGGACTGTGGTCCGGCTTGAGCAACTGCACATAGGGGCACACGAACCAGAAGTCGGTTGGCGTGAACACGATGGGCACGCCTTCTTCGTGACATACGTCCACCACCAGCGCCGACAACCGCATCAGGTGAAAGGCATGCACGATGTCCGGCTGGAAGGTGCGCAAGAAGTTACGAAAGTGCTCTGCAAACAAGGGATTGCGGTAATCCAGTTCGGAGTAGTTCGCACTGCCGCCGATCGGGCTGGGCGAGAAGCGATAGCGCTCCACCGCAAAGCCGTCGTATTCATAGCGGTCAAAACGCTCGTCGTCACGTAGCGCGTCGGGCGAGTAGGCGCCGGTCACGATCACTACCTCATGACCACTGGCCCGCAGGCTGCGCGCAGTCTCCAGGGTCAGTATCTCGGTTCCTGTCGCGTGCTCGGGCAGAAACTGATGAACCGTCAGAATGATCTTCACTTGAGTCCGGAATGGCTGGAGGGTTTCGGAGGGCGCGGCATGCGCCGCGTACGGGCGTCAGATGCCGGCGAACTGCCGGCCCCGGCCCTTGCGCTCGTCGCGTGCGCCAAGATACTGGCCCAGAATGCTGGTCGCGTTGAGCAGCGGAATCTGCAGCAGCAGGGACAGCTTGCGACCGAGCCCGGGCTGATGCCGGAGTACGTACAGGCTGTCCGACATGACGCTGCGCAGGGTCGATTTCACCGCAACCTGTGGCGAAGGGATCGTCATCATCCCGTATTCGGCAAACAGCTTGCGGTGAGTCACATACGAGCGGCGGTAGGAATAGCTCAGTGGCCGGTCATGCGAGTGCACCACATGGCTTTCGGCCACATACGCAATCTTCCAGCCTGCGATGAGCGCCTTTTTTGACCACTCGATATCCTCGGCAAAGTCCACCCGGCCGAAGTGCAGCGTCTCCCAGGCAGACTTGCGCAAGGCCGAGCACACGTTGTCGAAGTTGCACATCGTGTAGCGCTCCACGGGCGACATCCCGTCCAGCGCACCCGGGTGAGCCAGTTGGCGTACCTCCGAGACCCTGCGCCCGGTCAGCGACCAGTCCAGATTGCGATGAATCAGCACGTCATGCTCAGGCCGTGCCACCTGGCGAACATAGCAGCCCCCTACAGCAGGATCGTCGAAGGCCTGTGCCATGCGTTGGAGCAGAAGCGCATCGCCTGGCACTGCATCCTGGGTCATCAGCACCACCACACCGGCGTCGGCCAGTCCGATGCCCAGATCACGCGTGGCGCCGTGGTTGAACTCGGCGGGCGGGATTTCATGCACCACTGCACCGAAGGTCCGGGCACGAGCCACGGTATCGTCCGAGGAGCCGGAGTCCACCACCACGAGCTGGAGCGCAACGCCTTGCTGAGCGCGCAGGCCGTCGAGCACTTCATCGAAGACCGGGCCGGCGTTTTTGGTGGGAATGACGACAGAAACGGGGATGCTGCTCAATGGAAAGCTCCGAAGCGCTGGCGCGGCTGACAGGCCACGCAAGGCAGGCGGCGACAGGTGCGCGCCTGTGCCGGTGGTTGAAGGTTTTAACGGGTCCTGATATAACCCGCCATTCAAACAGATCAATATATACAGGTCAAGGTTGAGCGATTATGACGATTCCACTCATGCACCTTGCGCCCCCGACGGGCAGCAGCGACTGATGCCGGACGAGCGGCAGGAGAACTCGGTGCGCCCGGTGCGTTGCGTGGTATTCGGGGCGAACGGCTTCATCGGCAGTGCGCTGGTGCGCCGGCTGCTTGGCGCGGGCCACTCCGTGCTGGCCTGCGATCTGGCCCGCGAATTCTTTTCGCTCGAACCGCACCCACAGCTTGACTGCGTCACGCTCGACTTCCAGGACGAGGTTGCGGTTCGAGCCGTGCTGCAGACGGGCGATGTGGTGTTTCACTTGGTGAGCACCACCAAACCGGCCAGTTCATCCGCCAACATGGCCTTCGATGTGCAGTCGAATGTCGTGTCTTCCATTCACATGCTGCAGGCTTGTATGGATGCCGGGGTGGCGCGGGTGCTGTTCGCATCCTCCGGCGGCACCGTGTACGGCCAGCCCGCCAGTTTGCCGATTCCGGAAACGCAAGCGCCCGAGCCGATTGTTTCCTATGGTCTCACCAAGCTGGCGATCGAGCGCTACGCCGCGCTGTTCGAGCGCCAGTCCGGTTTGTGTACGCTGTCCCTGCGCATCGGCAATCCCTATGGACCCCGCCACTACGATCAGCAGCAGGGCGTCATTCCGGTGTTCATCCGTCGGGTGCGCAGCGGCAAGCCGATTGAAATCTGGGGCGATGGCTCGGTCGTGCGTGACTATGTATACGTAGACGATGTGGCCGATGCCTTTCTGGCCGGCATGCACTACCGGGGGGGGCACCGCATCTTCAACATCGGCTCGGGGCAGGGGCACAGCCTGTCCGAAATCGTCGACCGCCTCGGGGTGCTCTCGGGGGGGGCGGTGAGCATCGACTATCGGCCGGCACGCGGCTTCGACATTCCGGCCATCGTGCTCGACATCGCGCGTGCTCGTGCCGAACTCGGCTGGATACCCAAAACCGCATTTGAGGATGGCCTGCGCGCCACCTGGGAGTCGCTTGCATGAGCAACCCGTACGACTACGAGATCGATCCGCAAGGTAACACCACGGCCAACAAGGTGCTGGCCATGGTGGGCGAAGGCTGCCGGGTGCTGGAGTTGGGCACGGCGGCCGGTGTGATGACGCGCGAACTGCAACGGCGCGGCTGCCGGGTGACCGGTATCGAGTATGTGCCCGAGATGGCAGAGGTGGCCGCGCAGTGGTGTGAGCGCATCATCGTTGCCGATCTCGATAGCTTCGATTTCGCAGCGCACTGCCAGGCGGATGATTTCGATGTCGTCGTTGCCGCCGACGTCCTGGAGCATCTGCGCGATCCGGCCGGCGTGCTGCGCCGTCTGCGTGCAGCCCTCTCGCCCCGGGTGGCGCTGGTCATTTCCGTTCCCAACGTCGGTTATGCAGGTCTGCTGGCCGAGCTGATGCAGGGGCGTTTTCGCTATCGCGAGAAGGGGCTGCTGGACGGCACGCATCTGCGCCACTTCACCCGAGACAGTCTCGAATGGATGTTGCTCGAGACCGGCTGGTTGCCCCAGTGCTGGGATGCCAACCGTCTCGACATGCATCATTCCGAATTTGGCAGCAGCTGGTTTGCGCTCGATGCTACAGAGCGCACGCGCCTGGCTGCGGCGCCGGATGCCGATGTCTATCAGCACCTGGTGCGGGCGGTGGCGGCAGGCGAGCCGGGGCATCTTGCCAGGCTGCAGACCGCTTTGTCCGAAGCGGAGGAAGCGCTGCGGGCCGAGCAGGCCGCACACCAGGATGTGCGTGACAGCCTTGCCGCCCTGCAGGCGCAGCGCGAAGGGGAGCTGGCAGACCTTCGTGAGCATCGCAAGGCCTTTGCAGAGGCGCGCGACATCATTGCGCAGCAATCGGAACGGCTGCAGACGCAGGCCGCCCAACTGGAGTGCCTGCGCGTGCAACTCCCGCTGCAGGCGGGCGAACTGCCCCCGTCGGCAGCGGGGCTCAAGCAATCGCTTGCGCGCGGGTTGTACCGGGTTGTGTTGCGTTTGTTGCGGAGCTGAGGCGCTGTGCTGTCAGGGAGTTTTTTTCGTCTGAAAGTGTCGATGTTCGAACCTGCCTTGATTGTACAAAACGTTTGAAAGGAGAGATGTATGACGAAACAACGTCTTTGGTTGGGCCATGCTCTGGCTGCACTGATGCTGCTGGTGTTGGGGGCGGGGTGTTCCAGTTTGCCTCGTGCAGAAGGGGGTGAAGATGCGCTGATGAAGCGGGCCGAGGCGTATTGGGCGGCTCGTGTGGCCAATGATCTGGTTACTGCCTACGAGTTTGAGGCAGTCTCCACGCGCCCGGAAGGCAGCCTCCAGCGCTACATCAGTGGGCGAGGTGGGGTGGCCATCGAGCGGGGTGAAGTGCTTTCCGCGAAAGTGCTCGACGATGGTCGGGGGGAGGTGACCGTGATGCTGGGCTACCGCTTGCCCATGCCCGGCATGCGCAAGCCGGTCGAGGGCGCGGCCAAATCGTATTGGCAACTCATCGACGGGCGGTGGTATCATGAGCCTCGCTCTGGCGGCGCGATGTCGCGGTAGCAGGTTTGTGAACGGGTTCGGGAGAGTGTTGTATTCATGCAAAAACCCTCCGGTGCGCAGCCTTCATTGCTTGCCAACTGAATTCATGGTCGCTATAGTCGTGTCAGCCTTGGTAGTTCGCTACTTGCCGATGGCTTTGGCGTCCCAATAAGGGTCAGGTTCCAACACAACTGTTTGGCGCCGCTTTTTAGCTGTCAATAACTCGTAATCAAGGAGTAATTTAATGAAAAAACTGAGTCTTGCTGTTGCAGTTGCCGCGACCCTGGGTGCCGGCATCGCTGGTGCATACACTGTTGGCGTGCCGGCTGATGGCGTGCTCGTCCCGAACGTGATCCACAATGGTCCGGGCGATACCACCGCAGTCGCGATCACCAACCACAACACCGCAGCTCGTAACGGCAACTACACCGTTTACTGGACCTTCTTCGACCAGGACTCCAATCACGTTACTGACGGTCAGTTCACCATGACCCAGGACGATCTGCACACTTTCATCTGGTCTGAAGAGGCGGGTGTGGGTCTTGAAGGTGAGCGCGGTTACCTGGTGTTCGGTCTGGGCGAAGGTGCTGCTAATTCGGCAGCACGTACCGACGGCCTGCTGTCGGCCGCTGCTTTCCAGGCTAATGCAGTCGAAGGCGATGCAGTATTTGTGCCGACCTTCCCGGTTGATGCGTCCGACTGGGGTGGTGCGGGTGTTGATCTGCGCGAGCTCTCGAGCACTTCCCTTCGTTCCGTGATGGGTGCGGCACCGGCAGGTCATGTGGTTGACATGCGTTATGCGATGGGTGATTTTTCCTCGAAGATTGTGCTGTGGGCGACTGGCAACCTGAAGCAGTCCTTCACGGTGCATATGTATAACGATGAGCAGCAGCGCAAGTCGGTCAACTTCGATTGCGAAAATACCGAACTGTGCTTCGTCGATCCCACGGGCATCGTGGGGCGTCCTGCTGACTTCGTCAATGGTTTCATCCGTCTGGCAACTCCGACTGACCTGAACGAAGGCGATGCCACCGGTGGTTCGTTCCTCAGCTACACTGAAGTCAAGTCGAGCTCGTTCGGCGCGACTCAAACCATCCTGAACACCCACTTCCCGCGCTAACCTGCGGCAGTAGTTGTTCTGAAAAAGCACCCGAAAGGGTGCTTTTTTTTTATAATCAGGCCCTTGATACTGAATCAATGGGGGTCATCTTGTCCTGTGCGCAATCTTGTCGTGAGCTGTGCTGCTTGGCTTTCACCGCTTTCATGCTTTCGGCGTGCGTTGCATTGCCTGACGTCCAGGAAGGGGGGGCTGCAATACAGCCGCGTTCGGTCGGCTTTGCAGATCGGACTGACCCCTGGGGGGGGGCGATACTTCAGCAGGAGGCCGGCTCGCTGATTGGCTTGGCACTGCATACCGACAACGAGTTTGGCGTGTGGCATGTGAATGCAAAGCGCGAGGTCTCGCTGCTTGCTCGTTCTGAAACCGGATATCATCCGGACGGAGTGGCCGTTTGGGATGCCGCTCGTTTCGTTGTAGCCGTTGAGGGCGAGCGGAAACTCCAGTTGTGGCGTGTCGAGGGTGATCGCCTGCTCAAGGAGCAGGAGTTGTTCACTACCTTTCCGGTTCGTGATGTGCGGGTTGCCGATTTTGATGGCGATGGATTCAGCGATGTGCTCCTTACGCCATATGATGGTGAGCGCGCGGAAGTGGTTTGGGGGAATGCAGAGTTCTTGTCAGAACAGTCCACATTCATTTCTGCAGGGCGCTCCCCCTGGCATCCGGTATTGATGGATTGGAGTGGAAATGGTTTGCCGGACATACTCTGGGCCGAATTGGACACAGGGGCGGTGCGTCTGCTGCGAAACATGGGTGACAGGGTTTTTGAACGTGACGCTCTGCACCGTGTCAGCGGAGTAACGGCCCGTCAACTCGCAGTAGGCGACGTGGACGGAAATGGTTTGGCGGACATTGTCGTTGCGGTGGAAATTGGCGCGTCAGAAGTCTTGCTCCAGAACGAGAATGGGCTTTTTGATGTGGAGTTACTCCCTGCGCCAGCACCTGAGCTTGGTTTCGTTTCAGCTGCGGTGATGCCGGATGGCACTGTAGCGCTGGGGGCCGAAGGAAAGATCGTACTCTTCAGGCGTCAGGAAGGTGCTTGGTCGCAGCGTGAGTTGCCCGCGCATAGTTTGCCTACGCCAATTGAAGTTGCAGATGTGGATGGCGATGGAGAGTCTGACCTTGTGATCTATCATTCGGCCGGCTCGGGGGCGAAGGTTTTCTTCGGGCCGCTCTGGGTGCAGGGGGGTTTGCTTAAGGGGGCGGAGTAGGACGTCATGTTCAAGCATGTCAGGATGTTTTTGCTGTGCATGTCGCTTGTTGGTCATGCATGGAGCATGGAGAGCGCTCGAGGCATTGGTGAGGGCGCCCATGAGCCGTTGTTTTCAGTCGATGAAGCGGTTTTTACCCTGGGGGATTTTCGCAACTTCCTGTTGCGGCGCAATGACCTGATGGCATATGCCCAGAGCAGGCGAGGTCTTCGCATGATGGTTCTCGAAATGGTGGACGCCGAAATTTTCAGACGCGAGGGCTTGAGGCTGGGTATTGCACCCAATGCCGATGGGCAGGAAAACAGTCCGGGGTATTACTTCATGGTTCAGAGTCGTATCGTTCCCCGATGCGACCAGCCGTCGGAAGCACAAGTGCATGCATTTTACGAAGAAAATCTCGAGCGGTTTGCTACGCCTCCATTCGTGCGGGTGTCACGGCTGGTCATGCCGGTGGATGCGAGTATCGGTGGTGTGCCTGCTGCTCGATATCTTGCCGACCGGCTGAGTCATGGTGCTCCTGAATTCGACAACCTGCTGGAGGAGGCCGGAAAATACTTCGATGACAATGCATTGCCGCGTCCGAAGCTGGGAGACACGGGTTTTCAGCCCCTCGGCTCCAGTGCTGACCTGAGTGAAGCGACAGAACTGGACAGGGAGCTGGCTGTTGCGCCGGTAGGGAGTGTCATCGGCCCGATTCAAACCGATGGGGAAGTCTATTTACTGAAGGTTCTGGACCGCCGCGAACCAGTGCATGCCTCATGGCCGGGAGTGCGACCGGATGTTGAGCGTGCCATGGCGCTTGACTGTCGACGCAAGCGCCTGGCTGAAACACGTGAAGCACTTTACCGACGTCATGACGTAAAGCTCTACGAGGAAACCATTTCGAAACTTCAGCCAACTCTTCCTGAAGGGTGAGTTTCATGAGGGTGTATGGTTATCCTGAAACTGTGGACACGTTTCCCGGAGTGGGGGAGCTTGGTGATTCGGTCAGAATTGCGGACAGTGTGTCGATATACCTGTTGTCGCATGACACGAGCGCCATTTCGATAGGGGCCGGATCGGTGCTTCACGAAGGGGTTCGTCTTGTAGTAGGGGACCCGCGTCAACATGAGAACACATCACTCAGGATAGGGCGCCGGGTACATGTCAATGTACATGCCTATCTTTCAGGTGAAGGGGGGTTACTGATTGATGATGATGTACTCATAGGTCCTCATGCAAGATTGCTGTCGGCGGGGCACCAGATTGATGATGGCACCCCTGTGATAAGCGAGGCGCCACTTACCTTTGGACGGGTGCAGGTAAAGCAGGGGGCCTGGATCGGGGCGGGGGCAACGGTGCTTGAAGGCGTTTGCATTGGTACCGGTGCGGTGGTGGCTGCCGGTGCCGTCGTGACGCGTGATGTCCCGCCGTTTGCTGTCGTGGCCGGGATTCCTGCCCGAATTGTACGGTTTCGAAACGGCATGGCATCTATTGAATCGCCACGTGCTGAGTTTGTCGACAGAAACGGGTGGTTGTCCAGGTTTTTCCGGCGCTGCGGTTTGGGAAAACAGTGACATGCCCTTTTCTTTTTGAATCATGATTCACACGCTCTTGAGTCGCACGCTTGAACGCGCGCCCTTGGCATTGCTTGCTGGTTTGATGCTGCTGTGTCTGGCCTTCATTTATGGGGGAGGGCTTGGCAATGAGTTTATTTTTGACGATGACATACTAAGAACGGTCGTTCCCGAAGAGTACGGGAGTCTGGTCGAACTCAAACCAAGACTTTTGTCATATGGCAGCTTTGTCTGGATCGATGCTGTCGTGCCTGAGAGTCTGTCCATACAGGTACAGCGTTTCTTCAATGTACTGCTGCATTTTCTGACGGCATTGGGGCTGTACTGCCTGCATGCCCGTCTGCTGCGTGCCGTGACTGGGGCAACGACAAATCACGCGATCCATCCAGCGCTGTCGTTTGGGGTGCTGCTGTTTGCCTGCAATCCTGTAGCGGTGTATGCGGTGGCCTATCTGGTCCAGCGATCGATACTGATGGCAACCATGTTCGTTGTCTGGGCGCTCTATTGTTTTGTGCGCGGTATTGAAAAAAAGCGGTCTCAGGTCTGGTTTGTGGCTGCACTGTTTTTTTATATATGTGCCCTGTTGTCGAAAGAGTACGCGATTGCTGCGCCACTGTTGGTCATATGGCTTTACATGGTGGTTTGTGCGCCCCCGTTAAGGCAGTTGCTGATCATCGGCGGTGCGATGCTCGGCTTTGCGGCTCTCATGGCTGGTGTGCTGTTTCACTACTATGGTCAGATACTTGGAACGCCATTCGATTCGCTATCGAAAATATTTCTTGATCAATTAGCGCAGACTGCACCAGATGCAATTGAGGACGCCTGGCTGCTGAGTATCCTGAATCAGGCCATGCTGTTCTTTCGCTACGGGATTTTGTGGGTAGTGCCAAATGTAGCGCTCATGTCGATTGATCTACGGCCTCCCTTTCCTGTTTCCATACTGTCGTTCTGGCACTTTGTCGGGGCTCTGGCCCATGCATTGCTGTGGTTGATCGCACTATACTGGCTCATATTGGGTAAAGGCACCAAGCGTCTGCTGGGTGCCTACCTGCTGATGCCGCTCAGTCTGTTTGTGACCGAATTTGCAACGGTCTGGATCCAGGATCCCTTTGTTCTCTATCGGAGTTATCTGTGGGCTATTGCACTCCCCGGTTTGTTTGCGTTGCTGCTGATGCGCCTCAGGCCGGGTACGGTATCGACTCTGAGCATGTGTGTGATACCGTTGTTCGCCGTGCTGAGTCACGAACGGGTATCGTCTCTCGAAAATCACTATACAGCCTGGACTGACGCCATTCAGGCCATCGACGAGCAAGCGCCGGCATCGGCTGTGGGGCGTTGGCGGGCTTACATGAACCGAGGCGGTTTTCACTTGGAGCATGGTGCTTATCAAAGTGCTCTGAATGACTTCGAGTCCGCCATCCGGCTTGGTGAGCCACACGGTAGCGCTTGGTACAGCTTGGGCACGGCCCGTGCTTTGATGGGTGACAGGTCGCAGGCCGTGCAAGCCTTCGAGCGGGCCGAAGCCCAGGGGTTCACCGATGCTGCCCTGTATTTTCAGCGAGGAGAGGTGTTGCGCGCTCAGGGCGAGGCCGCAGCAGCACTGGCCGACTATCGCGAAATGGCACAACGGGCCGATCAGGACAAGGTGCGTGAACTTGCCCTGCGCAGGGTGACTGAAACCGCACTTGCTGCCGGTCAACTCGAAGACGTGGTCTGGGCCAGCCGGGCCATGCTCGAAACGCGCGATGATCGTGGGGTACGGCTCAATCTCGGCATGGCCCTGCTCGGGCTCAAGCGGCATGATGAAGCCCTCGAACTGTTCCGTGGCATGGTCCGCGCCAACAATGCCGATCCTGCCGCCACCTACGGCCTGGCGCTCAGCTACTTTCTGGGTGGAGAGCCCACATCCGCCCGCTTCATGGCCGAGCGTGCGGCACGTCTGGAACCGCGCAACCCCACCTACCGCAAGCTGCTGCAAGACATCGAACAGCAACTGGCCACCCCCGGGGACGCGACGCAATGACCCTCCGTGTCCTGCACATCGGCAAGTTCTTTCCGCCCGACCCCGGCGGCATGGAGGTGTATCTGGCCGACCTCATGCACGCCCAGCGTGCGCACGGCCTCGATGCACATGCGCTGGTGCATGGCACGCCCCGTCCGGACGACCCCGCATGGCTGGTGCGTGTGCCGGTTGCCGCGCGGCTCATGCATGTCGTGCCGCTGGCGCCCGGTTTCAGGCGCGCACTGGCACAGGCCATCGAGCGCATCGAGCCGGACGTGCTGCACCTGCACATGCCCAACGCCTCCGCGCTGCTTGCGCTCACCCTCGCCAGCGCCCGGCGCATACCGTGGGTGGTGCATTGGCATTCCGATGTGGTCAGCTCCACCATCCGGGGGCGCATCGCGCTCGCCTACAAGGTGTATCGCCCCTTCGAGCAGGCCCTGCTGGAGCAGGCCGAACGCATCGTCGTCACCTCGCAAGACTATCTCGCGGCCTCCGCGCCCCTGCAGCGCTGGCGCAACAAATGCACCGTCGTGCCGCTCGGGCTGGATCCCGCCCGTCTGCCCGAGGCACCGGCCGCCCACGTTGAAAGTCTCTGGGAGGACGGCGCCTTTCGTCTGCTCTCGGTTGGCCGGCTCACCTATTACAAAGGTTTTGAAACCCTGATTCGCGCCGTGTATCGTGTGTCCGGCGCGCAACTGCTCATTGTGGGCGATGGCGAAGAGCGCCCCCGGCTGGCCCAACTCATCCACGCCTTGACCCCGGCGGGCGAGGCGCCCCGGGTACGCCTGCTCGGTGCTCTCGACGACGACACCCGCAGCGCACTGCTCGCCAGCTGCCAGCTGTTCTGTCTCGCCTCCCGCGAGCGCACCGAAGCCTTCGGTGTGGCCGTGCTCGAAGCCATGCACTACGGCCGGCCCTGCCTGGTCAGCGACCTGCACGGCTCCGGTCTGCGCGCACTGGTCGCACACAACGACGCAGGCCGGCTCGCGCCGGTGGATGACGTGCCGGCCTGGCAACAGGCCCTGCAGCAATTCATCGAGCAGCCCGAGGCCCGCCAGCGGCATGGCGAAGCGGGCAGGGCAGCGATGCCGGCGCGCTACCACATCCACGCCACCCTGCCGGCCATCGACACGGTGTATCGTCAGGCGGGGGTGGAGGTTGTCGCGCATGCCACCGAGTTTCACCTCCAGCCCCTCATCGTCATCCCCGCGCGCGACGAAGCCGCCACCATCGGCCAGGTCATCGCCACCCTGCAGGCCGGCGGCTGGCAGCATATCGTGGTCATCGACGACCAGAGCCAGGACCGCACCGCCGACATCGCCCGCGCCGCCGGCGCCACCGTGCTGCAACCGGTGCTGCCGCTGGGCGCCTGGGGGGCCATGCAGGCCGGCATTCGCTACGCCGTGCGCAAGGGCTACCCGCAGGTCATCACCATCGATGCAGACGGCCAGCACGAACCCGCGCATATCCCCGACCTGCTCGCAGCCGCCCGCAGCGCCGACGTGGTCATCGGCGCACACCCCGAGCGTGGTAGTCCCCTGCGCCGCTTTGCCTGGCGTTACTTCCGCCTCATCACCGGCTTCAGGGTCGAAGACCTCACCTCCGGTTTTCGCTGCTACAACCGCCAAGCCTGCGAGATTCTGGCCGACGAGGAAGCCACCCTCATGGACTATCAGGACCTCGGCGTGCTGCTGCTGCTGCGCCATGCCGGGCTGAGCATTGCCGAGGTGCCGGTGGTGATGTATCCGCGAGCCTCCGGGCCATCGCGCATCTTCCAGAGCTGGACCCGCGTAGCCCGCTACATGGTGGAAACCTCCCTGCTGTGCATCGCCCGCTGGCACCCACGGCACCATGTGCGCAAGCCCTGAGCATGCGCCGGTCTGCCCGCGCAGTGCATCTTGGACCGCAGTCTGAGCTGCTGTTTCCGCCCCGCTTGGCCCTTCTTTCCCGTGCTATACTCCACAGTCTTTGAACATTCCGTTCCGCATTCTGGCCGTAGCCGATGGCATCCCTACAACTGACTGCCGCCCTGCTTGGCGTGGGCCTGTCCCTTGCCATATTGGCCATGGTCCGGCGCGATCACCTGCGGCTCGGCCATGGTTTGTTCTGGCTGGTCGTGGCCATTGTCGCAGCCCTGCTTGGACTGGTGCCGAAATTGCTGGATGTGGCTGCCGTCAAGCTCGGCATCGCTTCCGCGCCCAACTTGTTGTTCATCCTGTCGCTGGTCGTGCTGTTCATCAAGGCCCTGCACGGCGACATGGTCAATACCCGCACCGAACGCCAGTTGCGCAGGCTCAACCAGCGTCTTGCGCTGTTCGAAGCCGAGTGCAGGGCAGCGCAGGGCAGGGCGCCGGTCGGCCAGCCCGCCAGCGAACATACCTCTCTAGGGAGTCACGATTGAAGTTTTCCCACGCCTGTGCCGCCTTGGTCGCCAGCCTGCTGGCGACCCTTGCATCAGCGCAAGCACCCGCTGAAGACCCTAAAGCCATACCTGCGGCCGTGTCTTCTGCCCCGGCAGAAGTGCAGGCCAGCATGCTCGGTCTGGTCGAAGCCTACCGGCTCGCCGAACACAACGACAGCGCCTGGGCCGCCGCCCGCCAGCGTCACCGGGCTGCCGTCGAGGCTTACCCGATTGCGCGCTCGGCCCTGCTGCCCTCGCTCAGCGCCTCCGCCGGTTACGCCCGGGTGCACCGCGACATCGACCTGGGGGCCTCTGTTCGCGAGCAGCGTTACAACAACGATCAGTATCGCCTCCAGCTGCGCCAGTCCATCCTCGATCTCGATCGCATCACCCGTGTGCGCATGTCCCTGCGCGATGTGGATATTGCCGGCCTGGAGCTTGAACTTGCCCGTCAGGATCTCATCAGCCGGGTGGTCGAAGCTTACTTCGCCGTATTGCTCGCGCAGGAGCAGGTGTCTCTTTCCGCCGCACAAATCGAAGCCATTGCTGCGCAAAAGGAGCAGGCCGAGCGTCTGCAGGCGGGCGGGGTCGCCACCCAGACCGACGTGCTCGAAGCCCAGGCACTGCTCGACCGCACCCGTGCCGAGGAAATCGCTGCCCGCAATCAGCTCGAAATTGCTCGCCGTCGCCTGGTCATGATCATCGGCGGAGCCGAGCCGGTGGTGCAGCCGCTGGCCGAAGACGTCGAATTCGCAGCCCCGCAGCCCGCCAGCCTCACCGACTGGGTCGACCGCGCCACGCTTGACGCGCTCGAAGTGCGCGCCCGCAGTCTCATGCTGGAACGCTCCGGGCTCGATGTCACCCGCGCCCGCAGCCAGCATTTGCCCACGCTCGACGCCTATGCTTCGGCCAACCGCAGCAGCGACACCGACGATGGCTACGACCGCGATACCATCGGCCGCATCGGCGTCGAGCTCAACATTCCGCTGTATGCCGGCGGTCGGGTGAATGCCGAAGTGCGTCAGGCAGCCGCCCGTCGCGATCAGGCCCGCGATGAAGTCGAACTCGCCCGCAACGAAGCGGCCCTGGCTGCCAGTACCGCTTACTCCGACCTCACCAACAGCCTCGCGCGCATCCATGCGCTCGAGCAGGCGGTGCGCTCGGCCGAAACCGCACTGCACGCCGCCGAAATGTCCTTCGGCGTCGCCTACCGCACCTTTGTCGACGTGCTCAACGCCCAGCAACTGCTGTATCGCTCGCGTTTCGACCTGCTGGGCGCGCGTTTCGACTATGTTCGCGCAGTCGTCGCCCTGAACGCTGCCGTCGGCGCCCTCGACGAAACTGTCATCAACACCATCGACGCCTGGCAATCCACTGTACATGTCCATGAAACCGAATAAGAAACCGGGCACTTCCGAAGTCATCGAGGCGCTCCGGCAGTTCCGCCACGTCTTTTTTGCTGCGGGCTCTTTCAGCATGGCCTGCAACGTGCTCATGCTCGTGCCTGCCATCTACATGCTGCAGCTCTACGACCGCGTGCTTGCCAGCATGAATGTCACTACGCTGTTCATGCTCACCGTCATCGTGGTCGGGTTGTACATCCTCCTCGGTGTGCTCGAGGCCGTACGTGCCAAGACCCTCATCCGCATGGGCAACGAGCTCGATGCCAAACTCAATGGCAGGGTTTTTCGCGCCACCTACGAAAGCTACCTGAAGCAGGGCAATGGCAACGCCCAGCAGGCCTTGTCCGACTTCACCAACATCCGCCAGTTCACCACCGGTCAGGGCGTCATTGCCTTCTTCGACGCCCCCTGGACACCTATCTACCTGATCATCCTGTTCCTGTTCCATTGGCAGATCGGCGTGCTTGCCTTGGTTGGTGCCTGCATTCTGATTGTCCTGACCATCATCAGCGAGATCAGCACCAAGGAGCCGCTTGGCGAGGCGAACAAGATAGCCATTCGGGCCAATGCTCAGGCCGCCAGCAACCTGCGTAACGCCGAAGTTATCGAGTCCATGGGCATGCTCGAACAAATCCGCCAGCGCTGGCTGGGCATGCACCGCGAAATGCTCGGCTATCAGACGCTTGCCAGCGAACGGGCCGCAATCATTTCCTCCACCACCAAGGTATTGCGCCTTGCACTGCAGTCTCTGGTGCTCGGTCTCGGTGCCTGGCTGGTCATCCAGAACGAGCTGACCGCCGGCATGATGATCGCCGGCTCCATCCTCATGGGGCGTGCGCTGGCTCCGGTTGAAATGCTCATCGGCACCTGGAAGGGCTTCATTGCAACTCGTAATGCCCATGGTCGCATCAGCGAGTTGCTGCACACCTTCCCGGAGCGCGACGAACCGCTTTCGCTTCCGCCCCCGAAAGGCAGTCTGCAGCTTGAGGCCGTGCACGGTGGCCCTCCTGGAGCAAAGAAACCGATTGTCAGTAACGTTTCACTCGAACTTCCCCAAGGGCAGGTTCTGGGTATAGTCGGCCCCAGTGGCTCGGGCAAGTCCACCCTCGTGCGCTTGCTGGTCGGCGTCTGGGGGACGATGTCGGGCAAGGTGCGGCTGGATGGTGCGGACGTCTTTACCTGGAACAAGAATGAACTCGGTCCCCATGTCGGCTACCTGCCCCAGGATATCGAGCTGTTTGCCGGTACGATTGCCGAGAACATTGCCCGTTTCGGGCAAGTCGATGCGGGCAGGGTTGTTGCTGCAGCCCAGTTGGCGGGCGTGCATGAAATCATCCTTCGTCTGCCCGATGGCTACGATACCGTGATTGGAGAGGGGGGGATGAACCTTTCCGGTGGTCAGCGCCAGCGCGTTGCCCTGGCGCGCGCGCTGTACGGCGATCCGGTGCTGGTGGTGCTCGATGAGCCCAACTCCAACCTGGACGACGCCGGCGAACAGGCGCTCATCGAATGCCTTGGCGCACTCAAGTCGCGCGGCGTCACTGTCGTTGTCGTTACGCATCGCACCAGCGTCCTGTCGGTTATCGACCGCATGCTGGTCATGAAGGACGGCTTGGTCTCGCTGTACGGACCGCGTGAAGAAGTGCTTGCGGCCCTGCGTGGTGCGGCCACGCAGGCGGGTAGCGCTACTGGTGTCCGCCCTTTGCGCGGTCCGAACTGAGCCCATTCACATGAACCATCAGAAAATCGAAATCAACTCCTATGTCTGAATCGGACAACAGCAAGGCCCCTGTGCCGTCACCTGCGGCAAAGGCCCCCATTTCGCTACCCGCTGCCACGCCGGACCAGCAGCGCAGCATGCGCGACGACTTGGTCCGGAGAGGGCCGGGCGGCATCATCCGCTTCGGCTGGATCGCGCTGCTCGTCGGTTTTGTCGGTTTTCTCGCTTGGGCCGCGCTGGCCCCGCTCGACTCCGGCGTCACCGCACCCGGCTTCATCGTGGTCGACTCCCAGCGCCAGAAGGTGCAGCACCTGAGCGGCGGCATCGTCGAAGAAATCCTCGTGCGCGACGGCAGTCATGTCAGCCGCGATCAGGTACTCATGCGCCTGAACCGCACTCGTACCCAGGCCGAGCTGTCCATTGTCCGCGCCCAGCTGCTCTCGTCGCTCGCCATCGAAGCTCGCCTCATCGCCGAACGCGACCAGCACGACACCCTCAGCTTTCCCCCCGAGGTCGAAGCGGCACGCGCCGCCGACCCCCGGGTCGACGAAGTGGTGCGCACCCAGTACCAGCTCTTTGACACCCGCCGTGCCGCCATCCGCAACGAACTGTCCATTCTCGACGAAAGCATTCGCGGCCTGAACGAACAGCTCAGCGGTCTGCGTGCGCAGATCGTCGGCAAGGATCGCCAGCTCGAAATCCTGCGCGAAGAGCTCGACTCCCTGCAGCTGCTCTTCGAACAGGGCTACGTGCCGCGCAACCGCATCTTCGAGCTCGAACGCGCCATCGCCGAAACCGAAGCCCGCCGCAACGAAGACCAGGCCAATATCGGTCGCGTCACCGCCTCCCTGGGCGAAGCCCGGCTGCGCAAGGTCCAGCGCGAGCAGGCCTTCACCCAGGAGGTCGAAACCCAGCTCACCAGCACGCAGCGCGAGGTCGACGGCCTGCAGCAGCGCCGCATCGCGCTGCAGGACGACCTCGAACGGGTCGACATCCGCGCCCCGGTCGACGGCATCGTCGTCGGCCTGCGCATCCACTCGGTCGGCGGCGTCGTGCGCCCGGGCGAGGACATCATGGAAATCGTCCCCGACGGCGAACCGCTGGTCGTCGAAGTGCAGATTCCCATCCAGTCCATCGAACTGGTCAGCACCGGCATGCCCGCCATGGTCCGCTTCTCCGCGCTGAGCCGGCTCAACCCGGTGGTCGAAGGCACTGTCATCAATGTCTCTGCCGACCGGCTCACCGACGAACGCTCCGGCATGCCGTACTTCCAGGGGCGCATCGAGGTGTCCCCGGAGCAGCTCGAAACCCTCACCTACGAACGCATCGTGCCCGGCATGCCCGCCGAGGTCGTGATCAAGACCGGCGAGCACAGCGTGCTGCACTATCTGCTCAAGCCGATACTGGACCACGTCTTCTCGGCTTTCCGGGAACGCTGAGTCATGCGCGCATGGGCCACCATTCAGGGGACGGCTTGAAAGGGCATGAAGACGATTTTTGCTCATCTTTCATTGTGATGCGCTCTACGCGAGCCTGCCTTGCACGATTCTGGGCGCAGCGCTCTTTGCTGCGAAAGCTCGCCTATCGTGAAGTGGTCGGACGCTATCGCGGGTCCATGCTTGGCCTGCTGTGGTCGTTTGTGACCCCACTGGTATTGCTTGCAGTTTACACGTTGGTTTTTTCCGGTGTTTTCAATGCTCAGTGGACAGATGCCAGAAGCAGTGGCAAGGCTGGTTTTGCGCTCATTCTCTTCGCCGGCCTCATTGTCTTCACCTTCGTCGCAGACTGTTTGAACCGCGCTCCAACGCTCATTCTGACGCATGCCAACTATGTCAAGAAGGTTGTTTTCCCGCTGGAAATCCTGCCGCTCGCAGTGACCGTTGGTGCCTTGTTTCATGCGCTCATCAGCATTTTGGCGCTCATTTTGATTGGCATGCTGATCGGGGAAATAGCGACGCTATCCGGCCTTTTCTGGATGCCCTTGATCCTGCTCCCGATCATTATCTATGTGCTGGGAATGAGTTGGCTGCTCGCATCTCTTGGCGTGTTCGTGCGGGATGTCGGGCAGGCAGTCGGTCTGGTGACCACGGTGCTCATGTTTGCCTCGCCTGTGTTCTACCCGCTGTCAGCCTTGCCTGACGGCGTACGGTTCTGGTTGTCGCTCAATCCACTGGCCTACACCATTGAAGACCTACGCAATGTTCTGCTGTTTGGTGCCTCCCCGCACTTATTGACCTGGTCGGTGCATCTTCTTCTGTCACTTTTGGTCGCTCGCGTTGGGTTGCTCTGGTTTCAGAGAACGCGTGGCGGATTTGCCGATGTCATGTGAGCGCGCTCTGCCAAGCATTCCGGGTTTGGCACCCGTCGACCAGGAACAGCTTGATCGAATTGCACTGCTCATCGTTCACTACAACACGCCGGAGCAGACGGAGCGTTGCATTCACTCTGCGCTCCGTGCCGGATTTCGCAAGATTCACCTGCTTGACAATGCTTCATCAACCCAATCACTGGCTCTGCTCGAGGAAGGTTTGTCTGATCACGAGCCCCGGATCGAGTTGCACCGAAGCAGTCGCAATCTGGGTTTTGCTGGCGGCTGCAACAGGCTTGTCCGGATACTTCTGGAGCGCTCCGAACCGCATACCGGCCGGGCTACAGGACAGGGCAGTGCTTATGACTGGGTTTTTCTGCTGAACAGCGATACCGAACTCAACCTGGGCGCCATTCCGGCCCTGCTCGATGCATTGCGTGAGCATCCAGGGCACTTGATCGCTGCACGCATGCATCGACCGGAGCACCAGGAAGGCGATGCAATTGAATCGCTTGGTCTATGCTGCTATCGGTCGCTGATTGCAGGCAACCGCAAGGAGCTTGATGACCCCTGCATCGGGCCTACGGGAGGTTGTGCGCTATTGCCGTTCAGGCTGCTGCATGATCTGAACCGGGAGCATGGTCATTTGTTCGACGACGATTTTTTCTGCTATGCGGAAGACTTCGATCTTGCCGTCCGTGCCCGTCTGCTTGGCTATGACGTCCACTATCTGGACAGTATGCTGGCATGGCATGAAGGTCAGGCCAGCGTCTCGCAGCGAGACTTCATCACCTATCATGGGTTGCGCAATTCAGTCTGGGTTCATCTGAAGTGCTTCCCGCTAGGCGTGTTGATCTCCTGTTTGCCCTGGTTACTGGCCGCTCATGCTGGATCGGTACTCCGCCTCGTCTTGCAACGTCGGTTTGCCCTGTTATATCGCATTTATCGGGATACATTGCTCCGGGCGCCTGAAATGCTGCGCAAGCGCCGGCGGATTCTGCGTAATGTTCCTCGTGCCCGGATTGAAATACTGAAAGCCTGCATCAGTCCCCGCTTTTATGAGCGGGGTTACCTTCGGCGTTCGCTCAAACGCTGAGCGCCTCGCCCAGTGAAACGGTACGCACAACGCCCGCTGGGGGCGCATCCGCAACGCGTCCGGTTGCTGCCTGCTTCAGGCAGCGACTACAATGCCGCATACCTCGTCATTTCAAACCAGACTACGCCTCGGCATGCCTGATATCAGCGTCATCGTTCCGACCTACAACCACGAAGACTTTGTTGGCGAAGCCATTCAGAGCGTGCTCCACCAGGCTGGCGTCGACCTGGAGCTCATCGTCATTGACGACGCTTCGTCCGACGAGAGCTGGAATCGGATTCAGAGCATTCGTGACCCTCGCCTGCGCACTTGTAGACACCATACCAACCTTGGCGCACATGCCACGCTTAACGAAGGACTCGGTCTCGCGCGAGCCCCGGTCGTTGCCATACTCAACTCCGATGACGTATTCCTGCCGGGGCGCTTGGCGTCAGCGCTCGAAGTGCTCCGCAGGCAAACACATGTTGCAGCAGTGTTTACGCACTACCAGATCATTGATCGTCACTCATGCATCATTGAAACGGCAGAATGCCTCGAAGATCGAAAGCCTCCTGACCCCGACCCCGCTGGGGGGGTGGCGGATGCCGACCGGCGCACCCTTCCCCTGTGTGCCCGAAACTACCTGCACACCACGTCCAATCTGGTGTGCCGCACCGACGTCATGCGAGCGCTGGGAGGCTTTGCCGACTATCGCTACGTCCATGATCACGATTTCTTTCTGCGCCTCAGTGCCCGGCACGATTGGGTACTCCTGCCGGACAGGCTGCTTGCCTATCGCCAGCATGGGCACAACACGCTCAGCGAAAGTGCGGTTCGCTCTGTATCCGAAACCATTGCCATGCTGGTCCGTTTCATCGCAACAGGAGGTATCGCCTGCCTGCAGGATGACGATAGTGAGGCTGCGCGCTCCGCACTGACCTATCTGGCCCGGCATTTCAGTCTGTATGGTGGAGAGCGCTGGGGGTTGTTGCTGGCCCTGTCGCTCCTGGCGCATCAGAACGAACGATTGAATCCCGCCATGCTCGACGCAGACCTCTCCCGACTGGGCAACTGGCAGGAGGTGGCCGCGCCTGCGCTTGCCTTCGGACTCGAACAGGAACAGCAAATCAACCACCTGCGCTGGCAGGGGCGTCAGATGGACCGACTGCTGGCGCGCGCCAGTGCCGAGCACATGGATGCAGCAGGCCTGCTCGACAAACTGGAAAATGACTTGTGCTGGCAGAAAGAGCAGACCACCTACTGGTGGCAACGCTACCAGAAATGCCGCTGGCTTGGTGTGCCCTACGCTCTTAAGGGCATTGCCGGTCTTTTTGCACGCCCATCTAACTGAATACATATTGCTGCATGACATTCACACAACGCGTAGCCATCGTCACCCGCACCAAAAACCGTGCCATCCTGCTCCGGCGCGCAATCGACAGCGTGCTTTCCCAGAATTTTCAGGAGTGGACGCACGTCATCGTCAACGATGGCGGCGATCCTGCCCCGGTTGACCAACTCGTGGATGAGTACCGCACACGCTACCAAGACAGGGTGCAGGTCATTCACAACCCCCATTCACTGGGCATGGAGGCTGCTTCCAACGTGGGCATCAACGCATCCAGAAGTGAGTACATCGTGATTCACGACGACGACGACTCTTGGAAGCCGACCTTTCTTGAGCGCTGCGTTGCCTACCTTGATGACCCTCCTGCCGCGCTCGATACCCCCATACGCGGTGTGATCACCCATACCACGCGCATCCTCGAGCATCTCGATGAACATGGTGTCACCGTAAAGAGCCAGGAGCCCTTCAATGACTGGATGAAAGGCGTATCGCTTTATCGTCTGGCGGCTTCAAACTGCTTTCCGCCCATCTCGTTCGTATTCTCTCGTTCTGCCATGGAAGAAGTCGGGGCGTTTCGGGAAACCCTGCCTGTTCTGGGGGACTGGGATTTTCATCTGAGGTTTGCACAGCGCTACGAGATCGGCTTAATCCGTGAAGCACTCGCCAACTATCATCATCGGCTGCAGATTACCGAGGGTGTTTATGGCAACTCAGTTGTTGCGGGTGACGACAAGCACCGCCGCTACGAACATCTTTACCGCAACGACCTGCTGCGCGCCGATTTGCAGGCTGGCCGTATCGGCCTGGGTTATCTCGTTGCAACGGCAGACGGTTTCGAGCGTGTCCATAGCCAGTTTTCGATTCTGGAGACGGTCATCTCCAGGCTGAGCCGAGTGCGGTTGCTGCGCTGGTTCATAAACAAACTTGGATGAAGCGTGACTGAAATGCATGACGATCTGGCTGCACTCGACGGTCAGGTCTTGGCCGTCTCCTTCGACGTATTCGATACCGCACTGGTGCGCTGCGTCGAACAACCGGTGGATATATTTCACCTGCTCGCTGCCGAGTTCGGCATTCGCGGTACCCACGCCTTTGTTGCTGAGCGCGTCCGTGCCGAGGCCGAAGCGAGGCGCGTAGGTTGGGAGGCATCCCGGCACCAGGAAGTTGGTCTCGAAGAAATTTACGCCCAGTTGAGCATTGAATTGCCCCCAGGGGTCCTGAAGTCGCATCTCGCAGCGCATGAGCGAACGCTCGAACTGCGCTTGAGCCGTCCCCGAATGCGCGTGCGTCGTCTGTACGACCATGCCCGCCGGTGCGGGCACAGGGTGGGCTTCGTCTCCGACATGTACCTCGACGCAGAACTGATCGCAAACATGCTGCGGCAGGCAGGCTACGAGCAGATTGATTTTCTGCTGGTATCCTCTGTTCACGGTCAAACCAAATCGGCCGGAGGCCTCTACCAAAAACTGCTGACCGAGCTCAATCTTGCCCCGTCGCAGATTTTGCATGTCGGAGACAACCACCAGTCCGACATCCTCAAAGCTCAAAACGCCGGCTTGCGGACCTTGTACATGCCCAAAGTCACCGAGACTCTTGGCAAGTCGGCTTTGGGCAAGCGTTTTCAGCGGGCACGGGTAACGCCAGCGCATCGGCGGAAGGATGAGGCGGCCACGATCTGGTCTTCTCTGTGGCGTGGACTGGTTGCTGCCCGTAGCGACTTGCCGATACCGGATAGCCACGGGTTCTCCCTAGGCTACAGCCATGTTGGTCCGCTGTTGCTCGGATTTGTCGGCTGGCTCGACAAGCAGGCTTCCGCCGACCGTGCATCGCATCTCTATTTTCTTGCACGCGACGGTCACGTCATGCACCGCGTGCATCGAATGCTTGTGGATCACGGTGCTGCAGACTGTGAAGGTTCGTATCTTCACGCCTCGCGCAGAGGCTTCAATATTCCGGCCATGGCTCAACTCGACCAGCCCACCATGGACTTCCTCATTGGGGGTACCAGCGTTCTTGCCGCACAGGAATTCGTCGCACGCACAGGGCTGGATCCGGAAGAACACCGCAGTGCGTTCAACGCGGCCGCACTTCAGCCCAGTGAGCGGATCGACAGCGGAGAGCGGTACGAACGGCTTCGCCAACTCTTTCGCATACTCGAACCCGCGCTGCTTGCGCACGCGGCGACTGAGCGGGAACAACTCCGTGACTACCTCGCGGAGCAGGGCGTGTTCGACCAGCCACGCCCTGGCCTTGTTGATATTGGCTGGCACGGTACCCTGCAAGAATCGATGGAACGCCTGATGCACCGGTTTGGCGTCAACGCCGATATTACAGGCTACTACCTGGGGACGTTTCCCGCTGCGGGCAGAAGAGTCCAGGCCGGAGCCCGACAGCGCGCTTACCTGTGCGAATGCGGCTCACCCAAGTCGATGCATGACCTCATCCTCACCTCCGTCGAAGTATTCGAATGGTTCTTCTGTGCCCCACACGGATCGGTTAGCGCTTTCAAGCGCACCGCTCAGGGCGTGACCCCCATATTTGACGACACCGCCCCGGAGCAACGCCGGCACGACAGCGCCAGCCAGATGCAGGAGGGGGCGCTGCAGTTTGTTGCCGACTTCCTTTCCGCTCTCGCACCAGGTGCGGCACCTCCGCTACCCGGGCCGGAGTTGGTGACCGCGCTGATCCGCGAACTGCTGCTACGTCCAACCTATGCCGAAGCGTGCTGGATTGGAGATATACCGCATGCCGAAGGGTTTGGAGGAACGGGCAGTGTGCGCGCGATTGCCGCACCTCCACCACATCCTTGGTGGCCCTCGAACTGGTTGGCCACCTGGCATGGCTTGCGCACCAGCTTCTGGCCTCGGGGCTACCTTCGCAGGGTGCTTCCGGCGTTCCGGCCCTGAGCCTCTCAAGAAACAAAAATATCCGGGGCGGTGTTCATGCCGCTGCCCCGATGGGGTTGATCTGGAACCCGAGCACGGCTGCTCGACGTTTTAGTGCGGCGATGCTGCGCTCGCGTTGTTGTTC
>JBAYOV010000029.1:0-44599 GCA_041678045.1 Rhodocyclaceae bacterium
CTGGCACCTGGTCAAGTACACGTGGATGAGCCCCAGGCATCGCGACGCCCGGACGCTGGAGGACGAGGTCGGCGAGATTCTGGACAATGTGGGTTCGCGGTACAAAATGGCCTTCTAATGTTAGTGGACTTTGCGGCAACGGCTTACACCTGCAGGTTGTGCGACAGCACCCGCTCC
Organism: Rhodocyclaceae bacterium; assembly: GCA_041678045.1. Classification (GTDB taxonomy): domain Bacteria; phylum Pseudomonadota; class Gammaproteobacteria; order Burkholderiales; family Rhodocyclaceae; genus UBA2357. The sequence continues at coordinate 178 of JBAYOV010000029.1, forward strand.
AGCAGGCGGAAAACGCCAATCAAATTGGACTTGCCCGAACCGTTGGCGCCGATAACCACATTCAGGTCGCCCAGCGCCAGTTCGGCGTGTTCGATGGACTTGAAGCCATCAATGGTTATTTTGCGTAGCGTCTTCATCGTTTCGTGCGATGGCCCTGAAGCCCAAGGCCCTTCGACAAGCTCAGGGCGAGTGGCATTGAAGGGCGGGCTTAGCCGGCGGTATTCCCCCCGCCCGCCTCGCCACCGCGCGCGGCCAGCCAGGCGGAAAACTCGTCGGCCACTTCAGGGTGGCGCAGGGCCAGTTCCACGGTGGCCTTCAGGTAGCCGAGCTTGGAACCGCAGTCGTAACGCACGCCGTCGTACTGGTAAGAGAGCACAGCCTCTTCCCTGAGCAGCGAGGCAATTGCGTCGGTGAGCTGCAGCTCGCCCCCGGCCCCTGGCTTGAGCGCGCGGATGTGGTCGAAAATGCGCGGCGTGAGGATGTAGCGCCCCACCACGGCCTGGGTGGACGGGGCCTCTTCGGGTTTCGGTTTCTCGACAATCCCGGTCATGCGCTGGACGTTACCGCCCTGCCCTTCGGTGCTGACGATGCCGTAGCTGCGGGTTTCCTCGCGCGGCACGTCCATCGTGCCCAGCACCGAGCAGCGGTGATAGTTGTAGACATCCACCATCTGCCTCATCACCGGCGTCTTGCCCGGATTGTCGAGCAAATCGTCGGCGAGCAGCACGGCAAAGGCCTCGTCCCCCACCACCGGCGCCGCACACAGCACCGCATGGCCCAGCCCGAGAGCCTCGGACTGTCGGATGTAGATGCAGTTCACCCCCTTGGGCACCGTCTGGCGAACCAGCTCCAGCAGCTCCTTCTTGCCGCGCGCCTCCAGTTCGGTTTCCAGCTCGTACGCCTTGTCGAAGTGGTCTTCAATCGAGCGCTTGGTGCGGCCGGTGATGAAGATCAGATCGGTAACGCCTGCGGCCACCGCCTCTTCCACTGCGTACTGGATCAGCGGCTTGTCCACGATGGGCAGCATTTCCTTGGGGCTGGCCTTGGTGGCGGGCAGAAAGCGGGTGCCCATGCCGGCGACCGGAAACACGGCCTTGGTGACTTTCTTCATGCTTGCTGTGCTCCCCTGCACATGACTGTTTTGAAACGAAAGTGCTTCACATCCGGACGGCCGGATCGCCGACCAGCAGGCGCTGCAGGCCGTCCTCATCCAGAATGTCCACCCCGAGCGCCTGGGCCTTGTCCAGCTTGGAGCCGGCGTCTGCGCCAGCGACCAGCCAGTCGGTTTTTTTCGATACCGAACCGCTCACCTTGCCACCCGCCGCTTCGATCAGCGCCTTGGCAGCATCGCGGCTGAGCGTGGGCAACGTGCCGGTGAGCACAAAGGTCTTGCCGGCAAGATGGCCCGCTGGCGCAGCGGCAGGCTCGCCCTCTTCCCAATGCACCCCGGCGGCGCGCAGCTGCTCGATGACCTCGCGGTTGTGCGCCTCGGCAAGAAACTCGACGATGCACTGCGCCACCACCGGGCCGACATCCGGCACCTGCTGCAGGGTGTCGACATCGGCGGCGATGAGGGCATCGAGCGTGCCGAAATGGCGCGCCAGATCGCGTGCGGTGGCCTCGCCCACGTTGCGGATGCCCAGCGCGAAGATGAAGCGCGCGAGGGTGGTTGCGCGGCTGCGCTCGATGGCGGCGAGCAGGTTGTGCGCCGACTTCTCGCCCATCCGCTCCAGGCTGGCCAGTGCGAGCAGGCCGAGCCGGTACAGGTCGGCCGGGTTTTTCACGATGGCCCCGTCGACCAGTTGCTCGACCAGCTTGTCGCCCAGCCCCTCGATATCCATCGCCCGACGGCTGGCAAAGTGCAGCAACGCCTGCTTGCGCTGCGCCGGGCAGATCAGCCCGCCGGTGCAGCGCGCCACCGCCTCGTCCTCGCCCCGCACCACATGCGAGCCACACACCGGACAAGCCGGATACGCCGCCAGCAGGTTGTAACGCGGCAGGTTTGCGCTGCGGCGCTCAAGCACCGGGCCGACCACTTCGGGAATCACGTCGCCCGCCCGGCGCACGATCACCCAGTCGCCGATGCGCACGTCCTTGCGGTCGATTTCGTCCTGGTTGTGCAGCGTGGCGTTGGTCACCGTGACGCCGCCGACGAAGACCGGCTCCAGGCGGGCCACCGGGGTGAGCGCCCCGGTGCGGCCCACCTGCACGTCGATGGCGAGCAGCCGGGTGATTTCCTCTTGCGCCGGGTATTTGTGGGCGACCGCCCAGCGCGGTTCGCGGGTGACGAAACCCAGTTCGCGCTGCAGTTCGACCCGGTTGACCTTGTACACCACGCCGTCGATGTCATAGGGCAGCGTGTTGCGCAGTGCGGCAATGCGGGCATGAAACGCGATCAGCCCGTCCGGCCCGTGCGACACACAGCGGTGCTCGCATACCGGCACGCCAAACGCCGCCAGCCGTTCGAGCACGCCCGCCTGGGTGTCGGGCAGATCGAAGCCGACCTGCTCGCCGAGGCCGTACGCAAAGAAGGACAGCGGCCGGCGGGCGGTCGTCCGTGCATCGAGCTGACGCACCGCGCCAGCGGCCGCATTGCGCGGATTCACGAACACCTTGTCGCCGGTCTCACGCTGGCGGGCATTGAGCGCTTCGAAATCGTCCCGCCGCATGTAGATTTCACCGCGCACTTCAAGCACCGCAGGCGCGGTGCCGTTGAGCTGCAAGGGAATCTGGCGGATGGTGCGCACGTTGTGGGTGACATCCTCGCCGGTTTCGCCGTCGCCCCGGGTGGCGGCGCGCACCAGCCGGCCGTGCTCGTAGCGCAGGCTGATGGCGAGCCCGTCGAACTTCAGTTCGCCAAGGTACGCCACCGGCGGATCGGCCAGGTCCAGCCCGAGCGCATTGCGCACCCGCGCATCGAAGTTGCGTACGCCCTGCTCGGTGGTGTCGGTTTCGGTGCGGATGGACAGCATCGGCACCGCATGCCGCACCGACGCCAGCTCGGGCAGCGGCGCCCCGCCCACCCTGCGGGTGGGTGAATCTTCGGCAATCAGGTCGGGGTGGGCCGCTTCGAGTGCCTGCAGTTCGCGAAACAGGCGGTCGTACTCGGCATCCGGAACGGTCGGGGCATCGAGCACGTAGTACGCATGGTCATGGCGGCGGATCTCGCCACGCAGCGCGTCAATCCGCGCTGCGACATCGTTTCCGGCAGGGTTCATGTGGGATCAAGTGGAAAACAGGCGGTCGGCCAGCGCTCCGCCGGCCGGAATGCCGGCGGCCGACATGTGGCGCTGGAATTGTTCGATCTGCGCGCGGATCAGCGCAGCCGACTCCGGATTGAATACGGTGCGGTTGTCGTCCACCACCACGCCGTCGAGCGAATGCGCCATCTGGTTGGCCACCTTCATCATGCGGTCGAACACGCCCACCCCGTCGGCCACCAGTGGCACATCGATGAGCAGGGTGATGCCGTGCGTGCGCAGCGTGCGCAGGCTGGTGGGCGAGAACAGCTCGGGCTCCAGGTTGCTCAGGGAAAACAGCACCCGACCCTCGTCGTCGCAGGCGTGGAAGGCACCGTCTGCCCCCAGCGTCATGTGGCTGGACTCGGCCAGCGAACGCACCTTGGTGCCGGAAAACGGATGATTCTGCGGCACGATATTCACGCCCACCTGCACATCCACCCCGGCGCAGAAGCGGTCGATCTCTTCGGCTGCCACCATGGTCTGGGCCTTGGCGGGAAACTCAGAAGGCACGGCCAGGAACTGGTCGGCCACCCGCTGCACGCCGCCGCTGAAGCCATTGAAATCGGCTTCGCTGATCGCACCGCGCCGATCCACCAGCTGCATCGCGGCGCAAAACCAGTGAAACCGCCCGGTGCTCTTCGCGTTGAGCGCACGCCACAGATTGACGCTGTCGTCGAAGGCAAACCAGCGCACCGGCTTACCCAGCTCCTGCAGCTGGGCAAGCTGTGCCGGCCACAGATGGGCCGGGTCGATGGCTTCGATGGCCTCGAAGCGGATCACGCAATCGACCCGCACATCCACCCCGTCCGGCATCCCGGGCGCCCCGCGACGCCCCCCATGCACCGACGCACCGGACCTGGCCTCCCTGCCGGTCGCAGCCGCATCCGGAGCCTTGGTCCGCGCAGCGGCCCGCACGCCAGCCTCGGCCGGTTCCAGCCGCGCCACCGGCGGGGCCTTGTCGTCATCGGGCGGCGCTTCCCTCGGCTCAAGCAGCACGTCGCGATGGTCCCCACGGAAAGCGGTTTCCATCTGCTTGCGGTGCTTGCGCTCCTGCCACTTGTTGTAGCCAATGATGCCGACCACCGCCACGACACCCAGTGCCACCAAGGCGATTTGCAATTCGCTATCCATAAGACTTCCTGTTGTCACGCCAGCGCAGGCTCGGCCATGCGCAGCGCCTCTTCCATATCGACCTCGACCACACGGGAGACTCCCTGCTCCTGCATGGTCACGCCCACCAGTTGCTCGGCGATTTCCATCGTGATCTTGCTGTGACTGATGAACACGAACTGTGTCTGCGATGACATGCGTCTGACCATCTGACAGTAACGTTCGGTGTTGGCATCGTCCAGCGGTGCATCCACTTCGTCCAGCATGCAGAACGGCGCCGGATTGAGCTGGAACATCGAGAATACCAGCGCAATCGCGGTCAATGCCTTCTCACCCCCGGACAGCAGGTGGATTGACGTGTTCTTCTTTCCCGGCGGCTGGGCGACGATCTGGATGCCGGCATCGAGAATCTCGTCGCCGGTGAGCACCAGTTTCGCCTGACCGCCGCCAAACAGTTGCGGGAACAGCGTTCCAAAATGTTGCGTGACGGTATTGTAAGTCTCCTGAAGCTGTTCACGTGTTTCCCTGTCGATACGGCGGATGGCATCTTCCAGTGTGCCGATCGCCTGTGTCAGATCGTCATATTGTGCATCAAGATAGTGTTTTCGTTCCTGTGCACTGGTCAATTCATCCAGCGCGGCCAGGTTGACCTGGCCCAGTTCGGCGATTTCACGAGCCAGGCGGGCCACCTCCCGCTGCAGGCTGCTTTCCCTAAGAGCCGGGTCGAGCAACGGCAGCAGGGTGGCTTCGCAGGCTTCGGCCTCGACCAGCCGGGCGGCAAACTGTTCGGCTGCCAGCGTGGCCGCCTGCACGGCCAGACGCAACTCCCCCACCCGTTCGCGCGCCGGAGCGGCCTGCTGTTCGGTGCGCATGCGCAGCTCGTCGGTGGTTTTCAGGCGGGCGGCGAGCGCTTCCTGAGTGTCGCGGCAGTGCGCCAGCGTGTGCTCCCGGCGTTCGCGCAGTGCCAGCGCCTCCTGCAAGGCGGCCTCGCTGCGGGCGGTGTCGGTGGCGCTGAGTTCATCCTCGCACAGCGCATGCTCTTCATCGATGCGCGCCGACTGTTCATTGGCAAGCTGCAGGTTGCGATGGAGGTCTTCCAGCTTGCCCTCGCACTCGCGCTCGGAAAAACGGGCCTCCTGCAGCTCGCGGGCCAGCGCTTGTTCAAGGGCGCGGCTGTCGCGCAGGGAGCGGTCATGCTCGTCGAAGATCGCCTGCGCTGCGTCCATCCGCTGGCGCTGCACTTCGGCCAGCTCCGCGCAGCGCTGCCATTCGATGCCGGCCCGCGACACGTGTTCGCGCTCCACGGCCTCCTGATGCGCGATATCGGCGAGGTCCTGCTCCAGCCGCGCCCGCCGCTCCTGGGCGCGCTGCAGGTCTTGCGCAAGCTTCAGGTGGCTCACCTGGGCTTCGTGCCGGGCCTGCTGCAACTGCTGCACGCTGCGACGCAGTTCCGTGGCGCGTTCCTGCAGTTCGGTGAGTACGCCCTCGGCGAGGGTCATGCGGTCATGCACCGCTCTGGCCTGCTGTTCGGCCGTGTCGTAGTCCCGGTCGAGAGCATCGATGTCGCGCTGGCGCTCGATCACGCCATGGGTGCGGTCGGCGGGCAGCACATGCAGCAGGCTGTCGGCGCCAAGCAGGGTGCCACGGCGCTCCACCAGCCACACGCCGGCCGGCAGGGCCTGGCAGCGCAGACGGCCATCGGCCGTTTCGGTGAGCCAGTCGGCCAGCGAGTCCACCGCATGAAAACCCTGCAGCCAGCGCGCCACCCGGGCGGCGGTGACTTCGTCCTGCGCCTCGACCAGCTCGGCCAGCGGCTGTGCGCCAGCCAGCAAGGGCGCAGCGGATGCGGCAGCATGGTCCGCATGGGCAGCGGAGGCCACCACCGGCAGCGCCACGGCCAGCGACTCGGGCGGCGTGTCGTCGAGCAGGGCGCGAATCGCCCCGCCCACGTCGCCGGTGAGCGCCGCCAGCCGCTCCCGCAGGGCGGATTCCACCGCCTGTTCCCAGCCGCTGCGCACCCTCAACCCCTGCCACAGCGGCAGCAGGCTGTCGAGCTGCTTGCGCCGCAACCAGTCGCCCAGCTTGCCCTGGCCCTTCACCCGCGCCTGCAACTGCATGAGGGCATCGCGGCGTGCGCGCAACTCCGTGAGCCTGCGCTGAGCATCGCGCTCCTCGTCGAGTGCGGCCTTCAGCGCCGCCTGCGCGCCGGGCACGTCCGCCTGCACGCTGTCGAGCGCCGAGCGGGCGTCTTCCAGTTCGGCATCGCACTGTTCCAGCCGGGTTTCCGCGCGGGCCACCGCAAGCTCGTCGGGCGCGTCGATGCCGGCATGCTCCGCCCCGAGGCGTTCGCGCCGCTGCGCCAGCGCATCCAGCGCGCGTTGCGCCCCGGTGCGATTGGCCTCTTCCACCCGCAGTTGTTGCTCAGTCTGCGAGAGCTCGCGCCGGGCGGCGGTCAGGGTCGCCTCGGCCGCACGCCGGCTGGCCTCGATCTCGGGCAGGGTGTCGGCCACTTCCTGATGACGGGCTTCGGCCTGTTCGGTGCGCAGCGCGGCGTTTTCCTGCAGATCGGTCCAGCGCTCCAGATCGGCCTGCAGGCTGTCCGAGCGTGACTGCCACTGCAGGCGGTCGCGCTCCAGCTCCTGCAGACGGCTGTGCAGCCTGCGCCGCACTTCGCCGACATGGCGGATCTCGCTTTCCAGGCGGGAGACTTCGGCACTGGCCGCATACAGCTCGCTCTGCGCGACATGCGTCGCCTCCGAAGCGGCGAAATGCGCCTCCCGGGCCAGCTCCAGTTCGCTCTCGAGGGTCTGGAGGCGGGCGCTGTCCGCTTCCATCTGCTGCGACAGGGCATTGAGCGCGTGCTGCACGCGGTCGCGCTCGTCCAGCGCCTCGTTGCGCTTCAACAGCCACAACAGTTGCTGCTTCAGGCTGTGCTGGGCATGCAGCTCGCGGTAGCGCGCAGCCACGGCGGCCTGTGCCTCCAGGTGCGCGATGCGCTCGCCCAGCTCCATGCGGATGTCGTCGAGACGGGCCAGGTTGTCGCGCGCATCCGACAGCCGGCCCTCGGTCTCGCGCCGCCGTTCGCGGTACTTGGTGACGCCGGCGGCCTCTTCAAGAAAGCCGCGCACCTCTTCGGGGCGGGCCTCGATGATGCGCGAGATCATGCCCTGCTCGATGATCGCGTAGGCGCGCGGCCCCAGCCCGGTGCCCAGAAACAGATCGATCACATCCTTGCGCCGTACATGCACGTTATTGATGTAGTACGACGAATCGCCGCTGCGGTCGAGCACGCGCTTCACCGAAATTTCCGCGTAGCGCGACCACTGCCCTGCGGCCCGGCCTTCGGCATTGTCGAACACCAGTTCCACGCTCGCGCGCGACACCGGCTTGCGGGTGGTGGAGCCGTTGAAGATCACATCCTGCATCGACTCGCCACGCAGCGCGCTGGCGCGCGTCTCGCCGAGCACCCAGCGCACCGCATCGATGATGTTGGACTTGCCGCAGCCATTGGGACCGACCACCCCCACCAGATTGCCCGGTGTGAGCACGGTGGTCGGATCGACGAAAGTCTTGAAACCGGCAAGTTTGAGCTTGGACAGGCGCACGTGTGAGGCAATCGGGTCGGGGTGGCAACAGGCGGGCCATGATACCATCAGCCGCTTGCGGGTCCGAAGGCCCCGAAAATCCATTCCGATTCCGATTTCGACCCTTATCCGATCCCTATTCCGATCACATCGCCCTGCATCCCTGACCCGGCATGAATCCCAATCTGGAACGACTCCACCCCTACCCTTTCGAAAAGCTGCGCGCGCTGTTTGCCGGCATCGAACCCGACCCTGCCCATGCGCCGATCAGGCTCTCCATCGGTGAGCCGCAGCACCCCACGCCCGCCTTCATCCGTGCAGCGGTGAGCGAGCATCTGGACGGGCTGTCGATCTACCCCACCACCCAGGGCAGCGACGCCCTGCGCGGTGCCTGCGCGGCCTGGCTGCAGCGCCGCTTTGCGCTGCCGGCGGTGGACCCGGCAACGCAGATCCTGCCGGTCAACGGCACCCGGGAAGCGCTGTTTGCGTTCGCCCAGTGCATGCTGGACGGCACCCGGCCCGACGCCGCCGTGCTGTGCCCGAACCCCTTCTACCAGATCTACGAAGGTGCGGCCCTGCTCGCCGGCGCCCGTGCGCTGTTCCTGCCGAACGTGCCGGAAAACGGTTTTGCGTCGGATTTCGGTTCGCTTGACGCGGCGCAATGGCAGCACGTGCAACTGGTGTTCGTGTGCTCGCCCGGCAACCCCACCGGACGGGTGATGACGCTCCCCGAGTGGCAGCAACTCTTTGAGCTGTCCGATCGCCATGGCTTCGTGATCGCGGCCGACGAGTGCTATTCCGAAATCTACTTCGACGAGGCCGCTCCGCCGCTCGGCGCGCTCGAAGCCGCGCATGCGCTGGGGCGCAGCGATTTTCGCAACCTGGTGATGTTTACCAGCCTGTCCAAGCGCTCCAACGTGCCCGGCCTGCGTTCGGGCTTCGTCGCGGGCGATGCCCGGCTGTTGAAGGATTTCCTGCGCTACCGCACCTATCATGGCTGCGCGATGAGCACCACGGTGCAGGCTGCGTCGATTTCGGCCTGGTCGGACGAGGTGCATGTGCAGGAAAACCGCCGCCTGTACCGAGAAAAGTTTGCCCAGGTGATGCCGCTGCTGGCACCGCACCTCAAATTCACCCGCCCCAATGCAGGTTTTTACCTGTGGGCGCAGACGCCGGTGGCCGACACCGATTTCGCCCGTGGCCTGCAGGCTGCCTATAATGTCACGGTCTTGCCCGGCAGCTATCTGGCACGCGAGGACAAGGGCCGCAACCCGGGCGCCGGGCTGGTGCGCATCGCACTGGTGGCCGAACCGGGCGAATGCCTGGAAGCAGCCCGGCGCATCGCCGCCTACTGCGGCACGCTCTGAGGCCCGGCGGCCGTTCGCCACGAACGGGGTGGCTTCAGGTCAATCCATCAACCGACACAACACTGAAAACGGAAACTTTCCCCATGCAAGAACTGCAGAAAATCATCGACGACGCCTTCGAGAACCGCGCCAGCCTGTCGCCGGCCGATGCCCCGCAGATCGTGCGCGACGCGGTCGCCTCGGTCATTGCCGGTCTGGATGCAGGCCAGCTGCGCGTGGCCGAGAAGAAGGACGGCCAGTGGGTGGTCAATCAGTGGATCAAGAAGGCCGTGCTGATTTCCTTCCGCCTGAGCGACAACGCGGTGATGGCCGGTGGCTGCAACCAGTATTTCGACAAGGTGCCGACCAAGTTCGGCGACTACACCCCGGAGCAGTTCCAGCAGGGCGGCTTCCGCGTGGTGCCGCCGGCGGTGGCGCGCAAGGGCAGTTTCATCGGCAAGAACGTGGTGCTGATGCCCTCCTATGTGAACATCGGCGCATATGTGGACGAAGGCACCATGGTCGACACCTGGGCCACCGTGGGTTCGTGCGCGCAGATCGGCAAGAACGTGCACCTGTCCGGCGGCGTGGGCATCGGCGGCGTGCTGGAGCCGGTGCAGGCCGGCCCGGTGATCATCGAGGACAACGTCTTCGTGGGCGCCCGCTCGGAAGTCGTGGAAGGTGTGATTGTCGAGGAAAACGCGGTGTTGTCGATGGGCGTGTACATCGGCATGAGCACCAAGATCTATGACCGCGAAACCGGCGAGATCCACTACGGCCGCGTGCCCGCCGGTTCGGTGGTGGTGCCGGGCAGCCTGCCGTCTGCCGACGGCAAGTACAGCCTGTACTGCGCAGTGATCGTGAAGAAGGTGGACGCGCAGACCCGCGCCAAGACCGGCATCAACGAACTGCTCCGGGGCGCCTGAGCGCAGTCGCCCGTGCCGGCCAGGGCCGGCGCGGGCAAGGTTCCCGCCTTTCCTCCCCCACTTTTCCCACACCCGACCCTCGTAACGGAGCATCGACACCATGATCTTCGACAAGCTGTTCCGGCTGATGGCCGAGAAGCAGGCCTCGGACATCTACATCACGGCAGGCGCCCCGATTCACATCAAGATCCAGGGCCATACCATGCCGATCAACCAGCAGGTCATGGACCCGGCGATGATCCAGCGCATGGTCTACGAGATGCTCAAGCCCGAGCAGATCGAGGAGTTCGAGCAGGAAAAGGAACTCAACCTGTCGCACGGCATCCGCGATCTGGGCAACTTCCGGGTGAACCTCTTCTGGCAGCGCAGCTCCATCGCCGTGGTGGTGCGCTTCATCCAGGGCGACATTCCGGAGATCGACTCTCTGGGCCTGCCGCCGGTGCTCTCGGAAGTGGTGATGGAAAAGCGCGGGCTGGTGCTGGTGGTGGGTTCGACCGGTTCGGGCAAGTCGACCACGCTCGCCTCGATGATCGACCACCGCAACCGCAACCGCAGCGGCCACATCCTGACCGTCGAGGACCCGATCGAATACCTGTTCCGCCATCGCAAGTCGGTGGTGAACCAGCGCGAAGTGGGCATGGACACGCGGGACTGGCAGGGCGCGCTGCGCAATGCGATGCGCCAGGCCCCGGACTGCATCCTGATCGGCGAAATCCGCGACCGCGAAACCATGCAGGCGGCCCTCGCCTATGCGCAGACCGGCCACCTGACCCTGGCCACGCTGCACGCGAACAACGCCTATCACGCGCTCAACCGCATCGTGAACTTCTTTCCGCTGGAAAACCGTTCGCTGCTGTATCTCGATCTGTCGGTGGCCCTCAAGTGCATTCTCTCCCAGCGGCTCGCGCGCAGGCCCGATGGCAAGCGCACCCCGGCGGTCGAGATTCTCATGAACACCCGCCACATTGCCGAACTGATCCAGCGCGGCGAGCTGACCGAGATCAAGGAGGCCATGGAGCAAAGCCTGGCCCCCGGCTCGCAGACCTTCGAGCAGGACCTGTTCCGCCTGTACCGCGAGAACGTGATCACGCTCGATGAAGCGCTGGCCAACGCCGACTCGCCCACCAACCTCGCCTGGCTGATCAACAACGCCCAGGTGAATCAGGACTCCGAGGCGTCGAAGAACAAGAAGGTCGATGTGCCGGTGGTGGATTTCGACAACACCGAACCGGATGGTGCCTCCTTCCGCGAGTTCTCGCTGCGTCTGGGTGACGACGACTGACGCCTGTCCCGCCAGGCAACGACCCTACATATCATGACCATGACTTCCCCGACCCTGGACCTGGCCTGCGAGCTGATCGCCCGCCCTTCGGTGACCCCACAAGACGAGGGCTGCCTGACACTGATTGCCGAACGGCTCGCTCCGCTCGGCTTCGTGTGCGAACGCATGGACTTCGCCGACACCTGCAACCTGTGGGCGCGGCGCGGCACCAGTGGTCCGCTGCTGTGCCTGGCCGGGCACACCGATGTGGTGCCTCCCGGCCCACTGGAGCGCTGGACCTCCGCCCCGTTTACCCCCACCCAGCGCGACGGCATGCTGTACGGCCGGGGGGCAGCCGACATGAAGACCTCGCTCGCAGCCTTCGTCACGGCCATCGAACGCTTCGTGGCCGAGCATCCCGATCACGCCGGCAGCCTGGCCCTGCTGCTCACCTCCGACGAGGAAGGCTGCGCGGCCAACGGCACCGTGAAGGTGGTGGAAACGCTCGCCGCCCGTGGCGAGCATCTCGACTACTGCATCGTCGGCGAACCGACCTCGGTCAACACACTGGGCGACATGATCAAGAACGGCCGTCGCGGCTCACTGTCCGGCACGCTCACGGTGAAGGGCAAGCAGGGGCATGTGGCGTATCCGCACCTCGCGCGCAACCCGATCCACGCCCTGGCCCCGGCGCTGGCCGAACTGTCCACCACGGTGTGGGACGAAGGGAACGAATTCTTTCCCCCGACCACCTTTCAGGTGTCGAACATCCATGCCGGTACCGGTGCGAACAACGTGATTCCGGGCGAGTGCGAAGTAATGTTCAACTTCCGCTTCGCTTCGGTCAGCACCGCTGAAGACCTCAAGCAGCGCACCTGCGAAATCCTCGACCGTCACGGGCTGGAGCATCACATCGACTGGCATCTGTCGGGCCAGCCCTTCCTCACCGGGCGCGGCGCGCTGGTCGCGGCGCTGACGGCCTCGATCGACACGGTGTGCGGGCAACAGGCGGCCCTGTCGACCACGGGCGGCACCTCGGACGGTCGCTTCATTGCGGCCATTTGCAAGGAAGTGGTGGAGTTCGGCCCGGTCAACGCGAGCATCCACCAGGTCAACGAATGCGTGGCACTGGACGCCATCGAGGCCCTGTCCGACGTTTATCGACACACCATGATGCGGCTGCTGACCCGCGCCGCATCCTGAACACAGAGAGCACGCCCCCCATGAACGACATACATCACGATCACGGCCACGAGCCTGAACACGACCAGGACGACCACGTACACGAGCATGGCCCCCTGAGCGAACTGGTCACCGTACGCGACTGGCTGCGCTACGCGGTCAGCGAGTTCAACCGCAACAAGCTGTTCTTCGGCCATGGTTGCAGCGATGCCTTCGACGAGGCCGTCTGGCTGGTCCTGCACACCCTCAGCCTGCCGCTGGACCGCCTGGAGCCGTTCATGGATGCCTGCGTGCTCGGGGAAGAGCGTGAAGCCCTCATGCACATCATCGAGCGCAGGGTGAAGGAGCGCATTCCCGCCGCCTACCTCACCCAGGAAGCCTGGCTGGGCGACTACCGGTTTTATGTGGATGAGCGGGTCATCGTGCCGCGCTCCTTTTTTGCCGAACTGCTCGAAGACGGTTTCGCCCCGTGGGTGCAGGACCCCGCCCAGGTGCAGGATGCGCTCGACCTGTGCACCGGTTCGGCCTGCCTGGCGATCCTGATGGCCGAGACATTCCCCGACGCCCGGGTGGCGGCGGTCGATCTGTCCGCCGATGCGCTGGAAGTGGCGCATCGCAACGTGGCCGAATATGGCTTGCAGGAACGCGTCGAGCTGTTCCAGGGCGACCTCTTCGAGCCGCTGGGCACGCGCCGCTTCGACCTGATCATCACCAACCCGCCGTATGTCACCGCCCAGGCGATGGCGGCGCTGCCGCCCGAATACCGGCACGAACCCGGCCTGGCGCTGGGCGCCGGCGAGGACGGGCTGGATGTGGTGCGCGGCATCCTGGCCGGCGCCAGACAGCATCTCACCGAACAGGGCGTGCTCGCCGTGGAAATTGGCCACAACCGCGACATCGTCGAAGCCGCCTTCCCCGACCTGCCCTTCACCTGGCTCAGTGCAGAAGGCGGCGAGTGCGTGGTGTTCGTGCTCAACGCCTGCGATTTACCCTGAGTGGCCCTGACTGCGACCTGCCCTGCCTGAGTGTGCTGTCGGCGCTCAGGCCAGTTCGTCGATCCACGCCTGCTGGATGGCCTCGAGAATGCGCTCGCCGCAGCGGCTCGGCTCGTCGTCGAAGTTGGGCAAGGCCATCACCAGATTCATCAGATCCACGAAGTTGATGCGCAGCGGGTCATGGTCCGGGTGGGTATCGGCCAGCTCGATGGCAATTTCCTGAACGTCGGTCCATTTCATCAGTGTTTCCCCTCACGCGCCATGTTGATGGTGTAACGCGGAATCTCGATGACCAGCGGCGTATCGGCCACCTTGGCCTGGCAGGACAGGCGCGATTGCGGCTCCAGCCCCCACGCCTTGTCAAGCAGGTCTTCCTCTTCGTCCTCGGCGTCCTGCAGGCTGTCGAAGCCTTCGCGCACGATCACATGACAGGTCGTGCATGCACAGGACTTCTCGCACGCATGCTCGATCTCGATATCGCTGGCAAGCAGTGCATCGCAGATCGATTGCCCCGGTTCGGCCTCCAGCACCGCCCCATCGGGACACAATTCCACATGCGGCAACACCACAATCTGAGTCATACCTGTATCTCGTCCACTTTCTGTCCGGTCAGCGCCGTGCGAATGCTCTTGTCCATGCGTCGTTCCGCGAAGGCGTCGGTGACCCGCGACAGCGCATCCATGCCCTGCTTGATCGCGCGATGATCCTGCCCCTGGCGCAGCGCGCGCAGCGCCGCGACGGACTGGTCGATGGCGGCACGTTCCGCCGCATCGAGCAGTTCGGCATCTTCGGCAAGGGCGGCCTCGATGGCCTCGATCAGGCGATCGGCCTCCACCTGCTGTTCGCGCAGCGCGCGGGCGTTCATGTCCTCGCCCGCATGCGTCATGCCATCGCGCAGCATGCCGGCGATCTCGTCATCGCTCAACCCGTACGAAGGCTTCACCATCACGCTGGCCTCCACACCGGAAGACATTTCGCGGGCCGACACCGACAGCAGGCCGTCGGCATCCACCTGGAAGGTCACCCGGATGCGCGCCGCGCCCGCCACCATCGGCGGAATGCCGCGCAACTCGAAGCGGGCCAGCGAACGACAGTCGCTCACCAGTTCGCGTTCGCCCTGCACCACATGGAAGGCCATCGCGGTCTGTCCATCCTTGTAGGTGGTGAATTCCTGCGCGCGTGCAATCGGCAGCGTCGAATTGCGCGGAATCACCTTCTCGACCAGCCCACCCATGGTTTCCAGCCCCAGCGACAGCGGAATCACGTCGAGCAACAGCCAGTCGTCGTCCGCACGGCGGTTGCCGGCCAGAATGTTGGCCTGCAGGGCTGCGCCGAGGGCCACCACCTTGTCCGGGTCGAGGTTGTTGAGCGGCTCCTGGCCAAAGAACTCGGCCACCGAGCGCTGGATGTGCGGCATGCGGGTGGCCCCGCCCACCATCACCACGCCCTTCACCTCTTCCGGCGACAGGCCGGCATCGCGCAACACCTTGCGCATCGGCGCCAGGGTCTTGCGCACAAGATGCTCGGTGATGCTTGCGAACTCCTCGCGACCGATCACCAGATCCACCACCTCACCGCTGCCCAGTTCAACATGAATCGGGGCTTCCTCGCAGGCGGTGAGCAATTCTTTCGCCTCCCGCGCCTTTCTCTGCAGGCGGCGTGCGTCCTCGCTCGATGGCGGGCTGATGCGCGTCTTGTCGAGCATCCAGCAGAACAGGCGATGGTCGAAATCATCCCCGCCCAGCGCGCTGTCACCGTTGGTGGCCATCACCTCGAACACGCCACGGGAGAGCTTCAGGATGGACAGGTCAAAGGTCCCCCCGCCCAGGTCGTACACCGCGTACACCCCTTCCGAAGCATTGTCGAGCCCATACGCAACCGCCGCTGCAGTCGGCTCATTGAGCAGGCGCAACACGTCAAGCCCGGCCAGGCGGGCCGCATCCTTGGTGGCCTGGCGCTGGGCATCGTCGAAGTACGCCGGCACGGTGATCACCACCCCGGCAAGCGGCCCGCCCAGGCTGGCCTCGGCACGCCGACCGAGCACCTTCAGTATCTCGGCGGAAATTTCCACCGGACTCTTCACCCCCTGCACCGTGCGCAGCCGCACCATGCCGTCAGTGTCGGCAAAGTCGTACGGCATGGACTCGACATGGGCAACGTCCTTCAGGCCACGTCCCATGAAGCGCTTGACCGAGATGATCGTGTTGCGCGGATCGCGCGCATGGGCGGCCGCAGCATCGTGGCCCACCTCCACACGACCATCGGCCAGGTAGCGCACCACCGAAGGCAGCGAACTGCGCCCCGTCTCATCCGGCAGGCACACCGCAATGCCGTTGCGCACGGTGGCCACCAGCGAGTTGGTGGTCCCCAGGTCGATGCCTGCCGCCAGTCGGTGCTGGTGTGGCTCGGCAGACATACCGGGTTCGGAAATTTGCAAAAGGGCCATCAGCTCTCCAGTGCCTCCAGGGCATCGTCGATCTCGTGCTGCAGCTTTTCGATGAACATCAGCCGACGCACCGTCTCGGCAGCCGCTGCCAGATCGTGGCGCGTGTCGATCTGTTCGGCCAGCCCGTCAAACACCTCGCGGGCATGGTTGCGCAGGCGCTGGTGCAGGTGCGTGAGGGCGGTTTCATCGCCGGCCTCGCGCGCCTCCTCCACCCCTTCGCGCCACTCCATCTGCTCCATCAGGAACTCGGCCGACATCGCGGTATTGGTTTCCAGCCCGGCATCGACCCCGGCCAGCGTGAGCAGATACTGCGCACGGCTGAGCGGCTTGCGCAAGGTGGCAAAGGCCTCATTTACCTGTGTTGCCCACTGCATTGCCCGGCGCTTGTCGGCGTCGGGCAGGTGCGCGTGGCGATCCGGATGCACCCGCGCATGCAACTCATGATAGGCGGACTCCAGCGCCGCCTCATCGATCCGGTAGGCGCGCGGCAGGCCGAACAGGGCAAAGAAATCCTGCTGCAGGTCAATGCTCATCTCGTTCCTTCACGCCCTCAGACGTTGAAGCTCTCGCCACACCCGCACTCGTCCTTGACATTCGGGTTGTTGAACTTGAAGCCCTCGTTCAGCCCCTCGCGTACAAAGTCGAGTTCGGTGCCGTCAAGATAGGGCAGGCTCTTCGGATCCACCACCACCTTCACGCCATGGCTCTCGAACACCAGATCGTCGGCTTCGGCACTGTCGACAAATTCCAGCTTGTAGGCCATGCCGGAGCATCCCGACGTTTTCACGCCCAGACGGATGCCCAGCCCCTTGCCACGCTTGTCAAGAAAGTTGGCAACGTGGCGGGCTGCACTTTCGCTCAGGGTCACACCCATGTCAGTCACCTCGTCTGCCGTGCTCACGACTGCTTCTTGCGGTAGTCGGCAACGGCGGCCTTGATCGCGTCTTCGGCAAGAATCGAGCAGTGAATCTTCACCGGTGGCAGGGCCAGTTCCTCGGCGATCTGCGTGTTCTTGATCTCCAGGGCCTGATCCACCGTCTTGCCCTTCACCCATTCGGTGACCAGCGAGCTGGAGGCAATCGCCGAGCCGCAACCATAGGTCTTGAACTTCGCGTCCTCGATCACGCCATCCTTGCTCACCTTGATCTGCAGCTTCATCACGTCGCCACAGGCCGGCGCGCCCACCATGCCGGTGCCCACGCCTTCCTCTTCCTTGCCAAAACTTCCCACGTTACGGGGGTTCTCGTAGTGGTCGAGCACTTTTTCGCTGTATGCCATCTCTGTTCTCCTTGGGCAGTATTCAGTGGGCGGCCCACTGCACCGTATTCAGGTCAATGCCTTCCTGCACCATCTCCCACAACGGGGACAGTTCGCGCAACTTGCTGATCTTGCGGTGCAGCAGGTCAATCGTGAAGTCGACTTCCTCTTCGGTGGTGAAGCGGCCGATCGAAAAGCGGATCGAGCTGTGCGCCAGCTCATCGTTGCGGCCCAGCGCACGCAGCACGTAGGACGGTTCCAGACTGGCAGACGTACAGGCCGAACCACTCGACACGGCCACGTCCTTGATCGCCATGATCAGCGACTCGCCTTCCACATACGCAAAGGAAATGTTCAGATTGTGCGGCACGCGGTGGGTCAGGTCACCATTCACATAGACCTCGTCCATGTCCTGCAGGCCGGCCAGCAGTTTGTCGCGCAGACGGCGGATGCGGCCATTTTCGGCGTTCATCTCCTCACGCGCGATGCGGAAGGCCTCGCCCATGCCGACGATCTGGTGAGTGGGCAGGGTGCCGGAACGCAGGCCGCGCTCATGGCCACCGCCGTGCATCTGCGCCTCCAGCCGCACGCGCGGCTTGCGCCGGACATACAGGGCGCCCACCCCCTTGGGACCATAGGTCTTGTGCGCGGAAAACGACATCAGGTCCACCTTCAGGCTGTCCAGGTCGATCTCCACCTTGCCGGTGGCCTGGGCCGCGTCGACATGGAACACGATGCCCTTCTCGCGGCACAGCTCGCCGATCTCGGCAATCGGCTGGACCACGCCGATCTCGTTATTCACCATCATCACCGACACCACGATGGTATCCGGGCGAATCGCCGCCTTCAGGGCCTCGAGATCGATCAGGCCGTTTTCCTGCACATCCAGATAGGTGGCCTCGAAACCCTGGCGTTCGAGCTCGCGCACCGTGTCGAGCACCGCCTTGTGCTCGGTCTTCAGCGTGATGAGGTGCTTGCCCTTGCCCTTGTAGAACTGGGCCGCGCCCTTGATCGCGAGGTTGTTCGATTCGGTGGCGCCGGAGGTCCAGATGATTTCGCGCGGATCGGCATTCACCAGCGCCGCCACATGGCCGCGCGCATCCTCGACCGCCTGCTCGGCCTCCCAGCCGTACGCATGGGAGCGACTCGCCGGGTTGCCGAAATGCTCGGTCAGCCACGGGATCATCGCTTCGGCGACCCGCGGATCAACCGGCGTCGTGGCCGAGTAATCGAGATAAATCGGAAACTTGAGCATTGCGTCTCTCCGTAGTCGTGTGCGTGCCCCTGGGGCCACGGTTACTGTTCGTTCTGTTGGTTCAGACTGCCATCGCAGTCAGTTGCTTCAATTCATTCACCTGCTGCAGCAGCGCCGTGGCGAAGCGCTGCACCTCGTCTGCCGTGGTGCGATGTCCCAGGCTGACCCGCACGGCCGAGCGTGCCAACGCGGCCGGCACGCCCATCGCCAGCAGGGTGTGCGATGGCTCGGGGCTGGCGCTGGAACAGGCCGAACCGCTGGCGATGGCAAACCCCGCCCGGTCCAGACGAGCCACCAGGGTTTCACCGTCCACGCCCTCGATGGCAAAGAAACAGGTGTTGTCCAGCCGGGGGGCGCCCCGCGAAAACACGCTCGCACCCGCCTCGATCAGATCGGCCTCCAGCGCATCGCGCAGCGTCTTCAGCGTGCAGGCGGCCTCAGCCTTGCGGGCCTCGATGCGCGCCAGCGCCTGCTCGCAGGCCACGCCAAACCCCACAATCGCCGCGACATTCTCGGTGCCCGAGCGCAGACCGCGCTCCTGACCACCGCCGGCAATCAGGGGGGCGAGTTCGAGCCGCTTGTCCACCACCAGCGCCCCCGCGCCCAGCGGCCCGCCGATCTTGTGCGCCGACACAGTGAGCGCATGCACGCCCAGCTCGCGAAAACGCACCGGCACCTTGCCCAGCGCCTGCACCCCATCGGTGTGGAACCAGCCCCCCACGCCACGCACCCGCGCAGCCAGGGCGGGCACATCCTGCAGCACACCGGTCTCGTTGTTCGCCAGCATCACCGAACACAGCGCGGGCTTGTGCGAGAGCACCGCCGTCAGGGCCGACCCCTCCACCCGACCCTCGGCATCCACCGCGATTTCCTCGAACAGCCAGCCATTGCGGCGCAACTGGCGGGCCGGTTCGCGCACGCAGGGGTGTTCGACTGCACTCACCGCCACCGTGCCGGGCTTCAGCAGGGCTGCAGCGCCCTTGATGAACAGGTTGTTCGCCTCGGACCCCCCGCTGGTGAACACCACCTCGGTCGGGTGCGCGCCCACGGCGGCGGCCACCCGTGCGCGGGCCTCGTCGATGGCTGCCCGCGCCTGACGGCCGTACTCATGGCGGCTCGATGCGTTGCCGAAACGCATCCCCAGCCAGGGCAGCATCGCCTCGCGCACCGCCTCGTCGAGCGGCGTGGTGGCATTCCAGTCGAGATATACCGGTGCAAACATGGCACTCACTTCCCTGAAGGCCGCCTCAGGCGGCGGCCGCTTCGCGCAGCGAAACATTCGCGCGGCGACGCAGATCCCGGATCACGTTCATGTCCGGATCGGCACGTACCTGCCGGGTCACCAGTGCGCCCAGCGTGACCGAGTCGAGGTATTCATACATGCGCTTGTTCAGATTCGACCACAGGTCATGCGTCATGCAGCGCTGTTCGTCCTGATGACAGTTCTGCTTGCCGCCGCACTGGGTCGCGTCCAGCGGTTCATCGACCGCCACGACGATGTCGGCCACGGTAATCTCGTCCATCGAGCGCGCCAGCCGATAACCCCCGCCCGGTCCGCGCACGCTGCTCACCAGCTTGTAACGGCGCAGCTTGCCGAACAACTGCTCCAGGTAGGACAGGGAAATGCTCTGACGCTCGGCAATGCCTGCCAGCGTGACCGGCCCATCGGTTTCCCGTGAAGCCAGATCGATCATCGCCGTGACGGCGAAGCGCCCCTTGGTGGTCAGTCTCATGATGCCCCTCTCAGTGCAGATGTCACGTATCGGTGAAATACCTGAACGTTTCGGTCAACTATAATTAACCCGACAAAAGCAGTCAACTACTCGCCGACACTACTCACCGACATTCCCGGCATTCAGGGCCGCCCATCCGTTCAATCCACCATCCTGGAAAGCTTCTCCGCATCGAAACGGTCGGTCTGTTCCACATCCTCGTCCAGCTTCAGCCCCGATTTCTCCAGCCGCTCAAGCAGCGCCTGCAGGCGACGGTCGGTTTCCACCGCATGATCGAGCAGCCCGTGCAGCGCCTTGGCCAGCGGATCGTCCATCTGGCGGGTCACCCCATACGCCGAGAAGCCCATCTGCTCGGCCTTCTGCTCGCGCGCCTGATCCCGCTCACCGTCGCGCTCGGGGTCGATCACCCGCGCCGGGTTGCCCACGGCCGTGCAGCCGGCAGGGACCGGTTTGACCACCACCGCGTTCGATCCCACCTTGGCCCCCTCGCCCACCGTGAAGCCGCCCAGCACCTTTGCTCCGGCCCCCACCACCACCCCGCGCTCCAGCGTGGGCTGGCGCTTGGCCCCCCGGTACAGCGACGTGCCGCCCAGCGTCACGCCCTGGTAAATGGTGCAGTCGTCACCAATTTCGGCCGTCTCGCCAATCACCACGCCCATGCCGTGATCGATGAACACCCGCCGGCCAATGCTGGCGCCCGGATGAATCTCGATACCGGTCAGAAAGCGGCTGACATGGCTGATGAAGCGCCCCAGCCAGTAAAAGCCGCGCCGCCAGGCCGCATGCGCCAGACGGTGAAACAGCAGGGCATGCACACCGGGATAACATGTCAGCACCTCCCAGGTCGAACGCGCGGCCGGGTCGCGCTCACGAACACTGGCAAGGTCTTCACGCAAACGGCTGAACATGTAAGCAGTCTCCTGATGGCAGAAAGAAAGAAGAAAAAAGGAAGAACACGCGGGAGTCGACCGCAGCCTGCGACCGACAATATCCGACCATTTTAATCAAGTTTTAGTCGTCCGTGCATGGGCAAATCAAGCCCGGCAGGGTTCAGCCCCGCCGCTTTTCCAGCGCGCTCAGAATGCCGCGCAGGATGTTGACCTCGTCCCGCTCCAGCCCCACCCGACCGAACAGGCGCCGGACCTTGGGCAACAGGCGACGGGGATTGGCCGGGTCGTAGAAACCGCTGGCGAGCATGGCGCGCTCAAGATGGGCATGAAAGCCTTCGATTTCGTCGAAGCTGGCCAGGGGCGGTGCCTCGGGCAGCGCCGCGCCCGGCAACTGCGCGGCCATGCGCAGTTCGTAACACAGCAGTTGCACCGCCGCGCCAAGGTTGAGGGACGAGAAAGCCGGATTGGCCGGAATCGACACCGGCAGGGTGCACAGCATCACCTCCTCGTTGGTCAGGCCGCTCGTCTCGGCGCCGAACACCAGCGCCACATCGCCGTTGCGGGCCTGGCTCAGCAGATGGGGGGCGGCGTCGCGTGCCTGCATCGGCGGTACCGACAGCTCACGCCGGCGTGCGGTCAGTGCCGCCGCCATCACCACGTCCTGCAGAGCCTCCTGCAGCGAAGACACTACCGTGGCAGCAGCCAGCACGTCGTCCGCACCGGAGGCCCGCGCATCGGCCACCGGGTCCGGAAACTGCTGGGGCTGCACCAGATACAGACGCTGCAGCCCCATTGTCTTCATCGCCCGCGCCGCCGCGCCGATATTGCCCGGGTGACTGGTGCGCACCAGCACCACCCGCACACGCTCCAGCAGCGCCTGCCCCGCCCCTTCGTCACGCTGCTCGTCCCTGTTCATCGTGTTTGATATTAAAATGCCGTGTTTTTCATTCATCCGCAGGCGCACTCAAGAGGCTGCCGCCCGCACCAGAGACCGAGTTCATGCACCCCACCCTCACTATCGCAGTCAAGGCCGCCCGGCGCGCCGCTTCCGTCATCAACCGGGCCACGAACCAGCTCGAACCGCTCAACGTTCAGGCCAAGTCGACCAACGACTTCGTCACCGAAATCGACCACGCGGCCGAACAGGCGATCATCGAAGTCCTGCGCGACGCCTATCCGCAGCACGGCATTCTAGCAGAGGAGTCCGGCGAATCCGGACCGGAGCACGACACCGAATACCAGTGGATCATCGACCCGCTCGACGGCACCACCAACTTCATTCACGGCTTTCCGCAGTACGCCGTCTCGATTGCCCTGGCCCGCAACGGCACGCTCGAACAGGCCGTGGTGTTCGATCCCAACCGCAATGAACTGTTTACCGCCAGCAAGGGCCGTGGCGCCTTCCTCAACGACCGCCGCATCCGCGTGTCGCGCCGCACCCGCCTGAACGAATCGCTGATCGGCACCGGCTTCCCTTTCCGCAAGTTCGACCAGGTCGATGCCTATCTGGCGATGTTCAAGGAACTCACCCAGAAGACCGCCGGCCTTCGCCGCCCCGGCTCCGCCGCACTCGATCTGGCCTGGGTGGCCTGCGGGCGCATCGACGGTTTCTGGGAAATGGGGCTGTCGCCGTGGGACATGGCGGCGGGCGCACTGCTCATTCAGGAAGCCGGCGGCCTGGTGTCCGACCTGGCCGGCGAATCCGCCTTCCTCACCACCGGCAACGTGGTCGCCGGCACCCCCAAGGTCTTCGCCCAGCTGCTGTCGGTGGTGCAGGCCCACCGCCCGTCGGACATGCCGGCCTGAGTCTGGAAATGGGCAAACGGATGCTGATCCTGCTTGGCCACCCTTCGCACAACAGCCTGTGCA
The DNA here is from genome assembly GCA_041678045.1 of Rhodocyclaceae bacterium. Classification (GTDB taxonomy): domain Bacteria; phylum Pseudomonadota; class Gammaproteobacteria; order Burkholderiales; family Rhodocyclaceae; genus UBA2357. Next base: position 23,274 of record JBAYOV010000029.1, read on the forward strand.
ATGCCCTCGCCGAGCAGTACGCCGAAGGTGCGCGGGCCAAAGGTCATGAGGTCAGCCTGTTGCGTCTGGGCGAACTCGATTTCGACCCCATCCTGCACGAAGGCTACAACCGCATCCAGCCACTGGAGCCGGATCTGGAGCAGGCCAGGCAGGCGATTGTGCGAGCCGAACATCTGGTGTTCGTGTTTCCGGTCTGGTGGGGTGGCGTACCCGCCACGCTGAAGGGCTTTCTTGACCGCGTGTTCCTGCCCGGCTTCGCCTTCAAGTATCGCGAGGGCGCCCTGTTTCCCGACAAGCTGCTCACCGGTCGCAGCGCCGACCTGCTGGTCACGCTCGACACCCCGCCCTGGTACTACCGCTGGGTATATCGCATGCCGGCCATCCACCAGATGCGCCGCACCACCCTCGAATTCTGCGGCATCCGTCCGGTACGTACCGCGCTGTTCGGCCCGGTGAAGGACGCCAGCCCGGCCCGCCGCGAAGCCTGGCTGGCACAGGCCCGCGCGATGGGCAACCAGCACGGCTGATTTTCCGGCCATCAAGCAAGGCGCCGAAACGCAATCCGGCACGCATGGCCCATGCCCGTACTGTGCTCAACCCAGCAGCTGCCGTGCGTCGTTCAAGCTGCTGGCGGTGGCCAGCCAGGCCGACAGGTCGAGTACGGCGCGTGCCCGGGTCGCGGGGGAGGCTGCAGGGTCGAGCACCACATCGGCCAACTGTACAACTTCAGTCCAGCCCAGCAGCTCACCGTGTGCGCGCCAGCGCGCGCCCTCGTCCAGCAGGGAACGGGCCGCACAGGCCAGCCCCGTGGCCTGCAGCCGGGCGAGCCATGCCAGACCGGCACCGAGCCAGTGCTCCAGCGCATCCTCCGCGTGCTGTCCTGCATCATGCATGCTGCGCCCCCCCACCCTGTGCGGTTCTCAGCCATGGTGCATTCAGATGCTGGATGCCCGCCACCCCTTGCCAGCGCACACTGAGCGGTGCGCATACGATGTGCCCGCCCTCGCAGGCGATGCGCCCGAACACTTCCTGCAGCACCCGCCCGGCCTCCAGCCTGTGCAGCAGCTTGCGCATGCCCCGCGCCTCGAACCCTTCCATGCCACCGCGCAAGATGAAGTCACGACCGGACGGGTCGCTCGCCCGCACGGACCAACGACGCAGCGCCTGATCCACCCGGACCGCCCCCACCTTGCCTACGGCCAACCGCGCCAGGCGCGGCGGGGACTGCTGCCAGGGATCGGCAAGCAGTGCCTCGCCCAGCGTCCGGACCAGCGCTCCGAGATCGTCCGCCTCGGGCCATGCGGTCGCCTCGCCCTCACCTTCTTCAAGCGGCACCAGCCGGCTGCCCTCACGGGCCGACAGGCGTCCGTCGCGACTGGCCCAGCCATTCAGCAGACACAACGGGCGGGTGAGCAGCACATCGGTCGCCACGCCGGCCAACTGCCCCTCGCGCAGCGCATCCTCGGCCATCCACTGCGCGTCCAGGTCGCGGGCACGCGACTCGGACCAACTGAAGTAACGCCCCAGCCCGGGCGCCAGAAAGTGCACCGAAAAGCCACGGTGCCCGGACAGCGTGTCCCACACCTCGGCCGCCACGCCAAGCAGTGACACCCCTTCAAGCCGGTGATAGGTTCGCCGATGCTCGCCCGCCATTTCAGCATACGGACGGGGCAAGGGCGTCTGGCGCAGACCGCGCGCCAGCATCCACACCGCTGCCAGCGCACCCGGCAGGCGTTCGGCCGCCCCACCCCGTCGGGCCTGTTCGTCGCGCAACAGCGCGAGCAAGGCCTGCAGGCTGTTCCCCAAGCGCGGCAGGCCGGCCTGGCGCAGCTCGGTGGCCAGCGCGTCGCCCTGGTCGATGAACGCCCCGCCCAGGCCCGTGCTGCCTTGCAGCACCAGGGCCTGCAACCAGTCATCGAGCTGTGCGAGGCGCGCAAGCGCCACCGGCTCCAGCGCCTGCACCGGCGTTTCCGGCAGCGGTGCGCCGGCGGCCTCGCGTGCCTGAAGCACCACCCGCGCCCGATGCGCACACTGCGCCGCCTTGCAACCGCAGGTCGAAGCGGCCAACCCTCCCGCGCTGGGAATGCGTACAGTAACCTCTTCCGGCTCGGAGAACTGGCCGATGAGCACGCCATCGCACGTCTCCAGTGCCACCTCAATGCCCCGCGCCCGCCAGTGCAGCGCACGGCGCACATGCGCCGCACCCAGCGCCCGCTCAAGCGCACTGAAATCCTCCGCCAGCCAGGGGGCAGGCAGGACGCTCCGGGCATCGTCACCCCCCGTAGCCAGCCCGGCATCGCCACTGTCCGGGGCCTGCCCGGGCTGTTCAAGCAGGTGCTGGCGCAGTCCGAGCAGGAAGGCGCACAGGTGATGACACGGCCCCAGGGCCGGACAATCGCAGGACAGCCGCGCAAAGCCGACGCCTTCCACGCGCTGGGTGTGACCCTCGATGCTGGCCCGAGCCTCGGCGGGGAGCAGCGTCCATTGCACCGGCGCACTGCCGGCCAGCACCTTCGCCCCCCGCCTGAGCAACCCCTTGTTGGCCCAGGCGCCAATCGCCTCTTCATCCACCGTGCGCAGCCAGTGCCACATCATTGCGCCTTCGCTCATTGCGCCTTCGTTCGTTGCGTGCCCTGCCATGCTCAGCGCCCCTGCATGATGCCGGCCAGCCAGTCGACCAGCCGGTCCGGCGTCATCGCACCGACATGTACCCCGCACGCCACCAGTTGCCCGGCCAGTGCGTGGTCATAATCGGGATTGGCCCGCCGGTCGAGGGCGGCCAGTGCCAGCACGGTGGCCCCGGAGGCCACCAGATGGGCCGCTTCATGCACGACCCGGGCGGAGTCATGCCCTTCGTACAAGTCGGAAATCAGCACCACCACACTGCGCCGGGGCACCTCAAGCCGGTTCCGGGCGCAGGCCAGCGCTGCACCGATATTGGTACCACCGCCCAGCTGCGCACCCAGCAGCAGTGCTTCCGGCGCCTGCAGCTGGGCGCTGGCATCGCTCACCTCGTCTGCAAACAGCAGCAGATGGGTGCGTACCGCGCTCAGGCGGGCAAGGATGCCGGCCATCACCGCGCTGTGGATCACCGATTCGCTCATCGAGCCGCTCTGGTCCACCAGCAGCCACACATGCCAGGGCAGGCGACGCTGTTCGCGGGGGCGAAAGAACAGGCGCTCCAGCACCAGTCCATGCCCCGGCACCGGCGCCGGCGCCTCGCCGGTCTGCGTGGTGGGGGCCGGTTGCTGGTGCCGCAGGTTGTAGCGCAGCGTGCGCGCCACATCGAGATCGGCCAGCCGGGGGCGCCCGCCACGGCCATGACGCCGGCGGCGCGGAGCAAAAGCCGAGCTGATGCGCGGCGCAAGCCGGGCCTCCAGCTCGGCCACCACGCGGCGGATGAGCCGCAGGGCTTCACGGTGCACCTCGGGCGGCAGGCTGGCACGCAAAGCCATCAGCACCTGTACCAATTCGATGCTCGGGGTGGCCTGCGCCAGCACCGCCGGATCGGCAAGCAGGCCGTTCAAGCGGTAGCGGTCCAGCGCATCGCGCTGCAGCAGTTCGGCGGCCGAGCGCGGGAACAGCCGTCGTACCCTGCTCAACCACTGCACGGCAGCGGGGTCCGGGCGCCCCACACCGCCCGCACGATCCTCCGACGGGTTGCGGGCATCGCGCTGCACGAACTCGCGCTCATACAGGTAAGCGAGGGCCACATCGCGCTGCCGGTCCTCCTCGCTCAAGCCCCTGTGCCCGCCAAGCGCACCCTCTGCCTCGGCACCAAGGATCAGGCGCCAGCGACGGCGCAGGGCGTCATCGAGTGCGGGCACGGCCGTCGAGTTTTCTTCCCTGTCACGCATCGAAACCCCACGCCTGCATCACCGAACGGGTTTGCCGGGCCAGCTCGGCACTGCGCCGCAGGCTGGCGACATCGGGCACCGGCAGAGCGGCCAGCCGGCCAGTCGCTGGCGGCGCACCCAGCAGTCGGGCCAGCTCGCCCAGTTCCCGGCGGCTGAGTTGCGCAAAGGCCAGGCGCAGGGCTGGCAGCCCCTCCAGAAAATCCTCCTCCGACCAGGCGCCGATGCAGGCGGACAGCTGCTGCAGGGCGGGCGGATGGGACAGCAGCCAGCCACGGGCAATGTGCAGAAAACCCTGCAGGTATTCTCCCATGAGCTGCGGGGCCACGCGGGCCAGGGCCAGCGCACCGGCCAGCGCGCGGCCCGTATCGCCGGCCGACCATTGGCCGGCCAGCGTCAGTACCCCTGCAGCCGCGCCCCGCACGCTGGCTGGCACACTGGCCTGATGCAGCACCGCACATGCTTCGAACAGGGCGGACCCATCGGCCCATTCGGCATTGCGACGCACCATGCCATGCAGGTCTGCGAGCGCGTCGAGCGCCGCGCCGGCCTGCCCGGCATCGCCCTGCCCCAAGGCCGGAAAGCGGGCGCAGGCCTGGCCAAAAGCCGTGTGCAGCAAGGGCAGCAGGCGCGGCATGCCCACCCCGCCCAGCGCATTGCGCATCTCGAAAGCCAGCGCCAGCTGCGCGGTGGCGTGTGCCAGGGCCAGCGGGTCGAGACTGCTGGCCAGCCATTGCGCCACCGCGTCGAGCACACGGCCGGCCTGCGCATCGAGCCCCATCACCAGCACCTCAAGCACCAGACCGGCGGGGTTGCGGTTACCCGGACGATCCAGCATTTCCAGCAAACGTCCGACTGCAGCGGCCTCCAGGCTGTCGCCATAACGGGCGGCCTCGGTCAGGGCGGTAGCGGTTTCCAGCTGCCACTGCACGGTCCACAGCTCGCGCACGCGCGCCAGATCGATGCCCTGCACAAAGTCGGGCCCCGCCTGCCGGCTGGCATAGGGAACGCCCAGAAAGCACAACCGGTGCAGCCCCTGTGACACCTCACGGTGGCGCGCACTGCGGTAGACATCCAGCGTCTTGCGCCGGGCGGCCGCCGGGCGTGCGGGCAGGCGATGGCGGGTACAGAAGGCCTGTGCATCGAGCAACAGCGGGGCCTGGGGCGCATTCGGCGGCAGGCGCCCCACATGGTCGTCTGCGTCGAAGTGGATGGCCAGCGCCTGCTCGAACAGCCGGTCGTCGTCACTGCCCTTCACCAGCGTGGCGCGCAGCGCCTCGGTCAGCTCGGCCCGCCCGCCCGGGTGTCCACGCAACGCCGCCAGACGGCCGGCGAGGGCCACCGCCTCGCTCGCGTCGGGCAGGGTCGCCGGCAGGCCGTGCGCGCGCAATGTCCCGCTCAGGCGTGCCGCCAGCTCCGGCCAGGCCGCCTCATGCGGCCGGCAGCTTCCCCGATCCGCCCCTTTCTTTTCCCACGCCTGCCAGACGGCCTGGTAATAGCCCGGTGCGGGCAGGCCGGCAGCATAGCCGGTGGCACGCGCCAGCCGTCCCAGGCTGTACACAATCAGATGCGCCGCCACACCCCCAACGTCCGCCTGTGCGTTTGATTTCCCGCCCGCCGTTCGTCCCGAGCCTGTCGAAGCCCCGTCCCGGCAGCGCCCTTCGACACGCTCAGGGCGAACGGAGACAGCATGCTCAAGGGCCGGGTTAATAAAGCGCCGGGTTAAGACGGCGGGCAGATGCGCCTGCAGCCCCGCCAGAATCCCCGGCACATGGTAGCCACCACACACCACCAGACAACGCGCCCCCTGCTGCAGCTCTGCGCTCACGCAGGCGGCCATGTACGCCTCGCGCGCAGCATTGCGTGCATCGGGCAGCGCGCCAGCCTCGGCTGTGCGCAGCAGCAGGCTGAAGCCCAGCAGACCGGCAAAGTAGGCTTCCGCGCTGGCGGGCGCCACGCCGGACTCAAAATGCCTGTCCCACCATTCATCGAAGTCGCGGCAGGCGGCGGCCTCGACCAGCCGGGCGATCACATCGGGCGCCTGCCGCGCGGGTTCGGCATCGAGCGTGGGTTCGGGGGCGGTGGCAAAGAAACGGGCGTCCGCGTCGTCGTCCAGCCATGCGCCATACGGTAAATCGATGAAGCGCACGGCCACCCCCAGCCGGCCGGCCTCGCGCAAGGCCACCCACTCGGGCGAAAACTCGGCAAAGGGCACATACGCCCGGCAGCGCGCACCCTCCCCGGCCTGTGCATGCAGATAAGCCGCCAGCGGTGGCCGGGCGCGCTCGTGCTGCAAGGCCGGCAGCAGGGCATCGAGTTCGCGCGGCCCTTCGATCAGCACCACATCGGGGGCGAACGCCTGCAGCACGGCCCGCAAGTGATGGGCACAACGCGGGCTGTGGTGACGCACCGGCACCAGCCGCAGGCGCGCATCGGGCGCCAGCAGCCGGGCGGCCTGCGCGGCATCAAGCATCCTGCCCCCCGGCAACGAAGTCCTGCCAGGCCTCGTCATCGACACGGCGGCGGGCCACCAGGCGCAGATAATCGGCAAAGCGACGGCGGTCTTCATCGTCGTCCTTGATCGCGGTGCCGATCAGATAGCGCGCCAGATGCGCCGGACGCAGGCGTTGCTCGCCAAAGTACCAGCACTCGGTGGCGGCATTGCAGGCCACGCTGATCGCCTCTGCAGTGGACAGCACCGTGCCGGGCCGCTCGATGGCGGTGCCCTCGACCATGCCGGCGCGCAGCTCGTGAAACGCGGTAGCCAGCAGGGTGAGCACCTCGGGCAGCACTTCGGTGCCGATGCGCTGCACGGCCAGCTCGCGCGCCACCTCCTCGCCGATCAGCTTCGCCTGCGCTTCGATGCCGGCGAGCGGGCGCATGGTCTCGAAGTTGAAACGCCGCTTGAGCGCGGCCGACAACTCGTTCACCCCCCGGTCGCGCAGATTGGCGCTGGCGATGACATTGAAGCCCGGCCGGGCCAGCAGCCAGGGGCGCTCGTCCTTGAGCTCCGGAATGTGCAGCAGGCGCTCGGACAGCACCGGCACCAGGCAGTCCTGCACTTCGGTGGCACAACGGGTGATTTCCTCAAAGCGCAACAGCCGGCCCGTGTCCATGGCGCGGTGCAGGGGGCCGGGCACGAGCGCCGCCGGGCCGGGGCCGTCGCGCAGCAGCAGTGCATAGTTCCAGCCGTAGCGGATCTGCTCTTCCACCACCCCGGCGGCGCCCTGCACGGTGAGCGTGCTGTCGCCGCAGATCGCCGCCGCCAGCAGCTCGGAGAGCAGCGACTTGGCCGTGCCGGGTTCGCCCACCAGCATCAGCCCGCGCTGGCCGGCCAGGGTAACGATGGCGCGCTCGACGAGCGCATCGTTGCCGTGGATCTTGCGCGCGACCGCCGGCCCGCCCGCCTCGTCCGCGCCGCCGAGGATGAAGCGGCGCACCGCGCGCGGACTGAGCCGCCAGCCCTCCGGACGCGGCCCGGTGTCGGCCGCAGCCAGCGCGGCCAGCTCCTCGGCATGGCGCAGCTCGGCCGGCAGGCGCTGGGCGGCAGGGGCTGCCGGCCCCTGTGCCCTCGTGTCCCTCATTGCTCGCCCTCGTGAGACATCGCTTTCGCCTGCAAGGCGCGGATTTGCCCCATCAGCGTAGCCTGCAGCGGCACGGGCAGGTCGGCCGGTTTCAACCAGGCCCAGTACTGGCTGAGGTCGCGCACCCGGAAACTTTCGATGGCCACCGGATTGCCGATGTCCATCCACGGCGGGAAATAGCCATGATCCAGCTGGATGCCCATCTCGAGCGCGGGCAGGTGCCAGCAGTGTTCGTTGATGCTCGGGCCGTCGCCCACCGGGCCGGGGCGGTAGCCCCACTTCTTGAGCAGGCTGGCGAGGTGCTCCTGCGCCACCTCCAGCCCGGGCGGAATGACGAGCTGCTCGTCCTTGAACCACTCCGGCGGCGGCAGCTCGGCGCAGGCCCCGAGCTGATCGACCATCGGCTCCATCTCGTAATCGGCAAAATACGCCTGCCAGGCCGCCTGCTCGCCGGCTTCGGCCGTGGCCGGGTGCCACAGGCTGATGTGGCAGCCATCGGGCAGCTTGAGCACATCGTCCTCGACATCGACCAGCGAGAAATCTTCGGCGATGCGAAAACTCGTACGCACCCGCCCCGGCGCCTCTTCAGCCCGCCAGATCAGGCTGCGCCCGACGATGCGCAGCAGCGGATGCTGCAGGAACAGGCGCTGCCAGCGCGCCAGTGGCCAGCGCTTGCCGGTGACCAATGCCGCATGCATGCGCGGCGCCTGCTGCTTGACCACCGTCTTCAGGTTGCTCGCCATCCCCTTCAGCTTGGCGGTGGCGGCTTCCCACTCGGGCTTGAGCGCGGCGTCCTTCACCGCCGGCACCGATTTGCTGGCCTTGCCCTTGTCGTTGATCACGCGCAACGACAGGTCGCCCTGCAACTCGACGCGGTACGCATTCGGCCCCACCGTCAGGGCCAGGCCGTTGCCCAGCCCGAAATCGGGCGTAAGCTCGTCGAACAGGTCTGACAGCGTGATCTGACGGCGCTGGGCAGCGGCGCGCAGGGCAACCCGGGCGCTGCCGAGCACCATGTCCTTCAGCTTGCGCGACTCGGAAATTTCCTGCACACGCAGCAGCGCATACAGGGTATCCACTTCGCCCAGCTGCTCGGTGGCCGCAGCGGCGCGCTGCAGGCGGGGTTTGTTCCAGGCGGTGATTGCGGCCACCAGTTGATCCACCACCCTGTCGTCAGCATTACCCGGCAACAGGCGCAGCGCCCAGCGCAGCTTGGGTTCGCCATGGCTGGCGATCCAGGTTTCGACCAGCATGAGGGCGAAACGGGCACGCGCATCGGCCGGCACCGGTTCGAGCAATTGCCCCACCAGCGGCGGCAGGCTGTCTTCGGCCGTGGCCACCAGATGCAGCAGCGCGCGGGCGGCGTGTTCGGACAGGGGGGCGAGCAGAGCGAGGTTGTCCGGCGTGTCGAAAGCCTTCACCGTCGCAGCAATGCGCTTCACCCTGGCAGCCTGCGCTTCGAGCGCGGCGAGCCGGGCGGCGGGATCGTCGTCGAGCGTGTCCGCTGCGGCAGCCGTCCCGGGCGTGACAGCCTCGGCGGCCGCCTTGTCGACGGCCAGCCCGAGCTGCTGCAGGCGCGCCTCGACCATGCTGGCCGAAGCAACGTCGAGCTTGCCGCTCGCCAGTAACTCGGCCAGCAGCGGCCCGGCAGCGGGGTCGGGATGCTTGAGCAGCACGTCGCGGCAAGTGAGCAGCAGATTCTTCGGCGGCTTCTTCAGCCAGCCGGCGGCGACCAGATCGGCCGGCTCGAAGCGCTGCGCACCGGCGGCAAGCGCCTCGCGCAAGGCCTTGGAAGTGCTGCCGGCCACAACCTTGGTGAGCACCGGCAGCGCCCCCTTCAGGCTGCCGGCATCGAGCACCGGCAACAGGTTCACCAGCTCCTTTACCGGCACCGCTGCGAGGTCGTCCGGCCGGCTGCTCGCCAGCCTGCAGGCAATGTCACGATACGCCCGCCCTTCTTCCTCATATTCGCAACGCATTGCAATCAAGGGCAGCAGCAGCGGCAGCAGCGCCTCGTACTGGCCCTCGAACACCCATTGCGCCAGATTCACGCTGATGTCGTAACGCCCGCTCTCCTTCAGAAGGTCTGCAAACACCTCGACATCGTCACGCACCAGACGGTCGAACAGCCTGTGGATGTAGTCGCGCTCGACCTGCTGGTGGTAACTGATCTCGCTGAGCAGGATATTGGCCAGCACCTTCCGTTGCTTCCGGTTGCTGTCGGGCCAACGCAGCGCAACCAGGCCCGCATCCCACACCGGATCGGCGTCGTAGATCTCGGGGTGCGTGGCAAAGAACTCATGCCAAGGCGCCCAGCCTGCAGGGGTAGGCAGTTTCTCCTCCTGGATGCGGTGCTTCCAGGTTTCAAGCACGTTCTTGCACAACAGGCCACCATGCTGGGCCAGGGCGATCAGGTCGGTCACATCGTCCAGACCGTGAAGAAAGGGCTTCCAGGCGGTGAAATACTCGAAGTTCGGACCAATCCCCGCTTCCTTGCGCAAGGCCAGTGCCCATTCGACATGCTCGATGCAGGCGGCGGACGGCATGCCCGGATAGTGCATGAGCGGCAGCAGGCGCGCGATCACCACCCCCACCTGGTCGCGTCCGACGAAGCCATTCTTCCGGCAGTGCGCCAGCCACGCCTCTGCCAGTGCCCGCAACTCGGCAGCCAGTTCCGGACCACGCACCGGCACTTCCTCGCTCAAGGAAAACAGAGCCACCCCCCGGGGAATCATCAGGCGTGCAACGCTGCGCCAGACATCCGCGTCCTGATGCCAGGGCGCCCCCTCGTCGCGCAACTGCGACAACTGCTGCAAATGCACCACCTCACACTCACGGCAGAACGCCTCCACCTCTTCCGCCCGGCCATCGGACAGGCGCCCGACCAACACCCGCGCAAAGGCCGCATACTCCATCGGCCGCTGGCTGTTGGCATGCGCAGCCAGCACTGACAAGGCTTCATCCGCCCCCGGGGACATTTCCAGACTCATTGCAAGCGTTCCTTTTCCGATCATCAAAACCTGGACTCCGGCGTCACCCCACCACACCGCCAAGCCAGAACAGTGGGCGACTATGGCATAGGCGAATACAAAATGAAACGGGAAAATTGACCAGACGGTAAACGGACTTTCAGGCACCGGCCAACGGGGCTGGAGTCAACGTCCAGGGAAGCGGCACCTGCGCCCCCTCGAAGCTGAAACGCGCCACGCCGATACCAAAGGCCGTGGCCAGTGCGGCGTCATTGAGTACATCGCATGGCGTGCCGCTGGCCAGTACGCGGCCCTCATGCAACAGCACCAGCCGGGTGCAGAAGCGTGCGGCCAGAGGCAAGTCGTGCAGCACGATGCCCACCCCGAGCCCCTGCCGTGTCTGTTCGCGCAGCAACTGCATGATGCGCAGCTGGTGGGCAGGGTCGAGGGCCGCGAGCGGCTCGTCGGCCAGCAGGACCGCAGGGGTGACCGCCAGGGCACGCGCCAGCATGGTGCGGGCACGCTCGCCGCCGGACAGGGTAAGCACGTTGCGGTGCGCGAGATGCGCCAGATCGGTGGCCCGCAGCATCTGCTCGACGATGGCTTCGTCGCGCGCGCTGCGGACGTGCGGCAGACGGCCCAGCGTCACCACCTCACGCACGCTCAATGGCCAGTGCGCCGCATGCCCTTGCGCGAGGTAGGCAATGCGACGCGCGCGCGTGGTGGCATGCAGCGAGGCCAGTGGCTGGCCATCCACCGTGATCGTGCCGCAGTCGGCCGGCAGGATGCCGAGCAGCGCCTTGAACAGCGTGGACTTGCCAGCTCCATTGGCCCCCACGATCCCCACCAGCTCACCTGCGGCCACGCCGAAATCCAGCGCGTCAAGCAGTGTGCGTCCGGCCACCCGCACCCGCAGGCCTTCACAGTGCAGCGTGCTCATGTTTCCAGTCTCCGCGTCCGCAGGATCAACACCAGGAAGAACGGGGCCCCCACCAGCGCGGTCAGCACACCCAGCTTGAGCTCCGGTCCGCTGGCGTGCAGCAGGCGCACGGCCAGATCGGCTGCGGTCAGCAGGGCGGCACCGGCCAGCGCGGCCAGCGGCAACAGCCGCGACGGATCTCCGCCGGCCAACGGACGCATCAGGTGAGGTGCGACCAGTCCGATGAAACCAATGCTGCCGGACACCGACACCGCCGCCCCCACCGCCAGCGCACTGCCAACCAGCACCCTGACCCGCAGCCGGCCGAGATGGATACCCAGCGAATGCGCGGTTTCCTCGCCCAGGGTCAGCGCCCGCAGCCCCTTGCCACATCCAAGCAGCAGGACAGCGCCGGCGCAGATGAAAGGCAGGGCCAGTTCAACATCCCGGTTGCTGCGGTCGGCCAGCGATCCCAGCATCCAGAACACGATCTCGCTCAGCGCGGTCGGATTTGGCGACCAGTTCAGGACCAGCGAGATCAGCGCACCGCACAGCGACGATACCGCCACCCCGGCCAGGATCAGCGTGGTGGTGCCGGTGTGGCGACCGGCGAGCATGAACACGAAGGCAGTGGCCAGCGCGGTGCCGGCAAACCCGGCCAGTGGCAGCGCAAGATAGAAGGCATTCGCCAGACCGGTGTAGAGCGCCAGCACGGCCCCCAGCGCGGCGCCACCGGACACGCCAAGCAGCCCCGGTTCGGCCAGCGGATTGCGCAGCAAGCCCTGCATCGCGGCCCCTGTGATGCCAAGTGCCGCACCTACCGCCAGGCACAGCACGGTGCGCGGCACACGAATGTCGAGCAGGATGCGCTGCGGGATCAGTTCGCCTGCGAGCGTGCCGCCGACGAGCCGGGCCGGGCTCATATCCACATAGCCGACGAACAGCGAGACAGCCCCCAGGGTCAGGGTGAACGCCACCAGTACCAGTACCCCGATCAGGCGTGTGTGCGCAGGGGTCATGGGCCGCTTGCCTCCTCATGATGTGCAGCCAGCCGGGCCGCTGCATCCAGATTCCACGGACCACCGCACACGGTTTCACGCGCGGGCAGAATGTGCTCATCTGCCCCCATGCGGGTGATCGCCGGGTGTTGCAACAAGCGATTGCCCAGGGTCGGCGTACCGCGCTTGTAGTCGCTGCTCACCAAGGTGTCCGGATGCTCGGCAACCAGCCGCTCCAGCGGCAGCATGCCGTAGCCGTCGAGCCCGGCCCGGGCCGCACCATTGTCATGACCGGAGGCCTCGAAAATGTCGTGATACAGGGTGTTGCGGCCAGCGCTGAAACCACCGGAACGGTACTGGGTGGCCACTGGCCGGGTGGCCCCATGGCCCGCCTGCATCTGTGCCAGGCGAGCCTCGAAGCGGGCAATGATGACCTCGCCCCGTCCCACCTCCCCCACTGCCCGCGCCACGGTGCGAATCTCCTCCTTCACCTCGGCAAAGCTCTGTGCCCCCGGCACCGCCACCACCGGAATACCGAAACGGCGCAGCAGCGCGGTGGTGTGGCGGGTGGTATAGGTGCCAACCAGCACCAGATCCGGCTCCAGGGTGAGCACTTCCTCGGCGCTGCCATAGGCAACCGGCAGCCCTTGTGCCTGTTCGTGCAGCACGCTGCTGAACGGGTCCTGGCTCAGGAAGGACAGCGCTACGATGCGCTCGCGCCCGACCAGCTGCAACAGGATCTGGTCGGTACACAAATTGAGCGACACAATGCGCTGCGGTGCGTCACGGCTGGGTGTGACGGCAGCCGACGGTCCGGCCACACTGAGTGCGACGGCACCGAGGATCGCGACCAGCCCCGGACGCCGCCACTGCGTGCACATCAGCCCATCCACGGATCAGCCCCCACACACCAACCCGCTGCCGGTGCGATCGAACGGATCGGGCGGAAGTTGCAGATACTGCTCCCGCAACACGTCCCAGGCCGCAAGACGGTTCCAGTCCGGTGTCTCCGCCAAATGTCCGGTGTCGTCCAGAAACGGATTGGGCAGGAACACCGTGAGCTGCTGTGCCCCGGCCACGGTGAACAGGCGCACCCCCCACGACTTGGGCGCCCCACTGCGTCCCAGCACACGGTAGAACTCGGCCCGGCCCGTGCGTCGTTGCGCAGCCTCTTCTGCAGGGGCGCCGGCAAAGTGGCCAATGCACAGGTGAAAGTGCCAGGCGCCAAAATCGATGGTGGCATAGCCATCCAGCAGGCCGACAAGCACGGGGGCATTGGGGGCGCGCACTTCCCACACCGCGCCGGGCACCATGGTGCCGAAGTGAATGTCCTTCCAGTACCCCTGGAACACGTCCTTGAGCAGCAGCCACAGCGTGTCCTCATCGGTGGGCAGTGGCCAGCATTGCACCTGCCCCAGGCCGGGTTCGTAGGTCACCGGCGGGTGGAGGCGCGCTTGGGTGTTATCGCATGTATGGCTCATGAGTGTTCCCTGATCAGAAAAAACGGTACTCAACGCCCACCACGCCGTAGCGACCGGGCTGTTCATAGCCCAGGCCTTCCGGTGCGTCGCTGTCGAAGAGGTTCTCGATGCGCGCATGCACGCTGACATCCCGGCTCAGCGCATAGCGGGCAGAGACATCGACACGCACATAGCTGTCGATCCAGTCGCGTCCAGTCCAGTCCACGCGCTTGTCGGTGTAATAAACATTCACCCCGCTGGCGAGCGGCCCGCTCGCATGGAACAGGCCCAGGTTGGCCTTGTGCGGAGCAATCTGCACCGTGCGGGCATAGTCCTTGCCAGCCTTGCGGGTTTCGGAGTCGGTGTAGGTGTAGTTGCCCTTCAGCGTCCAGGCTTCGTCCAGCGCCCAGGCAAAGCTCAGCTCGATGCCGCGGGTGCGCTGGCGATCGGCGTTGGCGTACTGACCATAACCCCCCCAGGTGTTGCGCGGGTTTTCAATGCTGCCATCGTAGATGATGACGTCCTTGACCTCGGCATGCCATGCCGTGGCCTCCCAGTTGAAACCGCCCTCCCCCGGCTGCCCGCGCACGCCGATCTCGCGTGTGCGACCACTTTCCGGGCGCAGCACGGTGCTGCCATAGGTGGGGTTGAACAGTTGTTGCAGGGTGGGCGCCCGATAGCTGGTGCCGTGGTTGGCAAACAGGAAGAGCCCGCCCAGCTGGTAATTCACACCCACGCTACCGGTGGCCTTGTCGCCCCACACATCGTAATCGTCATAGCGCACCCCTGCCGCCAGGGTCAGGCCCGAGGCGAGCGCATATTCGCCGTTCAGGTAAAGGGACTTCCGGTCCGCCTCTCCATCCAGTTCGCCGTAAGCGCCCCACTGGCGGGCGTCGGAGGTGTAGCGCTCAACGCCGCCCAGCGCCTTCAGGGTTTCCGTGAAATAGCGCAGGCTGTAGTCGAGCTGGGTGCTGCGGTCCTTGTAGTGGGCTGCCTCTGCGTTGCCCCGGTCATGGATTGGCACTTGGTCGCCCTGGTTGAAGAACGTGTTCCAGTCAATCGTGAAGCCGTCCCAGGGCGCCGTTGCATGGCCAAGCAGGCCATCGTCCAAGTCCTGGCTCTTGCGCTGCGAACGCGTCCAGCCGGCCTCCAGGCGCTGGCTCAGGCCATCGCTCAGGTGATGTTCGAGGTAAGCCCGGTATACCCCGGTGCGGGTATCATTGAAGGCATTCGGATCGGGCAGTTGCTTGGCCCAATAAGTCGGCCAGCCCGTGCTGCGGGTGACTTCGGTGAGGTTTGCAAAGCGTGAGCGACTGTCGGCATGCCACAGCGACAGCCCCACATCCAGGCGTTCGGTGCTGTAATCGAGCGCAAGCTGAAGCTGCTCGTCCTTGAACCCTTCATGCGTCAATACGCCATCGCTGTCCACGCTGGAAGCATGCACGCTGCTGCGCAACCGGCCTTCGCCCATCTCGACTGCCTGCTGCCAGGAAGCATTCGCCTTCTTCCAGCCCAGCGAGCCGAGCTCGGCACCCATGCTGGCGTGCGGCGTGTCGCCACGCCGGGTAGTGATGGCAATCACCCCGGCAGTGGCATTTGCCCCGTACAGCACGGTCTGCGGCCCCCGCAGCACTTCGATGCGTGAAATCGATGCAGGATCAAGTTGCCCGAGCAAATTACCGACATCCCCCGAGCCCGCCTGATTGAGCACCACGCCATCGACCACCACCAGCACATTGCCGGCACCAAACCCGCGCATCTTCAGATAGGTGTATTGTCCGGGCCCTCCCACCTGCTTGAACTCCACGCCGGCCAGGCCACGCAGCACCTCGACCACATCGGTATAGGCTCCACGCACAATTTCTTCCTGATCGATGACCGACACGGATTGCGTCATCGTCGCAGGCGATTTCTCGAGCTTGGTGGCCTCCACCAGCAGCCCGGGCAGGGAGGGGTCAGCCGCCTGCGCAGCAGGCAACAGGGCGAGCGCCACACAGGCGCCCATCAAGGGTTTGTTCATTCGGCAAAGCTCCAATGGAACTCGCCGCAAGAGAGTGTCCGCAAACGCAGGATGCAATGCGCGGCACGGCTTGCACAGCAGGGCTGCGCAGGCACGGCAGGATCGGATCAGGACAGGTGCGGATGGTTGACTGGCAAAGCTCCCGTTGCGGCGAAAACATTTAAAAACACATGTTTACGCTACTGCAACGGAGTTGCCGCCCACCCAGAGCCCTCGCTCGATGGCACAGTAACGACTCGCATTGGCAGGTCTCCTGGCTCGTGCTTCAACGCGGACCATCGCCTTCCCACCCGTGCAGGGCAGTGGCATGTTGATGATCGACTCAGCACTTACAGTTGCGAGGACAGCCACGGATTTTCACCGCGTTCCCTTGTTTCATCCCCCCGAACGCCTCCATCAGGCAGCAGGGGAAGCCCAATGCTGGGGGCGAATATCGGGGATGGACCGGGGGCGTGTCAAGCGGTGATCGCAGCGGTGATCGACTCTGTCAGGCAGCAAGGCTGCTGGCACATCTTGCGCAGAGCCCCCTTGGATACCATATATAGTAGATAAAACAACAATTCTTCATGCATTTAGTAGCCAAGAGAGGAATTAAGGCTTGACGTCACACGCTCATGGCTCTAATGTTGCGCCCGTCGTTGTCGTCCGGCGTGAGCCGGACAAGGGAATCCGGTGACGTGATCTCGCACCCGCGAGTCACGGAATCCGGGGCTGCCCCCGCAACTGTAATCGGCGAGCTTCGCGCCCCCGCGTGCCACTGGATCCATTCCGGGAAGGCCGGCGCGAAACGACGACCCGAGAGCCAGGAGACCTGCAGCGACGCCCGGCCCGCCGCCCACCGCAGACGATGCGGATGCGTTGCGTGCCGGTTTCGTGAAACCTTTCAGGGCGGGGTGCCCCTGACGAGCGTACCGGCATGCCATGGCCCTCCTGGGTTTCAAGCGCGTCGGATCACTTGCGACACGCGTCGCCGAAACGCCGCTGACGGACCACCAACGGGTTTGACCCGAGGGCCTGCCGTTACCGGACATCGGTGCCGACGTAGCCGGTTCATCGGCGCCCCGCTGCAACGCCGCACTCAGCGAGGAACCGCGCCGATGGATCGCCCCCAGACCGACCTTTCCCTGTCCGCCGACAACACCGACGACCTCACCCGCCTGGCCTTTCAGGTGATCCGCCGCAACGGCGCCTGCGTGGCATTCGATGCGCACAAGATCGCCACCGCGATGACCAAGGCCTTCGTCGCCGTCGAAGGCACTCAGGCCAGCGCCTCCGCGCGCATGCGCGATCTCGTCGCGCGACTTACGCGCAACGTGGTGCAGGCGCTGACCCGGCGCCTGCCCAATGGCGGCAGCGTGCACATCGAGGACATCCAGGACCAGGTCGAGCTCGCGCTGATGCGCGAAGGCTGCCACGACGTCGCCCGTGCCTATGTGCTCTATCGCGAGCGACGTGCGGCCGAACGCGCCGCCGCGCGCGCCGCCCAGGTCGAAAGCGGTGAAGCGCCGGTGCTGCACGTGGTCGACAACGGCGAACGCCGCCCGCTGGACCTCGCCGGTCTGCGCGCCCGCTGCGACGAAGCCTGCGCCGGATTGGTCGGGGCAAGCGCCGCCACGGTGTTCGATCATGCGCTGGCCAACCTGTATGACGGCGTGCCGATGGCAGCGGTGCGCCAGGCCCTGGTGCTGGCCGCGCGCACGCTGATCGAAACCGATCCGGACTATGGCAAGGTCGCCGCCAGGCTGCTGCTCGACGCGCTGCGTCACGAGACCCTGGGCTTTGATGCCAGCCACGCCGACATGGCCAGCGGTTATGCAGACTACTTCCCGCGTGGCATTCGGCGTGGCATCGAGGCCGGCCTGCTCGACCCGCGCCTTGGCGAATACGACCTCGCCCGCCTGGCTTCCGCTCTCGACGCCGACAACGACCTGCGCTTCGACTACCTCGGCCTGCAGACGCTGTACGACCGCTACTTCCTGCATGTGGACGAGGTCCGCATCGAGTTGCCGCAGACCTTCTTCATGCGCGTGGCGATGGGCCTGGCGCTCAACGAGATCGACCGCGAGGCACGTGCCATCGAGTTCTACCGCCTGCTGTCGGGCTTCGACTTCATGAGCAGCACGCCGACGCTGTTCAACAGCGGAACGCGCCACGCGCAACTGTCGTCGTGCTACCTCACCACCGTCGCCGACGACCTCGAGGGCATCTACCAGTCGATCAAGGAAAACGCCTTGCTGCAGAAGTTCGCCGGCGGCCTGGGCAACGACTGGACCCCGGTGCGCGCGCTGGGCAGCCTGATCCGTGGCACCAACGGCAAGAGCCAGGGCGTGATCCCCTTTCTCAAGGTGGTCAACGACACCGCGGTGGCGGTGAACCAGGGCGGCAAGCGCAAGGGCGCGGTGTGCGCCTACCTGGAAACCTGGCATCTGGACATCGAGGAATTCCTCGAGTTGCGCAAGAACACCGGCGACGAGCGCCGCCGCACCCACGACATGAACACCGCCAACTGGATTCCCGATCTGTTCATGAAGCGGGTGATGCAGAACGCGGAATGGACGCTGTTCTCGCCGGTGGACGTGCCCGACCTGCACGACCGCTTCGGCGCCGATTTCGAGGCCGCCTATAGCGCGTATGAGGACAAGGCTGCGGCCGGACAGATCCGCCTGTTCAAGAAGGTCCCTGCGGTGCAGCTGTGGCGCAAGATGCTCACCATGCTGTTCGAGACCGGTCACCCATGGATCACCTTCAAGGACGCCTGCAACCTGCGCAGCCCGCAGCAGCACGTGGGGGTGGTGCATAGCTCCAACCTGTGCACCGAGATCACCCTCAACACCTCCGACGAAGAAACGGCGGTATGCAACCTCGGCTCGGTGAACCTCGTCGCCCACCTCGCCCAGGTCAGCGACGGCAGTGGCGGCCACCACTGGCAGCTCGACGCCGACAAGCTGATGCGCACCGTACGCACCGCGATGCGCATGCTCGACAACGTCATCGACCTCAACTACTACGCCACACCCAAGGCACGCACCGCCAACCTGCGTCATCGCCCGGTGGGGCTGGGCATCATGGGCTTCTCCGACGCGCTGCACGCCATGGGCCTGGCCTATGCGTCCGACGCCGCCGTGGCGTTCGCCGACCGCGCGATGGAGCAGGTCTGCCACGCCGCCTACTGGGCCTCCACCGAACTCGCCGAAGAACGCGGCCGCTACGCCAGCTACACCGGCAGCCTGTGGGATCGCGGCATCCTGCCGCAGGACAGCCTCGCTTTGCTGGTCGAGGCGCGTGGCAAACTGGAAGCCGAGAATACGCGAGAGCCGATCGCCCTGCTCGAAGCCGACCGCTCCGCCTCGCTCGACTGGGGACCGCTGCGCGAACGCATCGCCCGCTTCGGCATGCGCAACGCCAACTGCGTCGCCATCGCACCCACCGCCACCATCTCCAACATCGTGGGCGTGTCGGCCTCGATCGAGCCGGACTACCAGAACCTCTACGTCAAATCCAACCTCTCCGGCGAATTCACCGTGGTCAACCAGTGGCTGGTGCGCGAGCTGAAGGCGCTGGACCTGTGGGACGAAGTCATGGTCGCCGATCTCAAATACTTCGACGGCGCGCTCGCCCCCATCGACCGTATTCCCGACGAGATCAAGGCGCGCTACGCCACCGCCTTCGAGATCGAACCCGCGTGGCTGGTCGAAGCCGCCGCGCGTCGCCAGAAATGGATCGACCAGGCGCAGTCGCTCAACCTCTACGTCGCCGCGCCATCGGGCCGCAAGCTCGACGAGCTCTATCGCCTGGCCTGGCTGCGCGGTCTCAAGACCACCTACTACCTGCGCACCCTGGGTGCGACCGCGATGGAGAAGACCACCGCCCACGGCGCCCCCGCCGCGGATACCGCACCCGCCGCCCCGAAGGTGTGCTCCATTCTCGACCCCGATTGCGAGGCCTGCCAATGACCGCCTTCTTCGACGACTGGGACACCCCCGCCCCGCCGCGTGCCAAACCAGCGCTCGGCACACCCGCCTCCAGCCATGCACCCGCACGGCACGCTTTACAGCCTGGCCAGACCGCCCTGCCCCCGGTGCGCGCAGCCGACAAGCGCATCGTCAATGGCAAGGCCGACATCAACCAGCTCGCCCCCTTCAAGTACCCGTGGGCGTGGGAGTTCTTCCTCAACGCCAACAAGAACCACTGGACGCCGCTGGAAATCTCGATGGCGCAGGACGTGCACGACTACCACCACAAGCTCACCCCGGCCGAGCGCCATGTGTTCGAGAACGTGCTGTCCTACCTCACCACCTCGGACATCCTCGCCATGCGCAACATCGGCCTGGCGGTGATGGAAAAGATGAGCGCCCCCGAACTGCAGATCTACCAGGCCCGCCAGGTGTACGAAGAAGCCCTGCACACCTGGACCTACCAGCACTGCATCGAGAGCCTGGGCCTGGACCAGCAGGAGATCTACAACCGCTACCGCGTGGTGCCGCAGATCCACGGCAAGATCGCGCTGGCCAACCGCCGGCTGGAGCGCATCATGCGCTCGGACTTCGACCTCACCGACCGCGACAACCTGCACGAATTCGCGCTGTCGTACCTGTTCTTCGCCGGCATCTTCGAGGGCTGCTGGTTCTACAACGGCTTCACCCCCATCTTCGCGCTGCAGCGCCGCGGGCTGATGAAGGGCACCGCCGAGCAGCTGCAGTACATCATGCGCGACGAGGTGCTGCACTGCGCCTTCGGCATCCGCGTGGTACGCACCCTCATCGCCGAAGAAAACCTGCAGCTCGACCCGCAGGCCATCGCCACCCTGTGGGCCGAAGCCGAAGCCGCCGAGGCGGCCTACGCCGACTACCTGCTCGCCGACCCGGTGCTCGGCTACTCCGCCACCCAGCACATGGCCCAGTTCCGCTTCGTCGCCAACCGCCGCGCCCGCCAGCTCGGCCTCGCCGAACCCTTCCCCGGCGCCGAGAACGTGCTGCCCTGGCTGGACGAACAGGCCAACCTGCGCAAGGAGAAGAACTTCTTCGAGACCCGGGTCACCGAGTATCAGACGGGCGGGGCCTTGAGCTGGGAGTAACGAGCAGACCGTCGTAGGCACGGAGAGCACACCAGCTCAGTCGGTCTTGAACGAATTGCAGCACATGTCCTCGCCTTGCGATTGCACATAGCGCTTCACCGTCAATGAAGGTGGCCTTATTGCAACGGTGAGGACTTGCCAAGACAGCTTTCAGGTAGCCTCACGCAATGTCCGCGCCGCCGCCACCATGTTTCGCAGCGCCGGAATCACCTCCGCCCACTGACGAGTCTTGAGTCCGCAATCCGGATTCACCCACAGACGCTCGGGCGGAATGCGCTCGGCGGCCTTTTGCATCAGTTGCACGATGTGCGCCTGGTTCGGAATATAACGTGAAAGAGCCCTGCTTCTGAACGAGCGAAGTCCTGACCGCAGCAGGTCATCGGAGCGAAGGTGACCTGGAATCAGGCGTGTTGCGGGATGAAGCCGAACTTGGTCAGCGCCTTGATCC
>JBAYOV010000030.1:0-44527 GCA_041678045.1 Rhodocyclaceae bacterium
GACAACGTGTCGATCGTGGTCAAGCTGATCGCCCCGATCGCGATGGAAGAAGGTCTGCGCTTCGCCATCCGCGAAGGTGGCCGTACCGTTGGCGCCGGCGTGGTGTCCAAGATCATCGAGTAATCTGATCAACACCCGCCGGCATGCCGGCGGGTCTGCTCTTTAGGAAACACTGACATGCAAAACCAGAAAATCCGTATTCGCCTCAAGGCTTTTGACTATCGTCTGATTGACCAATCCGCACTCGAAATCGTGGACACGGCGAAACGGACTGGGGCTGTGGTACGTGGCCCGGTGCCGCTGCCGACGCGCAAGGAGCGTTTTGACGTGCTGCGTTCGCCGCACGTGAACAAGGCTTCGCGCGATCAGTTCGAAATCCGCACCCATCTGCGACTGATGGACATCATCGATCCGACCGACAAAACGGTCGACGCGCTGATGAAACTCGATCTGCCTGCAGGGGTGGACGTAGAGATCAAGCTGCAGTAAGCTAGCCTGCTTGCAAGAATCCAGTAAAGGCCGGTATAATCCGGCCTTTACGCTTTTTGGCGTAAATTTACGTTTGGGCCCGGTCAATCGCAACCGGGGATCAGGAGAAAAAAATGAGTCTAGGCCTTGTTGGACGCAAGGTGGGCATGACTCGCATTTTCGCTGAGGATGGTCGTACCATTCCGGTGACTGTGCTGGACGTGTCCAATAATCGCGTCACTCAAATCAAGACGCCTGAAACCGACGGTTATTCGGCGGTGCAGGTAACGTTCGGCGTGCGTCGCGCAAGCCGGGTGAATAAGTCGCTCGCAGGTCATCTGGCCAAGGCGGGCGTCGAGGCTGGTCACGTCCTGAAGGAATTCAGGGTTGAGGCCGAGCAGTTGTCGGGCATGAAGCCTGGCGATGTGGTCAGTGTCGAGATTTTCTCGGCTGGCCAGAAGGTTGATGTGACCGGCACCTCCATTGGTAAGGGGTTTGCGGGTTCGATCAAGCGTCACAACTTCTCGTCCAACCGCGCTTCTCACGGTAACTCGATTTCCCACAATGCGCCGGGTTCCATCGGTATGGCGCAAGATCCGGGTCGTGTGTTTCCGGGTAAGCGGATGGCAGGGCATCTGGGTGACGAGACTTGCACTACCCAAGGGCTTGAAGTCGTTCGCGTGGATGTGGAGCGTCAATTGCTGCTGGTCAAGGGTGCAGTGCCCGGTTCCAAGGGCGGTGACGTGTTCGTGCTGCCGGCGGTCAAGGCAGGGAGCTGAGCGAGGACGCTATGGAACTGAAGCTTATCAATGAGCAGGGTCAGCAAGCAGACACGCTGCAAGTGTCGGACGCGCTGTTTGCCCGCGATTACAATGAGGCGCTGATTCACCAGGTGGTGGTGGCCTATATGGCCAATGCCCGCTCGGGTAATCGTGCGCAGAAAGGTCGTGCCGAGGTCGGCAAGTCCACCCGCAAGCCGTGGCGCCAGAAGGGTACGGGTCGTGCCCGTGCCGGTCGTGCGTCCAGCCCGATCTGGCGTGGGGGTGGCAAGGTGTTTCCGAACAGCCCCGACGAGAATTTCAGCCAAAAGGTCAACCGCAAGATGTATCGCGCGGGTGTGGCCTCGATCCTCTCCCAGTTGGCACGGGAAGATCGTCTCGCAGTGGTCGATAGCTTCACCGTTGAGGCGCCCAAGACCCGTCTTCTGAACCAGAAACTGAAGGGCATGGGGCTGGAGTCGGTGTTGGTGATTACTGACGATTTCGACGAAAACCTGTTTCTTGCGGCACGCAACCTGCACAAGGTGCTGGTGCTGGAAGTTTCCGAAACCGATCCGGTTTCCCTGGTGCACTACGACAATGTGATCGTGACCAAGGGTGCGCTGGCCAAGATGGAAGAGGTCTGGCAATGAGTGGATTCAGCCAGGAGCGTCTGATGCAGGTGCTGCTCGCGCCGCAGATCTCCGAAAAGGCGACTTATATCGCCGACAAGAACGAGCAAGTGGTGTTTCGTGTCGTGACCTCGGCAACCAAGCCTGAAATCAAGGCGGCTGTCGAATTGCTTTTCAAGGTTGATGTCAAGTCGGTGCAGGTGTGCAACGTCAAGGGCAAGGAAAAGCGTTTCGGTCGCACGATTGGCCGTCGCAAGGGCTGGAAGAAGGCATTCGTATGCCTCAAGCCTGGTCAGGAAATCAACTTCGCGGCCGGGGAGTAATCGATCATGGCAGTGGTAAAACTGAAACCGACGTCAGCTGGTCGTCGTGCGATGGTAAAGGTCGTCAATGCCGATCTTTACAAGGGTCGCCCGTTCGCCGCGCTGACCGAGAAGAAGAACAGTAATGCTGGCCGTAACAACAACGGTCGCATCACCGTGCGTCATCAGGGCGGTGGTCACAAGCAGCATTACCGCGTCATCGACTTTCGTCGCAACAAGGACGGTATCGTCGCGAAGGTTGAGCGCATCGAATACGATCCCAACCGCTCGGCGAACATCGCTCTGGTGTGTTACGCGGACGGTGAGCGTCGTTACATCATCGCCCCGCGTGGCCTGGAAGTGGGTCAGCAGCTGCTGAGCGGCTCCGAGGCGCCGATCAAGACCGGCAACACGCTGCCGATCCGGAACATTCCGGTGGGCTCCACGATTCATTGCGTGGAAATGATCCCCGGCAAGGGTGCGCAAATTGCCCGCTCCGCCGGGACTTCGGTCCAGCTGCTGGCGCGTGAAGGGACCTATGCGCAGATTCGCCTGCGCTCCGGTGAAGTGCGCCGCGTGCACATCGAATGCCGCGCAACCATTGGTGAAGTGGGTAACTCCGAGCATGGTCTGCGCAAGATCGGCAAGGCCGGTGCAAACCGCTGGCGTGGCATCCGCCCGACCGTGCGTGGTGTGGCGATGAACCCGGTCGATCACCCGCACGGTGGTGGTGAAGGCCGTACCGGTGAAGGTGGCGTGCCGCGCAGCCCGTGGGGTGTGCCGACCAAGGGTTACCGCACCCGTTCGAACAAGCGGACCGACAACATGATCGTCCAGCGTCGGCACAAGCGCTAAGGGGTAGCAAATGGCACGTTCTATTAAAAAGGGTCCGTTCGTCGACGCCCATCTCCTGAAGAAAGTCGATGCTTCGCGGGCCAGCAATGACAAGCGTCCGATCAAGACCTGGTCGCGTCGCTCCACTGTCCTGCCGGATTTTGTCGGTCTGACCATTGCGGTCCACAACGGCCGTCAGCATATTCCGGTGTTCGTGACCGAGAACATGGTCGGACATAAACTCGGCGAGTTCGCGCTGACCCGTACGTTCAAGGGTCACGCGGCGAGCAAGAAGGCGAAGAGGTAAGATCAATGGAAACCAAAGCCATTCTCCGCGGCGTCCGCCTGTCTGCCCAGAAAGGGCGGCTGGTGGCGGACCAAGTGCGCGGCAAGCCTGTTGAGCAGGCGATCAACATCCTCGCCTTCTCGCCGAAGAAAGCAGCGCAGATCATCCGCAAGGTTGTCGAGTCCGCCATTGCCAATGCAGAGCACAATGACGGCGCCGATATCGATGAGCTGAAGATCAAGACGATTCACGTCGAGGAAGGCACCACGCTCAAGCGTTTCACCGCTCGGGCGAAAGGTCGCGGCAATCGCATTCTCAAGCCGACCTGCCACATTTACGTGACGGTCGGAGAGTAAGGAAACGCTATGGGTCAGAAAATTCATCCTACCGGCTTCCGTCTTGCGGTTACCCGTGACTGGAGCTCCCGCTGGTTTGCCCCGAGTGGCGACTATTCGAAGATGCTGCACGAAGACCTGAAGGTTCGCAGCTATCTGAAGAAGCGTCTCGCTCATGCGTCCATCGGTCGTGTGATCATCGAGCGTCCGGCCAAGAACGCCCGTATCACGCTGTTCAGCGCACGCCCTGGCGTGGTGATCGGCAAGAAAGGCGAAGACATCGAAACGCTCAAGCGCGATCTGCAGAAGATCGTGGGTGTGCAGGTGCATGTGAATATTGAAGAAATTCGCAAGCCCGAAACCGATGCCCAGCTGATCGCCGACTCGATCGCCCAGCAGCTCGAAAAGCGCATCATGTTCCGTCGTGCGATGAAGCGTGCGATGCAGAACGCCATGCGTCTGGGTGCCCAGGGCATCAAGATCATGAGCGCGGGTCGTCTGAACGGTGCCGAGATCGCACGTACCGAATGGTACCGCGAAGGTCGTGTGCCGCTGCACACCCTGCGTGCCGATATCGACTACGGTGTGTCCGAAGCCAAGACCACCTACGGCATCATCGGTATCAAGGTGTGGGTGTACAAGGGCGAGATGCTCGGTCGTAACGAGCGTCCGGCGGCCGTCGAGCCGGAAGCCGACAACCGTCGCGGCCGTCGTGCGCCGCGTAATGATGCGGGCGACAACCGCGGGGCCAAGCGTCCTGCCCGTCGCGCCGGTGCCGAATCTGCGGACGCCCGGGGTGGCGCTCGCAACAGGAAAGCAGGAGTAGACGATGCTGCAGCCGTCTAGAAGAAAATACCGCAAGGAGCAAAAGGGCCGTAACACGGGTGTTGCCACCCGTGGTGCGAAGGTCAGCTTCGGTGAGTTCGGTCTGAAGGCGGTGGGTCGTGGTCGACTGACCGCGCGTCAGATCGAGTCGGCACGTCGTGCGATGACCCGCCACATCAAGCGTGGCGGTCGCATCTGGATTCGTGTGTTCCCGGACAAGCCGATTTCCAAGAAGCCCGCCGAAGTGCGTATGGGTAACGGCAAGGGCAGCCCGGAGTACTGGGTTGCCGAGATTCAGCCGGGCAAGGTGCTGTACGAGATGGACGGTGTGAGCGAAGAGCTTGCACGGGAAGCCTTCCGTCTGGCCGCTGCCAAGCTGCCCTTCGAAACGACCTTCGTACTGCGTCATCTGGGGTAAGCCATGAAAGCGAGTGAACTTCGCGCAAAAAGCGCAGCTGAACTGAATACAGAGTTGCTCGAACTGCTCAAGGCGCAATTTTCGCTGCGCATGCAGCACGCAACGCAGCAGTTGGGCAACACCAGTCAACTTCGCAATGTGCGTCGCGACATCGCGCGCGTGCGCACGCTGCTGACTGAAAAGGCGGTGCAAAAATGACCGATCAAGTTGAAAAAGTACGCCGCGCCCTGGTGGGGCGCGTCGTGAGCGACAAGATGCAGAACACCGTTACGGTGCTGGTCGAGCGTCGCGTCAAGCATGAGCTCTACGGCAAGATCATCAAGCGCTCGGCCAAATACCATGCTCACGTTGAGGATGGTGTGGCGGCGCATGGCGATCTGGTTGAGATCGAGGAGTGCCGTCCTATCTCCAAGACGAAGTCCTGGCGTGTAAGCAAGGTCGTCGAGAAGGCGCGCGTCATCTAAGCGCTCGCATGCGGTCAGTTTGAATGACTCAATAACAGCTTGGCAAGCAGTTGCCAGGCTGTTATACTTTTCATTCTTTGCTTCTGCCTATTTGGGCATTCTACCCGGACGGGTTCCAAGACTGACCGCAATGCGGGGAAAGTTGGAGATAAATTCATGATTCAAATGCAGTCCATTCTGGACGTGGCGGACAATTCCGGCGCGCGTTCGGTGATGTGTATCAAGGTGCTCGGCGGGTCCAAGCGTCGCTATGCCGGTATCGGCGATGTGATCAAGGTCTCCGTCAAGGATGCGGCGCCCAGGGGGCGTGTTAAGAAGGGTGATATCTACAACGCCGTGGTGGTGCGCACTGCCAAGGGTGTGCGTCGTCCTGATGGTGCGCTGATCAAGTTCGATGGCAATGCGGCTGTTCTGCTGAACAACAAGCTTGAGCCTATCGGTACGCGTATCTTCGGACCGGTTACCCGCGAACTGCGTGGTGAGAAGTTCATGAAGATCGTCTCGCTTGCGCCTGAAGTGCTGTAAGGGGTTTTTATGAACAAGATCCGTAAGGGTGACGAAGTTATTGTCCTCACCGGTAAAGACAAGGGTCGTCGCGGTGTTGTGCTGCGTCGCGTGGATGCCGAGCGTGTTGTGGTGGAGGGCGTGAATCGCGTGAAGAAGCATGTGCGTCCGAATCCGCTCAAGGGTGAGGTTGGCGGGATTGTGGAAAAGGAAATGTCGATTCACATTTCCAATGTTGCCCTGTTCAATCCTGCTTCCCAGTCCGCTGACCGTGTTGGGATCAAGGTGCTTGAGGATGGCCGCAAGGCGCGCTTCTTCAAGTCTAACGGCGAACTCGTGGACGCGTAAGGAGTCGAGATGGCGCGCTTGCAGCAGTTTTACAAGGAAACAGTGGCTCCCGGCCTGCTGAGTCAGTTCGGGTACAAGTCGGTCATGGAAGTGCCTCGCATCACCAAGATCACCCTGAACATGGGTGTGGGTGAGGCAGTGGGTGACAAGAAGGTTCTGGAGCACGCAGTGGCCGACATGGCCAAGATCGCGGGCCAGAAGCCGGTGGTCACCAAGGCCAAGAAGTCGATCGCAGGTTTCAAGATTCGCGATGGTTACCCCATCGGTTGCATGGTCACCCTGCGTGGTCCGCGCATGTACGAATTCCTGGATCGTCTGGTCGCCGTCGCGATGCCGCGTATCCGCGACTTCCGTGGTGTCGGTGGCAAGGGTTTCGATGGTCGGGGCAATTACAACCTGGGCGTCAAGGAACAGATCATTTTCCCGGAGATCGAGTACGACAAGATCGACGCACTCCGCGGTATGAACATCAGCATCACGACGACGGCCAAGACTGATGAAGAGGCTCGTGCGTTGTTGGCTGCGTTCAAGTTTCCTTTCAAGAATTGAGGGTGTTATGGCGAAACTTGCTCTGATCAACCGCGAGGAAAAGCGGCGCAAGCTGGTTGCCAAGTATGCGGCCAAGCGGGCCGAACTGCTTGCAATCATCAAGGATTCAAAGCTCAGCGAAGAAGAGCGGATGGCCGCCCGTCTGAAGCTGCAGCAACTGCCGCGCAATGCGAGCCCGGTTCGTGAGCGTCGTCGCTGCGAACTGACGGGTCGTCCGCGTGGTGTATTCCGTAAGTTCGGTCTGTGCCGAAACAAACTTCGTGACATGGCATTCCGCGGTGAAGTACCCGGCATGACCAAGGCGAGCTGGTAAGGAGAACAGTCAGATGAGTATGTCCGATCCTATCGCCGATATGCTGACCCGCATCCGTAATGGTCAGCAGGCGCAGAAGGCTCAAGTGACGATGCCCAGCTCGAAGGTCAAGGTGGCCATTGCGAAGGTGCTGAAGGACGAAGGCTATATCGAGGACTTCAAGGTTCAGCAAAGCGGTGCCAAGGCTGATCTGGAAGTTGTGCTGAAGTACTACGCCGGTCGTCCCGTGATTGAGCGCATTGAGCGTGTCAGCCGCCCGGGTCTGCGTGTGTACAAGGGTAGCGACAAGCTGCCGCGCGTGATGAACGGCCTTGGTGTGGCCATCGTCTCCACGCCTCAGGGTGTCATGACCGACCGCGCTGCGCGTGCGGGTCGTGTCGGTGGCGAAGTCCTCTGCTACGTCGCTTAAGGGGGTTTAGATGTCTCGTGTAGCTAAGAACCCGATCCTGGTGCCGGGCGGCGTGGAAGTCACCCTTGGTGCAGGCGTGGTAACGGTCAAGGGGCCTCTGGGTACCCTGACGCAGAATATCGGCAGTTCCGTTGAGGTCGTCCGTGAGGGTGACAGCCTGCAGTGCAAGGCAGTCGAAGGTGCCGAGAACGGCCGGGCGATGTCCGGTACTGTGCGTGCGCTGCTCAACAACATGGTGACCGGTGTCAGCAAGGGCTTCGAAAAGAAGCTGAACTTGGTGGGTGTGGGCTATCGTGCCCAGGCTCAGGGTGACAAGCTGAACCTGTCGCTCGGTTTCTCGCATCCGGTGGTGCATCAGATGCCTGCCGGTGTGAAGGTGGAAACACCCACCCAGACCGAGATCGTGATCAAGGGTATCGACAAGCAGCAGATTGGCCAGGTTGCGGCCGAAGTGCGTGCCTATCGCCAGCCTGAGCCTTACAAGGGCAAGGGCGTCCGTTATTCGGACGAGGTGATCGTGCTCAAGGAAACCAAGAAGAAGTAAGGGCGGTTCGACATGAACAGAAAAGAAGTTCGCCTGCGCCGTGCTCGTAAAACCCGAGCCAAGATCGCAGAACTTAAAGCCGTGCGCCTGACTGTATTCCGGTCGAACTCGCACATTTACGCGCAGATCATTTCCGGTTGCGGCGGCAAGGTGCTTGCTGCAGCTTCGACGGTCGAGTCCGAAGTGCGTGGTCAGGTGCCCAATGGTGGCAACAAGGCCGCAGCAGCGCTGGTGGGCAAGCTGATCGCCGAGCGTGCAAAGAGCGCAGGCATCGAAACCGTGGCTTTCGATCGCGCGGGTTTCCTCTATCACGGTCGCGTCAAGGCGCTGGCCGAGGCTGCCCGCGAAGGCGGCCTCAAGTTCTAAGCGGGGTTTCATATGGCCAAGCAACAAAACAAGCGTTCGCAGGCGCCCGAGGAGCGTGACGACTCGCTGCGCGAGAAAATGGTCGCGATCAATCGCGTGACCAAGGTCGTGAAGGGCGGTCGCATTCTGGGTTTTGCCGCACTGACCGTGGTCGGCGATGGCGATGGCGGCATCGGCATGGGCAAGGGCAAGTCCCGTGAAGTGCCCGTTGCCGTGCAAAAGGCGATGGACGAAGCGCGCCGGAAGCTGACCAAGGTGTCGCTCAAGAACGGTACCCTGCAGCACACGGTGATCGGCAACCATGGCGCGGCCAAGGTGCTGATGCAGCCCGCTCCGGCCGGTACCGGCATCATTGCGGGCGGCCCGATGCGTGCGGTGTTCGAGGTGATGGGCGTGACCGATGTGATCTGCAAGTGCATCGGTTCGACCAACCCTTACAACGTGGTGCGTGCGACGATCAACGGTCTGCTCGCCATCAACACGCCGGCCGAAATTGCTGCGAAACGTGGCAAGTCGGTTGAAGAGATTCTGGGGTAAGCGATGTCTGACAAGAAGATCAAGGTCACGCTGGTGAAAAGCGTGATCGGCACGAAGCAATCGCATCGCGCCACTGTGCGCGGGCTCGGGCTGCGTCGGCTCAACCATACGGTCGAGCTGCTGGATACGCCTGAGGTTCGCGGGATGATCAACAAGGTTTCGTACCTCGTCAAAGCTGAGGGTTGATATGCGTTTGAACTCCATTAAGCCGGCCGAGGGTGCCAACGTCGTTGCACGTCGCGTGGGTCGCGGAATCGGCAGCGGTCTGGGCAAGACCTGCGGTCGCGGTCACAAGGGTCAGAAGTCCCGCGCCGGTGGTTTTCACAAGGTGGGCTTCGAGGGTGGCCAGATGCCGCTGCAGCGTCGCCTGCCCAAGCGTGGCTTCGTTTCTCTGGTGGCGGGTCGCAACGTCGAAGTGCGTCTGTCCGAAATCGACAGGCTGCCGGTCGACGAAATCGATCTTCTGGTGCTGATGCAGGCGGGCGTTGTCCCGGCCGATGCCCTGTCGGCCAAGGTGATCATGTCCGGAAGCATCAATCGCAAGGTAACGCTCAAGGGCGTTGGCGCGACCAAAGGTGCCAAGGCTGCAATCGAAGCGGCCGGCGGCTCGGTGGCCGGCGAGTAATCCCGAGGATTGACCGTGGCCACAAGTGCAGCAGCGGTAGGGAAAACCGGGCGTTTCGGAGATCTGAAACGCCGGATCCTCTTCGTGCTCGGTGCTTTGATCGTCTATCGGATCGGTGCCCACATTCCGGTGCCGGGTATCGATCCGGAGAAGCTGGCCGAGTTGTTCCAATCACAGGCAGGCGGCATCCTGGGGGTGTTCAATCTCTTCTCCGGGGGCGCGCTGTCGCGTTTCACCATCTTCGCACTTGGGATCATGCCGTACATTTCGGCATCGATCATCATGCAGTTGATGACGGTGGCCGTGCCTTCGCTTGAGCAGTTGAAGAAGGAAGGCGAGGCGGGCAGACGCAAGATTACGCAATACACACGGTATGGCACCCTGGTGCTGGCTTTTGCCCAGTCCCTGGGTATTGCGATTGCACTTGAAGGGCAGGCCGGACTGGTGCTCGATCCCGGGCTGATGTTCAGGTTCGTGACGGTGGCTACATTGGTGACCGGAACAATGTTCCTGATGTGGCTGGGTGAGCAGATTACTGAGCGTGGGATCGGCAATGGTATTTCGCTGATCATTTTCGCGGGTATCGCTGCTGGATTGCCGAGTGCCATCGGCGGTCTGTTCGAACTGGTTCGTACCGGTGCGATGCACCCCTTCACGGCACTGGTGATCTGCGTGCTGGTGGCGGTGGTGACGGCATTCGTGGTGTTCGTCGAGCGTGGTCAGCGCAAGATTCTGGTGAACTACGCAAAACGCCAGGTGGGCAACAAGGTGTATGGCGGTCAGAGCAGTCACTTGCCGCTCAAGCTGAACATGGCGGGGGTCATTCCACCCATTTTCGCTTCGAGCATCATCCTGTTCCCCGCAACACTGGGGCAGTGGTTTGGTTCTTCCGAGGGCTGGACCTGGTTGCGTGACATCTCGTCGACACTGGCGCCCGGACAGCCGATTTATGTGCTGCTGTACGCCGCAGCGATCGTGTTCTTCTGTTTCTTCTACACGGCGCTGGTGTTCAACGCGAAGGATACCGCTGACAACCTGAAGAAGAGTGGGGCGTTCGTGCCGGGTATTCGTCCGGGGGATCAGACGGCCCGTTACATCGACCGGATCCTGACCCGGCTGACACTGGTAGGTGCGCTGTACATCACCATCGTGTGTCTGATTCCGGAGTTCCTGATTCTGCGCTGGAACGT
The DNA here is from genome assembly GCA_041678045.1 of Rhodocyclaceae bacterium. GTDB lineage: Bacteria > Pseudomonadota > Gammaproteobacteria > Burkholderiales > Rhodocyclaceae > UBA2357. The sequence continues at coordinate 10,708 of JBAYOV010000030.1, forward strand.
ACCGTTTTACTTCGGTGGCACATCGCTGCTCATCATCGTTGTGGTAACCATGGATTTCATGACTCAGGTGCAGTCGCATGTGATGTCGCACCAGTATGAAAGCCTGTTGAAGAAAGCCAATTTCAAGGGCTCGGGCATTCCCGGCAGATAAGATCATGGCCAAGGAAGACGTCATCGAAATGCAGGGGGAGGTGCTGGAAAACCTCCCGAACGCAACCTTCCGGGTCAAGCTGGAGAACGGCCACGTTGTCCTGGGATACATTTCGGGCAAGATGCGCATGCATTACATCAGGATACTGCCCGGTGACAAGGTCACTGTGCAACTGACGCCCTACGACCTGACAAAAGCCCGGATCGTGTTCCGGACAAAGTAACGAGAAAACAGGAGCAAGGTAATGAGAGTTCAGGCTTCGGTAAAGCGGCTGTGCCGCAACTGCAAGATCATTCGTCGCAAGGGCGTGGTGCGCGTGATTTGTACTGATCCGCGCCACAAGCAGCGCCAGGGTTGATTGACCAGGCGGCTAGGGATAAAATTTAATGTTTCGCTTTTTGGGGTAACAGAATGGCCCGTATTGCTGGGGTAAACATTCCCAATCACAAGCATGCCGAAATCGCGTTGACCGCCATTTACGGGATCGGTCGTACGCGCGCTCAGCGCATTTGCGATGCGGCAGGCGTGGTTCGTTCGACCAAGGTCAAGGATCTGACCGAATCCGACATGGAGCGTCTGCGCGACGAGGTCGGCAAGTTCGTGGTCGAAGGGGATCTTCGTCGCGAAGTGACGATGAACATCAAGCGCCTGATGGATCTCGGTTGCTACCGGGGCCTGCGCCATCGCCGGGGTCTCCCGATGCGTGGTCAGCGCACTCGTACAAACGCACGCACCCGCAAGGGTCCGCGCAAGGCCATTGCCGGCAAGAAGAAGTGATAGGGGTAAATCATGGCTAAGACTGCCGCAAAGGTTCGCAAGAAGGTCAAGAAGAACGTTGCCGAGGGTATCGCCCACGTGCATGCGAGCTTCAACAACACCATCATCACCATCACCGATCGCCAGGGCAACGCCCTGTCGTGGGCGACTTCGGGTGGTGCAGGCTTCAAGGGTTCGCGCAAGAGCACCCCGTTCGCAGCCCAGGTGGCTGCCGAGGCAGCCGGAAAGGCTGCACAGGAGTGCGGGATCAAGAATCTGGAAGTCCGCATCAAGGGGCCTGGCCCCGGCCGCGAGTCTGCCGTTCGTGCGCTCAATGCGATTGGCATCAAGATTGCCAGCATCACCGACATCACGCCGGTGCCGCACAATGGTTGCCGTCCGCCCAAGAAGCGTCGTATCTGACAAGGAGTTAAAACGTGGCTCGTAATCTGGATCCCAAGTGCCGTCAGTGCCGTCGCGAAGGGGAAAAACTGTTTCTGAAGGGTGATAAGTGCTTCACCGACAAGTGCGCGATCGAGCGTCGCTCCTACGCGCCTGGCCAGCATGGCCAGCGCTCGGGTCAGCGTATGTCGGGCTATGGGGTGCAGTTGCGCGAGAAGCAGAAGATCCGCCGTCTGTACGGTGTGCTCGAAGGTCAGTTCCGCCGTGTGTATGCCGAGGCGGACCGCCGTCGCGGTCAGACCGGCGAGAACCTGCTGCAGCTTCTCGAAGGCCGTCTGGACTCCGTGGTGTATCGCATGGGTTTTGGTGCCTCCCGCGCCGAGTCCCGTCAGCTGGTTCGCCACAATGGCATTCTGGTGAATGGTCGTCGTGTCAACATCCCGTCCTACGTGGTCAAGCCGGGCGATGTCGTTGAGGCAACCGAGCGCGCACGTGGTCAGCTGCGCGTCAAGGCTGCCCTCGAAGCGGCTGCTTCCCGTGGCTTCCCCGAGTGGATCGAAGTCGATGCCAAGGCTGGCAAGGGTGTGTTCAAGGCCTATCCGCAGCGCGCCGAGCTGCCGGCGACCATTAATGAAGGCCTGGTGGTCGAACTTTACTCCCGTTGATCGGGTTGTCTGAATTGGCCAAGTCCCAGAGGAAGTGCTGATGCAAAGCAATTCACTGCTGAAACCGCGCATCATCGATGTGCACAACATCTCCCCCGTGCAGGCACGGGTGACGATGGAGCCCTTCGAGCGCGGTTTTGGTCATACCCTAGGCAATGCGCTGAGACGCATCCTGCTGTCGTCTCTTCCCGGGTGTGCACCCACCGAAGTCACGATCGAAGGTGTGTTGCACGAATACTCCACGCTCGATGGCGTCCGCGAGGATATCGTCGATGTGCTGCTCAACCTCAAGGGCGTGGTGCTCAAGCTGCACAACAGGGAGAGTGTCACCCTGCGCCTTGCCCGAGAGGGTGAGGGCGTTGTGACTGCCGGCGACATCGATCTGCCGCATGACGTGGAAGTGATCAATCCCGACCACGTCATTGCGCATCTCGCACCGGGTGGAAAGCTCGACATGGAGATCATCGTCGAGGAAGGGCGCGGTTATGTGCCGGCCAATGCCCGGACCACGGACAAGGCCACCAAGACGATCGGTCGTATCATGCTCGATGCTTCCTTCGGGCCGGTCCGCCGGGTCAGCTACATGGTCGAGAGTGCCCGTGTGGAACAGCGTACCGACCTTGACCGTTTGGTGATCGATATCGAGACCAACGGCGCGGTCGATCCGGAAGAGGCCATCCGCTACGCAGCACGCGTGCTGATGGACCAACTCGCCGTGTTTGCCGATCTGGAAGGAACCGAGGAGCCGGTGGCCAAGCCGCAGGCGGTGACCATCGACCCGGTGCTGCTGCGCCCGGTGGATGATCTTGAACTCACGGTGCGTTCGGCCAACTGTCTGAAGGCCGAGAACATCTACTACATCGGTGACCTGATCCAGCGCACCGAAACCGAGCTGCTCAAGACGCCGAACCTGGGTCGCAAGTCGCTCAATGAAATCAAGGAAGTGTTGGCCTCCCGTGGGTTGGCGCTCGGTATGAAACTGGAAAACTGGCCGCCGGCCGGGCTCGAAAAGCTCGGTTGATTGCTGCGCAGTAGAGAGGGGTTAAGAAATGCGTCACCGCAATGGTCTTCGCAAGCTGAATCGCACCAGCAGCCACCGTCAGGCCATGTTCAAGAACATGGCTGCTTCGCTGTTGCGTCATGAAGTCATCAAAACCACGCTGCCCAAGGCGAAGGAACTTCGCCGTGTGGTTGAGCCGCTGATCACCCTGGGCAAGAAGCCCAGCCTGTCCAACCGTCGCCTGGCTTTCAACCGCCTGCGTGACCGTGAGATGGTGGTCAAGCTTTTCGACGAACTGGGTCCGCGCTATGCCAACCGTAACGGTGGTTACCTGCGCATCCTGAAGTTCGGCTTCCGCAACGGCGACAACGCCCCGATGGCGTTGGTCGAGCTGCTGGATCGTCCTGAAGGTCAGGACGCGCCGGAAACGGTGGAAGCGGCCGAAGCGGCCTGATCACCAGGGCGTTCGAAGCAATGACAAAAGGCCGCTGATGCGGCCTTTTGTTCATCTGGGCGGTCTGCCACCCGGCAGGGTCAGAAGCCATCCCGAAAGCGATCCAGCTGGCGGCGTTCGCGTTTCGTGGGGCGTTCACCGCTGAGGTCGTGCCGTTGTAACTGTCGTTCGGCCAGGGCGGTTTCGCGACGTTTGACGCTCGCTTCCGTTTCGGTGTACAGGCGCTGTGCGATAGGGGCAGGGCCGCGCAGCTCGGAAAGCCCCTGTACGATCAGTTCCAGCGCACCCGATTCGCGGGTGATCTCCAGGCGGGCGCCAATGCGCACGGCGCGCGCGGGTTTGGGCTTGTGGCCGTCCATGCGAACATGTCCGGCGTCGATCGCCTCGGTGGCGAGTCGGCGGGTCTTGTAGATGCGGGCGGCCCAGAGCCATTTGTCCAGACGTATTGCGCTGGGGTCTTCGTTGCTGTCTTTGGTCATTTTGTCATGAATGCGGCGGCGGGTTCGATGTTCGGTTGAGGAGCAGAGGTATGTCCGATTTTAATCCGTCCGGCGCAGGCGCAGGAGAAGAGGGGGCGAAATGGCCAGAGTGCTGGTGACCGGCGGAGCGGGCTACATCGGCTCGCATACCTGTCTGGCGCTGTTGCAGGCAGGGCACGATGTGGCGGTGGTGGATAACCTGTGCAACGGCAGTGCGCTTGCCCTGTCCCGGGTTGAGCGTTTGGCCGGGCGCCCCCTGCTAGGCTTTCATCGGATCGATGTGCGTGACGAAGCGGCCTTGGGCAGGGTGTTTGCAGCCGAACGCTTTGATGCGGTGATCCATTTTGCCGCCCTCAAGGCCGTGGGCGAATCCGTCAGCCAACCGCTTGCCTACTACGCCAACAACATTGGAGGGCTGACCAGCCTGTGCACCGCCATGCAGCATGCTGGCGTGCATCGCATGGTGTTCAGTTCGTCTGCCACGGTGTATGGCGATCCGGCAAGCGTGCCCATCGATGAATCCTGCCCGCTGCAGGCCACCAATCCGTATGGGCGTACCAAGCTCATCGGCGAAGACATGCTGCGCGACCTGTGCTCGGCGGATGCGCGCTGGCACGTGGTGCTGCTGCGTTATTTCAATCCGGTGGGCGCGCATGAGAGTGGCGAAATCGGTGAGGACCCTGCAGGAATACCGAACAATCTGATGCCCTATGTGGCGCGGGTGGCGGTCGGACGCCTGCCGCGCCTGCAGGTGTTCGGTGACGACTATCCGACGCCGGACGGTACCGGGGTGCGGGACTACATTCATGTGATGGATCTTGCGCTGGGCCATGTGCGTGCGCTGGAGCGCATGGATGCGCTACCCGGTGTGACCTGCCTGAACCTGGGGACCGGTCGCGGTTATTCTGTGCTGGAAGCGGTCGCGGCCTTCGAGCGGGCCAGTGGCCGTCCGGTGCCTTACGAAATTGTTGCCCGCAGACCGGGCGATGTGGCGGCCTGCTGGGCCAACCCCGCCCGGGCGCAGGCTGTGCTGGGCTGGCATGCCGGACGCGACCTGGAGCAGATGTGTCGGGATGCGTGGCGCTGGCAGTCGAGCAATCCGGACGGTTATGCAGGCTGACCGATTTTCCGGCCGGTGACGTGGCGCATCACCAGTTCTGTCGCATGCGATTGCGATACTGCACGTCGTGAGGCAGCACCCGCTGCATGGCTTCGAGTTGTTCGCTGATCATCTCGGTGGCCTTGCGAAGCGTTTCCGGCTTCAGGTGGGGCAGTTCGCTCTGTCGCGCAATCATGCGCACCAGATGCTCGATGGCGCGCTTGCGCTTGTCTGCGTCGGACGACTGATAGATGCCGAAATCGGCACCGAGCAGGGTCTTCAGGAATGCCGCACGCCGCTCGATGCGATACAGGAAGCGGCCTTCGGGGGTGTTGGGGGGAGTGGGTGTGTCGGCCATGATGGAGTCCGTGCGTCTTTTTTTCAGTATGGCGCATTATCGTGCAACTTGGCAGGACGTGTGGTAACCGTCGGTGACCCGGCAATGACCTTCCAACATGTTGCGTTGCAATAGCGGCGGTTTGCCTGCCGCAGGGCGCCTGGGGGGCGCTATCCGGCAAGGCGTGCCAGATAGTGGCCAGTATGGCTGTCGGGATGCTGGGCAATCGTTTCCGGTGCACCGCAGGCCACGATGCTTCCCCCTCCGTCGCCACCTTCCGGGCCGAGATCCACGATCCAGTCAGCGGTCTTGATCACGTCCAGATTGTGTTCGATCACCACGATGGTGTTGCCATGGTCGCGCAGGCGCTGCAGCACGCGCAGCAGCATGGCCGTGTCGTGGAAATGCAGGCCTGTTGTGGGTTCGTCGAGGATGTAGAGCGTGCGACCGGTATCGCGTTTCGACAACTCCAGGGCGAGCTTCACCCGTTGCGCCTCGCCGCCCGAGAGGGTGGTGGCACTCTGCCCCAGGCGGATGTAGCCCAGCCCCACGTCCATCAACGTTTCCAGCTTACGCGCGACGGTGGGGACCGAGGCAAAGAATTCCAGCGCGTTCTCGACGGTCATCTCCAGCACCTCATGGATGCTGCGACCCTTGTAGCGGATTTCCAGTGTTTCGCGGTTGTAGCGCTTGCCATGACACACATCGCACGGCACATACATGTCCGGCAGAAAATGCATTTCCACCTTGATCATGCCGTCGCCCTGACAGGCCTCGCAGCGTCCGCCCTTCACGTTGAACGAGAAGCGCCCGGCGTTGTAGCCCCGTGCGCGTGATTCGGGCACGCCGGCGAACAATTCGCGGATCGGCGTGAACAGACCGGTGTAGGTGGCCGGGTTGGAGCGGGGCGTGCGCCCGATCGGCGCCTGATCGACGTTCACCACCTTGTCGAACAGGTCGAAGCCTTCGATCGCGGTGTGGGGCGCCGGGTCGGCAGAGGCGCGATAGAAATGTCGTGCGGCAGCCAGGTACAGCGTGTCGTTGATCAGGGTGGATTTGCCTGAGCCGGAAACGCCGGTCACGCAGGTGAGCAGCCCGCACGGAATGTCCAGCGTGACGTTGCGCAGATTGTTGCCGCTGCAACCATGCACCTTCAGCCAGCGTTCGCTATTGGGTTGTTGGCGGCGCTCGGGGTACGGAATCGACTGGCGGCCGCTGAGATAGGCCCCGGTGAGCGAATCCGGGTGCGCCATGATTTCGGCCGGTGTGCCAGCGGCCACGACCTGCCCGCCATGCACGCCAGCGGCTGGCCCCATGTCCACCACATGGTCGGCCGTGCGAATGGCATCCTCGTCGTGCTCGACCACGATCACTGTGTTGCCGAGATCGCGCAGGCGCTGCAGGGTGGCGAGCAGGCGGTCGTTGTCGCGCTGGTGCAGACCGATGGAGGGTTCGTCGAGTACATACATCACCCCGGTCAGGCCGGAGCCGATCTGGCTGGCCAGCCGGATGCGCTGCGACTCCCCGCCCGACAGGGTGTCGGCGGAGCGGTCGAGCGACAGGTAGGACAACCCGACATCGACCAGAAAGCTGATTCGCGCGGAGATCTCACGCACAATTTTGTCGGCCACGCTGGCGCGGTGCCCTTCCAGCTTCAGGGTGTCGAAAAACGCCCGGCTGTGCGACAGTGGCATGCGATTGATGTCATGCAGCGAGCGCCCGCCAATCAGCACATGGCGCGCTTCGCGTCGCAGGCGGGTGCCTTCGCATGCGGGGCAGGTGCGGGTGGCACGGTATTTTGACAACTCTTCGCGCACGGCCACCGAGTCGGTTTCGCGATAACGTCGTTCGAGGTTCGGGATGATGCCCTCGAAAGGGTGCTCCTTGAGCACGCTGCGGCCGTTGTCGGACAGATAGCGGAAGGCAATTCGTTGCTTTCCGGAGCCATACAGCACCACCGTGCGTTGGGCCTCATCCAGTTCGCCGAACGGCGTGTCGATGTCAAAGCGGTAATGCTCGGCCAGGCTGGTGAGCATCTGGAAATAGAACTGATTGCGCCGGTCCCAGCCACGGATTGCACCGGAGGCGAGTGACAGTTCGGGGTGAGCGACGACGCGAGCCGGGTCGAAGAAATCCACCACGCCCAGGCCGTCGCACTGCGGGCAGGCGCCCGCCGGGTTGTTGAAGGAAAACAGGCGCGGCTCCAGTTCGGCCAGCGCATGGCTGCACACCGGACAGGCAAAGCGCGACGAAAACAGGTGCTCGTGCCCGTTGTCCATCTCCAGCGCAATGGCCCGCCCGTCGGAGTGGGTGAGGGCGGTTTCGAAGGACTCCGCGATCCGGCCGCGCAGATCGGCGCGCACCTTGAGGCGGTCAATCACGATGTCTATCGTGTGTCGCTGCCCCTTTTCCAGCGCCGGCAGGCTGTCGAGTTCATGGATCTGTCCATCGACCCGTACCCGCACGAAGCCCTGCGCACGCAACTCGGCGAACAGGTCATGCTGCTCGCCCTTTCGGCCGGAAACCACCGGCGCAAGAATCATCAGCTTGCTGTCTTCGGGGAGTGCCAGCACATGGTCGACCATCTGCGACACGGTTTGTGCGCTCAACGCATGGTCCGGATGGTCCGGGCAGTGTGGTGTGCCCGCGCGGGCGTACAGCAGGCGCAGGTAGTCGTGAATCTCGGTCACGGTGCCGACCGTGGAGCGCGGGTTGTGGCTGCTCGCCTTCTGCTCGATGGAGATGGCCGGTGACAGGCCTTCGATCAGGTCCACGTCCGGCTTTTCCATCAACTGCAGGAACTGGCGGGCATACGCGGACAGCGATTCCACATAGCGGCGCTGACCTTCCGCGTACAGGGTGTCGAAGGCCAGTGAGGACTTGCCCGAGCCGGACAGGCCGGTAATCACGGTCAGCCGGTTGCGCGGCAAATCCAGGCTGATGTTGCGCAGATTGTGGGTGCGGGCGCCCCGGATGCGGATCTGATCCATAGCTTGGCACTTTCAGGGTAACGCGCAACTATACGAAAGAAGCTTTCCGCAAGCCAGTCTCAGGGCGTCCTTGCGGGCAGATGATAGAATCGCGCCTTTCCGACAGTGTGACGACGCCCCCGTTTCTGACATGACCCTGCCCGACCCGGATTCGATGACCGCCGCAGAGCGACGGGCCGGCATGAGCCTGGCTGCGATCTTTGCCCTGCGCATGCTTGGCCTGTTCCTGATCCTGCCGGTGTTTGCTGCCCACGCCCATCTTTTCGAAGGGGGCGACAACCTGACCCTGGTGGGGCTGGCCATCGGTGCGTATGGCCTGGCCCAGGCGGTGTTGCAACTGCCTTTCGGTGCGGCTTCCGACCGCTTCGGACGCAAGCCGGTGATCGTCACCGGCCTGCTCATCTTCATTGCCGGCAGCGTGCTCGCTGCGCTGGCCGACAACATTTACATGGTCATTCTTGGCCGCGTGCTGCAGGGGGCCGGGGCCATTTCCGCTGCGGTCACCGCACTGGCGGCGGACCTCACCCGCGATCAGCACCGGACCAAGATCATGGCCATGATCGGTTCGAGCATCGGCCTGGTGTTTGCGCTGTCCATGGTGGCCGCTCCGCTGCTGTACGCTGTGGTGGGCATGAGCGGCATCTTCTGGCTCACCGCCCTGCTTGCGGTCGGAGCCATCTTCGTGGTGCTGCGGGTCGTGCCCGATGCTCCGCCCGCGCCCCGGCCCAGTCCGGGGCGCCTGCGCGACGTGTTGCGCAACGGACAACTCATGCGTCTCAATGCTGGCGTGTTCGCGCTGCACCTCATTCAAACCACCATGTGGGTGGTGGTGCCGGCCGCGCTGGTGTCGGGCGCGGGGCTGGCGGTGCCCGAACACTGGAAGGTGTATCTGCCGGCCGTGCTGCTGTCCTTTGTGGTGATGGTGCCGGCCATCATCGTGGCCGAGCGGCGCGGGCTGATGAAGCCGGTGTTCAATGCAGCCATCGTGTTGCTGGTCATCGTGCAGGTAGGGCTGTATATTTACCCAGATGGTGTGTGGTCGCTGGGGCTGTGGCTGACCCTCTTCTTCATTGCCTTCAATGTGCTGGAGGCCACCCAGCCCTCATGGATTTCGCGCATCGCGCCCTCCGACGCAAAAGGCATGGCGCTGGGCGTGTATAACACCCTGCAGTCGATGGGCCTGTTTCTGGGGGGCATGCTGGGCGGCTGGATCGGCCAGCATCATGGCCATTCGACCATCAACGCAGTCTGTGCCGTACTGGCCCTGCTGTGGCTGGTGCTGGCCCTGGGCATGCAGGCTCCGGCCCGTCGTACCCCGGCCCCGGCCCCGGCCCCGGCCAGACAGACCGGCTGAACCTCAAATCGAAAACACTCACAGGAGAACGGGATGGCATCCCTCAATAAAGTCATTCTGATCGGCAATCTTGGCAAGGACCCCGAGCACCGTGTGGCGCCTTCGGGCGACGCGATCTGCAATCTCACCATTGCTACCAGCGAGACCTGGAAGGACCGCAACACCGGCGAGCGCCGCGAGGCCACCGAATGGCACCGGGTGGTGTTCTTCGGCCGCATTGCCGAAGTGGCCGCGCAGTATCTGCGCAAGGGCAGCCAGGTGTACATCGAAGGGCGCCTGCAGACCCGCAAATGGACCGACCGCGACGGCAACGATCGTTACACCACCGAAATCCGGGGTGATGAAATGAAGATGCTGGGCAGCCGCCAGGGCGGCAGCGACGTCCCGATGGAGGGGGGCTATGGCGGTGGTCGCAGTGCTCAGGGCAGCCAGGGTGGGTACGACGAGGGCCGGTTCGACGACGCCCCTTCGCGCCCCGCCCCGGCCCGCGTCCAATCGCAACCCCAGTCCTCGTCGTCCGGTGGCTTTGACAGCTTTGATGACGATATTCCGTTCTGAGGATCGTTGCCGGCTCACGGCCAGTGCGCGCAGGAATGCGAATGGTATTTCTTCGGATTGGTTCGGGTAAAGCGCTACAATAGCGCGCACCGGGCCGGGGGCTTGTCTGTGAGCCCGGAATGACTGGAGGAGACACATAGTGGAAGGGGTGACAGCGCATCCTGACGGGATACTGGCTCTGGAGTCAGGCTATGGGCGTGAGGGACTGGCGGCGATCCATCTGATCATTCATCAGGGGCGCGCGGCAGTGGTGGATGCCGGTGCCAATGCTTCGGTGCCCAGAGTGCTGGCTGCACTGGGGGCCGCCGGCATTGCGCCGGACAGGGTTGATTGGGTCATGCTGACGCACATCCATCTGGACCACGCCGGCGGCGCGGGCAGCCTGATGTGCGCGCTGCCCAATGCCCGGTTGCTGGTGCATCCACGCGGCGTGCGGCACATGGCCGACCCTGCGCGTCTGTGGGACGCGACCTGCGCGGTGTATGGGGCCGAACAGGCCTTTTCGTTGTATGGCCGGCTGGCGCCGGTGGCCGTGGAGCGCATTGTGCCGGCAGAAGATGGTCTGGTCGTGGAGTTGGCCGGGCGCCGTTTCGAGGTGTTCGACACCCCGGGGCATGCCCGTCACCACATATGCATATGGGATGAGATGGCGCGCGCCTTCTTTACCGGTGACACCTTCGGCCTGTCCTATCGTGAGCTGGATGTGAATGGCCGGGCATCGGTGATTCCCACCACCACGCCGACCCAGTTCGATCCTGCGGCCATGCATGCCTCCATCGATCGCATGCTGGCCCGCAACCCGGACGCAATGTACCTGACCCACTACAGCCGGGTGACCGAGGTGGCCCGACTCGGGGCCGACCTGCATCGGCTCATCGATGCCTATGTGGCCGTGGCGCAGGCTGCCCGGGGCGACGGTGTGGCGCGTCATGTCGAGATACTCGCCGGACTGGAGCAGATCGTGCGTGAGGAGGCCGAGCGTCAGGGGTGGATGCAGTCCGAGGAGCGCATCTTCGAGATTCTGGGCATGGATCTGGAGCTCAATGCCCAAGGGTTGGGTGTCTGGCTGGATGAATCCCGGCTGCGCGAACCTGCCTTGGTCGACTGAGCCACATCCCATCCGGCGCTGGCTCAGCGTGTGTCCTGAAGCAGGGCCTGCTGTGCCGGGGCATGGCCTGCGCTGGCGGCCAGTTCGAGCCAGCGGCGTGCGCGGGCCAGCGTATCCGCGTCCCGTGCTTCGCCCAACAGCATGCGGCCGAGGGCGTACTGCGCATCTGCATGCCCTTGCCAGGCCGCCCGTTCGTACCACGCCCGCGCCGTGCCCAAGTGCATCCTGACGCCTTCGCCACGCTGATACCAACTGGCCAGCGCATATTGCGCCTGCGGGAGTCCTGCTGTGGCGGCACGGCGCATCCAGCGCCAGGCAGCGAGTGTGGTCTGTTCGTTTTGGGCCGCCGGGCTGAGCGGATGCGATGCGGGCGGCAACCGGACCCTGCCGTCGAGGAGGGCCCGGGCATAACGGTATTGCGCCAGGCGGTTGCCGGCCCGCGCGGCCTGATGGAGTTGTGCCAGCGCGACGGACTCAGGGTGGGCGGGTGTGCCAGCCTCTGAGGTTGGCGCCTGTGCGCCGGCCGGTGCATGAAGCAGCACAAGCAGCAAGGCGGTCAGCAGGGAGGGAGAGGGACGGTTCATCGCGTTTTCTCGCTGTCCGGTGTGTGGCATGTGGGCGGTTTGAACCCTATCCCCGCTTCGAGTTCAGCCGGGCGAATTTGTTAAGATGCGCTCCATTCCATCCTCTTTCCCGTTCTCCCCTTGTCCATGCTTCAGTCTGCGGCCGACGCCTTGTCCCTCTCCATGTCCCTCTCACCCCCCATCTCCGGACCCACGCAGTCCGGCGTGTCCGATGTCGATCCAGAACGTCGTTTTGGGGGCATCGACCGTCTGTATGGCATGCATGCGCTGGCCTGCCTGCAGGCGCGTCATGTGTGCGTGGTCGGCGTGGGCGGGGTGGGTTCCTGGGCTGCTGAAGCGCTGGTGCGCAGCGGGCTCGGGCGGCTGACCCTGATTGACCTCGATCATGTTGCCGAATCCAACATCAACCGCCAGGTGCATGCCCTGACGCCCACCCTCGGGCAGGCCAAGGTGTTGGCCATGCGTGAGCGGATTGCGCTGATCAATCCGCTGGCCAGGGTGGATCTGGTGGACGATTTCCTGACCCCGGACAATGCAGCACAGTTGCTGAGCGGTTGCGATGCGGTGATCGATGCGATCGATCAGGTACGCGCCAAGGTTGCCATCGTTACCGAGTGCCGCCGTCTGGGGGTGCCGCTGGTGGTGTGCGGTGCGGCCGGCGGCAAGACCGATCCGGGCGGCATTTGCCTGGATGACCTGTCGCGCACGGTGCAGGATCCGCTGCTGGCCAGCGTGCGCCGCATCCTGCGCAGCGCGCACGGTTTCCCGCGCGATCCCCGGCAGCGCTTCCGGGTGGATGCGGTGTATTCCACTCAGGCCGTGCGCAGGCCCGGTCGCACGTGCGAGGCGCAGGGACCGCAGGGTTTGTCCTGTGCGGGCTATGGTTCCAGCATGATGATGACCGCAAGCTTTGGTCTGCGTGCCGCCGCCCACGTGATCGACCGGCTGCTGGCGATTCACCGGAAGGAAGATGATGATGCGTAATGAAGCGGACAAGGCCTTGGTGCTGTTTGGCCATGGTGCGCGCGACCCGGAGTGGGCGCGTCCGATGCAGCGGGTTCAGGCGGGGGTGCAGGCCCGCGTGGGCGAGGGCGTGCGGGTGGAGTTGGCCTTTCTGGAGTTCATGCAGCCGAACCTGGACGCCGTGCTGAGCGAACTGGTTGGTCAGGGGGTGCGGCAGATCGTGATTCTGCCGATGTTTCTGGCGCAGGGCGGACATCTGAAGCGGGATTTGCCCGCGCTGGTCGAGGCCGCGCGGCTGCGCCATTCCGCAGCCAGCATTACGCTCGCCGGTGCGGTGGGTGAGGCCGATGCCATCGTGGAGGCGATGGCGCAGCATGCGCTGAGCCTCATCCCCACGGTTTGAGGGCCGCGTGCGCGCAGGGCGGGTGGTTTGATTTCCCTTAATATTAGAGTATGATTATATTCATGAACACCCTACGCTCACTCCGTTTACTTGTGGTGCCGCTCGCTGTGCTGGCCAGTGGCTTTACTCACGCACAACTGGCCACCGTGAAGGTCGAGGCGCGGCCGACCCAGCTGACTCATTCGGCCGAAGCCACGCTGGAGGCGGTCACCCAGGTGGCTGTTGCTGCCCAGGTTCAGGGGCGCATCGTCGATCTGCGGGTCGATGCCGGCGACACTGTGCGACGGGGCGATGTGCTGCTGCGCATCGATGCTACCGAGGCTGGGCAGGCGGTGGCCAGTGCCGATGCCGGCGTGGCTCAGGCGCAGGCCAATCTGGCCAATGCACGCTCCGAATACGAGCGCACTCGAAGCTTGCTGGAGCGTGGTTTCGTCAGTCAGTCGGCGGTCGACCAGGCACAAGCCGCTTTCCAGGCTGCCGATGCGCAACTGCGTGCCGCACGCGCCGGTCGCGGTCAAGCCTCCACCGCGTTGGGTTACACCACCATCAGCGCGCCGCTCGACGGTTTTGTGTCCGAGCGCCATGTAGAAGTCGGCGAAATGGCGCAACCGGGTCGCCCCCTGCTCACCGTGTTCGATCCGGAAGCCATGCGTGCCGTGGTGGATGTGCCGCAGTTCCGGCTGGCCGGCATGAGTGCCGACGGCCTGCAGGCGAGGGTTGAACTGCCCGACAGTGGCCGCTGGATCGACGCCACTCAGGTGACCGTCCTGCCGGCGGCCGATGCCCGCACGCACACCGTGCGGGTACGGGTGGACCTCCCGCCGAATGTAACCGGCGTGGTGCCTGGTACCTTTGCCCGGGTGCATTTCCTCACAGGCGAGGCTCGCCGGCTGGCGGTGCCGGCCGAAGCGGTGCTGCGTCGCAGTGAAATTACCGGTGTGTATGTTGCGGACGGGCAGGGCGGTTTCAGCCTGCGCCAGATCCGGCCAGGCATGACCTTCCCCGATGGCTCCCTGGAGGTGTTGGCCGGCTTGCGTGACGGCGAGGAAATCGCCCTCGACCCGGTGCAGGCGGGCATGCTGGTGCGTCGTGCTGCGCGCACGGCGGCCGGCCAGTGAGCGGGGGCGCGCCGATGTCGTCGTCCACTTCTCTGGGCATTTCCGGACGCATTGCCGGGGCCTTCCAGCGCAACGCAATCACGCCGCTGCTGGCACTGGTGCTGTTCCTGATGGGGGTGTTCGCCACGCTGATCACGCCCAAGGAGGAAGAGCCGCAGATCGATGTCACCATGGCCAATGTGCTGGTGCCCTTTCCGGGGGCTTCCGCGCGTGATGTGGATGCCCTGGTGTCGCGACCTGCCGAGCAGGTGCTCTCGCGCATGGCTGGGGTGGAGCATGTGTTTTCGGTGTCGCGGCCGGGCATGGCGGTGATCACCGTGCAGTTCGAGGTCGGCGTGCCCAGCCAGGAAGCCCTGGTCAGGCTGTACGACACGGTGCACTCCCACGCCGACTGGCTCAGTCCGCAACTCGGCGTGGGCCAGCCGGTGGTCAAGCCCAAGGGCATTGACGATGTGCCCATTGTCAGCCTGACCCTGTGGACCGACGATCCCGAACGGGCCGGTTTCGAGTTACAGCAGGTCAGCCGTGCGGTGGAGCATGAGGTCAAGCGGGTGAAGGGTACCCGCGATGTGGTCACGATTGGCGGGCCCGGTCATGTGCTGCGCGTGCTCATCGACAACGAGCGTCTCAATTCGCATGGCCTCACCGCACAGGACCTGCGTGCAGCGTTGCTGCTGTCGAACGCCTCCCAGCCAGCCGGGACGCTGGTCACCGACAACCGCGAAGTGCTGGTGCAGACCGGCACCTATCTCGAAACCGCCGAGGATGTGCGCAATCTGGTGGTGGGCGTGGAGCATGGCCGGCCGGTGTTCATGCGTGATGTGGCCACGGTGGAGGACGGTCCCGACCAACCCGAGCGTTATGTATGGTTCGGGAGCGGGGCGGCCACCGGGCAGGCCGGCACCGATGCGCAGGGTGTGTTCCCGGCCGTCACCCTGGCCGTGTCGAAGAAACCCGGCGCGAACGCCTCCGACGTGAGCAATGGTGTGATTGCACGCATGCAGGCGCTGCAAGGCACGGTGGTTCCGGAAGGCATCCACTTCACCGTTACCCGCGATTACGGCAAGACGGCCGACGACAAGGCCAATACGCTGATCGGCAAGCTGGTGTTTGCCACCTCGGCGGTGGTGCTGCTGGTGCTGCTGGCGCTGGGCCGGCGCGAGGCCCTGATCGTTGGCGTGGCGGTCACGCTGACCCTTGCGGCGACCCTGTTCGCTTCCTGGGCCTGGGGTTTCACCCTCAACCGGGTCAGCCTGTTCGCGCTGATCTTCTCCATCGGCATTCTGGTCGACGATGCCATCGTGGTCGTCGAGAACATCCATCGCTGGCACACGCTGGAGCCGGATACCCCGCTGTGGCAATTGATCCCGAAGGCCGTGGATGAGGTCGGCGGGCCCACCATCCTCGCCACCTTCACGGTGATTGCGGCCTTGTTGCCGATGGCCTTCGTCAGTGGGTTGATGGGGCCGTACATGAGCCCCATTCCGATCAACGCCTCCATGGGCATGTTCATCTCGCTGGCTGTGGCCTTTGTCGTCACGCCCTGGCTGGCGCTCAAGCTGCTCGCCCGCACCGATGCCCATCAGCATGAAGGCGAAGACCGCATGACGCGCCGTCTGGACCGTTTCTTCCGCGCGGTCATGAGCCCGATGCTCGACCCGGTGCGGGGTGGGCGGGCGCGTTTCGGGTTGTGGCTGGCGGTGTTCGCGCTGATCTTTGCATCGGTGGCACTGCCGGTGGTGCAGGCCGTGGTGCTGAAGATGCTGCCCTTCGACAACAAGAGCGAATTCCAGATCGTGCTCGACATGCCGGTGGGCACGCCGGTGGAAGAAACCGCCCGGGTGCTGCGCGAGATTGGCGAGTATGTGGCCGGAGTGGAAGAGGTTTCCGACTGGCAGGCCTATGCCGGCACGGCCAGCCCGATCAACTTCAATGGTCTGGTGCGCCAGTACTATCTGCGCAGCGCCCCCGAGCAGGGCGACCTGCAGGTGAATCTGGTCGACAAGTCCGAACGCAAGCGCAAGAGCCATGAGATTGCGGTGGCGGTGCGCGATGAGGTGACCCGTATCGCACGTGCGAGTGGCGGCAATGCGAAGGTGGTGGAAGTGCCTCCCGGTCCGCCGGTGCTGTCGCCCATCGTTGCCGAAATCTACGGCCCCGATTACACCGGTCAGGTGGAGTTGGCGCGCCGCGTGCGCGCGGTGTTCGAGCAGACGCCCGACATCGTCGGCGTGGATGACACCATCGATGAGGTGGCGCCCAAGATCGTGCTGCGGGTCGACCAGGCCAAGGCGGCGCGCATGGAAGTGGCCCAGTCCGACATCGTCGAGGTGGTGCGCATGGGGTTGGCCGGCGAGAATGTCACCCCGGTGCACGGCACCGACAACAAGTACGAGCTGCCGGTGCGCATCCAGCTCCCGCCCGAGCGCCAGTCCAGCGTGGACGCGCTGCTCTCCATGAAAGTGCGGGCTCGCGACAACACCCTGGTGTCGGTATCGGAATTGGTGCAGGTGCAAGAGACGGTGCGCGAGCAGGTGATCTACCGCAAGGACCTGCTGCCGGTGGTGTATGTCACCGGCGACATGGGGGGGCGGCTCGACTCACCCCTGTACGGCATGTTCGACATCCGTTCGCGGCTCGCCACGCTTGACCTGAGTGGGCGTGGTCTGGGGGGCGAGCTTGAGGAGTACTTCATCAGCCAGCCTGACGACCCCTATGCTGCTTACAGCATCAAGTGGGACGGTGAGTGGCAGGTGACCTATGAAACTTTCCGCGACATGGGGGCGGCCTACGCCGTCGGCCTGATCCTCATCTACCTGCTGGTGGTGGCGCAGTTCAAGAGCTATCTGGTGCCGCTCATCATCATGGCGCCGATCCCGCTCACCCTCATTGGCGTGATGCCCGGTCATGCCCTGCTCGGTGCGCAGTTCACCGCCACCTCCATGATCGGCATGATTGCGCTGGCCGGCATCATCGTGCGCAACTCGATCCTGCTGGTCGACTTCGTCAATCAGCAGGTGGGCGAGGGCATGCCCTTTGCCGAGGCGGTGATCCGCTCTGCGGCCGTGCGGGCCAAGCCCATCGGCCTCACCGCCCTGGCGGCGATGATCGGCGCCATCTTCATCCTCGACGACCCGATTTTCAACGGGCTGGCCATCAGTCTGATCTTTGGTGTTTTCGTGTCCACCCTGCTCACGCTGGTGGTCATTCCGGTTCTTTACTATGCGGCCATGCGCAAGCGCATTGGCCAGATTCAAGGAGAAGCAGCATGAGTCTTACCGTCAATCAGTTCATCCGCATCTTCGCGGGTGCCTTCGTGCTCATTTCGCTGGCGCTGGGCGTGGAAGCCTCCCCGCTGTTCGTGAGCAAGCATTTCCTGTGGTTTACCGCCTTTGTCGGTTTCAACCTGTTCCAGAGCGGTTTCACCCGCTTCTGCCCGCTGGAAAACATTCTGCGCAAGCTGGGCGTGAAAGACGGCCCGAGCTGCGGCTGATTCCCCGCGTCGTACCATGAGCGGCGGCGTGCTGCGGGAGGTCACCGACCATGCTCATGCGCATGTTGTGGCGCGTGAGTTGGCCGCCGTGTGCGCAGTGCCGTGGCGTATCGAAGCGGCGCTCATCGAGTTGCTCTACAACGCCATTGAACACGGCCGCCTGGGCATAGGGGCCGAGCGCAAGGCCGCCTGGCTGTCGTCCGGCGAATGGGCGCAGCAGTGCGCATTCCTTCAGGCCCGGCGGCCTGCTGCTGACTGTCGTGTCGAAGCTGCCCGCCATGCACTGCCCTGTGGTGGCTGGCGTTTCGAGGTGTGCGACCAGGGCTCTGGTTTCGACTGGCAAACCGCTCTGGCCCGGCAGGCTGGTCCGAGTGCCCGCAGTGGCCGGGGGCTGGCTCTGGCGGCGAATCTGGCCGGTGCGCCGCTGTGTTTCACAGAGGGCGGACGATGTGTCGCCTTCGAGGTGCCGCCCATCGCGGCGGCGCGGCTTGGGTGAGGCCGTTACACGCAAATTCACGCAAATTCCGGAAATTTGCCGCAAACCGCATTTAGAATGTGGGGTCCGATTGAACTCAGCATGGCGCCCGCATGAACAGTTACTACAATCGTCGTCTGGATCGCCGCATTCCCCTGGGCACCCCCGCCCGCATCCTCCTGGTCGATGGCAGCCACGTCGAGGCGCTGTGCGTGGAGCTCAGCGTCGGCGGACTCACCCTGCAAAGCCGCTACGTCCCCGGTGAAGCCGAACAACTGGAAGTGGTGGTCGAATCCCCCGGCGGTCGCGTCACCGCCCCTCCGCTGCATGTCCGCCTGTCGGTGAAGCGCTGCATCGCGCTCGAAGACCAGCAGTTCGAGATCGGCGGCGAGATCGTCGAGGTGCTTGGCTGAGCGAGGAAGGGATGCCGCTACTTGAAAAGTTGGATCAAACCAATGGAACGCATTGAAGGTACGCTTTCGCAGTGGAATGATGACCGGGGATTCGGCTTCATTACTCCCACTGAGGGGGGTGAGCAGATTTTTATCCACATTTCTGTGTTTCCGAGAAACGGGGGACGCCCGAGAATTGGGGAAAGGCTCACTTTTGAAATCGAAATTGATGGCAAAGGCAAGAAAAGGGCCAAGAACGTTGTATGCCCTGAGCGAATGAAAAGCGCCCCGGAGCGTAGGCCGGCACGTTATCGCGAGAAAAAGTCTGGTAGCAGTTTCGTCGGGCGAGCCATGATGCCGGTCATGCTTTTGGGTTTGGGGTTGTACGGTTATCAGGAATACTTCAGTCAGGGAGTGTCTTTTTCCGATCAAAGTATTGCCCTGCCAGCGTTCGCTGAAAAGTCACAGGCTCATCAACCTTCGTCCTCCTATCGCTGCGATGGGCGCACTCATTGTTCCCAGATGACTTCATGCGAAGAGGCCAAGTTTTTCCTCCGTAACTGCCCAAATGTGAAAATGGACGGCAACAATGATGGTGTGCCATGTGAAAAACAGTGGTGTACCAGCTTTTTTGCAAGATAGTTGAGTCCTTGTGCCTTGATGAATTCAGCAGAGTGCGTGCCGATGCCTGACCCCGTCATACAGGAAGAAACCACCGGATGCGGGATTGCATCGGTGGCGAACATTCTGGGCAAGACCTATGCAGAAACCAGGGCCATGGCCAACGCCATGGGCATCCATGCCTCCGACCGGGCGCTGTGGTCGGATACGCAGCATGTCCGGCGTCTGCTGTCGAGCGTTGGCGTGGAAACCGGGGCTCATGAAACGCCGTTCGAGTCCTGGGAGGCCTTGCCGGATCTGGCCTTGCTGTCCATCAAGCATCACCAGGAAGAGGGCCGGAACTTCTGGCACTGGGTGGTGTTCCAGCGCATCGATGGGCAACCCCGCGTCCTCGATTCGGCCGCTTACCTGCCTTCAAATGTCCGAACCGATTTCAACGACATGCAGCCGAAGTGGTTTATCGATGTCAGGCTTTAAACCGGTTTGCGTCGGTCGCTCAGCGCCCCGGCTGGCGCCGGAAAAACAGCCACAGTGCGAAGATCACCGTACCGGTGAAGCTCACCAGTGACCAGTTGGCGATGGACAGTCCCAAAAAGCTCCATTCGATGCTGGCGCAGTCGCCGCTGCCGCTGAAGATCATCGGCAGGGCCTGAGCCAGGGGAAAAGCGTCGAGCATGAAAGCGAGATCGGGACCGCATTCGGGAATTTCCGGCGGGTTGAGCTGCATCCAGCTCTGGCGTGCGGCGATGCTGCCGCCGACCACGGCAAACAGCGTGATGAGGCCCAGATACACCCGCTGACCCGTACGTCCGGGGCCATGCAGGCCGGCGATCAGGGCGAGCACCGCCACGGTCATGAAGGCATAACGCTGCATGATGCACATCGGGCAGGGCTCCAGGCCAAGCCCGTGCTGAAGATACAGGCCAAAACCGAGCAGGCTGCTGCACACGGCAAACAGGATCAGGAGCAGGGTACGTGCGGGAAGCTTGAAAGGGTTCATGGTGAATCTGCAAAGGTTGAAGGTCAGCCCTGACCGGAATCGACGGCAGGGGCGCAGGCCAGACGGGTGAGCGCCTCGACCTGATCCAGGATCGGCTGTGGAACCGGCTGTTCGCCAGCCAGCATGGCGACGATCAGCCGGGCGTTGTCTTCCGGATCGGGGCAGTCGGGCAGGCCAGCCAGCGGCGGGGCGCCGCCTTCTTCCGCCGTCAGGGCCACATGTGCCACGCCGTCAGCGAAGACGTCGACACGCGGACGCCTGCGCGGGTTCGCAAAAACTTCGCCCTCGGTGCCGCGCAGCAGCATGGCCCAGGCCCGCTCGGCGCTCAGGAAGGCGTGCATGCGCTCCAGGTACTCGGGGTGTGTGACGGCCACCACCCGCAGGCTGCGACCGGGGCAGGGGTCGAGCAGCTTGGCCAGCGTGTGCCCGCTGGCGCGCACGCCCAGCCGGCTGCGCAGGGCGAGCAAGCCGGCCAGCCCGGGCAGCAGGGTTTCCAGGCGCAGGCAGGCGATGTGCTGTTCGGCCAGTTGTGCGGCAGCCTGAGTGACATCGCTCGCCGGTTCGATGCCCAGCGCGCCGAGCAGCCGGAACGGGTCTGCGCGGTCGGCAAAATCATGAAAACCATGAATCAGCACCGGAATGCCGCGCCGGGCGAGCAAGCGGGCGAGCAGGGGCATGAGGTTGGCCTGTCGCCGGGCGCCGTTGTAGCTCGGGATGATCACGCAGCGAGGCCCGTCGGGCACCGCCACCCGGGCGATGCGGGCATCCATGGCCTGCTTGAAGCCGATCAGCTCGTCGGTGGTTTCGCTCTTGATGCGCAAGGCGATCAGGATGGCACCCAGTTCCAGCTGATCGACTCGGCCGTCGAGCATGTCGCCGAACAGGCGAGCCGCCTGTTCGCGGTCCAGTGCGCGGGCACCCTTGGCGCCACGGCCTATTTCCTTGATGATTGGGGCGTAAGCATTCATGGCGCCATTATCCATTGTGGCGCGCTTCAAGACCATGGGAAGGAGGTGTGCCGATGAAGGTCGGATTCATAGGATTGGGGTTGATGGGGCGTCCGATGGCGCTCAACCTGCTGAAGGCCGGGCATGAGTTGTGGGTGTGGTCGCGCCGGGCCGAGGCCATGCAGCCCTTGCTCGATGCGGGTGCGGGCGGGTGCGCGCATGCGGCCGAGGTGGCGTCGCGCGCGGAGGTGGTGATCAGCATGGTGGCCGATGCGCCCGACGTGGAGCAGGTGGCGCTGGGCACGCACGGAGTGGTCGAGGGGGCGAAACCGGGGCTGATTTTTGTGGACATGAGCACGATTGCCCCCGCCGCCGCGCAGTCGATGGCTGCCCGCCTGGGTGAGCAGGGTGTGGTGATGCTCGATGCGCCGGTGTCCGGTGGCGAAGTCGGGGCCATCAACGCGACGCTGACCATCATGGTGGGGGGCGATGAGGTGGCATTCGGCGTGGTGCGGCCCCTGTTCGAAGCGATGGGGCGTACCGTGTCGCTGATCGGTGCATCGGGGGCAGGGCAGGTGGCAAAGGCCTGCAATCAGATCCTTACCGGCGTGGGGGTGGCGGCGGTGGCCGAGGCATTGAACTTTGCGCAGCGCAGCGGTGTGGATGCTGCGCGGGTGCGCGAAGCCCTGCTCGGTGGTTTTGCCTATTCGAAAATTCTGGAAAACCACGGTCAGCGCATGCTGGAGCGCAACTTCCGGCCGGGCTTCAAGGCCTGGATGCATCAGAAAGACATGCGCATCGTGATGGAAGAGGCGCATCGTCTGGGGCTGGCGCTGCCGGCTGCGGCAGCCACCACGCAGATGTTCAATGCGCTGGTGGGCAGCGGGCTGGGCGAGGAGGACTCGGTCGCGATGCTCAAGCTGCTCGAACGTATGAGCGGGGAGGGGTGAGATGCGGGTTGGATTCATTGGGCTGGGGGTGATGGGCCGGCCGATGGCCCGCAATTTGCTGCGGGCCGGGTATGCGTTGAAGGTGTGGTCGCGCCGTCCAGAAGGGGCGGTGGCCCTGCTCGACGCCGGAGCACAACGGGTTGAGTCTCCGGCCGAACTGGCAGCCGCCTGCGACGTGGTGATCACCGTGGTCACCGGCAGCGAGGATGTGCGCGCGCTGGCCCTGGGCGCGCAGGGGCTCGCCGAGGGTTTTGCGGCCGGCAGCGTGCATGTGGACATGAGCACGATTGCGCCTGCCGTGGCCCGCGATCTTGCTGCCGAGTATGCGCGCCGGGGCATCGGCTGGGTCGATGCGCCGGTGTCGGGCGGTGAAGTGGCCGCGCAGTCGGCGGCGCTGGCGATCATGGCGGGCGGGGAGGCGGCGACGCTGGAGCGGGTGCGCCCCCTGCTGGCGGCGATGGGCCGCAGCATCGTGCATGTGGGGGCGGCGGGGGCGGGGCAGGTGGCGAAGGCCTGCAACCAGATGATCATGGTGTCGGCCATCCAGGCGTGTGCCGAGGCGATGTTGCTGGCGCGGGCGCACGGCGTGGATGCCGGGCGGGTGCGCGAGGCGCTGATGGGGGGCTCGGCCGGTTCGCGGGTGCTGGAGGTGATGGGCGAGCGCATGGTGGCGCAGGACTACGCGGCCGGGGTGCAGGCTCGCCTGCATCACAAGGACTTTCGCCTGCTGCTCGATGCGGCGCATGGGCTGGGTGTGCCGCTGCCGGTTGCCGCGCAGGTGGGCCAGCGCTTGAATGCGTTGATGGCGCGCGGCTGGGGCGGTGACGATACGGCCAGCCTGTTGCGCCTGTTGCTGGCCGAGCACGCCCTGGGCGAAGCGTCTTCGGAGGTTGCGGACTGAACGGGGCCGAGGTGGCCGGGTTTGCGCAGCAGGGCCGTGCTCAGACGTCGTGCCGGGGCGGCTGGCCGTAGTGACGGAAACGCTCGACGACGCGCAGCATCTCCGCCGCATCGAGCAGGCTGGGCGGCCCCAGCTGGCAGCTTCGCCAGTATTGTTCGCACAGGGTTTCCAGTTCGAGGGCGGTGGCCAGCGCGTGCGCGGCATCGGTGCCGAACACCAGCATGCCGTGGTTGGCCATCAGGCACGCGCTGCGCCCGGACAGGGCACGCAGCACGCTGTCGGAGAGGGCTTGAGTGCCGAAGGTGGCATAGTCGGCGCAGCGTACCGTGTCACCGCCAAAGCGCGCGATCATGTAGTGAAAAGGGGGAATTTCGCGCCGCTGGCAGGCCAGGGCGGTGGCAAACGGTGAGTGGCAATGTACCACTGCCCCGGCTTCGGCATGCTGCCGGTAGACCGCCAGATGGAAGCGCCATTCGGAAGATGCGGGCATGGGGCCGCTGGCTGTGCCCTGGCCATCCACCCGGCTGATCTGCTCGCAGGTGAGCGCGTCTGCGGGCACGCCGCTTGGGGTGATCAGCATGCCGTCCTGCCAGCGCACGCTGACATTGCCCGCGCTGCCGCTGTTCAGGCGGTGGGCGTCGAGCGCTTGCGCAGTGCGCACCACGGCTGCGCGCAGGGTGTGTTCCAGATCGGGCGGATTATCGGGCGAATTCATCGTGGTGCTGCTGCGTGGCGCAGCGTGTGCAGGGCATCGGGCGCGAGGACGCCGAATTCGGTGATGATGCCGCTGATCAGCCGGGCGGGGGTGACATCGAAGGCCGGGTTGGCCACCCGGGTGTCTGCCGGGGCGAGCCGCAGGCGGGCGGGCTGGCCATGGACGTCCAGTCCGTCGATCTCCAGCAGTTCGTCGGCTGAGCGCGTTTCGATCGGAATGGCCTCACCGTTCGGACAGTCGAAATCCACCGTGGAACGCGGCGCGGCAATGTAGAACGGAATGCCTCGATCGACGGCTGCCAGGGCCTTCAGGCAAGTGC
Organism: Rhodocyclaceae bacterium; assembly: GCA_041678045.1. Lineage (GTDB taxonomy): Bacteria > Pseudomonadota > Gammaproteobacteria > Burkholderiales > Rhodocyclaceae > UBA2357. The sequence continues at coordinate 34,942 of JBAYOV010000030.1, forward strand.
CCACCTTGTTGGCGGTGTCGCCATTTGCGGCAATGCGGTCGGCTCCGGTGATGACCATGTCCACCTCGCCACTGGCCATCAGCACGGCAGCGGCATTGTCGGCGACCAGCGCATGCGCCACGCCGGCCTCGCGCAGTTCCCACGCGGTCAGCAGGCCCTGGTTGCGCGGGCGAGTCTCGCTTACCCACACCATCAGCGGCAGGCCCAGTGCCTGCGCGGCATACACCGGTGCCAGCGCGGTGCCCGCCCCCAGGGTGGCCAGCCAGCCCGCATTGCAGTGGGTCATGATGCGCAGCGGACGTGTGGCGTCGGCATGGCGGGCGCGCAGCAGGGCCAGGCCATGTTCGCCGATGCGCGCGCAGGTGTCGGCATCTTCTTGCTGGATGGCCTCGGCCTCGGCCCAGGCGGCCGCCAGCCGCTCGGCGGCCGGCAGGGGCGCGAGCCGTTCGCGCATGCGACCCAGCGCCCAGTGCAGATTGACTGCGGTCGGGCGGGTGGCGGAAAGCCGTTGCAGGGCCTGCGCCAGCCAGGCGTCGTCCGTGCTTTCGCGCAGGGCCAGTGCGACACCGTAGGCGGCGGTGCCCCCGATCAGCGGCGCGCCCCTGACCCGCATGTGGGCTATCGTATCGCAGGCCGCCTGCAGGGTTTCCAGGCGGCAGGTTTCAACACGATGCGGCAGGCGTGTCTGGTCGAGAATCACGACGGCGTGGCCGTCGCGGCGCAGGGTGGGAATGGGTTGGGTGAAGTTCATGCGCGACATTGTAAGGAATCCGCGGGGCTTCGCGTGCGGCGCGTGCTCTGCGAGAATGACCCCCCGCCGTTGACTGCTTGAGGGTGTCCGTCATGCCCGTTTTCCCGTATCCGCTGCACTCCCGCCTGCCCGCAGTGGGCACCACGATTTTCACCGTCATGTCGCAGATGGCCCAGGAGCATGGGGCGATCAATCTGGCGCAGGGCTTCCCGGACTTCGATGCCGATCCGCTGCTGTTCGAGCGGGTGGCGCACTGGATGCGCAACGGCCACAACCAGTATGCGCCGATGGCGGGCGTGGTGGCCTTGCGCGAGGCCATCGCGCACAAGGTCGAGTCCCTGTATGGCACACGCTATGACGTGGCGCACGAGATCACGGTGACGGCCAGCGCGACCCAGGCCTTGTTTACATCGGTGGCGGCGCTGGTGCATCCGGGCGACGAGGTGATCGTGTTCGAGCCGGTGTATGACAGCTATGCGCCCGCTGTCGAACTGCAGGGCGGCAAGGTGGTGCGTTTGCGCCTGTCCGCACCCGAGTACCGTCCCGACTGGGCGGCGGTGGCGGCGGCCATCACTCCGCGCACCCGCATGATCATGATCAATTCCCCGCACAACCCCACGGCCACCGTGTGGCAGCGCGAGGATCTGGATCGCCTCGCCGCGCTGCTGCGGGATACCGCCATCGTGGTGGTGTCCGACGAGGTGTATGAACACATCGTGTTCGATGGCCGGGCGCATTGCAGTTGCGCGGCGCACCCGGAGTTGTCGGCGCGCAGCCTGGTGGTGTCGAGCTTTGGCAAGACTTATCACATCACCGGCTGGAAGGTGGGCTATGTGGTGGGGCCGGCGGAGCTGATGACCGAATTCTGCAAGGTGCATCAGTTCAATGTATTTACCGTAAATACCCCCGTGCAGCTCGGGTTGGCCGACTACATGGCCGATGCGCCGCGCCATCTGGCGCTGGCGGATTTTTATCAGGCCAAGCGCGATGTCTTTCGCGACGTGCTCGCGGCGTCCCGCTTCGAGCTGTTGCCGTCGGCCGGCACCTACTTCCAGCTCGCGCGCTATGGGGCCGTGTCCGACTTGCCCGATCATGAGTTTGTTGCCTGGCTGACGCGCGAGGTGGGGGTGGCAGCGATTCCGGTGTCGGCCTTCTTTGCTGACGGGCATGACGAGCAGGTGGTGCGGTTTTGCTTTGCCAAGAACGAGGGCACCCTGCTGGCTGCCTGCGAGCGTCTGTGCCGGGTGTGATGCCGCCGGCGTGCTAGACTTTTAACGTTTTCCTCCACTCCTGCAGGTCATTCGTCGTGTCGCTGCTACGCATTCTCCCCATTCTGGTGCTCGTCTTCGTTGCTGTCTGGTGGTTTCGCCGCATGCAGGCGAGACGGCAGGCGGTGCGCGCGCAACGCATGCAGCAGGCCCTGTCCTCCGAGCGCATGCCTGCTTGCGAGCACTGTGGCCTGCATGTGCCGGAGAGCGAGGGGGTGACAGTGGAAGGTCATTTTTTCTGCAGTGAAGCGCATCGCCGGCTTGGCCGGAAGGCCTGAGTCATGCCGGCGATGGCTGCCAACGGTGCTGCAGGCGATGCGTCGCGCCTGCTGCCGCAGCGTTATTTCAACGTTTTGCGCCTGCTCATTGCGGGCCTGTTCCTGGTGGTGGGCGGTGAGCTGAACCTGGGGCAGGATGCACCGTCGCTGTTTCGCGGCGTGGCGCTGCTGTACCTGTCGCTGGTGCTGCTGCTCGGTTTCCCCGATGCGATGAGTCGCCTTGGCCTGGACCGTTTGATCGTGCTGCAGGTGGTCATCGATCTGGTGGCGTTGTCGCTGATCATGTGGATGAGTGGCGGCTACCGCAGTGGCATGCCGGTGATGATGATGGTGTATCTGGCCGCAGCCGGGCTGGTGGCCGAAGGGCGCATGGTGATGTTCTTCGCCGCGCTCGCCACCGTGCTGGTGCTGGTGGAAAATGCCTGGCGCACCTACGCGGGGAGCAATGCCACCGAATTCCTGCAGGTCGGGATTGCTTGCAGCGGTTTTTTTGCGATTGCCTTCACCGCCCGTCTGCTGGCGCGCCGGGCCAAGGCCAACGAATCGCTGGCGGTGCTGCGCGGCGAGGCCCTGCACCGGCAGCAGGCAATCAATGAGCGCATCATCGAGGACATGACCGACGGGGTCATCGTGGTGTCGGCCGGCGGGCAGATTCGTCAGGCCAACCCGCGCGCCTCCGACTTGCTGGGGATGGTGCTGACGCCGGGTATGTCGCTCAACCAGATCGACGAGCAGTTTCTCGCCTGCATCAGGCTGCCCGATGTTGACCGGGGGGTGTTGCAGCGCCTTGGGCCGGCCGGCAACATGCTGCGCTGTCGTATCGTGAGCCTGCGTGACAGTGCAGATGGCCTCACTTCGGGCGAGTTGCTGGTGTATCTGACGGATTTCGAGGAAATCCGCAAGCATGTGCAGCAGCTCAAGCTGGCAGCGCTGGGGCGGCTGACCGCGAGCATGGCACACGAGATACGCAATCCGCTGTCGGCGGTGACGCAGGCTGCGGACCTGCTCAATGAGGAAAAGCGGAGCGATGTGCAGGCGCGCCTGATCCGCATCATCAATTCCAATGCACAGCGTATCGAACGCATGGTGCGCGATGTGCTGGCCCTCGGGCGGCGCGAGGCACTGCTGCGCGAGGCGCTGGATGTGGATGCCATGGTGCACGAGGCGGTCGAGTCCTTCGCGCTGTGCGGCGTGCAGGAACTGGCGGTGTTCGAAATCAGCGTCGAACCCGGGCTGCGGCTGGCGATGGACCGGATGCACCTGCACCAGATACTGGGCAATCTGTTGGCCAATGCGCGGCGCTACTGCTCGGGGCAACCGGGGGCGGTGCGGGTGCATGCACGCAAGCTGGGAGAGAGTCAGGTCGAGTTGCATGTCACCGACGATGGTCGTGGGGTGGCCGAGGATCAGGCGGTGCATCTGTTCGATCCCTTTTACACCACCGACTCCCGGGGCACCGGGCTGGGTTTGTACATTGCCCGCGAACTGGCCGAAGCCAACGACGCCTCGCTTGAATTTGCTGGCAATGCGCCGGGTGCGCATTTCATTCTGACCGGACGGACGCAACCATGACCTTTTCCGATAGACGCGCCAGTCCTGCATTGACCGATGTGCTGGTGGTCGATGACGAGGATGACATTCGCGAGCTGCTCGAACTGTCCTTCATGCGCATGGGGCTGGCCTGCGAGAGTGCCGGCACCCTCGAAGACGCGCGCGCCCTGCTGAAGGAAAAGTCCTTCCGCCTGTGCCTGACCGACATGCGCCTGCCCGATGGCAACGGGCTGGATCTGGTCGCCGACATCCAGGCGCATTACCCGGGGCTCCCGGTGGCGGTGATTTCAGCCTATGGGAGCATCGAGACCGCCATCCGGGCGCTCAAGCTCGGGGCCTTCGATTTCGTCACCAAGCCGGTGGAGCTGAAGGCCCTGCGCGAGCTGGTCACCCATGCGCTGAAACTGGAGCCGGGTACGCCCGGCGGAGAGGACAAGACCAGCGAGCGCGGACTGATCGGCCGCTCGGCGGCGATGCAGCAGCTGCGCAGCCGGATCGAGAAGCTCGCGCGCAACCAGGCCCCGGTGTTCATCAATGGCGAGTCGGGGACCGGCAAGGAGGTGATTGCCCGCCTGATCCACCAGCTGGGGCCGCGTGCGAGCGCCCCTTTCGTGCCGGTCAATTGTGGAGCCATCTCCCCCGAGCTGATGGAGAGCGAGTTCTTTGGTCACCGCAAGGGCAGCTTCACCGGTGCGGCCACTGACAAGGAAGGGCTGTTTCAGGCTGCGCGCGGAGGCACGCTGTTTCTTGACGAGGTGGCGGATTTGCCGCTGGCGATGCAGGTCAAGCTGCTGCGCGCGATCCAGGAGCGGGCGGTCAGGCCGGTGGGGGGGCATGCGGAAGAGCCGGTGGATGTGCGCATCCTGTCGGCCTCGCACCGCGACCTCGGGCAGCTGGTGGCCGAGGGCAAGTTCCGGCAGGACTTGTACTTTCGCATCAATGTGATCACCCTGCAGGTGCCGCCGCTGCGCGAGCGCCGTGAGGACGTGCCCTTGTTGGCCGCGCACATCCTGGAGCGTCTCGCGGCGCGTGAAGGCGGGCCACCGCATACGCTGTCCGAAGAGGCGCTGGCCGCGCTGAAGGCACATCACTTCCCCGGCAATGTGCGGGAACTGGAGAACCTGCTGGAGCGTGCCTGCGCCCTGTGCGAGGGGCACCGCATCACACCGCAGGACCTGAACCTTGAGCAGGCCGTCCCGCAATGGGGGCTGGGCACGCTGACCCAGACCTTTCTGTCGGTGTCCCCGCATTTTCCTGACGAGGCGCACGATCCTGACGACAGTGAGGCAGGGGACGATGAGGAAAACGAGAAGATTCGGGTGTTGCGCATGCTGGAGGAGACCCGCTGGAACCGCTCGGCAGCGGCCCGGCGGCTGGGCATGACCCTGCGCCAACTGCGCTACCGCCTGCAGAAGTGGGGCATGGAGTGAGTGCTGCAGCACGGGCTTCGGGGGCGCCCGACTGGCATCCGCAGGCGCGGATCAGCGCGTCGCCCAATCATGACGAGCGGCCGACCGGGCAGCCGGTGGAGCTGGTGGTGCTGCACGCCATCAGCCTGCCGCCCGGTGAGTATGGTGGCGAGGGGGTCGAGGCGCTGTTCGCCAACCGGCTCGATGCGGCGGCCCATCCCTATTATGCGCAGATTGCACACCTCAAGGTGTCGGCACATTTCTTCATTCGGCGCGATGGCACGCTGATTCAGTGCGTGCCGGTGCACCGGCGCGCCTGGCATGCCGGCGTGTCGTGCTGGCGAGGGCGTGAGCGCTGCAACGACTTTTCGGTGGGCATCGAGCTGGAAGGCTGCGATGAGGATGTGTTCAGCGACGCCCAGTATGACTGCCTGGCTCGCCTGATCCTGTGGCTGGAAGCCCGTTTGCCGTTGCGGGCGCTGGTCGGCCATGAGGACATTGCCCCTGGGCGGAAGACCGATCCCGGCCCGGGTTTCGACTGGGCGCGGTTGCAGTGTGCATTGCAGGCCCAGTTGCCCGCAGGCTCCCGGCTGGGGCGCTGGCTGGCGGGCGGAGCGCTGGCGGATGCCCTTTGGCGCATGCAGGTCTGAGTGGTTTGTTGCAAATATGCGACACATGCAAGCGACCTGCCAGCCTTTGAATTTCTTGGCACTGACGCCCATCTGACGGAGTGTTTGTGACGAAAGTCACGATCGACTTTCCGTCAGGATTGACAATATTCAGGCAAATCAATAAAGTGCGGGCCATGCTGCTTTGCAGCAAGTTCACATTCATCCGGTGCGGAGTCGGTATTCTGCCGGCTCATATCTCATGGCCGCTCGCACCGCGGGGCGTGTTGTCTGGTTGCGGCAACCCGTTTGACGACCACTGAAGACCGAACCCGAGTTTTCGCCCGCCAGTTTCACGGCATCCGGCGATCAGCATCAAGCCTCTCTCAGCAAGCCTTGCAAGGCCTGTGGGGGCGCTTTGTGTGTCGGGGTCGGGTCGCAGCAAGGAGGGACCATGAATCACGCAACTTCTGCCTGTCGGCTGGTTCACAGCGCCGGCAAGCTTGTTCTGAAGGGAATGCACGCAGGCCTGCTGGCTGCGGGCGTGGCGGCAGTGGCACATTACGGCACTGCACAATTGAGGCATGAGCCGGTGCACTTTGCCGATACCGGCATGCTGGACGTACATGCATCCGGCCAGGGTATCAGCTCACCGATCAACCTGGAGGCGATGAAGGCCGCCGGGGGCAGCCGGACGATTTTCGATCTGGCCACCGGACCGGTGGTCGAAGAGCCCGAACTGTCGGAAGAGATGCAGCGTGTCCGTGACTGGGTGGCCCGGCGCTACCGGGTGTCGTCCACCGTGCTCGAGCCGGTGCTGGCGCAGGCCGAGGACAGCGCCCGCGAGGTGGGCGTGGATCCGCTGTTGATCGTGGCCATGATGGCGATCGAGTCCAGCTTCAACCCCTTTGCGGAAAGCCATGTCGGCGCGCAGGGGCTGATGCAGGTGATTCCGCGCTTCCACATGGACAAGATCGGCGAGAACGCCGCCGCCGATGCGCTGTTCGATCCGGTGCTCAATGTACATGTGGGCACGCTGGTGCTGGCCGAGGGGCTGCGCCGTTTCGGTTCGCTGCAGGCTGCGCTGCAATACTATGGCGGTGCGCGCAACGACCCGCATGCCGCCTACTCCAAGAAGGTGCTGGCGATGAAGCAGCGCATTGCCGTGGCTGCACGCGAGGGCGACGCCTGAGCGCCACGGGCTGGCACGGGCGGGCGATGCAATCAGGATGAACTTCTGTTAGTCTTCGGCGACTGAAAGGAGAATCGTGTGTCATCCCCGCAAAATGCCGCTCATGGGCCCCTGCTGGACCGTCTGCTGCAGATCACCGACCGTATTGCGATGCAGGGCGACCTCAAGAATGTGGACGCTCTGCTGGAGCTTGCCCGGACCGATCAGACCGATCCCCGGTTGGCCAAACTGGCCGAATCCTTTGCCCGTATCGTGGTGCAGCTTGAGGCGCGCGAATTTCGCCTGGAGTGCATGATCGAGGATCTGCTGCAGGTGAAGGCCGAGTTGGAGAAGGCCAACTACGATGCGCTCACCGGCTTGCCGAACCGGGTCATTTTCAAGGACCGCTTGCGACAGGCGATGCTGCAGGCGGAAGAGGACGAGCGTCTGGTGGGGGTGTTCTTCCTCGATCTCAACCGGTTCAAGTGGGTGAACGACAACCTGGGGCACGATGCGGGCGACGAATTGCTACAGCAGGTCGCGGAGCGCTTGCGTGCGTGCGTGCGCGAGCAGGATACCCTGGCTCGGCTGGGCGGCGACGAGTTCACCTGCGTGCAGGTCAGCATCGAACATCATGCACATGCCGAGCAGATGGCGCAGCGTTTCATCGATGTGCTGACCACGCCGTTCGAGCTGGCCAGTGGCCCGGTACAGATCGGCACCAGTGTGGGCATCGCCCTGTTTCCGCGCGATGCCCAGGATGCTGACGATCTCATCCGTCAGGCCGATCAGGCCATGTACCGGGCGAAAAGTGCGCGCACGGCGGGTTTTGCCTGGCATCAGGGCTGAGCAAGCATTCCAGCAATCCGCTGACAGGCTTCGAGCAGTCTGGGCGTGTCGGTGGTGTAGGCCAGTCGCAGGTGCTGTGCGGCGCGGTATTGGCCAAAATCCAGTCCTGGCGTGGTGGCCACGCCAGCTTCCTCGATCAGGCGGCGCGCCAGCGTTTCGGCGTCGCTGGCCAGTCCGCTGATATCCGCATACAGATAGAAGGCCCCCTGTGGTTCGGTGTGCAGCACGAAACCCAGTTCGCGCAGCGCGGGCAACAGGGCCGCACGTCGTTCCGCAAAGGCTGTGCGGCGTTGTTCGAGGATGGCCAGTGTGTCAGGCCCGAACGCGGCCAGCGCGGCATGCTGCGCCGGTGTGGATGCGGCAATGAAGAAATGCTGGGAAAGCTTTTCCACCTCCCGCTCGTAGCCTGCCGGTACCACCAGCCAGCCCAGGCGCCAGCCGGTCATGCCGAAGTATTTGGAAAAGCTGTTGATCACGAAGGCGTTGTCGAACAGCGCCAGCGCACTGCTCGATTCGACCCCGTAGGTCAACCCTTGGTAGATTTCATCCACAATCAGCACGCCGTTGTGGCGGCGGCAGGTGTGGTTCAGCGCCAGCAGCTCATCCGGGCCGAGCAGGGTGCCGGTGGGGTTCGACGGAGTGGCGACCATCAGGCCACGGGTGTGTGCGCTCCAGGCGTGTTCAACCTGTGCGGCCGTGGGCTGGTAGCGGCTTTCGGCCGTTACCGGCAGGGCGCGGTTGCGTCCTTCGAAGCTGCGCACCAGATGGCGGTTGCAGGGGTAGCTCGGATCGGGTATCAGCCACTCGTCACCGGGGTCGGTGGTGAGTGCGAGGGCCAGCATCAGGGCGCCTGAGGCGCCGGGCGTGATGACGATGCGGCTGGCGGGCACCTCCGCTGCAAAGCGTGTGCGGTAAAAGGCTGAAATCGCTTCGCGCAGGGCAGGCAGGCCCATGGCAGGGGTGTAGGCCACCCGCCCGCCATGGGTGAAGCGCAGCGCGGCTTCAATCACCGGTTGCGGCGTCGGAAAATCCGGTTCGCCCACTTCCATGTGAATGATGTCGCGCCCCTGGGCTTCAAGCTCATGGGCGCGTCGCAGCAGTTCCATGACATGAAAGGGCTGGATGTCGTGCATCCTGGCGGCAAGGGGTAGGGGCATCTGAAGGCGCTCCTCAAAAGCACAAGAGCGCCGTTTCCGGCGCTCTTGCTCAGTCATGACCGATGGGATTGCCGGTCGTGAATCAGTCGGTGCTCAAGGCCAGTTCGAACAGTTCGCGCTTCAGAACCAGCTGGCGCGGCAGGCGGTCCTGCAGTTTGTCGAACCATTCCTTGTGCAGTTCGAGTTCGCTCTTCCAGGCGTCGGCATCGACCTGGGTGAGGGCGTCGAACTCTGCCTTGGTGACGTCGGCGCCGTTCCAGTCGATGTCCTCGAAGCGCGGCATCCAGCCCAGCGCGGTTTCCTTGGCGGAGACCTTGCCTTTGACGCGGTCCACGATCCACTTCAGCACGCGCATGTTTTCACCGAAACCGGGCCACATGAAGTTGCCTTTTTCGTCCATGCGGAACCAGTTCACGCAGAAGATCTTCGGGGTGTCCTCAACCACATGGCCCATCTTCAGCCAGTGGTTGAAGTAATCACCCATGTGGTAGCCGCAGAACGGCAGCATGGCGAACGGGTCGCGGCGCACCACGCCCTGCGCGCC
>JBAYOV010000031.1:0-42547 GCA_041678045.1 Rhodocyclaceae bacterium
AGTTGGCAAAGCACGACCACTGCAGCCCGGACCGGCTCGATGCCGGTCGGCCCACGGGCCGTGGCGCATCAGCAGGACGCCGGCCTTGCCACGCCGTACCTTTCTTGCCATGGGGCTGCCCGAGTTGGCAGCGTGAGATGAACCGTTATTCATTGAACCGCCGGATACGTGATCCGTATGTCCGGTGGTGTGGGAGGGGGGGCGTGAGGCGGCTTCCTGTCCCGATTGGGCCTGTAAGCTCGTAGCACCCTGCAGAAAAATGAGCTAATATATGACCATAATTTAGGTCTAAATAGAGGTTTTTATGCATCAGGTGTTAGCGGATTTTTCCGTAAGTATTTCAGAATTAAAGAAAAACCCTTCAGCCTTGCTTTCTCAGGCAAATGGTTCCCCTATAGCAGTGCTAAATCACAACAAACCTGCAGCCTACCTGATTCCAGCGGAGACTTACGAGGCTCTGATGGATATGCTCGAAGACTATGAATTGGCGCGGCTTGTTGAGGAACGTCGTGGCAGTAAAGATCAGGCTATAACGGTGTCGTTGGATGACTTATAAGCTGCGATTTCTTCCTGCTGCGCTTAAGGAGTGGGAAAAGCTTGGTGCCCCGATCAGGAGTCAATTCAAGAAAAAGCTGGCGGAGCGGTTGGAAAATCCCAGAGTGTCTGCTGATAAGTTAAGTGGCTATGATTCCGTGTACAAAATTAAACTTCGCTCTGCTGGATACCGGTTAGCCTATGAGGTTGTTGATGATGAGCTGTTCGTGTATGTGCTTGCCGTAGGCAAACGGGAAAAGGGCAAGGTTTACTCGTCTCTCAAAAAGCGAACCTGAGATGAAGCAGAGCAAGCATAAGCCATCATCACAAAATTCTCTAACAATCTCCTCGTGATGCTTTTTGGGTTAATCTGTCGGCCGGTTACAGAACCTGTGCAGACAGACGGTCAGTTGCACCTGTCAGCGCTGGCTCGAATCTGTCTGTCAGTTTGATCCGGTGCATGATTACGGCTCCATTCCGCTGGCGTGGCTACGATCCGCCTCTGGCGGCGGCAAGATTGCCTCTGCGTCCGGGTGGCACCGGGCGAGGAAATCCATCATCTCCGTGGCGTCCTTCGAGAGATAGAAGCGCACCATCTTTTCGTTGAACTCTTGCGCCTTGGCGGCGGGTACGCTGATCGCATCGATGCCGTGCGACATGAGCACGCCGTTCATCATGAAACGAGACGTGCGCTTGTTGCCGTCGAAAAAGAACTGCTGCAAGGCACCGAACAGGAAAAAAGCCGTTGCCCGCTCGAACGGCTCGCACGCTTGCAGGGATGAAATGCCCTCATTGAACACCCTGTTCAGTTCCGGTGCGCCGGGTAGCGTCGGTAGCGGGGTATGGCGCCCGTGCTCGCCAAGTCCCACGTCCGGGGTGTAATTCGTCTCCTGACCTTCCCCACGGAACATGCCCCATTCCAGGGCTTCCTTGCGAGCGACGATGCCATTCAGTTCGATGAATACGGTCTTTGTAAGAGAGAACTGACTACGCTTGACCATCACCAGCAGGCGCTTGGCGCTTTCGGCCAGATTCAGGACTTGCTCCTGATCGGAAATCTTGCGTCCGCCAATGGTCACGCCATCCAGCAGGGTCTGGACTTCGGGGAATGTGAAGGGATTGCCTTCAAGTACAGAGGCATCCCACACGAACTCCGGCAGCATTTTGTGGAGGCGGAAACAGACTCGTTCCATCGAGTGAGACGGAACGGAAGTCGGCACCGCCGACCTGTCCCATCGGAAACCAAGAACATCAAACAGCGACATTTCGCCTCTCCGTCAATTACGTTCTTCGATGAATGCCCAAGCCTGATCAATAGATCGAATCTCTTCGAGACGCCATCCAGTCATGACCAGATCAGATGATCCGCATGCTACGCTATGAGCAGGGTCATGAACATTCATCACATCGCCAATCCGCTCGGTTTTATAACCAGCAGAATGAAGGCGGTATTCAATAGCAGTGTTCCTGCGCAGGGCGGGCAACTGCTTCTCATCGCACGCCGGTTACGCCGCTCGCGGCGATCAAATAATTCTCAGGCCCTGAGTCCCTCACTTCAGCCGCAAGGGCAGGCCCGCTGCGATGAAGCTGACTTGCTCGCTGCAGCGGGCCACGGCCTGGTTCAGTCGACCGGCTTCGTCGCGGAACAGCCGTCCGAGCGGTGTCTCCGGCACCAGCCCCAGCCCCACCTCGTTGCTCACCAGCAGCACCTCGCCGCGCAGCCCGGGCAGGGTGGCGAGCAGCGCGTCGCGCTCCCGTGCGAAGCGGGGCAGGCTGCTGGCGTCGCACAGCGTGGCCGGCGGGAGGGCTTCGGTCCCGCCTCCGCCTCCGATGCCGGGCAGGCTGGCGATGAGCAGGTTGGTCAGCCACAGGCTGAGGCAATCCACAATCACGCACTGCCCCTGGCGGGCATGCTGGGCCAGCGCATCGGCCAGATGCAGCGGGGTTTCCACGGTGTGCCAGTGTTCCGGCCGGTCGTGGCGATGGCGCGCGATGCGCAAGCGCATTTCGTCGTCCTGCGCTTCGGCCGTGGCCAGTACGGTGACCGGCAGGCTGCTGGCGTGGGCGAGTTGTTCGGCGTGGCGGCTCTTGCCCGAGCGGGCGCCGCCAAGAATCAGGTGAATGCTCATCGGTGATGCGCCTGCATGCGGAAAAAAAGCTTGCCTTGCGGCATGCAAAGGATGAAATTGACCGTGCTCATGGCCTCGAATCGAGTGATTGACGGAAAGTCCGGCTGTTATTCTTGTCTGACATTCTTGTCTGGCGGTAACGGATGGGGCCGTGGCGCCCCATGCTCACCGACGCATTGTGGCACTGACTCCGGGAGACGCCCATGGATGCCCTGTTCCGCCCTGTCATGGGTTTGCTGGATCGCTTCCGCTACCCGTGGAAGTTTGCTTCCATCTGCATCGTCGGCGTGCTCGGCATTCTCGCCTTGTTTGCACAGGTGTACCAGAGTCTGATCGAAGAGATTCGTTTTACGCAGCAGGAAATCGCCGGGCTGACCCTGCTGGACAAGGGCTTTGCAGTGCTGGTCCTGAGCCAGCAGCACCGGGGGTTGTCGTCCGGCCTGCTCGGTGGCAGCGAAGACCTCCGCCCGCGCGTGGCCGATCGGGCACGCGCGCTGGGTGAGGCGATGGCGAACGTGGAGGCCGAACTGCTTGCCAGCCCGGCCTGGGCGCCACTGGGCACCCGCTGGGGAGAGATTCGGGGGCGCCTGCAAAAGCTCGCCAATGATGGCCTGAGCCTGCCGGCGGCAGACAACTTCAGGGCGCACACCGAAGCGATTGAGCTGACCCTGACCTGGATTGGCGACATCGGCGGCGTGTCGAACCTCACCCGCGATTCGGAGAGCGACAGCTACAACCTCATCGACCCGATGCTCAATGCCATTCCGGACATCACCGAGCGCCTTGGCCGCCTGCGGGGCCGGGCGACGGGCATCATTGCACGCAGTGAGCTATCGGTGGTGGACGAGCATGCCATTGTGTCGCAACTGGCCGAACTGGGCATGACCCAGGCCCAGCTCCGGGACCGCCTCAATCGGGCGATGTCGGCAAATGACGCTCTCCGGGGGCCACTCGGCGGGGCGATTGCGGAAGTGGATGCGGCGATTGGCCGTTTGCGCGACACCGCCGTGAGCGAAGTGCTCGGGCGCAGGTTCTCGATTCCGCCGGCGGCGTTCTTCGAGACGGGAACGGCCGCCATCGATGTCGTGTTGAAGCACTATCGTGACACCGTGCTGCCCTCTGCCCAGGCGCTGCTGAATGAACGCCTGGCCGAGCTCAGGCGGCACATGACGAGAAACCTGGTGGTTTCGGCGCTGGTGCTGCTCTTTGCCGGCTATCTTTTTGGTGGCATCTATTTTTCCATCGTCCGCTCGGTGCGGGAGCTGGTGCAGGGCGCGCAGCAGTTTGCCGGCGGCAACTACCGGGCGCGGGTCAGCTTCAGCGCCAACGACGAGCTGCGCCAGGTGGCCGACAGCCTGAATGCCATGGCGCATGACGTTGCCGAGCTGATTGGCGAGATCCAGCAGAGCGCCGTCGAGGTGGGGCGTGCGTCGGCCAGTGTGTCGGCGGCGGCCGGTCAGGTTGCGGAGGGTTCCAGCACCCAGAGCGAGGCGGCCACCGGCATGGCCGCTGCGGTGCAGGAGATGACCGTGGGCATAGACGAGATCTCGCGTCATGCGGGTACGGCCCAGGCGCTGGCGGAAAGGTCCGGGCAGATTTCGCACGAAGGCGGCGAGGTGATGCAGCGCACCGTGGGCGAGATGGAGCGCATCGCCGAGGCGGTGAACGCCTCGGCTGTGGCGGTGGGTGAGCTGGGCGACAAGGCCCGGCAGATCAGCTCCATGGTCGAGGCGATCAAGCAGATCGCCGAGCAGACCAATCTGCTGGCGCTGAATGCGGCCATCGAGGCGGCCCGGGCGGGCGAGAGCGGTCGAGGTTTTGCCGTGGTGGCCGACGAAGTGCGCAAGCTCGCCGAGCGCACGGCGGGCGCCACGCAGGAGATCACCCAAATGTCCGGCTCCATCCAGCAGGGCACCGAGCGCGCCGTACAGGCCATGCAGCAGGGGGTGGTGCGGGTGCGTGACGGGGCCGAACTGACCACCCGGGCAGGGCGCTCGATGGAGGAGATCAATGCCGGCGCCCAGGAGGTGCTGCGGGCGGTGAGCGAAATATCCTTCGCGCTGCGCGAGCAAAGCGGAGCCAGCGCGGACATCGCACGCAATGTCGAGCGGATTGCGCGGATGAGCGAAGACAACAGCGTTGCGGTCAACGAAACCGCACAGACAGCCGGCATGCTCGAATCGCTGGCCAGCGGCCTGGAGCGCAAGGTCGAGCGCTTCCAGGTCTGACTGCAGCCCCGATGGCGGCGCCGACGCCTCGTGGACGCTGCGTGCGGACGTGCGCAATGCCGGCAAAAACGCTATCATCGGCACCCCATTGCCCGCCTCATGCGGGCAATGGCTCATGTTTCAGGTGCCCGACGGCGGCTCACGCCCAAGGGTTGAACGGGAAACAGGTGCGTCGTCGGACGCGGGGTGATCGCCCCGTACCGTTCCACGATCAGGCCTGTGCTGCCCCCGCAACGGTAAGCAGACGCAAGACGCATCAGGACGCCACTGGACCGCGACGGTCCGGGAAGGCGATGCGCCGGTCCGGCTGGTTGAGCATGCCACCGGAACAGTCTGCAAGCCCGGATACCGGCCTGAACCGAAACTGGCGAGAGTGTGCTGCGGGGAGCGGCAACCGGCGCGCCGGGATCGGTGTGCGTGTCCATGCGTCCCGGCGCGGCACGCCTGCCGTCCTGTTCCGCACGAAACGGGCCTTTGAAGGCTCGTCCCGGGTGTTCCTTCCTGCTCCAGCACGTCACCGCTCATTGCAGACTGATCCGGTTGCTGCGGGGCCGCGTGGCCGGACGTGTGGAGACTGACCGATGATGTTCCGTATGAAACCCCTTGCGATGGGCGTTGTGGCCTGTCTGCCTGTCCTGAGTTCCAGCCTGTTTGCGCAGCAGCACGAGGTCGCACGCCACGAGGTCGCACGCAATACGCCGGTGATCGGCGAGGCCGTGGTGGTCACCGCCACCCGTCAGGCACAGCGTGCCAGCGAGGTGCTGTCGCGGGTGGAGGTGATCGACCGCGAGACGATCGACCGCGCCGGCCAGGCCACGCTGGTCGATCTGCTGCGGGCGCAGCCCGGCATCCGGGTGGCCAGCAACGGCGGCGCCGGGGCCAATGCCAGCGTGTTCATGCGCGGAGCCGAATCGCGTCACACCCTGCTCATTGTCGATGGCATGCGGCTGGGCGCGGCCAGTTCCGGGCAGCCGACGCTGGAGGCGATTCCGCTGAGCATGATCGAGCGCATCGAAATTCTGCGCGGGCCGGCCAGTGCGCTGTATGGCTCCGAGGCCATCGGCGGGGTGATCCAGATTTTCACCCGCAAGGGCGAGGCCGGTTTTCATCCGGAGGCCTTTGTGGGGGCGGGCACGCAGGGCACCGTGCAGGCCAATGCCCATGTCGCGGGGGGCGAGGGGCGGCTGCGTTACAGCCTGTCGCTCGGGCAGGACGAAACCGACGGCTTCAATGCCAAGCGTGACCCGGCTTACTGGACCACGGCCTGGGGTAATTCCTACGATCCGGACAAGGACGGTTTTCGCAACCGTTTCGTGAATGCTTCGGCCTCGCTGGGCTTTCGCGAGCGCGATGAGCTCGGGGTGAATCTGTATCGCTCGGACGGGCGCAACTGGTATGACGTGAGTACCACGTTCGATTCCTATCTGGACAAGCGCCTGAGTGCCGCAAGCGCCTACATGACCAACGCGCTCACCGACGACTGGAGCAGCACGCTGCGCGTGGGGCGCAGCGGCGACGAGTTGCGCAACCATGCGGATGCCTCCGCGCCCAGCGTGTTCGACACCACGCAGACACAACTGATCTGGCAGCACGACATCCGGCTGGCCGTGGGTTCCCTGATGCTGGCGTATGACCATGTGGACACCGAGGTCAGCGGCACCACGGCCTACACGGTGGACGAGCGCACGGTGAAGGCCTGGCTGGCTGGCTGGTCGGGGCAGATCGACCGCCACAACCTGCAGGTGAATGTGCGCCACGATGACAACTCGCAGTTCGGGGGCAAGACCACCGGATTGCTGGCGTATGGCTACCGGCTCTCCGCGCAGTGGGGCGTGAGTGCGAGCGTGGCGACGGCCTTCAACGCACCGACCTTCAATCAGCTGTACTGGCCCGATACCGGTTTCGGTGGCGGCAACCCGGACCTGACGCCCGAGGAGGCGCTGAACCGCGAGCTTGGGCTGCGCTGGGACGATGGCATGAGCGGTTTCGAGGCCACCTACTTCAACAACCGCGTGAAGGACATGATTTCCGGCTGGCCGGCGGTGAATGTGAACCGCGCACGCCTGGAGGGGGTTGAGTTGCTGCTGCGAACCCGGCTGGCTGGCTTCGACGTGCAGATGGGCATGGACTGGTTGAAGGCCGAGGATGAGCACACCGGGCGCAAGCTGCCGCGCCGGGCCGCGCAGGCCGGGTTTGTGCGGGTCGATCGCAGTACCGGAAACTGGTCGTACGGGATGGAGCTCAGTGGTGAGGGGCGGCGCTTTGACGATGCCGCGAACCAGGTGCGCCTGGGCGGGTACGGCGTGCTGGATGCCTATGCCCATTACCGCTTTGCACCTGACTGGCGGCTGGAGATGCGCGCCAGCAACCTGCTCGACAAGGAATATGAGCTGGCCCGTGGCTACGCGATGCCGGGTGCCGCCGCCTTTGTTGGCGTGCGTTACACGCCCGCACGCTGATTGTCCGGCGGGCGGCAGGGTGTCTGGCTGATGGACGGAGGATCGGCCTGATGGCGGGTCTGCGGCGCAGCCTGCTGGTGCTGCTGGCGCTGCTGCTGAGTGGCGCGATGGCGTTTGTGTGGGCGCTGCTCAGTGGCGATCTGCACACCGCCTGGGGCGATGTGCTGGCCGCGCTGGGCGGGGGGCCGGGCGGGCTGGTGGCCGATGTGGTGCGCGAGCTGCGTCTGCCGCGTGCCGTGGCGGTGTTCGCCTGCGGCGGTCTGCTGGCCATTGCCGGGGCGCTGATGCAGGTGCTGTTGCGCAATCCGCTGGCCGATCCGTATGTGCTGGGCATTTCCGGCGGGGCCGCAGTGGGGGCGCTGGCGGCCATGCTGCTCGGGCTCTCCGCCTGGTGGGTGGATGGTGCCGCCTTTGCCGGGGCGCTGGGCGCGATGATGCTGGTGTTTGGGCTGGCACATGGCGATGGTTCGTGGACCCAGACCCGTCTGCTGCTCACCGGCGTGATCGTGGCGGCCGGCTGTGGGGCGGCGATCACGCTGATGCTGGCGCTGGCGCCCGATACCCGGGTGCAGTCGATGCTGTTCTGGCTGATGGGCGATGCCAGCGGCGTGCGCCGGCCCTGGCCCGCAGTGGGGGTGATGCTGGCCGGCCTGTTGGTGGCCTTGCCCTTTGCGCGTGACCTGAACGTGCTCACCCGTGGTGCCGCTTCGGCCCGCGCGCTGGGGGTGAATGTGCTGCGGCTGCGTTATCTGCTGTATGTGCTGGCCTCCCTGCTCACCGCCACGGCGGTGACGCTGGTTGGCTCGGTGGGCTTTGTCGGCCTGATCGTGCCGCATCTGGTGCGTTTCGTGATTGGCAACGACCAGCGCGTGCTGCTGCCTGCGGCGATGCTCGCCGGGGGCACCTTGCTGACCCTGGCCGACACCGCAGCACGTACCGTGATGGCCCCCATGCAGTTGCCGGTGGGGGTGCTGACGGCGCTGATCGGCGTGCCCTTGTTCCTGTTCCTGTTGTCGCGCCGGACGAACTGAGATGAGCGAGGCTGTCGTGCCCTTGCTGGAGAGCTGTGGTCTTGCGCTACGCGTGGGCGAGCGCTGGCTGTGCTGCGAGTTCAGCCTGAAGCTGATGGCGGGCGAGTGCCTGGTGCTGCTCGGGCCGAACGGGGCGGGCAAGTCCACCCTGCTGCACACCTTTGCCGGGTTGCGTCCGGCCACGGTGGGCACGGTCCGCCTGCTCGGACGCACCCATGACGCATGGGAGGGCGCGGCGCTGGCGCGTTATCGCGGTCTGCTGGCGCAGCAGCAGCCGGATCACTTTTCGTCCACGGTGCTGGAAACCGTGCTGGTGGGACGCCACCCGCATCTGGGGCGCTGGGGATGGGAAGGGGCGCAGGATCATGCGATTGCCCGCCAGGCCCTGCACGATGTGGGGCTGTCGGCCTTCGAAGGGCGCGATATCCTGACCCTGTCGGGCGGCGAGCGGCAGCGGGTGGCGATTGCCACGCTGCTGGCCCAGGCGCCCCGCCTGCTGCTGCTGGACGAGCCGACCAATCACCTCGACCTGCATTATCAGATCGCCACGCTGGAGCTGTTCCGGCGGCTGGCGGGCGAAGGGCGCGGTGTGGTGATGGTGTTGCACGACATCAACCTGGCCGCCCGCTATGCTGACCATGTGATCCTGCTCGATGGCAAGGGCGGGGTGATGGCCGGCCCACGCGACACGGTGCTGCAGGCCGGACCGCTGTCGCAGGCATTCGGCCATCCGATCCGCCAGATGCCCCTCGACGACGGCCACTTTTTCATGCCGGCCTGACACCCGTCCCGCGCTGGTGCCTATCCGACAACACACACGATGAATGTGGCCGTCCGGCCATGCTTGCGGAGAACACGAATCATGCATTTGCCCACGCTGTCACCCTCACGCCCGGGGCCGTTGCCCGGCCATGTGTATCTGGTCGGAGCCGGCCCGGGCGATCCGGAGCTGCTCACCCTGCGCGGGGCACGGTTGGTGGCGGGGGCCGATTGCGTGGTGTATGACAATCTGGTGAGTCCGGCGATTCTGGAACTGGCCGACGCGCAGGCCGAACGGATTTATGTCGGCAAGAAGGCGGCCGACCACACCCTGCCGCAGGACGACATCAACCAGCTGCTGGTGAGCAAGGCGCAGGCCGGTCGGCGGGTGGTGAGGTTGAAGGGGGGCGACCCCTTCATCTTCGGACGCGGGGGAGAAGAGGTGGAGGCGCTGGTCGAGGCCGGCGTGACGGTTGAGGTGGTCCCGGGGGTGACGGCGGCGGCTGGCATTGCCGCGTATGCCGGCATTCCGCTGACGCACCGCGATCACGCCCAGTCGGTCGTGTTTGCGACCGGCTTCCTGAAAGACGGCGTGCTCGACCTGGACTGGCCGATGCTGGCCCGTCCGGCGCAGACCCTGGTCATCTACATGGGTATTTCCCGCCTGCCGGAAATCTGTGCGCGCCTGATCGAGCACGGGCTGCCCGCCAGCACGCCGGCGGGGGTCATCGAGCGTGGCACCACGCTCCGTCAGCGGGTGGCGGTGGCCGATCTGGCGACCCTGCCCGAAGCGGTGGCGGCTGCCGGCATTCGTCCGCCCGCGCTCACCGTGGTAGGGGGGGTGGTGGGGCTGTACCCCCGGCTGGCATGGTTCCACCCCGATCCGCAGGCCGATGACGGGAGCGCCCCGCCTCACGCCGGCTGCACCGCAGTGCATGACAGGGAGGCGTGAGATGACCCGGCCGGCTGCCCATTGCCCCGCGCTGTTCATTGCCGCCCCCGCCTCCGGGCAGGGCAAGACCACTGTGACGGCGGCGCTTGCACGCCTGCACGCCCGGCTCGGCCGGCGGGTGAGGGTGTTCAAGTGCGGGCCGGACTTTCTCGACCCGCAGATTCATGCGGTGGCCAGCGGCGCACCGGTGTTCAATCTGGACCTGGGCATGTGTGGCGAGCAGGATGCGCGCTGGCGTCTGTTCGAGGCGGCGGGCGAGAGCGACCTGATCCTCATCGAAGGGGTGATGGGGCTGTTCGACGGCCAGCCCTCCGGGGCCGACATTGCCAGCCTGTTCGGTGTGCCGGTGATGGCGGTGATCGATGCCCGGGCGATGGCGCAGACTTTTGGCGCAGTGGCCCACGGGCTGGCGCATTATCGCGCCGGCCTGCCCTTTTCGGGCGTGCTGGCGAATCAGGTCGGCAGCGCGCGCCATGCCGACATGTTGCGCGAAGCCCTGCCGGACGGCATGCGCTGGTATGGCGCGCTGGGCCGGGATGCCGGGGCCGCGCTGCCCGAGCGTCATCTGGGCTTGCTGCAGGCGGGCGAGATCGGCGATCTGCTCGAAAGGCTGGATCGCATGGCCGATGCACTGGCCGCCACCGGGGCGGCCGAGCTGCCACCGGCGGTGCCCTTTCCGGCCGACCGTCCCCCCGCATTGCCCCCGCTGCTGGCAGGGCGTCGCGTCGCAGTGGCCCGCGATGCGGCATACAGCTTCATCTATCCGGCCAATCTCGAAACCTTGCGTGGCCTGGGCGCGGAAGTGTGTTTTTTCTCCCCGCTGGCGGGGGATCCCCTGCCAGCGTGCGATGCGTTGTGGCTGCCGGGGGGGTATCCGGAGCTGCATGGCGAGGTGTTGTCCGGGCAGCGCGCGCTGTGGCAGTCGCTGCGCGCGTTCGTGGACGCAGGAAAACCGGTGCTGGCCGAGTGTGGCGGCATGATGAGCCTGTTCGAGCAGGTGGTGGACAAAGCCGGGAATATGCACCGCTTTGCCGCCGTGCTGCCCGGTCGCGCCGTGATGCAGGCCCGGCTCGCCGCGCTGGGCATGCAGTCGGTGACGCTGCCGGAAGGGCGGCTCACCGGCCACACCTTCCACTACTCGAAAACCGAGTCCCCGCTCACTCCCGCCCTGCACGCACTCCGCCAGGACGGCGGCGAAGGAGAGGCCGTGTATCGCCATGGCCGGCTCACCGCCTCGTATGTGCATCTGTACTTTCCCTCCTGCCCGCAGGCCGTGGGGCGGCTCTTCGGCGGAGGGTAAGCGGGTAAGCGCGGGCGTCAGTGCGCCGCTGCCCGGTGGGTCTCCAGCACGGTGCACAGGCGTGCCACCGGATGCTCGGACAGCGGCATCAGCAGCCTGACCAGCGCGAGCGTGATGAGCGGCTCGATCAGCACCAGCGGCGCATACGCGGCGACGAATTTCAGCCAGTCGGCCAGCGGTGTGGCTTCGCTGCCGAGGGCCAGCCAGAAACCGACCATCAGCGTCACGCCGGCGTAGAACACCGCATCGAGCTTGACGATGCGGCTGATCGTGAGTTCGCGCAGGCGCTGGCCGAGGCTGTAGTGCAGCAGCATCAGCGGCACGGCCAGGGTCAGGGTATTGACCCCAAGGTGCACCAGGTCGGCAGGCTCGAACAGCAGGCCCTGCAAGGCCAGTCCGAGGCCAAAGCCGAGCAGGGTCGGCACGAACCCGAGGATCAGGTACATCGGCATGGCGCCGATGAAATGCAGCTCCGATGCCCCTGCCGGCATGTGAAAGCTTTGCATGAAGATCGAAAAGAACAGCGCAGCCAGCAGGGTGCGCACGATCAGTGTGGGCTGGCGGAACAGATGGATGGCGTGACCGCCGAGTACGCCGATGGCGGCGACGTTGGCGACCACGATCTTGGTGGCCGATACGAATCCGGGCTCGATATGCATGAAGACTCCCCTCGCGTGCAATGAATGCAATGTGGTTGGCGCGTTCGGCACTGGGCATGCCGCGCTGCGCTTGAGTTTGGCGTGCCACGGGAGGGGGATCGAGATGACTGGAAGCGGCCGGACCGGCCGGACCGGCCTGAGGGCCGTGTGCCGTGCCTGCTTCGCAGACGGCAGCCGTCCGCGCAACAGGCTGGCGCATGTCTGCGCCGGTGATCCAGACGGTTCGACCCACGCCCCGGGGCTCGCACCTGTAATCGATCCGGCCGGTCTTCTGGCTCGCCTTCCTCCGGACTCCGTCACCTTCCCGGGCCGGGTGGCCCAGTGGTGTTCGACGGTTCCGTCAGGCTTACAGCAGCGGGGGCTGCGCCGGACTGGCCATGCGATTGAAGCAGCATGGCGGCACCGGACTTCCCGTTTCACCTGTCATGCGGTTGCATGCACAGGCACCTGATCGATGGTGGGCGGAGCATAAGCGAGATGAATCGGTGACGCAAGCGGGCGATGCAGGCGCACCGGGAAAGGACATGCGGAACGGCGCACGAAAGTGCCTGCCGGAGATTGCTTTTCTGATGTTGCATGCCGTATCCTCCGCGCCATTCGATCAGGGTGCTCCGTGCTGCGTTCGTGGCGCGGAGTGAAACGGGAAGACCGGTGACGTCGTGGCGTGAGGCTGCGACCATTCCGGCGCAGCCCCCGCTGCTGTAAGCCTGACGGAGTCGTCGGGGTGTGTGCGAGCACACCTTTCTGCCACTGGGTCTTTCGGCCCGGGAAGGCGGCGCACTCCGGATGACGGCGAGCCAGAAGACCGGCCCGGTCGATGCAAGGTTCGTGCTCCGGGGTGTGGGTGCTGGCCGGCAGAGGCCGTGTCGTTGCTGGCATGTGCCTGTCCTTTTGGGTACCGGGTGTTGTGCGATCGTCGATCTGCCTGCCTGCCTGCGTGCTGCCGTCCAGTCATTCGCTGTGTTTCCAGACATTTTCCAGGAACCCTCCCCCGGTGCCGGCTTTGCCGGGCAATCGTCGTGACGCTCCGTAACGGGGGTCGCATGAGCGGGAGGTGAAGGGGTGGTGGATGCGTGGGGAAGGCCACACGAGGATGGGGCGCCAGTGGTCGTGCGTGGCTGGTGTCCGGGTGCCTTGCGGCCGATGCGCTCCGGCGATGGGCTGGTGTTGCGGGTGCGGCCACGGCTGGCACGCCTGACCCGTGCGCAGGTGCTGGCCTTGTGTGCGGTGGCTGCGGACGAAGGGGCCGGACTGATCGACCTGACCAACCGGGCCAACCTGCAGCTGCGCGGGCTGGACGAGGCCGGCTGGCAGCGGGCACTGGTGCGGCTGGCGGCGCAGGACTTGCTGGACGAAGACGCCGGCATCGAGGCGCGCCGCAACGTGCTGGTGGCGCCTGACTGGCAACCGGGCGATGCCACCGAGCGCATTGCGCGCACGCTGATCGCGCGGCTGTCCGAGCTGCCGCTGCTGCCGGCGAAGTTCGGCATTGCGGTGGATGCCGGCAAGGCGCCGGTGCTCTCGAATGATTCTGCCGACCTGCGCATCGAACGCACTGCTGGCGGTGGATTGTTGCTGCGTGCCGATGGCCGGGCGCAGGGCATGCCGGTGTGTGTGGATTCCGCGGTCAGCGCGGTACTGGCCCTGGCGCGGTGGTTTGCGGACAGCGGCGGGTTGACTGCCGGCCGCATGCGCCGGCATCGCGCGCCCTTGCCGGCCTGGGCGCAAGGCACGCTGCAGCCGGCCCCGCCGCGTCCGGCCATCGGGCCGGATGGGCTGGGCGGTGTGGGCACGCACAGGCATCCGGCTGCGGGCACGGCGACGGCGACCGGCGCCGGTCTGCCCGTGTGCCTGCCGTTTGGTCAGGTTGCGGCCTCCACGCTGGCGCAGGCGATGCTGCGCAGCGGTGCGCAGGCCGTGCGGCTGACGCCGTGGCGGGTGATGCTGTTCGAGGCGGCCGATGCGCAGGCGCTGGCCTCGGTGCTGCCGGACGGCCTGCAGGCCGCCGCCTGGATGCAGGTCGATGCCTGTGCCGGCGCCCCCCACTGCACACAGGCCACGGTCGCCACCCGGGCGCTGGCCCGGCAGCTCGCGACGGCAGTGGGCTCCGGCCTGCACGTTTCCGGATGTGCCAAGGGCTGTGCCCGCGCGCGCCCGGCAGCGGTGTGCCTGACCGGGCGTGACGGTCTGTTCGATCTTGCCTTCAATGCCCGGCCCGGTGAGCCCGCTTCCCTGCGGGGGCTCAGCCATGCCCGGGTGCTTGCCCATTTCGGAGTCCTTGCCTGATGAGCCTGGCTGTTCCTTACCACTACGAAACCGATGGCGCGGCGATCTATCGCCAGTCCTTCGCGATGATCCGGTCCGAGGCCGAATCCGGGCTCGCACGCTTCACGGCCGATGAAGAGCCGCTGGCGGTGCGCATGATTCATGCCGCAGGCATGGTCGGTCTGGCCGCGCACATCCACTTTTCACCGGACTTCGTCTACGCGGCGCGTGAGGCGCTGGCGCGCGGGGCGCCGATTCTGTGCGATGCGCGCATGGTGTCGGAAGGCGTGACCCGGGCGCGTCTGCCGGCCGACAATCCGGTGCTGTGCACCCTGGGCGATGCACGCGTTGCCGAGTTGGCGCGCCAGCTGGGCAACACCCGTTCGGCTGCCGCGCTGGAGCTGTGGCGGCCGCATCTGGAGGGCGCGCTGGTGGCCATCGGCAATGCGCCCACCGCGCTCTTTCATCTGCTCAACATGCTGCAGGACCCGGCCTGTCCGCGTCCTGCCGCCATCATCGGGTGCCCGGTCGGCTTCGTCGGGGCGGCCGAATCCAAGCAAGCCCTGTGGGCAGCCAGACCCGTGCCGTGCTGCATCGTCGAGGGGCGTCTGGGGGGCAGCGCGATCACGGTGGCTGCGATCAATGCAATAGCGAGTCGAACGGAATGATGACAGGAACGATTCATGGCGTGGGTCTGGGGCCGGGCGCCCAGGACCTGTTGAGTGTGCGCGCCGACCGCCTGGTGCGCGGCGCGCGTCATGTGGCCTACTTTCGCAAGGCAGGGCGTGCCGGTCGTGCGCGGCGCATGGTGGAAGGCATGCTGCGCCCCGATGTGGTGGAGTTTGCGATGGAGTACCCGGTGACCACCGAGATTCCGTTTGCCGATCCGGCCTACAAGTCCGCGCTGGGCGGGTTTTATGCGGAGTGTATCGAGCGTCTGCAGACTCTGGCGAGGGCGGGGGAGGATGTGGTGGTGCTGTGCGAGGGAGACCCGTTCTTCTATGGCTCCTTCATGCACCTGTACACCCGCCTGCAGGGGCGCGTGCCGGTCCGGGTGGTGCCGGGCATCACCGGCATGTCCGGGGCCTGGACGGTCAGCGGCACGCCGATCACCTGGGGAGACGATCTGCTGACCGTGCTGATGGCCACCCTGCCGGAGGATGAACTGGCCCGTCGCATCCGTGACACCGATGCGCTGGTGGTGATGAAGGTGGGGCGCAACCTGCCCAAGCTGTGCCGCGCGGTGCACGCGGCCGGGCGCGGGGACCAGGCCTGGCTGGTCGAGTACGCCACCATGCCGGAAGAGCGGGTGAGCCGCCTGCTCGACATCGATGCCGGGCGTGTGCAGGCCACGCCGTACTTCTCCATCGTGCTCATCCATGGCCAGGGGCGGCGTCCATGAGCAGCGGTTGGCTGGCGATTGCCGGGCTGGGGCCGGGCGATGCCGCGCTCATCACGCCGCAGGTGCAGGCGGCGCTCGACGCGGCCACCGACGTGGTCGGTTACATCCCGTATGTGGCGCGGGTGGCCCGGCGGCCGGGTTTGCGCCTGCATGCCAGCGACAACCGCGTGGAGCGCGAGCGTGCGGCGCAGGCGCTGGAGATGGCGGCGCAGGGCGCGCGGGTGGTGGTGGTGTCTTCGGGAGACCCCGGGGTGTTCGCGATGGCCTCGGCGGTGTTCGAGGTGCTGGAGCAGGGGCCGCCGGCCTGGCGCACGCTGGATGTGCAGGTGCTGCCCGGCATCACCGCGATGCTGGCCGCCAGCGCACGGGCGGGGGCGCCGCTGGGGCATGACTTCTGCGCCATCAACCTGTCCGACAACCTCAAGCCCTGGTCCCTGATCGAGCGTCGGCTCCGCCTGGCGGTGGAGGCCGACTTTGCGATGGCCTTTTACAACCCCCGCTCTCAGGCCCGGCCGGAGGGGTTTGAGCGTGTGCTGGCGGTGCTGCGCGAGTGTTGCGAGCCGACCCGCCCGGTGCTGTTTGCACGCGCCGTGAGCACACCGGAAGAGCGCCTGTCGGTGGTCTGCCTGGCGGAGGCCCGTGCGCAGATGGCGGACATGCGCACCCTGGTCATCGTGGGGTCAAGCCGCACACGCAGCCTGCCTCATGCGCGCGGCAACTGGTTGTACACCCCGCGCTCGGTGCCGTCTGCAGGGAGTGGCGGGACATGCGCGCCCTGAGCGAGCCAGTGCAGCGCCGCCTCCACGTCATGCACCGTGGTGCGTGGCGGCAGGTCGGGGCGGTCGATCATCAGCACCGGCAGGCCCAGCGTGCGTGCCGCCGCCAGCTTGGCTGCGGCTCCGCTGCCGCCCGCGTTCTTGCACACCACGCGTTCGATGCGATGCGCCTGCAAGAGCGCGATGTCGCCCTCCACCCGGAACGGTCCGCGATCCACCACCACGCTGTGCCGGGGCAGGGGGGGCGGGGCGGTTGGCTCGTCCACCAGACGCAGGAGGTAGTGGTGCTGTGGCTGTGCGGCAAAGTCAGGCAGGTGCATGCGCCCGAGTGCCAGCATGATCCGCTGCGGCGGGCCGGCCAGCGCCGACACGGCGGCGGGAATGTCGGCCACGCAGTGCCAGCGGTCGCCGCTCACCGCTTGCCAGGGGGGGCGGGTCAGGGCCAGCAGTGGGACCTGGCAGTGCGCGGCCGCCTGCACTGCGTGGCGGCTCATCTGCCCGGCGAAGGGGTGGGTGGCGTCGATGAGATGGGTGATGCCTGTCTCTTGCAGGTAGCGGATCAGCCCGTCTACCCCGCCAAACCCTCCGATGCGTACTGGCAGTGGCTGTGCTCGGGGCGTGAGCACCCGGCCGGCATAACTGTAGGTGGCACGCAGGCCCCGGTCGGCCAGCGCCTGCGCCAGTACGTTGGCTTCGGTGGTGCCGCCGAGAAGGAGGATGTTGTACATGGAGCTTGAGGGCATGGACGCCTGGCTGAGCATCGTTGGAGTGGGGGAGGATGGCATGTCCGGCCTGTCGGCGGCAAGCCGGGCGGCGCTGGCGCAGGCCGAGGTGGTGATGGGCGCGCGCCGGCATCTGGCGCTGGTCGGGACGTCGCTGGCCGGGACGGTCGAGCGCCTCGAATGGCCCGTGCCCTTCGAGGCCGGGGTCGCGCAGGTGCTGGCCTTGCGCGGACGACGGGTGGTGGTGCTGGCGTCGGGCGATCCATTCTGGTTTGGTGCGGGTACGGTGCTGGCGCGCC
Source organism: Rhodocyclaceae bacterium (assembly GCA_041678045.1). Lineage (GTDB taxonomy): Bacteria > Pseudomonadota > Gammaproteobacteria > Burkholderiales > Rhodocyclaceae > UBA2357. The sequence continues at coordinate 17,516 of JBAYOV010000031.1, forward strand.
GTCTGCCGCCCGGTGAGTGGCGGGCATGGCCCGCACCGTCCACCTTCAGCCTGGCGGCGGCGCAACTGGGCTGGGCGCTGGAGCATACGACGTGCATCGGACTGCATGCTGCGCCCTTTGCACGGTTGCGGCCCCTGCTTGCGCAAGGGCGCAGGCTGTTGGTGCTGGTGCGCGACGGTGAAGCCGCCGGGGCGCTCGTGCAGTGGTTGAGCGAGCGGGGGTTCGGCGATACCCGGGTGCATGTGCTGGAGGCCCTGGGCGGTCCCCGGCAGCGGGTGCGCAGTGTGCAGGCGGCCGGAGGGTTGCCGCCGGATGTTGGACACCCGGTGGTGCTGGGGCTGGAGGTGTCGCTCGCTCAGCCCCGGCCGCTGCCGGAGGCCGAGGCTGCGCCCCCTGTCGTGATGCCCTGCACCAGCGGCCTCGACGACCGTTTTTTTGCGCATGACGGTCAGATCACCAAGCGACCGCTCCGGGCACTGACCCTGTCGGCACTGGCTCCCCGGGCCGGGGAGCTGCTGTGGGACATCGGCGCGGGGTCCGGTTCGATCGGCATCGAGTGGCTGCTCGCAGACCCTGCCAACAGGGCCGTGGCTTTTGAAGCAGACCGCTTGCGCGCTGCACGGGCGCGTGACAATGCGGTCGCGCTGGGGGTGGCGCACCTGCAGGTGGTGGAGGGGCGGGCGCCACAGGTGCTGGCCGGCCAGCCCTTGCCCGATGCGGTGTTCATCGGCGGGGGCCTGTCACAGGCCTTGCTGGACAGCCTGTGGGCCTGTCTGCCGCCGGGTGCCCGGGTGGTGGCCAACGCGGTGACGCTGGAGTCCGAGGCCCTGCTGGGACAGTGGCATGCGCAGTGCGGCGGACAATTGCTGCGGGTCGAGCTGTCCGAAGCGGCACCCCTGGGGCGTCGCCGGGGCTGGAAGGCCGCCTATCCTGTGGTGCAGTGGAGTGTGTCGCGATGAGGGTGGCGGGTTTTGGATACCGTAGCGGCGCCGAACCGTCGTCCTTGCGGGCGGCCTGGGAGGCTGCGCTGGCGGCCCTCCGGGCGGAGGGGCTGGCGGAGGGGGGGGACGGATGGACCGGTGACCCGGCCCGCCATGGCCGCGCAGGTTGTGTGCTGCTGGCCGCCCCGCAGGACAAGCTGGCCATGCTGCAGGCCCTGGCCGCACAGCTGGGCCTGCCGGTGCGGGCCGTGTCTGCAATGGCGCTGCGCGCTGCGCCCACCGTCACGCATTCCCCCGCCAGTCTGGCGGCTCGTGGGACGGGCAGTGTTGCCGAGGCGTCTGCCCTGGCGGCTGCCGGTCCCGGTGCGCGGCTGTTGGTGACCCGCCGCATTTCCGCTGACCGTCGTGCAAGCTGTGCGATTGCTGAAGGAACCGATTCATGACGATTCATTTCATCGGCGCCGGTCCCGGTGCCGCCGACCTGCTCACCCTGCGTGGGCGCGACCTGATTGCGGCTTGCCCGGTATGCCTGTATGCCGGTTCCCTGGTGCCGGATGCGGTGCTCGCACACTGTCCGCCGGGGGCTCGCATCATCAACACGGCACCGCTGTCGCTGGATGAGATCATCGCGGAGATGGTCGCGGCGCACGACCGGGGGCTGGATGTGGCGCGCCTGCATTCGGGCGACCTGTCGATCTGGTCGGCCATGGGCGAGCAGTTGCGCCGCCTGCGCGCACTCGGTATCCCGTACCGTGTGACGCCCGGTGTGCCGGCGTTCGCCGCCGCCGCCGCAGCGCTCGAAACGGAGCTCACCCTGCCCGGGCTGAGCCAGTCGGTGGTGCTCACCCGCACGCCGGGGCGCGCCAGCGCGATGCCACCGGCCGAGCGCCTGCAGCACTTTGCCGCAGCCGGCTGCACGCTGGCGATCCATTTGTCGATTCACCGGCTTGACTGGGTGGTGGCCGAGCTCACGCCGCACTATGGCGCCGCCTGCCCGGTGGCGGTGGTGTGGCGGGCGAGCTGGCCCGACCAGCGTGTCCTGCGCGCCACGCTCGAGCGCATCGTGGCCGAGGTGCCGGAGACGATGGAGCGGACGGCCCTGATTCTGGTCGGCCCGGCGCTGGCGGCCGAGGGCTTTGACGAGAGCTGCCTGTACGCGCCTGACTATGACCGCCGGTTTCGTCCGCAGTCGGCCGGTTCGCCCTTTGCCGGCACGGCCTCGTCCGGTGGCCCGCAGCGGAGGGCGCAGGATGCGTGAGCAGGCCGCTGGGGCACATTCCGGTACGGCGGACGTGGTCCTGAAGCTCATCGGCATCGGTACCGGTAACCCGGATCATCTCACCCGGCAGGCCGAGCAGGCCCTGCGTACGGCCGACCTGGTGCTGCTGCCGCGCAAGGGCGAAGACAAGGCCGATCTGGCCGACCTGAGGCGCGACATCTGCGCCCGGGTGCTGGGCGGATCGGCACGCGTCGTGGAGTTCGACCTCCCGGTGCGGGCCGCCGACGGAGACTATCTGGCGGCAGTGGCCGACTGGCACCAGGCCATCGCAACCTGCTGGGCGGCACGGATCGCCGCGCATCTGCCGGCCGGGGGCTGCGTGGCCCTGCTGGTGTGGGGCGATCCCTCGCTGTATGACAGCAGTTTGCGCATTGCGCAGCGCGTACGGGCGGGTGGCCTGCCCCTCAGGGTGGAGGTGGTGCCCGGCATCACCAGTGTGCAGGCACTCACGGCCGCGCATGCGATTGCGCTCAACACGCTGGCCGCGCCGGTGCTGCTGACCACCGGCCGGCGCCTGCGGGCCGGGGGCTGGCCTGCCGGGGTGGATACGGTGGCGGTGATGCTCGACGGGGGATGTGCCTTTGAGGCGCTGGAGGCGGCCGGGCTGGAAATCTGGTGGGGCGCCTATCTGGGCATGCCGCAACAGGCGTTGATGGCAGGACCGCTGACCGAACTGGCCGAGCCGATCCGCCGGCGGCGTGCCGCCCTGCGGGCGGAGCATGGCTGGATCATGGATGTTTATCTACTGCGGCGCAGCTGAAGTGCGTGCAGTGTGCCTGTGCGCGGTGTGCGCCAGGCCGAACCTCAACGGAGCAATGCAATGGATGAAGAAAAGAAGCGTAGCCATGAAGCGCGCATGCAGCGCAAGAAGGCGGTGGTGGATGCCGCCATCGAGCGCGCCCAGGAAGAGCGCGGCATCGTCATCGTGATCACCGGCAACGGCAAGGGCAAGACCACTTCGGCCTTTGGCACGCTGTACCGCGCGCTCGGCCATGGCCAGCGGGTGGGGCTGGTGCAGTTCATCAAGGGCACCTACCACACCGGTGAGGTGCTGTACCTGCAGCAGCAGGGGGCCGCCGTCGATTATCACGCGATGGCCACCGGTTTCACCTGGAACACCCAGAACTGGGATGCCGACCAGCAGGCCGCCGAGGCGGCCTGGGCGCAGGCCAGCCGCATGCTGGCAGACCCGGCCTTCGATCTGGTGGTGCTCGATGAGCTCACCTACATGCTGAAGTTCAACTATCTGGCGCCGGATCGGGTGCTGGAGGCCATTCGCCAGCGTCCGGCGCGGCAGAGCGTGATCGTGACCGGTCGCGCGGCCAGCCCCGGGCTGATCGAGCTGGCCGACACGGTGAGCGAGATCCGCGATGTGAAGCATGCATTCAAGGCCGGCGTGAAAGCGCAGAACGGCATCGATTTCTGATCCGGGAGCCGTGCCATGACTTCATCCCTTCCCCTGTCTCCTGTCGCGCTGCCCGCAGCGGCAGGCCGCATTCCTGCCACCATCGTTACCGGCTTTCTGGGCAGTGGCAAGACCACCCTGCTGCGCCATCTGCTGCAGAACGCCCGGGGCCGCCGCATTGCGGTCATCGTCAATGAGTTTGGCGAACTGGGCATCGACGGTGAGCTGCTGCGCAACTGCGCCATTGGCTGCGAGGAAGACAGCGCATCCCCCAGCGGTACCGTGTTCGAGCTGGCCAATGGCTGCCTGTGCTGCACCGTGCAGGAAGAGTTCTACCCGGTGATGCGCGAGCTGATTGCGCGCCGCGCGCAGATTGACCACATTCTCATCGAAACCAGCGGTCTGGCCTTGCCCAAGCCTCTGGTGCAGGCCTTCAACTGGCCGGAGATCAAGACCGCCTGCACGGTCGACGCGGTGGTCACCGTGGTGGATGTTCCGGCCACGGCCGAAGGCCAGTTTGCCGCCAATCCGCAGGCGGTCGATCAGCAACGGCGTGCCGACCCGAACCTGGATCATGAGTCGCCCTTGCACGAACTGTTCGAAGATCAGCTGTCGGCGGCCGATCTGGTGGTGCTGAGCAAGACCGACCTGGTGGACGAACAGGCCCTGGCCGGCGTCGAGCGCACGGTGCGCGCAGCCCTGCCGCCGGAAGTCGGCATCGTCAGGGTTCGCCACGGAGAACTCGATCCGGCCCTGCTGTTCGGTCTCGATCGTGAGGCCGAAGCGCACATCCACCTGCGCCCCGGGCATCATGCGCATCATGACGATGAAGACCACGGCGACCACGGCGACCACGGCCACGACCACGATGCCTTCGATGCGGTGGTGGTCGATTTGCCGGAGGTCGGGCGTGAGCGCCTGCTCGATGCGTTGCATGCGCTGGTGCGCACCCGGACGGTGTATCGGGTCAAAGGGTTTGCGGCGGTGCCGGGCAAGCCGATGCGGCTGGTGGTGCATGGCGTGGGCCGGCGCTTCGACAGTTATTTCGACCGCCCCTGGCCGGCGGACGAAGCGCGCACCACGCAGTTGGTGGTGATCGGGCTGGAGCTGGAGGCCGCCGCCGTGCGCGAGCAGCTCCTGCAGGCGACGGCCGGAGCGGACTGATGCATCTGCTTGCGGCCCAGCCCGGCGGGTTTGTCGATGACGCTTCAGTCATCATCCGCATGGGCCAGACGCCGGCCGAGATCGTCATCCTGAGTGCGGCCGATACCACGCTCGCCCTGCTCGCGGCCGAGTGCCCGCAGGCGCGGGCGGTGCCCGGCTATCCGCAGGTCCGGCTTGCCAACCTGCTGTTCCTGCGCCAGCCGGCATCGGTGGATTTGTATGTCGATGAAGTGCTGCGCCATGCCCGGCTGATCATCATCGACCACCTGGGCGGGGAGAGCTACTGGCCGTATGGCACCGAGCAGGTGTGCGAGCTGGCTGCCGCGCGTGGCATTGCGCTGGTGATGTTTTCCGGTGACAACGTCGAGGACGAGTTGCTGCTGCGCAAGAGCACGGTGCCACGCGCCCTCTGTCAGCGCCTGTGGCGCTATCTGCGCGAGGGCGGTGCGGCCAATGCCCGCGCCTTCTACGACCAGATCGGGGCCAGCTTCTTTGCGCTGCCACTGCATGCACCGGAGCCGCTGGCTCTGCCGCTGGCCGGGGTGTTTCACCCCGATGGCGGGGCCGATCCGCTGGCGCGCTGGGTGTCGCGCTGGCAGGCGTGTGCTCAGGTGCGTGCCCCGGCCGCAGCGCCCCGTGTGGCCGTGGTGTTTTATCGCGCTCACTGGCAGGCTGGCAACACCCAGGTGTTCGAGGCGCTGTGCGAGGCCTTGCTGGCGCAGGGGCTGAACCCCCTGCCGGTGGCGCTGGCGTCGCTGAAGGCCCCCGAGTGCGTCAGCGTGCTTGCCGCGCTGTGTCGTCAGCATGCGGTGAGCCTGATCCTCAATACCACTTCATTTGCACAGGCCGCGCTGGACGATCCGGGCGACCATGCGCTGGTCGATGACATCCCGGTGGTGCAGGTGATGCTGTCGGGCAGCAGCGAGGACACCTGGCGAAGCGATCCCCATGGCCTGCAGCCGCGCGACATCGCCATGCATGTGGCGATGCCCGAAGTCGATGGGCGCATCATCAGCCGGGCGGTCAGCTTCAAGGGGCTGGATCACCGCTGCCCGCATACACAGGTCGATGTGGTGCGGTATCGGGCCGAACCGGGGCGCCTGGCCTTTGTGTGCGAACTGGCGCGGCGCTGGTGCAGGTTGCGCGGCCTGGCTGCGGCCGACAAGCGGCTTGCGCTGGTGATGGCGAATTACCCTGCCCGCGAGGGGCGCCTGGGCAATGGTGTAGGGCTGGATACGCCGGCCTCGGTGCTGGCCATCCTGCAGCACCTGAAGGCGGAGGGGTATGCCGTCGAAGCGCTTCCGGAAGACAGCGAGACGCTGATGCGTGCGTTGCGTGAGGGCGTGACCAACGATCCTGCGCACTGGGCATGGCGGCCTGCGCGCCAGAGTCTGGCGCTGGCAGACTACCGGACGTACTTCGACACCTTGCCGCAGGCCTGCCGGGAGGCGCTGCTTGCGCGCTGGGGCGCCCCGGAGGTCGATCCGATGCTGCGCCGGGGTCGCTTCATGATTGCCGGCTTGCGTTGTGGCAAGGTGTTCGTCGGCATCCAGCCGGCGCGGGGATATGAGCTGGACGTGCTGGCCAGCTATCACGATCCCGACCTGGTGCCGCCACATCACTATCTGGCCTTTTATGTGTGGTTGCGCACGGTGTTTGCCTGCGATGCCATTGTGCACGTGGGCAAGCACGGCAATCTTGAATGGCTGCCGGGCAAGAGCGTGGCCTTGTCCGAGGCGTGCTGGCCGGAGGCGGTGTTCGGGCCCATGCCGCACCTGTACCCCTTCATCGTGAATGATCCGGGCGAAGGCACGCAGGCCAAGCGCCGCGCCCAGGCGGTGATCGTCGACCACCTCATGCCGCCGCTGACCCGCGCCGAGAACTACGGCCCCACCCGCGATCTGGAACGGCTGGTGGATGAATATTACGAGGCCCTGACCTTCGACCGCGCTCGCGCCGACCTGCTGCGCGGGCAGATTCTCGACAAGGTGCTGGCCAATGGCCTGCACAGCGATCTCGGCCTGGCGCAGCCGCGCACCCCGGAAGAGGAGCAGGCCCTGCTCAACAGAACGGACGCTTACCTTTGTGAGTTGAAGGAAAGCCAGATTCGCGACGGCCTGCATGTCTTTGGTCATTCGCCGGAGGGCACGCTCGAAACCGATACCCTGCTGGCACTGGCACGTTTTCCGGTGGGCGATGGCCGGGGGGGGCGCAACAGCCTGATTCGCGCCCTGGCCGCCGATCTGGCCCTCGGCGAGGACTTCGACCCGCTCGATGCCGACTGGGCCTGCCCATGGCACGGGCCACGCCCCGAGGTGTTGTGTGCCGTGACAGCCGAGCCGTGGCGGCATGCCGGCGACACCCGCGAGCGTCTGGAACTGTTCGCCACATCGCTGCTGCGCAACGGCTTGCCGCCCTTGCCGGAGACGCCGGGGGCTGCGCAGGCCTCCTGGCCGGCAACCCGGGCGGTGCTCGGGCGCATCGACAGCGTGCTGCGTCCGGCCCTGCGTGCGTGCGGTCCACAGGAACTGCTGCAGCTTGCGCGCGGGCTGGCCGGGCGTTTCGTGCCGGCCGGGCCAAGTGGCGCGCCGTCGCGGGGGCGCCCCGACGTGCTGCCGACCGGGCGCAATTTCTACTCCATCGACACCCGTGCCGTGCCCACCCCGACGAGCTGGACGCTGGGGCTGAAGTCGGCGCGGTTGATCGTGGACAAATACGTGCAGACCCATGGCGAATATCCGCGTGCGGTGGGGCTGTCGATCTGGGGCACGGCCACCATGCGCACCGGCGGCGATGACATGGCGCAGGCGTTCGCGCTGATCGGCGTGCGGCCAAAGTGGGCGGCGGGCAGTCATCGGGTGGCGGATTTCGAGATTCTGCCGATGGCGGTGCTCGGGCGTCCGCGCATCGATGTGACCCTGCGGGTGTCGGGCTTCTTTCGCGATGCCTTCGGCAACCTGATCGACCTGTTCGATGCCGCCGTGCAGAAGGTGGCCGGCATCGACGAGGCGGACGAGCCCGACGAAGTGAACCCGATCCGGGGGCGCATCCGTCAGGAAGCGGCGCAACGCATCGCGGCCGGGCAGGATGCGGCGAGCGCCCGCCGCGATGCAGGTTTCCGGGTGTTCGGCGCCCGCCCGGGGGCGTACGGCGCCGGCCTGCAGGGGCTGATCGACAGTTGCGCCTGGGATGACGACGCCGATCTTGCGCTGGCCTACCGCAACTGGGGCGGCCACGCCTACGGTCAGGGGACGTATGGCGCACAACGTCCCGAACTGTTCTCTCAGCGCCTGGCCGGCATCGACCTGGTCATGCACAACCAGGACAACCGCGAGCATGACCTGCTCGATTCGGATGACTACTACCAGTTTCAGGGCGGCATGACTGCGGCGGTGAGGCATTACAGCGGACGCCAGCCCGAGGTGTTCTTCGGGGATCACGCCAACCCGCAATCGCCACGCGTGCATACGCTGGCCCATGAGCTCAGCCGGGTGGTGCGTGCGCGGGTCACCAATCCGAAGTGGATTGCCGGGGTGAAGCGGCATGGTTACAAGGGGGCGGCCGAGATCGCGGCCACGGTGGACTATCTGTTTGCCTTCGATGCCACCGCGCGGGTGGTGCGGGACGATCAATATGCGCGGGTGGCCGACGCCTTTGTGGACGATGCCGCAACGCGCCAGTTCATGCAGCAGCACAACCCGGACGCTTTCCGCGAGCTGTGCGCACGCCTGCTGGAAGCCATGCAGCGCGGTTTGTGGCAGTCCCCCGGTGCGTATCGCGAGCGCATCGAACAGCGCTTGCTGGAAGCGGAGGAACTGGCCGAAGCCGGCACGGCTCCGGCACGCCCTCAAAAGGAGAGTGAGATTTGAGTACCCTCATCGAACAGGCCCACACGCCGCCAGCCCACACCGTTCCCCTGTATCCCTTCTGCGCGATTGTCGGTCAGCCCGCGCTGCGCGCGGCGCTGATGCTGGTCGCCGTGGATCCGATGATCGGCGGCGTGCTGATCGAAGGTCCGCGCGGGACGGCAAAGTCCACCAGCGCGCGTGCGCTGGCTGAGCTGCTGCCGGGAGGCCATTTTGTGAACCTGCCGCTGGGTGCGAGCGAGGAACAACTGGTCGGAGCCCTCGATCTGGCGGCGGCGCTCGGGCAGGGCGCGGTGCGCTTGCGTCCCGGGCTGCTCGCCAAAGCACACGAAGGCGTGCTGTATGTCGACGAGGTGAACCTGCTCGCCGATGCGCTGGTGGATGTGCTGCTGGATGTGTCGGCCAGCGGCATCAACCGCATCGAGCGCGACGGCATTTCGCACCAGCATGCGGCCCGCTTCGTGCTCGTCGGCACGATGAATCCGGAAGAGGGCGAGCTGCGCCCGCAGTTGCTGGACCGTTTCGGCCTTTTCGTGCGTCTGGACGAGCGGCTGGATGCCGCCACACGCCAGGCCATCGTGCGCGCCAGGCTGGCGTTCGATGCTGACCCGCCGGCCTTTGCCAGCATCTGGGCGCCACAGCAGCAGGCCCTGCGGCAGCGCCTTGCCGAGGCCCGCCAGCGCGTGGCCGGCATCCCGTTTTGCGATGCCAGTCACGAAAGGGTGGCCGGATTGTGTGCGGCCGCCGGTGTGGAAGGGGTGCGGGCCGATCTGGTGATGCTGCGTGCGGCGCGGGCCCAGGCTGCGCTCGACGGGGCGACGGCGATCGACGCCGGACATATCGATGCCGTCGCCGAGCTCGTGCTGGCCCATCGCCGCAACCCGGAAGCACCGGCTGACCGTGGGGCGGCAGACGCAGCCCTGCCCGACACACCGCCTGTTGCCGGGCACGGGCCGTCACATGCGCAGGGCGAAGGGCGCCCCCCCGAGGGCATGCCCCCCGTTTTTCCGGAGGCCGGCCCACGGCCTGACATCGCGCAATCGTCCGCTGCCGGCCAGGAGGATACGCAGGACTGGGGCGCGTTGGAGGCCGAGCCGGTGGCGTTCGCGGCGGTCAAGCAGGTGAGGCCGTTGCAGCCAAAAAAGCGCTGATGCGCACCGCCGCTGCAGGGCGCAGTACGGCAGCGGTGCGCATTGGCCACAGTACGGTGGGCCGCATGGCAGGGCAGGCGGTGGCCGGGGCCGGGCGTCTCGACTGGCCGCACACCCTGCGGGTCAAGCGCAACCAGCCCCTGTCTGCGGCACATCTGCGTTACCGCAGTGTGCGAGCACGGGGCGCACTGCTGCACTGCGTGCTGCTCGACTGTTCGGCCTCGATGCTGCAGGCCGGGCGCTTGCGTCAGGCCAAGGCCGTGCTGGCCGAGTGGGCGCGTGATGTGTACCGGGCACGCGACCGGCTGCTGGTGATCGGTTTTTCCGCTGGGCAGGCATGCGTGCTGCGCGACGGACACAAGGCCGGCCTGAATCTGGACTGGCTGCAGGCCGTGGGGGCGGGCGGCGGTTCCCCGCTGCACAAGGCTCTGGAGACCGCCGCACCGCTGCTCCGGCGCGCGCGGCCCCGGTACGCCGATGCCCCCCGGAACGGCGCGCAGCGTGTGGTGCTGAGCGTGCTGACCGATGGCCGCCTGGCCCACCTGCCAGACTGTCCGTCCGGGGTGGATCGCTGTATCGTTGTCGATTTCGACTCAGGGCCACATGCCCTCGGACGGGCTCGCCGGCTGGCACAGTCATGGCAAGCCGAGTACCTGCATGTGGATGAACTGGTGCAGCCGAGGTTAAAGTGAATGATGAACATGATGTCCGGCAGGTGCCGGCGGTGACCGATGACACCCCTGCCGCCCGCCCGTCGCAGACCTTCAGCGAAGCTGAGCGGGAGGCGGTGTATCGGGCCATTGCGGAGCGGCGCGACATGCGGCATTTTCGTCGCTCGACGACGGTGGCGCCGGAGGTGTTGCAACGCCTGTTGTGGGCAGCGCATCGGGCGCCGAGCGTGGGTTTCATGCAGCCCTGGCGCTTCATTCGGGTGACTGACGGGGGGCTGCGCGAGGCCCTGCATGCGCTGGTCGAGGAGGAGCGGGTGCTGACTGCACGCGCGCTGGGCGAGCGTGAAGATGAGTTCATGCGCCTGAAGGTGGAGGGCATCCTCGATGCGGGCGAGGTGATCGTGGCGGCACTCGCGGATGGACGCGAGAAGCACGTGTTCGGTCGGCGTACGCTGCCTGAAATGGATGTGGCGTCCCTGGCCTGTGCGATCCAGAACATGTGGCTGGCTGCGCGGGCCGAAGGGCTGGGGTTGGGCTGGGTGTCGCTGTTCGATCCGCAGCGCTTGGCCGCGCTGTTTGACATGCCGGCAGGCGCCAAGCCGCTGGCGATCCTGTGCCTGGGCGAGGTCGAGGCCTTTTACGAGGCGCCGATGCTGGAGCTGGAGAAATGGGCCGGGCGTCGTCCGGTGGCAGACGTGCTGGGGGAAAATCGCTGGCCATCGACCCCCGCCTGAGGGCTTGAGGCCGAAGGCGCGTGCATCCGCGCCGGGGTGACCAGAATGCACGCGTGATTGGGCGTTTATTGGGTGTTTATTGGGATTCAGCGCCTGATGCGGTGATCTGCGGGCGCAGTTTTTCCATCGACTTGGGGCCGATACCGGGTACTTTCTCCAGTTCGTCGACCGAGGCAAACGGACCGTTGCTTTCCCTGAAGTCGACGATGGCCGCCGCCTTGGCCGGGCCGATGCCGTTCACCGTTTCGAGTTCGACGGCACTGGCCTTGTTGATGTCCACCGGCTCAGAGGCGAGTGCACCGAGCGGTGCGAGCGCGAGCAGGGATGCGAGAACGAGCGGGCGCAGGAATGTCAGCATGAAAACCTCCCATTTGATTTGAATGCCATATGGCATAAAAATAATGGAAGGGGTTTTCAGTTCATGCCAATAAAATTTTCATATTTCATTGGCATTGTTTGTGCGCAGACTCAGTGTCCCCGGCCTGCCGGGGACTTGCGGGCGAGCAATGCCGCCTGCGGCCGTGCGCGCGGGGGCTTGCCCGGGGCGGCCGCTGCGTTGCGCGGTGTGCTGGGGCGAGCATGGTCGTCGGCCGCCTTCTTGGGCGTGCGGCCGGCTGCGTTGCCGTCCCGCGGGGCGGGGCGACGGGCGCCGTTGCCATGCCTGGGGCCGTTGTGCGGCGGGCGCGGCGGGCGGGCGAGGTCCTCATCGTAGCTTTCGGCCGCAGTGGTCGAGGGCACGAAGCTGTCTTCGGTCAACTGCTCGATGCGCTGCCGGGTGAGGCGCTCGATGGCGGTGAGCAGCTTCAGCTCTTCCTTGTCCACCAGCGAGATCGCGTGTCCGGTGCTGCCTGCACGGCCGGTGCGCCCGATGCGGTGCACATAGTCCTCGGCGACGTTCGGCAGTTCGAAGTTCACCACATGCGGCAACTGTTCGATGTCCAGACCGCGTGCGGCAATGTCGGTGGCCACCAGCACGGGCAGGCTGCCGTCCTTGAATTCGCTCAGTGCGCGGGTGCGTGCGGACTGGCTCTTGTTGCCGTGAATCGCAGCGGCGGCAATGCCCTGCTTGCCCAGATATTCGGACAGCCGGTTGGCGCCGTGCTTGGTGCGGGTGAACACCAGCACCTGACGCCAGTCGTTGCGCTTGAGCAGGTGGGCGAGCAGTTCGCGTTTCTGTTTCTGCGGGACCTGATACACCGCCTGGGAAACCAGTTCGGAGGTGGTGTTGCGCTTGGCAACCTCGACCTCTCCGGGCTGGTTGAGCAGGCCCTGTGCAAGCGCCCGGATTTCGTCGGAGAAGGTGGCGGAGAACAGCAGGCTCTGCTTCTTGCGCGGCAACAGCGCGAGCACCTTGCGGATGTCGCGGATGAAGCCCATGTCGAGCATGCGATCCGCCTCGTCGAGCACCAGGATTTCCACGCCGGACAGGTCGACGGTGCGCTGGCCGGCATGATCGAGCAGGCGACCCGGAGTGGCGACCAGAATGTCGAGCGGCTTGCGCAGGGCCTGGATCTGCGGATTGATGTTTACGCCGCCGAACATCACCATGGCCTGCAGGGGGGTGTATTTGCCGTAGGTGTCGACCGATTCCTTCACCTGCGCGGCCAGCTCACGGGTGGGGGTGAGGATCAGGCAGCGGGGGCGGCCCGGGGCGGCCTTGCCGGGGGCGGGGGTGGTGTGCAGCAGGTGCAGGATGGGCAGGGTGAAGCCTGCGGTCTTGCCGGTGCCGGTCTGGGCCGCGGCCAGCAGGTCGCCTCCGGCCAGCACCTGGGGAATGGCCTGGGCCTGGATGGGCGTGGGCGTGGTGTAACCGGCCTCGGCGACGGCGCGCAGAATGCTGGGGGCCAGGCCGAGGCTGGAAAAACTGTCTTGGGTGTTCATTGAACGTGATACTCCACCGGCAACCTGCTCCGTAACCGGAATGCGCCAGAAATTACGGAAGGGGCGGTAATCGAGAATGCGGATGAGAAGAACAACGGGCGGCAATCGAATGGCGCGACAATCACTGCGGCAGATTGTACTCCTTGTTTGCAGTGCAGCAAATTCGACTTGAAAAAGCCCCCGGAGAATCGCGCTGAAAGCGCGCTGGCCGTCCTGGAAAAGGGGGCTGGAGGGTCCGTTTCGGGATGTTCGAGTGACTTCCAGTGATCAACAAAACCATTTTCGGAGTATATTCTTTCACACGGATATCCCCTGGAATCAGCCGGAAAAACGGAAATGCATACAAAGGCTTCCAGTCATCATGACAGACGGGCAGGGCTGGCCAGAACGCTGACCCTGCGTGCGGTGCTTGGCCTGATGTTGATGGGATGGGCTTCGCTGCTTTTGTTGTGCATCGCAATATTTCTTGTGCATGAGGCCTGGTTTGCCGGACATGAACCGGACACGGCCTACCGGCTGGCGGCCTCGCTCGCCGGCCTGATGCTTGCCTTGCTGGGTGTGCGCGCAATTGTCTGGCTGCTGGTGGGCGACCCGCTTCCGGAGGGGGTGCTGCTGCCGCGTGAGGCGGCACGTTCGCTGCACCGCAAGGTCCGGCGGATGGGCGAGCGCTTCGGCGGGTTGAGGGTGGATGCGGTGTGGGTCACCGGCGACATGAATGCCGCCGTGCTGCAGCGTCCGAGCCTGGGGTTGTTCGGCCGCATGCAGACGCATCTGCTGCTGGGCCTGCCGCTGGCCCACAGCGTCACGCCGTTGCAACTGTCGGCGATCCTGGCGCACGAGTTTGCCCATCTTGCGGCACAGCGTCAGGGGCGTGCCGCGTGGGGGCGTCACCTGCGCAGCTGGTGGTTTCGCGTGATCGACCGCCTGCTGGCCGATCTGCCCTTTCTTGAGCCATTGGTCAATCTGCTTACCCGGCGCGACGTGTTGCTCGCCGCCGAGTTGTCGCGCATCGAGGAGTTCGAGGCCGACGAACTGGCCGCGCGCCTGGTGGGCGCCGACCTGATCGGCGAGGCGCTGGTCGAGGTGGCGCTCAAGGAGCAGTTCCTGTTCGGTGACTTCTGGGACAAGGTGATGGCGCAAAGCGCTTCAAGTGCCCGTCCGCGCATTCTGCCGTACCGTGAAATGGGGCTGGGCATGAGCGCGGGCTTTCGCCGCCCGGCGGGGGGCGCTGCGCTGCGTGCGCTGTGCGAGACACACGAAGGGGGCGATGGCCTGCATCCCTCGCTTGGCGAGCGGCTCGATGCGCTGGGGGCGGAGCTGAAGGAGCAGGATGACGCCGCGCACGAACAAAGTGCGGCGGCACGACACATGGCACCCGCCCTGCCCATGCTCGCTTCGGCCTTCGACCGCGAGTGGTGGGAGATGGCCCGCACGCACTGGCTGCAGGCGCATCGCAGCGCACGGCGCCGTCGGCGCCGCCCGGAGGCGCCGTCCGGGCAGTAACGTGGGGCGTGGGTGGGAGCCTCCCTCAGAAGGCTTCGCGCTCGGCCTCCAGGTAGGCCAGTGAAATGTACTTGCCGATGTTGCCGTCAAAGCCCAGGGTGTCGGCCGCGCGGCTGGCCACACGGGGGTCCTGCAGCACCATTTCGCGGGCCTCTTCCATGCTCTTCATGTCCGCCACGGCCTGCAGGCAGTTCTCGTAGATGCCGGCAAACAGTTCGCGGTTCCAGTTGAGCACATCGGGGCCGGCGTGGCCGTGGCCGGGCACCCAGATTTTCGAGCCGGCCCGGGCTTCGAGCTGATCCATGTAGTGAAAGGTGCCGACGTAGGAGCCGTCGTCCATGTTGGCGATGCGCCGGTCCATGGCCACATCGCCCACATAGGTGAGCGAGTCCTCGACAATTTCCATGCAGATGTCGCCCGGCGTATGGGCTGTGCCGTAGTGGTGGATGCGCAGGGTGACATCGCCGAAATCGAAGCTGTCGCCATGCTGCACCGTCCGGTTCGGCGGCACGATGCGGGTGCCGGCGGTGGCCTGGTTGGTCCATTGTTCCATCAGCGTGCGCCACATGCTGCCCTGCACGCCTCCGATTTCGGTTTTGCTCACCGGGTGTGCGTAGATGGGCAGATCGGTACCGTAGGCCTCCACAAAGGCATGATTCGCCAGCCAGTGATCGCCGTGGTAATGCGACACGAAGATGGCCACCACCGGCTTGTCGGTGAGGGTGCGGATCTGCCGGATGGCCATCTGGCCGATCTGCAGGGAGCCGCCCGAATCGAGCATCACCACGCCCTTTTCGGTGATGGCGAAGGTGATGTTGCACATCATGCCGCGATTTTCCGGGGTCGGAAAACCGTCTTTCGAGTAGATCATCCAGACGTGTTCGGAGAGCTGCTCGGGGACGATGTCCGGCACGGGCGGTCCCACGATGAAGTCGCCCAGATCGCTGGCGAAGGCCCGGAAACCGGGCGAGCTCAGCGTGCCGGCGCCAATCACGGCACTGCCCAGCCCGAGCTGGAGGAAGCGGCGGCGGTTACAGGGGGGGTGTGTCATGGTTCCGGTGTCTCCTTGGCGATGCAACGGGCGCTCGGGGGGCGTCCTGTGCGTGTGGCTGCGTGTGGCGATGAGTCTGCAATGGTAACGGAAAGCGTGCCGGCAAGCGCCTTCGCGGACGCGTCCGCCACGCCAGGGTCAGTCCGGGTGCCCGGCCCGCTTCCGGCGGGTTTCTTCGAGCGCTGCGCAGAGCTGGCTTGCGCCGTCCAGGATGCGGGGCGTGTGGCGCTGGATCAGGTCGGGCGGGACGAAGTACAGGTTGCCCTGCGTGGCTGCGGTCAGTTGTGGCCAGCGCCGCCACTGGTCGAGCCATTCGGGGCGAGCTTCGCCCATGCCGCTGGCGACGATGGCTTCAGGGTTGGCTGCGAGCACGCTTTCCTCGCCAATCTTCGGGGCCAGTGCGGGCAGGGTGCCGAATACGTTGATGCCTCCGCACAGGCGGATGACGTCGGAAATCAGATGCTGGTCGTTGACCGTCATGAGCGGCTGGTTCCAGATCTGGTAGAACATGCGCACCGGGGGGCGCGCCCGGTAACGCGCGGCCAGTTCGTTGTGGCGGTTGCGAAAGGCGCTGGCGGCCTGCACGGCCTGTGCCTCGGTACCGGCCAGCCGGCCAAGTGCTTCGATGCTGTCGGCCACGGCTTCGAGCGTGCGGGGTTCGTTGATGTACACCGCAATCCCGAGTGCTTCCAGCTTGTCGAGGTGCACTGCCCGGTTGCCGCTGTGCCAGGCCACCACCAGATCGGGGCGGAGTGCGGCAACGGCTTCCATGTCCACATTCGTGTAGCTGCCCACCTGGGGCAGTTGGCGGGCTTCGGGCGGGTGGTCGCTGTAGGACACCACGCCCACCACCGCCGCTCCCGCGCCTGCGGCGAACAGCAATTCGGTGACATGTGGGGCGAGGCTGACGATGCGTTGCGCCGGGGCGTGCAGATGCACTTCCCGGCCGATTTCGTCGGTGAGGCGGATGTCCTGAGCGGCGACGCCGGTCAGGCTCAGGCTCAGGCAGGCCGCGAGACCGAAGCGGCACAAGTGGCGGACGTTGGAGGCGGGCGTGGGCGTGGTGGTGTGCATGTTCAGGTCCTGGGGCGGGAAGCGGGAAGGTGGGGTGCGGTTGAGGAGGGCGCCGGGGCCGGGGGCGTCGACCAGCTGTCCAGGGCCGTGGCAAGGCGCTGCCAGCCGCGTTCATCGGGGGGCAGGCCGAAGCGCAGGCTGGCAGGGGTGTCGAAGTGCCGGAGCAGGATGCCTTGCCGGGCGCAGTGCTGGTGCAGCGCGTCGGCCTGTGCGGTGCGCAGCCACTGGAACAGGGCGGTGCCGCCGCTGGGCGTCAGGCCGCGATGGGTGAGCAACTCGGCCAGACGGGCGCTGCCGGTGGCCAGTTGCTGCCGGGTGCGTGCCTGCCAGGCCGTGTCGCGCAAGGCCGCCGTGGCCACATGGCGCGCGGGACCGGCCAGCGTCCACGGCCCGAGCAGCGCCGCGAGGCGCGCCAGCAGGGCAGGCTCGCCGAGCACGAAGCCGACACGCGCACCGGCCAGGCCGAAGAACTTGCCCAGCGAACGCAGCACCACCAGACCGGGCAGGCCCGCATGAGGGGCCAGGCTGTGCTCGGGCCGGGCGTCTGCGAACGCTTCATCCACGATCAGCCAGCCTCCACGGTGCGCAAGCCGGTGCCGCCAGTCGAGCAGTTGTGCGGCGGGCAACTGGCGTCCGCAGGGATTGTTGGGGTTGACCACCACGACCACATCGGCCTGAGGCAGGGCGGCCTCCATGTCGGCCACCGATGTGCAGTAGCGGCGCTCGCTGGTACGCCAGGCGTGCGCATGCTCTGCATAGCTGGGGGCGAACAGGCACACCTGCCGGGCAGGGATCAGCCGGGACAGGGTCTGGATGGCGGCCTGTGAGCCGGCCACCGGCAGCAGCCGGCAGGAGGCATCCGGCCCGGCAAGGCCGTAATGGTCTGCTGCTGCCCGTTCCAGACCGTCGTCATCTTCCGGCAGGCGCAGCCAGGCTTCGGCGGGCACCGGGGGCGGGGGGTAGCCGTGCGGGTTGATGCCGGTAGACAGGTCCAGCCAGTCATCGAGTGCAATCCGGTACTGGCGCGCGGCCTCGCGCAGGCGTCCGCCGTGGTGCAGGCGGGGGGCGTCGGCTGGCTGGGGGGCGTGCGGCACGGGGGGCGTCGAAAGGTGTGTCATCGGCGTGTCATCGTGGGATCTCCCGGGCGAGCATTGTCCGGGCGGTTCAGGCGCGTGCCAGCAGCACGAGCAGGCCGGACAGCGCGACCACGCCCAGCCACACATACTGACCGTGCCGGACCAGCCGGAGTGCGTGACGGATGCTGTCTGCACCCGGGGCCGGGCCGCAGCCCAGTGGTGGGCGCACTTCGAGCCGTCCGTGGTACATCGCCTCGCCGCCCAGGCGCACGCCCAGGCTGCCCGCTCCGGCTGCCATCACCGGGCCGGCATTGGGGCTGTCCCAGTGGGCGGCCTGCCGGCGCCAGCAGTCCAGTGCCTGGCGTGTGTGCCCGAGCAGGGCGTAGGTGAGTGCGGTGAGCCGCGCAGGCAGGTAGTTGAGCGCATCGTCCAGGCGTGCGGCGGCCCAGCCAAAGGCCAGATAACGGGGCGTGCGGTAGCCCCACATGGCATCCAGGGTGTTGGCCAGCCGGAACAGTACGGCGCCCGCGCCGCCGAGCAGGCAAAACCAGAACAGCGTGCCGAACACCGCGTCGTTGCCGTTTTCCAGGACGGATTCGGTGGCTGCCCGGGCGACGCCTTCGGTGTCCAGGGCGGAGGTGTCGCGGCTGACGATCCAGCCCACGCGGGTGCGTGCGGTCTCCAGGTCGCCGGCCGCCAGCGGCGTGGCCACGGCATCGCCATGCTCTTCCAGGCTGCGTCCGCCCAGCGCGAGGTAGAGCAGCGCGATGTCCAGCCCCCAGCCGAGCAGCGGGTGCATGCAGGCAAGCACGGCCGCCAGGCCGCACCAGGGCAGCACCGCCAGCACCCAGGCCAGCACGCCGGCCATGCGCCCTTCGCCGAGGCGGCTGCGTACCACGCGCTCCACCCGCTGCGCCCAGCGGCCAAAGCCGACCAGCGGGTGCCAGCGGCGAGGCTCGCCGAGCAGGCGGTCCAGCGCGATGCCGGCGGCGAGTTTGAGGGGCAGGGAAAACAGCAGGGCAATCGGCATCGGATGGGTGAGGTGCGGCAATCAACAAGGGGGGCGGGCAGATCGGCGATAATGCCCGGCTTCGAACGGAGACGGGATTTTACGCGATGCAACAGGCTACCGCCCTGATGGTGCAGGGCACGACTTCAGATGCGGGCAAGAGTACGCTGGTGGCCGGGCTGGCCAGGGTGCTGGTGCGCCGTGGGTGGCGTGTGGCGCCCTTCAAGCCGCAGAACATGGCGCTCAACTCGGCGGTCACGGTGGATGGTGGCGAGATCGGTCGGGCGCAGGCCCTGCAGGCGAGGGCGGCCCGCATCGAGCCGCATACCGACTTCAACCCGGTGCTGCTCAAGCCCTCCAGCGACGTGGGGGCGCAGGTGATCGTTCATGGCAAGGCGGTGGCGAACCTGTCGGCGCGCGATTATCACCACTACAAACCGGTGGCGATGGCGGCGGTGATGGCTTCGTGGCAGCGTTTGCTGGCGGCGCATGACTGCCTGCTGGTGGAAGGGGCGGGCAGCCCGGCGGAGATCAATCTGCGCGACCGCGACATCGCCAACATGGGGTTTGCGGAAGCCGCCGACGTGCCGGTGATCATCGTCGCCGACATCGACAAGGGGGGCGTGTTCGCCCATCTGGTGGGCACGCTGGCACTGCTCTCGCCGTCCGAGCAGGCGCGGGTGAAGGGGTTTGTGATCAATCGCTTCCGGGGCGACATCGGCCTGCTGCAGTCGGGGCTGGACTGGCTGGAGGCGCGCACTGGCAAGCCGGTGCTGGGGGTGTTGCCCTATCTGCACGGCCTGTTCCTGGATGCGGAGGATGCGATTGGCGAAGCGTGCGCCGAGCAGGGCGAGGTGCGGCTGAGGGTGATTGCGCCGGTGCTGCCGCGGATTTCCAACCATACCGATCTCGATCCGCTGCGCCTGCATCCGCAGGTGGACTTTCGTTGGGTGGGGCCGGGGCAGACGCCACCTGCGGCCGATCTGGTGGTGTTGCCCGGCTCGAAGAGCGTGCAGGCCGATCTGGCGCACCTGCGCGCGCAGGACTGGGAGACGTACCTGGCCCGCCATCTGCGCTATGGTGGCAAGGTGCTGGGCATCTGCGGCGGCTTCCAGATGCTGGGCCGGCGCCTGTGCGACCCGCTCGGGCTGGAAGGCACGCCGGGCGAAGCGGCCGGGCTGGGCTGGCTGGACATGGAAACCACGCTGGCCCGGGAGAAGCAATTGCTCAACGTCAGCGGGCGACTGCTGGATGGCGCACCGGTGCGCGGCTATGAAATTCACATGGGCGTGAGCTGCGGGGCGGCCCTGTCGCGTCCGCTCGTCACGCTCGACGACGGCCGGCCGGAAGGCGCGGTGTCGGAGGACGGGCAGGTGGCGGGCAGTTATCTGCACGGCCTGTTCGACACGCCCCAGGCGCTCGATGCACTGTTGCGCTGGGCGGGCGCCCAGGGCGCGCTCGAGGCGGTCGATCTGGCCGCACGGCGTGAGGCCGACATCGACCGTCTGGCCGATGCGATCGAAGGTCACATGGACCTTGTCCGGCTGGACGCCGCGCTGGGGCAGGCGCTGTTTGCCACCGCGCGCTGAGGTTTGAGCCCAGGCAGGGCGGGCAGCGCGATGGCCGCTCAGCGTCCGTGAAACTGCGGGCTGCGCTTTGCCAGAAACGCGGCCATGCCCTCGTGGTAGTCCTCGGTGGCGAGAAAGGCGAAGGCCTCGCGCTTTTCCTCGTCGCTGAGCGCCACGCCGTTGCCCAGCCGGCGCACCCATTGCTTGTGCGCACGGGCCACCAGCGGGGCGCCGGCGCAAATCCGGCCTGCGGTGGCCTGCACCTCGTGCAGCACCTCGGCATCGGCCACGACACGGGTGAGCAGCCCCTTCTCATAGGCTTCGCGGGCATCCAGAATGCGCCCTTCGAGCAGGATTTCGAGCAGCACGGCGGGACCGACCAGCGCCAGCAGTCCGGCCATCTCGCCTGGATACATGGAAAACCCCAAGCGATTGATGGGGGCGCCGAAGCGTGCGCTTTCACCGGCAATGCGCAGGTCGCAGCACCCGGCAATCTCCAGCCCGCCGCCCACGCACGCCCCCTGGATGGCCGCAATCGTCGGCACCGGGCAGTTGCGGATCGCGTCGAGCGCCTCGGCCACCAGCTCGTCGTGATAGTGCACCGCGTCCTCCACCGTGGCGCGCACGGTGAGGAATTCCTCGATGTCGCCGCCTGCGGCAAAGGCCCGCTCGCCTGCGCCGCGCAGGATCACGCAGCGCAGGTCGGAATTGTTGTTGAGGACGAGCATCGCTTCGCGCAGCTGCCGCCACATGGACGAATCGATGGCGTTCAGCTTGTCCGGGTTGTTCAGCGTCAGGGTGGCGACGTGGTGGCTCAGTTCAAGATCGATGCGTGATTGCATGGTGTGTGCGGGCGTCGAAGGCCGTCGTTCAAACCCGGGATGATACGGTTGCGGGGGAGGATCGCAAATAGGCGGCCGGTGCGCGTGTCCGGTGTGTGGGCGAGCGTGGCGGAGCCGGCAGTGTCTGCAAGAACGGCATTCAGCACTGCCGGTGATAGACTGTGCCGCGCTGGCCGTAAGGCATGTCAGTCGAGTGGGCCGGCAAGGAGCCGCTGTGTCGCTTGTCAATCAATTGCTGATCATTCTTGCACTGATCGTAACCAGTGCCTTCTTTTCGATTTCCGAGATTTCGCTGGCCGCCTCGCGCAAGGTCAAGTTACGCCTGATGGCTGAAGGGGGGCATCCGAACGCCCAGCGGGTGCTGGCCCTGCAGGACAGCCCGGGCAATTTCTTCACCGTGGTGCAGATCGGCCTGAATGCGGTGGCGATCCTGGGGGGGATCGTGGGCGAGTCGGCGCTGTCGCCCTATCTGGTGACGCTGCTGCGGCCCGTGTATGACGGCCCGTGGCTGGAGAGCGTCTGTTTTGTGCTGGCCTTCGTGTTCGTCACGTCACTGTTCGTGCTGTTTGCAGACCTGATGCCCAAACGCTTCGGCATGGCGCACCCCGAGCGGGTTGCGGTGGCCACGGTACGGCCGATGCAGTTTTGCATGTTGCTGTTTGCGCCGCTGGTGTGGGTGTTCAACGGGCTGGCCGACCGGCTCTTTCGCCTGCTGGGCATTGCCAACGTGCGCAGCGAGGAAATCACCCCCGACGACATCATGGCGATGGCCGATGCAGGCGCGCAGGCCGGCGTGTTGCTCAATCAGGAGCAGCACCTGATTGCCAACGTCTTCGAACTGGATTCGCGCATCATCCCCTCGGCGATGACCGCACGCGAGAGCATCGTGTTCCTCACTCTGGGGGAGGCCGAAGAGAACATCCGCAACAAGATTTCCGAAACACCGCATGGCAAGTATCCGGTGTGCGAGAAGGACGGCATCGATTCGGTGATCGGCTATGTCGATGCGAAGGACATCCTGCCGCGCATCGTGAATGGGCAGAAGTTGTCGCTGCGTACGGAACCCATCGTGCGCCAGATACTGGTGCTGCCCGAAACCCTGAACCTGTTCGAGGCGCTGGAGCGGTTTCGCGATGCGAAAGAGGATTTCGCGATCATCGTGAACGAGTACGCCCTGGTGGTGGGCCTGCTCACCCTGCAGGATGTGATGAGCACGGTGATGGGCGATCTGGTGAGCCCCTTCCAGGAAGAGCTGATTGTGCGCCGGGACGACAATTCGTGGCTGATCGACGGCCTGACGCCCATCGAGGATGTGATGCAGGCGCTGAGCATCGACGTCTTCGAGGGCTTTCAGAACTATGAGACGGTGGCCGGTTTCCTGATGTACACGTTGCGCAAGGTGCCCAAGCGCACCGACTTCGTGGAGTATGCCGGCTACAAGTTCGAGGTGGTGGACATCGACAACTACCGCATCGACCAGGTGCTGGTGACGCGCGCCGGGACCCCGCCGGCGGAGGTCAAGTAACCGATCCCGTTCGCCCTGAGCCTCTCGAAGGGCGATTCCGACGGTGCCTACGAACGGGCTTCGGCAGGCTCTGCCCGAACGGTGTTTGGCAGGGTGACGTGTTACGCCGCGCGGCTCTTGGCCTTCGCAATGCGCGCCAGCGCGGCGCGTCCGCTCTGGATGTGCTCGCGCATGCGCTGCTCTGCGGTGTCCAGGTTGCGCGCCAGCAGGGCATCGAGCAGGAGGCGGTGTTCGGCGAGCGACTGCTCCAGCCGTCCTTCCGAAAACAGCGAGTTGTGGCGCGACAGCTTGATGACCTTGCGCAGGTCGGTGATGACCTGCAGCAGCCAGCGGTTGTCGGCAATTTCCTGCAGTGCGTGGTGAAACGCCTGATTCGCTTCGAAGAAGCCGTTGATGTCGCCCGTCTCCGCAGCCCGCTCCAGATCGGCATGGATGCAGCGCAGGCGCTCCAGATCGGCGTCACTCGCCCGCTGGGCGCTTTCGCGCGCGCACTGGCCTTCGAGCAGGGCCATCACGGTGAAGACTTCGTCCAGATCGCGTTCCGAAATTTCGGTCACATAACAGCCCCGGCGCGGCTTGAGCGTGACCAGTCCTTCCGAGGCAAGGACCTTCAGGGCTTCGCGCAGCGGGGTGCGCGAGATGCCGTACTGATCCGCAATCGCCTGCTCGTCAATCCAGGTGCCGGGGGCGAGTTCGTGCGCAAAGATGCGCTGGCGCAGCCTTTCGGCTACTTCCTGATACAGCGCGAGTGGGGCAATACGGTTGGAGCTCATGGTGACAGGGCGGGCTATCCGGAGTTTTTGTCATGGCCCGGATGCCGGTAGGGGTATCCGGGGGCCTGGCAACCGGTCGCACGCCTGCGTCGCGTACGTGCGCAGACATGTCGAAGTCGGTTGCATTCATAATTATGGATAAAGTATTATTTCCTTTGCTGGTCAAGTCAACTTCCGGCGCGTCGCAGGACATGGGAGACCCCGGCTCGACCGGGGCTGGAGAGGGGTCTTGCGGCGCAAGGGGCGCCGACGACCACCCGCAGCATCTGCTTGCGGGTGGTCTTGTCGTCGCCTGCGGGATTAAGATGGCGCCTGTTCCTGCCCGTGTGTCAGCCAGTCAGGGCGGGCGGTGTCGAAACGACTCAAGGCCGCAGTGCGCGGCGTTCGAATTCATGAGGTAAGCAATGTCTAAGCAGGGATATCCGGAGTACAGCCAGGCCGACCTGGATGCGTGGCACAAGGCTGCTGCGAAACATGCGCCCGAGGGCAAGGTCGAGAACCTGAACTGGAATACACCCGAAGGGATCGCGGTCAAGCCTCTGTACACGGCCGACGACCTTGCGGGCCTGCCGTTTGCGGACACCCTGCCGGGTTTTGAGCCTTTCCTGCGCGGCCCGCAGCCGACCATGTACGCGGTCAAGCCGTGGACCATTCGCCAGTACGCCGGCTTCTCCACCGCAGAAGAGTCGAACGCCTTCTACCGCAAGGCACTCGCCGCCGGGGGGCAGGGCGTGTCGGTGGCCTTCGATCTGGCTACCCACCGTGGCTACGATTCGGACCACCCCCGGGTCACCGGTGACGTCGGCAAGGCCGGTGTGGCCATCGACTCGGTCGAGGACATGAAGATCCTGTTCGACAGCATTCCGCTCGACAAGGTGTCGGTGTCGATGACCATGAACGGCGCCGTGCTGCCCATCCTGGCCGGCTACATCGTCGCCGCTGAGGAGCAGGGTGTCAGCCAGGACAAGCTCTCGGGCACGATCCAGAACGACATCCTGAAAGAATTCATGGTGCGGAACACCTATATTTATCCGCCCACCCCGTCGATGAAGATCATCGCCGACATCTTCGGCTACACCGCGCAGCACATGCCGAAGTTCAACAGCATCTCGATCTCCGGTTACCACATCCAGGAAGCGGGCGCGAACCAGGCCATCGAACTGGCGTTCACGCTGGCCGACGGTCTCGAATACGTGCGCACCGGCATCAATTCCGGCATGGACGTCGATACCTTCGCTGGCCGCCTGTCCTTCTTCTGGGCGGTGGGGATGAACTTCTACCTCGAAATCGCCAAGATGCGTGCTGCGCGTTTGCTGTGGTGGCGGATCATGAAGGGCTTCAATCCCAAGAACCCGAAGTCGATGATGCTGCGCACCCATTCGCAGACCTCGGGCTGGTCGCTCACCGAGCAGGACCCGTACAACAACGTCGTGCGCACCACCATCGAGGCCATGGCCGCAGTGTTCGGCGGCACCCAGTCGCTGCACACCAACGCGCTCGACGAAGCCATCGCGCTGCC
>JBAYOV010000032.1:0-42407 GCA_041678045.1 Rhodocyclaceae bacterium
GCGCATTGCCCACCGCAAGCACCGTTGAACACTTCGAAGCCCTCCTTCCCTGGAATCTCAACGCCGAGAATTTGATCACAGCGTAGCGAAACCAGGAAGAATGGGGTTTGTGGAGCGCTTACGTTGATTGTGATTTTTCCCCTTGCAATTCTCTCCTTTATAGCGGGCTTCTTGTATGTTTTCGTTATATACAGGGTGGGGAGAAAAAGCTTTTTGCTCCGAATGATTGTGGATGCGTCAGTGATTCTTGGGGTCCTCTTTGTGCTTTGGTTGTGACGCCAGGTCCGGGTGTTTGGCTTCCGGTATTTTGCGGCGGCCTTCAGTGGTTTGAAGGGCGTGGCACAGCGTTCCAGCGAACAGCCTGCGCTCGGGCGTACCAGGCCAAACTCGGGCATGGGAGTTGTTCGGGCGGGCGTATCCGGCTACTCTTCAACCATGTTTCGTGGCTAGGGATGAGGCACCACGTTTGCGTTGTCTTTCGGTGAGTCGACAGGGGATCGGCTGCCGTACGCCCGGGGGCGGGAATGGCTGATTTCGAAGAGGATGCCGGCAAGCTGACCGTGAAGGTGGTGTATTACGGGCCGGCGCAAAGCGGCAAGACCACCAACCTGATGCGACTGCATGACCTGCCCGGCCCGCAGTTGAAGGGGGAGATCATGACGCTGGAAACGCGCAATGACCGTACCCTGTTTTTCGACCTGCTGCCGATGGGGCTGCGGGCGCCTTCCGGGCTGATGATCAAGCTGAGGCTGTTTACCGTGCCCGGACAGGTGGCCCATGACGGTACGCGCAAGGCGATTCTGTCGCGGGCCGACGGGGTGGTGTTCGTGGCCGACTCTCACCGCAACCAGACCACCAATAATGCGGAATCCTTCGACAACCTGATGGGCAATGCCGCGCGTGTGGGGCTGGACTTTGCGCGCCTGCCGCTGGTGATCCAGTTCAACAAGCGCGACCTGCCCGAGTCCAGTCTGGTGCCCGAGGACACCATCCGGGCAGACTGGCGACAGGCGCCCTGGCCGCTGGTGTTCGCTTCGGCACTGCTGGGCAGCGGGGTGCGCGAAACTTTTGCGAACCTGCTTGCGGTGCTGTACCGGTCGCTCGATGCCGATTTCGCACTGGCCGAGCGGCATGGCCTCGACAGCGCGGCCTTTGTCGCCGGGCTGGGCGGTGTGTCACCGGCTGCAGAGGGGGAATGATGGCCGCACTCGACCGACAGTTCATGCTGCAGGACCTGCTCGGTGCCAGCCTGCGCAAGCGCCTGCAGGGGCGGCTGGACCTGCTGGTGGGGGCCGCGACGGTGTTGCAGGACCGGGACGGCGCGCTGCTGTGGGGGAATACGCTGCCGGAGCATGGCCTGTCGGTGGCACTCGACCTGGAGCTGGAGCCGGTCGGCTTTCTTGTGTCGTCGGCCGACCGGGCCGAGCGCCTGAAGGCGGCTGCGGAGGTGCTGGAAGCCATCCTGCAGCAGCGTGCCCAGTACTTGATGGCAGCCGACCTGCATGTCGAGGCAGTGCAGGCAGACTATGAAAACCTGCTCGCCAAGAATGCCGAACTGGCGGCTTCGGAAGCCCGCCTGCGGGCGCTGTCGGGCAAGCTCGAAGAGCAGGTGCGCGAGCAGGTGGCGCTTATCGAGGCCCGCCAGCGCCAGCTCTACGAAACCGAGCGGCTGGCGGCGGTGGGGCAACTGGCGGCCGGGGTGGCGCATGAGATCAATAATCCGATCGGCTTCGTGCGCAGCAATCTGGTGTCGGCGCGACGCTATGTCAGCGCGTTGCTGGCCTTGCGCGATGCCCTCGGGCGTGAGACCACGCCCGGGTTGCGCGAAGTGTGCGAGCGCATCGACTTCGACTTCATGCTGGATGATTTTGGCGCGCTGCTCGACGACAGCATTCAGGGGGCGGACAGGATTGCCGGTATCGTGCGTGACCTGAAGAGCTTTTCGAATGTGGATGGTGCCGGGCAGGAGCTGTTCGATCTGGGAGAAAAGCTGCTTGCGGTGTGCGCGATGATCGAGTCCTCGCTACCGGCAGGCGTCCGCTTGAACTGTCAGGTTGCCGCACAACTGCCTTGGGTGAATGGGCATGTGGGCCATCTCAACCAAGCCTTCTTCAATCTGATCCGAAATGCGGTGCAGGCCGTGAGCGGACGGGGTGGACAGGTGGTGGTGCGGGTCGGTGCAGAGCAGGGGACTCTGCAGGGGGTACGGCAGGACGTGTTGCGCATCGACATCCTGGACAACGGCGAGGGCATGGCGCCCGAGGTGCTCAAGCGCGCCTTCGAGCCTTTCTTTTCCACGCGCGGCGTGGGCGAGGGCACCGGGCTGGGGCTTTCCGTGGCGCGCGATGTGGTGCGGGCGCACCATGGCCGGATCAGTCTGGAGAGCGTGCCGGACAAGGGCAGCCGGGTGCGTGTGCTGCTGCCGGCGGTGGCCCGATGAGCCTGATCGCGAACTTCTTTCGTGGACCGGCAGGCGCCGATGGGGGCGGTGACGCACCGGAGGGCTGTGCGCCGGCCGCTCCGATGACCTACCGCCTGATGATCGTCGATGACGAGCCCGGGGTGCTGTCCGCACTGCGCCGGGTGTTCCGCCTCGAACGCAATTACGAGGTTCTGGTGGCGCACGATGCGGCCGATGCGCTGCGGCAGATGGAGGGCACGGCCGTGCATCTGGTGATCAGCGATTACATGATGCCGGGCATGAGCGGGGCGGAGTTTCTGAAGTGCGTGAAGCAGCGCTATCCGGACACCATCCGCATCATGCTCACCGGTCATGCCGATACCGGTGCGGTGATGGGGGCGATCAACGAAGGGGCGGTCTACAAGTTCATCCTCAAGCCCTGGAATGACGATGACCTGCGTGTGACCGTGGCGCTGGCGCTGGAGCAACACGACCTGAAGCAGCGCAACCGGGCGCTGCAGGTCGATAACGAGCGCAAGGGCAAGGAAATCTCGGCCCTGGCCAGGCTGGCTGTCTCCAATCGCAGCCAGCTGGGCATCATGCTCAACAAGCGCAATTTGCTCAGCGACAACCAGCTCCAGGAGCTGTACCGGCAGCAGCAGCTGCGCAAGGAGCCCTTCATCAAGTTGCTGCTGGCGCGGGGCTGGGTGGAGGAGGATGCGATCAAGTCCATCCTGCGCAAGGAGTTGCTGGTCGATGAGGTGTCGCTGGCCGAGTTCAATGTCGATCCGGTGGTGGCCGAGTTGGTGCCGCGCAGCTTTTGCGAGCGCCAGTTGGTGTTGCCGCTGCGGCTGGATGGCCGGCGCCTGACCCTGGCGGTGGCCGATCCGCTGGATGCCGGGCTGCTCGACGACGTGCGCTTTGCCTCCGGGCTGGAGTTGCTGCCGGTGATGGCCGGTGCCAGCGAGATTCGCGAGAAGATCGCCGAGGTGTTCGGGACGTCGGTGGATTTCGACGATCTGGTGACGCGCGTGTCGGCCGAGGACCCGTACGAGGGCATCGAAATCGTCATTGACGAGGATGAAGATGCCTCGCTCGAAGTGCTGCTGCGCGAAACCGAGGAGCCGCCGGCCATTCGTCTGGTGAATGCAATCGTGCTTGAGGCGATCCGCCTGGGGGCCTCCGACATCCATGTGCAGCCCCGCACGAAGAGCGTGGCGGTGCGCTACCGCATCGACGGTGTGCTGGTCGACAAGATCAACATTCCGCATCAGCTGCATTCGGCACTGGTGTCGCGCATCAAGATCATGGCCGAGCTCGACATTTCCGAGCGCCGCCGGCCGCAGGATGGGCGGGTGACGATCAAGTCGCCGATGCGCATGGTCGATCTGCGCATCTCCACGCTGCCCACCATCAATGGCGAAAAGGTGGTGATGCGGATCCTCGACCGTAACGCGGCGGTGATCGGGCTGGAGGCGCTCGGTTTTGCCCCGGAGGATATGGAGCGGGTGCGCTTGATGATCGACAAGCCGCAAGGCATTGTGCTGGCCACCGGCCCCACCGGCAGCGGCAAGACCACCACGCTGTATTCCCTGCTGCAGCACAACGCGGTAGCCGAGAAGAACTACATCACCGTGGAAGACCCGGTGGAGTATTACCTCGACATGGCCGGGCAGGTGCTCATACGAGAAAAGATCGGGCTCACCTTTGCGACCACGCTGCGTGCCATTCTGCGGCAAGACCCGGATGTCATCCTGCTGGGCGAAATTCGCGATCACGAGACGGCCGAGGTGGCCTTTCATGCGGCCCTTACCGGTCACCAGGTGTTTTCCACGCTGCACACCAATTCGGCCCTGGCGACCGTTGCCCGGCTGCTCGACCTCGGGGTGAAGCCCTACATTCTGGCGTCAGCCCTGGAGGGGGTGATTGCACAGCGTCTGGTGCGCAAGGTGTGCGCGGCCTGCCGGGAGGAGGTGAGCCCCGATGCCGTGGTGCTGGCCCGGCTGGGGGGGCGCTTTGCCAGCGGACAGATGCGGCACTTTGCCGGCAAGGGGTGCAGGCACTGCAACGGCAGCGGTTACCACGGCCGCATGGGCATTTACGAGGTGTTGCTGCCCGATGAGCGCTTTCGCGATCTGGTGGCGGGCGGGGCGGGCTTGTCCGAACTGACCCGGGCCGCCCGGGAGTCGGGCGCCCGCCAGCTGTCCGACGATGCCGTGACAAAGGTGGATTCCGGCGAGACGACGGCCGCCGAGATCCTGCGGGTGATCGGACCGGCGGACCGGCTGAACGATCACAGCCTGAAGCGCTGAATCAGCGACTGCAGCCGCTGGGCCTGTTCCTGCAGCTGATGGCCGATCTGGGCGGTGTCGCGGGCAGATTGGTCGCTGTGCTGGGCAAGCTGGTCGATGGCGGTGAGCTGCTGGTTGATGCTGGCGGCCACGTTCGATTGCTCGCCTGCGGCGGAGGCGATCTGTACGGTCATCGATTCGATGTGGTCGACCGCCGACTGAATCAGCGCCAGCGCTTCGCCCGCGAGGGCCGCCTGATGGCGGGTCTTGTCGGAGCGTTCGGCGACCGTGTCCATGCGCTTGCTGGCGGCCTGGATGCTTTGTCGCCAGTGGTCGAGGATATCGCGGATTTCCGAGGTGCTGCTCTGGGTGCGCCCCGCCAGCGAGCGCACTTCATCGGCCACCACCGCGAAGCCGCGACCCTGTTCTCCGGCGCGTGCGGCCTCGATTGCGGCGTTGAGCGCCAGCAGGTTGATCTGGTCGGCAATCTCCATGATGACGTCCAGCACCTGGCTGACCCGCTCGCTGTCGCTCACCAGCTGGCGGATGCTGCCGGCCGAGTCATCCACGCCCGAGGCCAGCGCCTCGATGCCCGACAGGGTGTGGCGGACTTCCTCCTGACCGCGCGAGGAGGCCTTGCCGGCCTCGCGGCCCGCATCGGCGGTGGCGTCGGCATGTCGCGCAACCTCCTGCACCGAGCTGGTCATCTGGTTCATGGCGACGGCAGCCAGCTCGGTTTTTTCGCGTTGCTCATGGATGTTGTCGGTGGCCGAGACACTGGCCTGTCCCAGCTGCGCCACCCCTTGGGTGAGTTCGCCGGCCGTGGCGCGTACCTCCCGCACCAGTTGTTGCAGTTGATCCATGAAGGTGTTGAAGCTCGCGGCGAACTGCCCCACTTCGTCCTGAGAGTCCACCCGCAGGCGGTGACTCAGGTCGGCATCTGCGCCGGCAATCTGGTTCATGGCGTCGAGCGCGCTGCGAATGCCGCGCGACAGCTTGCCGCTCAGCCACCAGGCAATCACCAGGCTGGCGGCCATCGCCAGCACCACCAGTACCAGGGTTTGCCACAGCGCACGCTGCCCTTCGCCGATCACCGCCGAGCGGGTGCCGGCGGTGATCTCGTCCTGCTTCGCCATCAGCGCCTGAAAGCCGTTGCGGATGGCAAACCAGCCCTTGTGCTCGATCGTGGTGAGATGGGTTTGCGCTTCGCTCAGCGCGCCCTGTTCGGCAAGCTCCAGAACCCTCAGCTTCTCCTGACGGTTCTTTTGCCATGCGTTGTCCAGAGCCTGCAATTCGCTGGCCAGCTCGGCGTGCCCTGCATACAGGGGGCGCAGGGCTGCCAGCGATGCATCGACCCGCGCAATCGCGGCCTCGGTCACCTGGCGGCTTTGCGGCAGGTCGGGGTTGAAGATTTTGTTGCGGATGGCGATACCGGCGAGCAACCCGTCGGCCAGTGCGCCTTGCAGCAGGGTCATCGCGCGCGCGTCGCGGTCGATGAAGCCGAGAAAACGATCTTCGCTCCGGTCGAGGTGCCACAGCGACAGCATCAGGACCGCCACCAGCAGGCTGCCCGACAGCAGTGTGGTCAGGATGAGTTTGAATCGCATCGAACGGGCGATGGCGGTCAGCATGTTGATGTGCTCCTTGTTTGGCGTGTGGTGTGTGGCGTTATCTGTTCCCTATCGGCATTCTATCCCGTGACTTGAGCCGGCCCCGCAGCAAAGGCATGTGCGATGCCGGCCGGGCGCGGGTCTTGACGGTCGGGGGCTGGTGATATAATCGCCCGCACTTCGCACTGACGGTTGTTGCATGCAGCTCTACGCCCTGGGTCTGAACCATCACACGGCGCCACTCTCGATCCGCGAGAAAGTGGCGTTTCAGCCTGAGCGTCTGGATCATGCGCTGCACGATCTCACGCAGGGGAACAGCGTGCGCGAGGCGGCCATCCTGTCTACCTGCAACCGCACCGAGCTGTATTTCGCCACCGAGCAGCCGCAGTGTGCGGCCGACTGGCTGGCGCATTTTCACGATCTGCCGCTGAGCGATGTGTCGCCCTACCTGTATGCCTATCCGCAGCGCGATGCGGTGCGCCATGTGTTCAGGGTGGCCAGCGGGCTGGACTCGATGGTGCTGGGCGAGCCGCAGATTCTCGGGCAGGTGAAGGATGCGGTGCGCCGGGCGGAAGAGGCCGGCACCATGGGCACGCTGTTGCACAAGCTGTTCCAGAATACTTTTGCGGTGGCCAAAGAAGTACGTTCGACCACCGCCATTGGCGCCAACATCGTGTCCATGGCGGCGGCGGCGGTGCATCTGTCCGGACGCATCTTCGAGAGCCTGTCCGAACAGCGCGTGCTGTTCATCGGCGCCGGCGAGATGATCGAGCTGTGTGCGGCACACTTTGCCGGCGCCGGCCCGCGTGAAATGATGATTGCCAACCGCACCGAAGAGCGCGGCCGGGCACTCGCGGATCGCTTCAACGCCCGGGTGATGCGCCTCGACCATATCGGCGAGGCCCTGCCTGCGTTCGATATCGTCGTCTCCTGTACGGCCGCGCCGCTGCCCATTGTCGGCCTGGGCATGGTCGAACGGGCGGTGAAGGCGCGTCGTCATCGCCCCATGGTGATGGTGGATCTGGCCGTGCCGCGCGACATCGAGCCCGAGATCGGCAAGCTTGACGATGTGTTCCTGTACACTGTGGACGATCTCGCGCAGGTGGTCGATGCCGGTCTGGAGTCTCGCCAGCAGGCGGTGATCGAGGCCGAGTCGATCATCGACACCCGGGTGGATGGCTTCCTGCACTGGATGAAGGCGCGCGAAGCGGTGCCGACCATCCGCGCCCTGCGCGAACATGCCGACACCCTGCGCAGCCGGGAGCTGGAGCGTGCGCTCAGGCAGCTTGCCCGTGGCGAAGACCCGCAGGCGGTGCTCGAAGCGTTCAGCCAGGGGCTGGCCAACAAGCTGCTGCATGCGCCCACCCGCTTCCTGAACGAGGGCGAGGCCGAGCAGCAGCTCGAAGCCAGCCGTCTGGTGCGGCGCATCTTCAATCTCAAGCCTGACG
Organism: Rhodocyclaceae bacterium; assembly: GCA_041678045.1. Taxonomy (GTDB): domain Bacteria; phylum Pseudomonadota; class Gammaproteobacteria; order Burkholderiales; family Rhodocyclaceae; genus UBA2357. The sequence continues at coordinate 7,751 of JBAYOV010000032.1, forward strand.
GGCTCTAGCCGTTTTTCCGGCAGGGCCGGGCGGGCGTGCATCGCCTGTGCCGGGTGTTTCCGTCCGCTTCCTTCACCCTTCATCCTTCCGCACCTATGAAACCAAGCATTCGCCAGAAGCTGGAACAGTTGTCATCCCGACTCGCGGAGCTGGACCGCGAGTTTGCTTCCGGCGACATGGCGGGCGACATGGATGCCTTTCGCCGGCTTGGGCGGGAGCGCTCGGAGATCGAGCCGGTGGTTGCCCTGTATCAGGCTTACCGCCAGGCCGAGGCGGCCCGGCAAGGGGCGAGCGAGATGCTGTCCGACCCCGAGATGCGCGAGCTGGCGGAACTGGAGATCGAGGAGTCCGATGCCCGGCTCGCCACGCTTGAGCAGGAAGTGCAGCGCGCCTTGTTGCCACGCGACCCGGACGACGAGCGTAACCTGTTCCTGGAAATCCGCGCCGGCACCGGGGGCGAGGAGGCCGCCCTGTTTGCCGGCGATCTGCTTCGCATGTACAGTCGCTATGCCGAACGGCAGCGCTGGAAGGTGGAGCTGGTGTCGGCCAGCGAGTCGGAGCTCGGGGGCTACAAGGAGATTATTGCCCGCGTGATTGGCAACGGCGCGTATGCCCGACTGAAGTTCGAGTCCGGAGGGCATCGGGTGCAGCGCATTCCGGTGACCGAAACCCAGGGCCGCATCCACACCTCTGCCTGCACCGTGGCGGTGATGCCCGAGGCCGACGAGCTGGCCGAGGTGGCGATCAACCCGGCAGACCTGAAGATCGACACCTTCCGGGCCAGCGGGGCCGGCGGGCAGCATGTGAACAAGACCGACTCGGCGGTGCGCATCACGCACCTGCCCACCGGCATTGTGGTCGAATGCCAGGACGACCGGTCCCAGCATCGCAACCGTGCGCAGGCCATGTCGGTGCTGGCCGCGCGCATTCACGATATTCAGGTGCGCGAGCAGCAGGCCAGGGAGGCGGCCACCCGAAAGAGCCTGGTTGGCAGTGGCGACCGCTCGGAGCGGATTCGCACCTACAATTTTCCGCAGGGCCGGATTACCGATCACCGCATCAACCTGACGCTTTACAAACTCGACCAGGTGATGGAAGGTGAACTCGACGAGTTGATCCAGGCCCTGACCCTCGAACACCAGGCCGGCCAGCTGGCCGAACTGGCTGGAGACTGAAATGACACAGTTGCTCACGCCCGATATCGCGGGTGCCCTGCAGTGGGCCAGAGCCCATATCGACATGGTGGATGCGCGTGTCCTGTTGCGCCATGTGCTGCAGTGTCCGGCAGCGCGTCTGGTGTCGCATCCCGAGCAGACGCTTGACAGCGAGGACTGGGGCGCCTTCCGCCAGCTCGTCGAGCGACGGGCCGCCGGTGAGCCGGTCGCCTATCTGGTGGGTTCGCGGGAGTTTTATGGTTATTCGTTGATGGTCACCCCGGCCGTGCTCATTCCCCGGCCGGAAACCGAGTTGCTGGTGGAGTTGGCGCTGGCCTATTTCAGCGACAAATCCGCTGCCCGGGTGCTGGACTTGGGCACCGGCAGCGGTGCGTTGGCGATTGCGCTGGCCTGCGAGCTGCCTGCGGCCGATGTGACAGCGGTCGACCGTTCGCGCGATGCGCTGCTGGTGGCGATGGCCAACGCGGCCCGCATCGGGGCGAGCGTCTCCTTCGTGGTGAGCGACTGGTTTTCGGCACTGCAGGGCGACCGCTTCAACCTGATCGTTGCCAATCCCCCATATGTTGCGTCCTCCGATCCGCATCTGGAGGAGGGAGATGTGCGTTTCGAGCCGCACACTGCGCTCGCTTCCGGGCCACAAGGGCTGGACGACCTGCAGGTCATCGTGGCCCAGGCGCCGCAGCATCTGGAGCCGGGGGGCTGGCTGTTTGTCGAACATGGCTACGACCAGGCTTCACAGGTGCGTGGTCTGCTGACCGATGCCGGCTTCTCGGCGATTGCCTCATGGCGCGATCTGGCCGGAATCGAGCGGGTGTCCGGTGGTCAGTGGCAGGGTTGGCATTGACGGTCATGCTGCTCGGAATCAAAAAGTCCATACCGATGCATTGATATACGCTATTGACGCGGGTCGGTACGGAATCTACACTTATCCGACTAATTCACTCAACTTTTACGGATTGAAAATGGACATCAAGGAATACATCCACGAGCAGGTCAACGCCCATCCCGTGGTGCTGTTCATGAAGGGCACGCAGCAGTTTCCGCAGTGTGGCTTTTCGGCCACTGTGGTGCAGATCCTCAAGCAGGCCGGGGTGACGCAGGTGGCGGCAATGAACGTGCTGGAGAGCGACGAACTGCGCCAGGGCATCAAGGAATACGCCAACTGGCCGACCATTCCGCAGCTCTACATCAAGGGTGAGTTCGTTGGGGGGTGTGACATCGTAAAGGAAATGTTTGCCAGCGGAGAACTGCAGCAAATGCTGGCAGAGGCCAACACCAGCCAGGCCTGAATCCGGCGCATGTCATCAGGATGAATGATGTTCGCCTGTGATATGCTCCCGCTTTCCAGCATTTGCCCCCGGCGCCTGCTTGTGGCGTCGGCTTTTCTTACAGTCGTGCGTCAGCGTGCTCCGAAACACTTCGGCGCACGCGTACACGCCGCTGTTCCGACAGGCTTTCCGGGGCGTTCGGGTCTAGCAGGCCCGGAAATTGCGTCTCTGGTTCTGCCGGATGCTGGGTAGTATTCAACAGACCGCTGCATTCAAATACAGAAGGGGGTTCCATGTCTTTGTCGGATATTGATCGGGTCAAGCAAAGACGCCGTTTGCTCAAGACGGTCATCGGAGCACCCGCAATCTTCACCCTGCCCAGCGGCATGGCTCTGGCCAATTCAAGCAGCGGTGCCTGCCTTCAGGATGGCAGCAGTGTGGTCAATGTGACCGACGAGGAAGCCTTTTTCGAAAGCATGGGGGGGCCGGTGGCCGATGGCGCAACGGTCACCCTGCCGCCAGCGGCCGGTTTTGACGGTGGTGATTATGTATATGACGCCAGCAATGACCGTTTGGTCAGTGCCTCGTGCTGGAATTCCGTCGGGGTCGGCAACCTGGCCGCCCGTGCGTTGAGCCGGATCGTCTGACCGACGCGCAGCGCCTGGCTTGAGCGCCTCTGAACTGTCCGCCTTTCTTGGCGAACTCGGTTTCGACTTTCGTCTTCTGGGCGAGGGGGCTGCGTTGTTCGAGGCCGCCTCCGGCCATACTCATGTGGTGCGTCCGGCCGCCCTGGCCGTGCTGGAAACGGTGTTTGCCGTTGCCGGGCCCAGGCGCGTGAGCGCGGACGAAGCCAGAAGCATTCTCTCTTCCCAACTCGAAGTGGACCCCGCAGAGGTGGTGGTGGCCGATGCGCTCGCCCGCTTCGTGCGACTGGGCATTCTGTCAGGCTGATGTCCCGGGACGCACTTTCTGCCTCCTCTCCCTGTATCGGCAGTCTGCCGCCTGCTGCATTGGCAGGCATGCTGCGCGGGCCGGGGCTGTTGATCGACTATGGTGCGGCCAAGGTACGCCTGCACGCCACCTGCCCGGCGCTTGAGCCCGTCTTGCAACAGGTGTACCGCGACTACCCCCTGCTGCAGGAGGTATCGGCCGGGCCTGTCGAACCCGCCGCCGACAGCGACGTGGCCTTCGCCGACTACCATGTCAGCATCCGGCACAGCCCGGGGTTGCGCAGGCTCTGGCGCCCCCAGGCCCGCTTCCTGATCGACGGGCTGATGCCGTTCGAGCCTTTTCCCGCCCGTCTGGCGCTGCCGCTGTATGAGTGGGGCGTGAACTGGTCGTTTGGCCAGCGCTGCAACCAGCATGTGCTACTGCATGCAGGGGCTGTGGCCCTGGAGGATCGTGCCGTGCTGATGGCCGCTCCGCCCGGCCATGGCAAGAGCACGCTCACCGCAGCGCTGATGCTGGCGGGCTTCCGTCTGCTGTCCGACGAATTTGGTGTGCTTGACCCGGACCGTGCCGTGCTGCTGCCGATGCTCAAGCCGATTGCGCTGAAGAATGCCTCGATAGACCTGATCGAAGCCTCTGCCCCCGGACGGCTCGGGCCGCGCTTTGCCGGTACGCGCAAGGGCGTCGTGGCGCACCTGCCGCCCGATCCGATCGCATTGCAGGCTGGCCGTCGGGCCGCCCGACCGGCCGTGGTGCTGTTTCCGGCTTACCGTCCAGGCGCGGCCCTGCAGGCCATTCCGGAAGAGCGGCACGAAGCCTTTGCGCGCTTGGCCTTCAACAGCTTCAATTATCCGGTGCTGGGCGCCACGGCCTTTCATGCGCTGGCCGATCTGGTCAATGCCTGCGCATGCTATCGGCTGGTGTATGGCGACGTTGACCAGGCCGTGGACTGGCTGCGCAACACGGTACAGGACGCGCATGAGCCGATGGCCTGACTTTCGCCCCCCTGAGGTGGCCTGGACCCTGTTGCTGCCGGCCCTGCGCGATGTCGGGCAGGTGGCGCAGTGGACGCTGGCGGAGTGGGATCGGGCCCTGCCGGTGGCTCGCCAGGCCCGCATGCTGGGGCAGTTCGCGGAGCGCATCGCGGCCCGCCCCGGGGTGTGGGAGGGGGTGCCGGACGCAGTGCGCGGACATTTGCAGGCAGCCTGCAATGTGGCTGACTATCGGGCACGCTGCATGCATCATGAGCTCGATCGGCTGCGGCGCAGCATTCCTGCGAACGTGGACATGTTGCTGCTGAAGGGGGCCGCCTATCTGGTGGATGACGAGCCCTGCGCCAGGGGGCGTCTGCCTGCCGACATGGACTTGCTGGTGCCGCGCTCGCAACTGGCGCTCACCGAGGCCTCACTGCGCGCGGCCGGCTGGCGCAGCACGGTGAGCGATGCCTACGATGATCGTTATTACCGGGAGTGGAGCCATGAGCTACCGCCGATGCGTCATCCGGATTTCAGCTTCGAACTCGATGTGCACCACACCATCTCGCCGGTTACCGCCCGGGTGCGGGCCGATGCAACGGCGCTGTTCGAGCGTGCGGTGATCGCGCAGGACACCCATTATCGGGTGCTGTCGCCCGCCGACCGGGTGGTGCATGCGGCAATTCACCTGTTTCAGGACACCGAACTGGACGATCGGCTGCGCGATCTGCTGGATATCGACGGACTGCTGCGCCGGCATGGTACGGACAGGGGCTTCTGGGGCGAGTTGCTGGCGTCCTCTCAACGCCACTGCGCAGACAGGCCGCTTGGCCTGGCCCTGCATTACGCCCGGGGCTGGCTGGATACGCCGATGCCCCGGTTGCTCGAACAGACCGCGCTGACGGTGCCGGATGGATGGCGGATGGCGTTGCTGGACTGGGTCATGCGGCGCAGTTTCGTGTCGCGCCTGCCCGAGGTGGAGGACAATGCCGGCGTGCGTCTCGCATTGCGGCTGGGCAGCCTGCGCTACCACCGCCTGCGCATGCGTCCCACGTTGTTGCTGCGTCATACGCTGCATAAATTCGGGCGACGACTGGGCGGGCGAGGAGGGCGCTGAGCGCGCCGGGGTATTCGTCCGGCAGGCGGGTCAACCGTCAGATGTTGGCGATGCGGGCGTTGGCCAGCGACAGGCGGGTGGACAGGACTTCCAGAAATGCCTTGTAGAAATGCATGCGGCAGGTATCGGAAGCCGCGTGCAGGGCGCTGGCGCTGATGCAGACCACGGACACCCGGGTGCTGGCTTCGATGGTCGCGGAGCGTATGCCGCCTCCGGCAGAGAACAGGGCCATCTCGCCAAAGCATTCACCCGGCGACAGAATGGTGAGCAGCTTGCCGTTCTTGCGTACCTGGGCCTCGCCCTCGGTCATGAAGCAGAAGTGATCGCCGGTTTCCCCCTCGCGCATGATCACCGTGCCGGGTTGGTCGTATGTCCAGCTCGAGAAATTCACCACCTCCCAGAGTTCGACATCGGAAAACTCGCGGAAGAAACTCATTTCCCGCAGGGTCTGAAACTTCTCGGTTTCGGGAATATCACGGTTCGCCGGCTCCAGGGCGCGGTTGCGGAAGGCATGGGCCAGATCTTGCGAAAACTCGCTCCAGCTCTGGTAACGGCGCTCCAGTTCGGGTTCCATCGCCCGGCGCACGATGGCCTCCAGTGCGGCGGGCACTTCGGGGCGGAATGCGCTGGGCAGTGGCGGGGTGTCGTGGGTGATGTGGTAGATCAGGCTGTAGTTGGTTTCGCCCTCGAAGGGCAGGCGGCCGGTGAGCAACTGGAACATCACCACGCCCAGAGAATAGATGTCGGCACGCTGGTCTACCGGCATGTCGCGGATCTGCTGGGGCGACATGTACGCGGGTGAGCCCACGCCGACCACCTGGGTCATTTCGGCAGAAACATGAAAGGCTGCACCGAAGTCGCTGAGCTTGATGTCCTGCCCCTGCGGCGACACCATCAGGATGTTTGCAGGCTTGATGTCGCGGTGGGTGATGCCGTGATGAAAGGCGTAGTCCAGCGCCCGGGTGCATTTGAAGATGATCTCGACCAATCGGTCGAAGGGCAGCAGCTTGTCTGCGGTGGTGAAGGCGTCCAGGGTGCCGCCAGGTACGTATTCCATCACCACAAAGGCTTCGTCCTCGTCCATCGACGCATCGTAGATCTGCGCGATGTGCGGATGATTCAGCTTGCCGACCAGGGTGGCCTCGTTCATCAGCAGATGGCGATACAGCTGCCCCCGGTTGCTGTCGCGCAGCATCTCGGGGTGCATCTGCTTGAGGGCCACTTCGCGCTGCGCGAAGGGGTCATAGGCGAGGTACACCAGACTGGTGGCCCCCTCGCCTATGAGCCGCAGGATCTCGTACTTGCCTATCCTGGTCTTCACGCTCACGCTGGTTTCCACGGTGTCGCTATCCGAGCCGCGCCCGGGCCTGCGCGATGGCCTGCCGCACTTGCGCGGGAGCGGTGCCACCGGGGTGATTACGCGAGTCGAGCGAGCCTTCCACCGTGAGCACGCCGAACACATCCTCGGCAATCAGGGCGGAGAAGGCTTGCAGTTCGGCGAGCGTGAAGTCGGACAGGTCGCAGCCACGCTGCTCGGCCGCGCGCACCGCGAGGGCCACCACTTCGTGCGCATCGCGGAAGGGCAGTCCCTTCTTCACCAGATAGTCGGCCAGATCGGTGGCGGTGGCATAGCCCTGGGCGAGGGCGGCGCGCATGGCCTCGGGCTTGACGCGGATGCCGGTGATCATGTCGGCATAGATGCGCAGGGTGTCGATGACCGTGTCGGCGGTATCGAACAGGGGTTCCTTGTCTTCCTGGTTGTCTTTGTTGTAGGCCAGAGGCTGACCCTTCATCAGGGTGAGCAGCGCAATCAGGCTGCCATTCACCCGTCCGGTCTTGCCGCGCACCAGCTCGGGCACGTCCGGGTTTTTTTTCTGCGGCATGATCGAGCTGCCGGTGCAAAAGCGGTCGGCCAGGTCGATGAAGCCCACGCGCGGACTCATCCACAGGATGAGCTCTTCCGACATGCGCGACAGGTGCATCATCAGCAGTGAGGCGGCTGCGCAGAATTCGATGGCGAAGTCACGGTCGCTCACGGCGTCGAGCGAGTTCGCGCACACTTCCTCAAAGCCCAGTTCGCGGGCCACGAAGGCACGGTCGATCGGATAGCTGGTGCCGGCCAGCGCGGCGCTGCCCAGCGGCAGGCGGTTGACCCTGCGGCGCACATCCACGAAGCGCTCCGCGTCGCGGCGGCTCATTTCGTAGTAGGCCATCAGGTGATGGCCGAAGGTCACCGGCTGGGCCACCTGAAGGTGCGTGAAACCCGGCAGCGGGGTGGCGGCATGGGTTTCGGCAAGTGCCAGCAGATTGCGCTGGAACTGCTCGATGAGGACCAGAATCTGGTCGATCGCATCGCGCAGCCACAGCCGGATGTCGGTGGCGACCTGATCGTTGCGGCTGCGTCCGGTGTGCAGTCGCTTGCCAGCATCGCCCACCAGTGCGGTGAGCCGCTTCTCGATGTTCAGGTGGACGTCTTCGTCGTCCAGGTTCCATGCGAACTCGCCGCGTTCGATTTCATCGCGGATAATGGCCATGCCGCGCTCGATTTCGTTCAGGTCGCTGACCGGAATGATGCCCTGTGCGGCGAGCATTCTGGCGTGGGCCAGGGAGCCCCGGATGTCCTGCGCGGCCATGCGCCGGTCGAAGCCCACCGATGCGGTGTAGCGCTTGACGAGCTCGGAGACGGGTTCGGAGAAACGGCCGGACCAGGCCTTGGCAGCGTTCTGGGATGAAGTGTCTGTCATAATAACGAGATGATACCGGAGTGAGTTCTGAGTGTGCGGGTCGGCGTTGGTGTGCGGGGCCGGTGTGCGCACGGGCCGGGGCGCCGTTGCACCCTGTTGCACACCCTGAGCCCCGCGTGGAGAGCAAGTGGAAAGTATAAAGCAAAAGCCGGTTGCCCCCGTCCGACGTGGCGATGTGCCGGATTTCCGCAATTTGGGCGTGTTGCTGCGGGTGCTGGTGCTGGTGAACCTGCTGGCTGCCGGTACTGTGATGGTGCTCGAAAGCGAGCCGCGCGTGTGGCTGGAGCGCACCATCAACATGGCCGGGCGGGTGGAGTTGCCGCTGTTTGTGGTGGTGCTGCTGCTGTACCTGCTGCAGCCACTGCTCAAGCGTGCAGGTCTGGCACGCGCGGGCGCCTTCATCCTGGTGCTGGTGAGTGCGGTCGTGCTGGCCTGCTTTCCGCTGCTGCGCGATGGGAGCGAGGCGTTGGCGTGGCGCTGGCTGTTGTGGGCCTGGGCGGTTACCGGGGCGTGTCTTGCCTATTTCGATTACCGCAGCCGCAGCCTGTCGCCAGCGCACACAGAGGCCCGCCTGCGTGCCCTGACGGCCCGCATCCGGCCGCATTTCCTGTTCAATGCGCTCAACGGTGTGCTGGGCGTGATCCGCTCCGACCCGCGTCGTGCGGAGCTGGCCCTGGAGGAGTTGGCCGATCTGTTCCGGGCGCTGATGCGCGAACAGCGCGAGCTGGTGCCGCTGCGCAATGAGCTGGTCCTGTGCGAGCGTTACGTGGATCTGGAAACCCTGCGCCTCGGCGATCGCATGAAGGTGCGCTGGTCGCTCGAAGGCTGTCCGCGCGATGCACTGGTGCCACCGCTGATGCTCCAGCCTCTGCTGGAAAATGCGGTGTATCACGGCATCGAGCCGGCCGCCGAGCCCGGTGAAATCGTCGTGCGGGGCCGCCGCCGGGGCAATCAGATCATCCTGCGGGTGGAAAACCCGTTTACCGAAAACGAAAGTCACCATGTGGGCAACCGCATGGCGCTCGACAACATCAGGGAGAGATTGATGCTGTTCTTTGATCTTGAGGCACGTCTGGAAAGCAGCGTACGGGAGGGCAAGTACCGGGTCACCATTCAGCTGCCCTACCGGAGGGCGCAGGGATGAGCGACGCGCACGACACGAGTGCCCAGCCGGTGCTGTCGGTGCTGATCGTCGATGACGAGGCGCCGGCCCGCAGCCGCATGCGCGAGTTGCTGGGCGACATCGCGGCCGAGCAGCCGACCCGTCTGGTGGGCATGGCGGCCAACGGGGTGGAGGCGTTGCGCCTGCTGGAGCACGAGTCGGCCGACGTGGTGCTGGCCGACATTCAGATGCCGGCGATGGACGGGGTGGAATTGGCGCGCCATCTGTCGCGCATGGATTCGCCGCCGGTGGTGATTTTCACCACGGCGCATGACGAATATGCCCTCAGCGCCTTCGAGGTGGCGGCGGCCGATTATCTGCTCAAGCCTGTGCGCGCCGTGCGGCTGGCCGAGGCGCTGGGGCGGGCACGGCAGCGCCGCCCGCTGGCCGGTGAGGCTTTGGCGTCACTGGCGCCGGGCGCACGCAGGCACTTCAGCGTCAGCGAGCGTGGCCGCATCCTGCTGGTGCCGGTGGCCGATGTGCTGTACCTGAAGGCCGAGCTCAAGTACGTCACCGCCACCACCCGTACGCGCAGCCATGTGCTGGACGAGTCACTGGTGCAACTGGAGCAGGAGTTTCCTGAGCGCTTCGTGCGCATCCATCGCAACTGCCTGGTGGCGCGCGAGGCGATTGCCGGCGTGGAGCGGGTGGTTGGCAATGACGGCGATGCCCACTGGGAAATCCTGCTGCAGGGGCTGGACGAGCGTCTTCCGGTCAGCCGTCGTCAGTGGTCGCAGCTGCGACCGTTGCTTGGCTTGTGATTGACATCCTCCCCGGCCTGAAGGCCGGGGATTCCTACAGCGCTCAGGCGTGGCATTGAACCTCTCCTGAGTCGCTTCGGTGGGTTCCTGCTGCTGGCGACCCTGCTGCATCGCTCACTTCACAGGCGAACCGGGCGTGTCCCGCCCTTAGAACATTGATCGCGCCGACCAGATCGGCGTTTTCCTCGAAGCCGCATTCCACGCACCGGAACCGGGCTTGCGTGCGCCGGTTGTCCGCCGACACATGAGCACAGCAAGGACAGGTGCGACTAGTGTTGCGCGGCGGCACGGCAACGAGGATGCCGCCGTTCCATGCCAGCTTGTAGTCCAGTTGGCGGCGGAACTCGCCCCAGCCCTGATCGAGAATGGATTTGTTCAGGCCGGACTTGGCCCGAACGTTTTTGCCCTGTGCCTCTGCCGTGCCTGCCGCCGACCTGGACATATTCCGTACCTGCAAGTCCTCGATACACACCATCGCGTGGTTTTGGCTGATCGTGGTCGTGGCCTTGTGCAGGTAGTCGCGGCGGGCGTTTCCGATGCGGGCGTGGATGCGCTGGACGCGGGCTTTCGCCTTCTTCCAGTTGCGGCTGAACTTCGTCTTGCGGCTCATCGCCTGTTGCGCCTTGCGCAATGCGACTTCGTGCTTTTTGAAGCTGTTGATCGGGGCGTAGAACGTGCCGTCCGAGAGGGTAGCGAAGCGGGCAATGCCCATGTCGATACCGATGGCGCTGGTGGCCTGCGGCACCGGTTGCTCGATCTCGCGTTCGGTCTGGATCGACACAAACCACTTGCTGCACGACTGGCTGACGGTGACGTTCTTCACCGTACCCAGAACATCCCGGCTGTTGCGGTAGCGCAGCCAGCCGAGTTTTGGCAGAAAGATGCGGCTGTTGCCCTGATCGAGTTTGATCTGCTTCGGATCGGGGTAGCGGAAGCTGTCGGACCGACCTTTCTTTTTGAAACGCGGGAAGCTGGCTCGCTTGGCGAAAAAGTTGCTGTAGGCTCGTTCCAAATCCTTGAGCGTCTGTTGCAGTGGGTGCACCGGCGCATCGGCCAACCACGCCGTTTCAACGTTGTTACGCCATTCGGTGAGCAGCTTGCACAGCCCGGCGTAGCCGAGCTTCTTTTCGTCTTGTTCGTAGCGTTCCTTCTGCAACGCCAGTGCCTTGTTGAACACGAACCGGCACGAGCCAGCGAAGCTGCACATGTGCCGCTCTTGCTGCCCGTCTGGCATCAGTTCGCACTTGAAGGCTTGAAGTCGTTGCATGCCTTGATCATACTCTTGGTGTGGCGGTGCGCCAATGCATCGAGCCGCAAGCAAACACCGCACTGAAAGCCAAAGGCAAGGACGGCTACGCCGTCCGCGCTATCCTTCCCCGCCCTGAACGGCGGGGCTTGTCGCGCACCGGGTCAGGGGCGTTGCGCGCGCAGTGCTTCGCGTGCCTGCCCGATGGCCTGCTCCACATACTGGCTGTAAAAATCCGGAATGCGCACGCCCAGGATCGGTTCGCCCAGTGTGCGACCGTCCGGCCCATACACCACCACAGTAGGGGTGAAGCGGATCGCCTGCGCCTTCGAGAAGGCCGACTGGGTGGTGGGCCGGCCGCTGAAGTCGGTGAGCGGGGCGTTGCTGTCGAGGTTCACCTGCCGGAACAGCGCATGCTGCCGTTCGGCCGGTTGCGTGGCCTGTTCTCGCGCCATGGGTAGCAGGTGGGTGCGCACCTGGTCGCAGTAGCGGCAGTCTGCCTGACTGTACAACACCACCATCGGCATGCCGTGAAGGGCCATGTGCCGACTTTCCTGTTGCAGGTCGACCGGTTCGGCGAGCCGCTCCATGCGTGCCGGCGCGTCCGCTGCGGCGGCGACAAAACCGGGCAGGAATGCGGGCAGGGCGGCCGCCCATGCTAGAATGCCGACCCACGCTTTCAGTCGCATGGCGTTTGCGGTTCGCTGCTGCGAACCGGCCCGTGCCGTCTGATTCATTTTCATGGAATTCCTGTCCCGATCTTCGAGTACGCCGTGACCCAGTCTGCAACCGGCCTCCAGCCGCCCGAACGTATTGTCATCGCCACCCGTGAAAGCCGCCTGGCCCTGTGGCAGGCCGAGCACATCAAGGCACGTCTCGAGGCATTGTACCCCGCCTGTCAGGTCGAGCTGCTGGGCATGACCACGCGTGGCGACCAGATCCTCGACCGGCCGCTGGCCAAGGTGGGCGGCAAGGGGCTGTTCATCAAGGAACTGGAAACCGCGCTGCTCGACGGTCGTGCCGACATTGCGGTGCATTCGATGAAGGATGTGCCGATGAGCATGGAGGCCCCTTTTCATCTGGCGTGCATCTGCGACCGGGAAGACCCCTTCGATGCATTCGTGTCCAACCGCTACGAGAGCCTGGAGGACATGCCTCCGGGCACCATCGTTGGCACCTCGTCGCTGCGGCGCGAGTCGCAACTGCATGTGCGCTATCCCTATCTTGGCGTAACCAGCCTGCGTGGCAACCTCGACACCCGCCTGCGCAAGCTCGATGAAGGTCAGTACGATGCCATCATCCTCGCTGCAGCCGGGCTGAAGCGGCTCGGCATGCACGCGCGCATTCGTGGCGTGCTCAGCGCCGAGCAATCCTTGCCGGCGGTCGGGCAGGGTGCGCTGGGGGTGGAGTGCCTGTCCTCGCGCACCGACCTGATCGCCGCGCTGCAGCCCCTGCACGATGCCGCCACGGCCGCCTGTGTGCTTGCCGAGCGCGCCGTGTCGCGCGCACTGGCCGGCAGCTGTGAGGTGCCGCTGGGCGCGTACGCCGAACTGCAGGAGGGTCAGCTGTGGTTGCGCGGTTTCGTGGCGCTGCCCGATGGCTCGCGCATGGTGCAGGCGGAGGCTCGTGGGCCGGCAGCCGATGCCGAATCGCTCGGACTGGCGCTGGCCGAACAGCTGAAGGCGCAGGGGGCGCAGGCCATCCTCGCCGAAATCGGCTGACCACGGCGGAGCGCGGACACATGGCCGGCGGACTTCGGGGCAGGCAGGTGCTGGTCACCCGACCCGCCGCGCAGGCCGGATCGCTGTGCGCCCGCATTGCAGAGCTCGGCGGTACGCCCGTGTGCTTTCCGTTGATCGAAATACTGCCGCCGGAAGAGACCTCCGCCTTCGAGCGGACGGCCGCTGCGTTCGACGACTATGACCTGGCTTTCTTCGTCAGCCCGAATGCGGTGCAGTACGGGCTGGACGGCCTGCTGGCTCACCGCCCGTGGCCTGCCGGCCTGAAGGTGGCCACCGTGGGGCAGGGCAGCGCGCAGGCCCTGCGGGCACGAGGCTTTGCGGAGGTGATCGTCCCTGCGGCCGGTTTCGACAGCGAAGCAGTGCTGGCCCTGCCGGAATTCGGGGCGGACGCCGTCAATGGCCGTCGCGTGCTCATCCTGCGCGGCGATGGCGGGCGTCCGCTGCTCGGCGACACCTTGCGCGCACGCGGTGCCCGGGTGGATTATCTGAACTGTTACCGGCGCAGGGCACCGACCCGCCTGCCCCGGGCGTTGCTGGCCTGTGCGCAGGCTGGTGAGCTTCATGCGATCAGCTTGACCAGCAGCGAGGCGGTTGGCAATCTGCTTGCATTGCTTGATCCGGACGGCATGCGGCTGCTGTCCGGGATACCGGTTTTCGCACCGCATCCGCGGATTGCGGAACATGCCCGCAAGGCCGGCTTTTCGACGGTGTTCGAAACGCCTCCCGCGGATGAAGGGCTGGTTCAGGCCCTTGATTCGCACCTTCCCACCAGTCTCGGTTAAACTCGCGACCATGAAAAAAGAAATCCCAGCGCTGACCAAGCCCGTGCAGGGCGAACAACAGGCACCTACTGAGGACGGTTCCGGAGACAAGCTGCCGCCCAGTTCCGGCGAAGACCAGGCGTCAGGAGGCGACGCTCGCGACAGCAACATTGACCGCAACAAGGGGCGCGGCTCCAGGCGGGGCGGTCGTCGCGATGATGACAAGACCCGTGCTGCCGCGTCCGAGGCCGCAGACAAGCCGGATGCAGAGCCTGGCGTGACGGACGGCGATGCCGTTGTGTTGTCGAAGGCTGCACAGGCCACGGCGTCCGGCGAGCCGGGCGTGTCCGGAGATGGTGCCCCCAATGTGGCCGGACGTGATGAGCCCGAGCGTGATGAATCCGAGCGTGACCCGACCGTGACGTCTGCCGTAGAGGCAGAGCGCGCGCACGCTGATGGCGGTGGACCGGCTGGGGCTGCGTTGCCGGCAGAGGAGGCCGCTCCTGCCCCGACTCAGGGCAGCGGACGCGGCACGGCGCTGCTGGTGGGGCTGACCGCTGTGGCGGTACTGGCATCGGCCGCCGCTGGCTGGCAGGTGTATGAACTCAGGCTGGCGACCAAGGAGTTGCGGGCCGAAGTCGCGCAGCGGGTGAATGGGGCCGATGTCACGGTGGCCGAACTGCGTGGGCTGGTGCGCCAGCAGCAGGAAACGATTGCATCGATCCAGGGCGGCATTGGCGCGATGGAGTCCAAGGTGGCCGCTACCGAAGGTCAGGCGGCCGCCTTGCAGGCCCTGTATCAGGAATATTCCCGTTCGCGTGGTGACCAGGTGCTGGCCGAGATTGCCCAGGCCATCAACATCGCGGCCCAGCACCTGCAACTGGCAGGCAACTATGAAGCCGCACTGATTGCGCTGGAAAGTGCCGACGCCCGTCTGGCCATGCCGGAGCAGGCGCATCTGCAGCCTTTGCGCAAGGCGCTCATCAGCGACCTCGATACCATCAAGGCCCATCCCAGGGTGGATGTGTCCGGGCTGGCGCTGAAGCTGGAAATCCTGCTCGAGCGCATGGACAAGCTCCCCTTGGTGTACGAATTCACGCTGGACGAATCGACCGCGCTGGGCGGCAAGGCCGAACTGGCCGAGGTGGATGAGAGCCTGGGCTGGACCGACCGTTCGCTGGCCTATGCACGTGCCCTGGCGGACGATGTGTGGGATGAGGTGAAGGGCATGATCCGGCTTGAGCGTCTGGACCAGACAGACCCGGTCCTGCTGGCGCCGGCACAGAGCACCTTCCTGCGTGAGAACGTGAAGGTGCGTCTGCTCACCGCACGCCTGGCGCTGCTGGCGCGCGACGGCCGCACCTATGCTGCCGATCTGTCCCAGGCACGTGGCTGGGTGGAGCGTTTCTTCGACCTGCGCGACCCGGAGGTGCAGCGTGCCGTGGCCGAGATGAGCGAGCTTGAAGCGATCTCGATCACCGCCCAGCCGCCGACCCTTGAAGAAACGTTTGCCGCCCTTCGCGTGGCGCAGGCCCGTGCGGCCAGCGCTCCGGCGTCGCGCTGAGAGGTTCGCCATGCGTACATTGATCTGGATCATCGCGATTTTTGCCGTGGCGGCAGGCGTGGCCATGCTGGCCGAAGCCAATCAGGGGTATCTGCTGGTGGTGTTCCCGCCGTGGCGCGCGCAGGTGTCGCTGAATCTGGCCATCGTTGTGCTGGTGGTTGGTTTTCTCGCACTGCACATGCTGGTGCGCATGGTTGCGCGCGCCATCGACCTGCCCGGCAAGGTAGGCCTGTTCCGCTCGCGCAGACGTCAGGACAAGGCTTACCGTTCGTTGCGCGACGCGCTGCAGGCGCTGTTCGAAGGGCGTTATACCGAGGCCTTGCGTCAGGCGAAAATCGCCTGGGCGGCAGGGGGCGAGGCGCCGGTGGCCGCGCTGATTGCGGCCCGGGCTGCACATGGCTTGGGCGATGCCAAGCGTTACCGTGAGTGGATGGACCGGCTTGAGGCCGATCGCAGTACCCGCGCTGCCGGTCTGCTGACCGATGTGGAACTGGCCCTGGGCAGCGGCAAGTTGGAAGACGCCAGCCGCGCGATGGCCGAACTCAAGCAGAGCGAGCACAAGAGCAGCGCCGCCTATCGCCTTGAACTCGAACTGGCGCGGGAGCGTGGCGACTGGGAGACGGCCGTCACGGCGCTCCACCGTCTGCTCGACAATCGTGCCATCGATCAGGCCCAGGCCCGTGAGGGCTTGCGTCAGGCACATGCCGCCCAGTTGCGCGCCTTGGTGGGCGAGCCGGACAAGCAGCTTGCGTACTGGCGTGCGCTGCCGCGCGAGGTGATCAACGATATCGGCATGATGCGCGAGGTGGTCACCGCGCTGGGTGCGACCGGTCAGGGCGTTGCCGCTCGCCGTTCGGTGGAGCGGGTGCTCGATGCCGAATGGAACAGCGAACTGGCGCGTCTGTATGCGCGTTGCGCGGGGAGTGGCGATGAGGCCAAGGATGCCCTGTCGCAGGCCGAGCGCTGGCTGGTGGCTCATCCGGAGGATGCCGGGCTGCTGTACGCGCTGGGCTGTCAGTGCATGCAGGCGCAGATCTGGGGCAAGGCACAAAGCTATCTGGAACAGTCCCTGCGCATCGATCCGCGCAAGGACGTGCAGCTTGCTCTGGGCGAATTGATGGAGCGCCTGGAGCGGCCGGCCGAAGCGATGGAGTACTACCGCGCCGCTGCGCAGTCCCGGGCCTTGACCGTGGTGGGCTGAGGCAGCGTTCCGCAGGTGCAACGAATCACAAAAAACCCGCCAACAGGCGGGTTTTTTGTTGGACCGGTGAGGTACTGCAATGCAGGCAGCCCCCCCCGTTACACCCAGTCGCGCACCGGCAGGAAGTCTTCGTACAGCCGCGCTTCCGGCGAACCTGCTTCGGGTTGCCAGTCGTAGCGCCATTTGACGATCGGGGGCAGCGACATGAGGATGGATTCAGTGCGCCCGCCCGACTGCAGCCCGAACAGTGTGCCACGGTCGAACACCAGGTTGAATTCGACGTAGCGGCCACGCCGGTAGGCCTGGAAATCCCGCTCCCGCTCGCCATAGACGACATCGCGGCGTCGCTCGACGATGGGCAGGTAGGCCGGCAGGAAGGCGTCTCCGACGCTGCGGGTGAGGCCGAAGGCCATGTCGAAGCCGGTCTGTCCGTCGGCGCCCAGGTCGTCGAAGAACAGCCCACCGACCCCGCGTGCCTCGTTGCGGTGCTTGAGGTGGAAGTAGCGGTCGCACCACTGCTTGAGGCGCTGGTACTGCGCCGCGCCACCGAAAGGCAGCACTGCGTCGCGGCAGGTGCGGTGGAAGTGGCGCACATCTTCCTCGAAAGGGTAGTAGGGCGTCAGATCCATGCCGCCCCCAAACCACCACACCGGCGGCTGTCCGTCCGCGCTGGCGATGAAGCAGCGCACGTTCATATGCACCGTGGGGCAGTACGGGTTGCGCGGATGCAGCACCAGCGACACGCCCATGGCCTCGAAACGGCGTCCGGCCAGTTCGGGGCGATGGGCGGTGGCCGAGGCGGGCATCCGGTCGCCGCGCACATGGGAAAAGTTGACCCCGCCGCGTTCGAAGAAGCGACCTTCCTCGATCACCCGGGTGATGCCTCCGCCACCAGCCGGACGCGTCCAGCTGTCGGTGTGGAAGGACTCGCCGTCGAAGGCTTCCAGTTGGTCGACGATGCGGGCCTGCAATGCCAGCAGGTAGTCCTTGATCTCGCTCGTTTCGATGCTCATGTGTTTGATCGCCGTCCGCTCAGCTCTTGCGCGCCAGGGCGCGGTAGCCGATGTCGCGCCGGTACTGGCGACCGTCGAACAGGATCGCATCGGCCACTTCATAGGCGCTCTTGTGCGCATGGCGAATATTGTCGCCAAGTGCGGTCACGCACAACACCCGGCCACCGGAGGTGAGCACTTCTGTGCCGCGCGCGGCGGTGCCGGCGTGGAACACATGCACGTCCTCGCGTTCCGTCTCGGGCAGGCCACGAATCACGTCGCCCTTGCGCGGGGACTCGGGGTAGCCTGCGGCGGCCATCACCACGCCCAGTGCCACACGGCGGTCCCACTCGGCTTCGATTTCGCCCAGGCGGCCGTCGATGCCGGCTTCGATGAGGTCGGAAAAGTCGGTTTTCAGGCGCATCAGGATAGGCTGGGTTTCCGGATCGCCCAGACGGCAGTTGAACTCCACCACGCGGGGCTGGCCGGCCTCGTCGATCATCAGGCCGGCATACAGGAAGCCGGTGTAGGACAGGCCGTCGGCATGCATCCCGGCGAGGGTGGGGTGGATGATTTCGCGCATCACCCGGGCATGCACCTCGGGAGTGACTACCGGCGCGGGAGAGTAGGCGCCCATGCCGCCCGTATTGGGACCGAGGTCTTCGTCGAGCAGGCGCTTGTGGTCCTGGCTGGTGGCCAGTGCGAGCACGTTGCGGCCATCGGCCATCACGATGAAGCTGGCTTCCTCGCCGCGCATGAACTCTTCGATGACCACCCGGGCGCCCGCATCGCCCATGCGGTTGTCGAGCAGCATCATGTCCACGGCCTCGTGTGCCTGCTCAAGCGTCATGGCGACCACCACGCCCTTGCCGGCGGCCAGGCCGTCGGCCTTGATCACGATCGGCGCACCTTCGCGCTCGATGTAGGCATGCGCATCGACCGCGTTCGAGAAGGTCTGGTAACGTGCGGTCGGAATGCCGTGACGGGTCAGGAACTGCTTGGCGAAGTCCTTGGAGCTTTCCAGCTGTGCAGCGCCCCGGCTGGGGCCGAAGATGCGCAGGCCGGCCTCACGAAAGGCATCCACCACGCCTGCGGCCAGCGGTGCTTCCGGGCCGACCACGGTGAAGTGCACATTGTGCCGGCGGGCCACGGCCAGCCAGTCTTCGATGCTGTTGGCCGGCACGTTCTCGATCAGCGGCTCGCGGGCGGTGCCGGCATTGCCCGGCGCCACCAGCACGCGGGTGACCTTGGGGGATTGGGCAAGTTTCCAGGCCAGTGCGTGTTCGCGACCGCCGGAACCGATGACAAGTACTTTCATATGAATGCAGACCGATTGATCATCAAAACTGCGAAAGCGGGCAACCGGCTGGCTGCCCGCATCCTGGGTGAGTGCCGCGCCGGGCGCCTCAGTGGCGGAAGTGGCGGAAGCCGGTGAACAGCATTGCAATGCCCTGTTCGTCGGCTGCTGCAATCACTTCGGCGTCGCGCATCGATCCGCCGGGCTGGATCACGGCGGTGGCGCCGGCCTGTGCGAGCACGTCCAGTCCGTCGCGGAAGGGGAAGAAGGCGTCGGAGGCGACCACCGAACCCTTCACCGTCAGGCCGGCATTCTCGGCCTTGATCGCCGCAATGCGGGTGGAGTCGACCCGGCTCATCTGGCCGGCGCCCACGCCCACGGTCATGCCGTCACGGCAGAACACGATGGCATTCGACTTGACGTACTTGGCCACGCGCCACGCGAACAGCAGATCGCGCATCTCGCGCTCGTCGGGCTGGCGGCGGGTGACGCATTTCAGGTCGGCCAGCACAACACGGGCATCGTCGGCGGTCTGGACCAGCAGGCCACCGCCCACCCGCTTCACGTCGATGACGCTGCTCGACTGGCCCAGCGCGCACACCAGCACGCGCACGTTCTGCTTGGCCTTGAGCAATTCCAGGGCTTCGTCGCTGTAGGACGGGGCGATCAGCACTTCGAGGAACTGTGCCGACACCGCTTCGGCGGTGCTGCGGTCGACCTCGCAGTTGAAGGCGATGATGCCGCCGAAGGCCGAGGTGGGGTCGGTGGAGAAGGCCTTGCGATAGGCCTCCAGCGGTTGTGCGGCAATCGCCACGCCGCACGGGTTGGCATGTTTCACGATGACACAGGCAGCTGCAGCCATGTCGGCGTCGAAGGCCTTCACGCATTCCCAGGCGGCATCGGCGTCGGCAATGTTGTTGTACGACAGCTCCTTGCCCTGCAGCTGGCGGTAGCCGGCGATGGCGCCATCGGCGACCACCGGTTCGCGGTAGAAGGCGGCCTGCTGGTGCGGGTTCTCGCCGTAGCGCAGGTCCTGCACCTTGTCGAAGGCCATCTGCAGGCGTTCGGGGAAGGCCTTGCGCGAGCCGTCTTCGGCCAGTGCGGTGAGATGGTTGGAGATCGCCGAGTCGTAGCGTGCGGTGTGGGTGAAGGCCTTCACCGCCAGCGAAAAGCGGGTGGCAGTGCTGAGCTTGCCGTCGCCGGCGCGCAGTTCCTCGATGATCGCCGGATAGTCGTCCGGGTCGGTGACCACGCCCACGCCGCCTTCGTCACCGCCGTGGTTCTTGGCCGCTGCGCGCACCATGGCGGGGCCGCCGATGTCGATGTTCTCGATGGCCTCTTCGAGCGTGCAGCCCGGGCGGGCCACGGTCTGCTGGAAGGGGTAGAGGTTCACCACCACGAGGTCGATGCGGCTGATGTCATGCGCCGCGATGGTGCTCATGTGCTCGGCCAGGTCACGGCGTGCCAGGATGCCGCCGTGGATGCGCGGGTTGAGTGTCTTCACCCGCCCATCGAGCATTTCGGGAAAGCCGGTATGCTCGGAGACATCGGTTACGGGCAGGCCGGCCTCGCGCAGCGTCGAGGCGGTGCCGCCGGTCGACAGCAGTCTGACCCCCAGCTCATGCAGGGCCTTGGCAAAGTCGAGCACGCCGCGCTTGTCGGAAACACTGATCAGGGCTTGGGTAACTTTCATGGTGTGTGACGTTCGCTGGAAATGAGTCGGAAGTGTAGGTTGGGAGCTTGGAAAGCAGGGAACCGAGAAATGGTGTCGTAGTGTTGTGTGCTTGTCGGGTCCGGATGCGCGGGCGTTGCAGCGTGCTGCCGGCTTCGGTTGCGATCTCGCGGGCCGGTGCCGTCGGATGACGCTGTGCACCGGCCGGGCGGGGCAGGTCCGTTCAGATCAGCTCGTATTCGGTCAGCTTGCGGCGCAGCGTGTTGCGGTTGATGCCGAGAATCTCGGCCGCAGCGGTCTGGTTACCGTTGGTCTGCCCAAGCACGAACTCAAGCAGCGGGCGCTCTACCGTGCGAATCACCATGTCATAGACTGCGCTCGGCTTCTCGCCGTCCAGGTCCTGAAAGTACTGCTCCAGCGTGCGGCGCACGCTGTCTGCGATGTCGTTCTGGCGACTCATGCGGCAAGCTCCTGCGGCAATTCGTCTTCGTAGCGCAAGCGGGCATCGTGCTCGGCAAGCTGACCGAAGAAGTCGTCGATGGCGGCAAGCTGGCTGGCCACATCGGGCAACTGGTTCATCATGCGACGGAAGGCCGCAGAGCCCACCAGCCCCCGGGTATACCATGAGATGTGCTTGCGGGCGATCTTCACGCCGGTCTCTTCGCCGTAAAAGGCGTACAGGTCGAGCATGTGCGCATGGCACACGTCACGGATCTCGCCCACCAGGGGCGGCGGCAGCAATTCACCGGTATTCAGGTAGTGCTCGATCTCGCGGAAGATCCAGGGGCGGCCCTGCGCGGCGCGGCCGATCATCACACCGTCGGCCCCGGTATGGTCGAGCACCTGCCTGGCCTTCTGGGGCGAGGTGATGTCGCCGTTGGCGATGACCGGAATGCGCACCAGGGTCTTGACCTGTGCGATGGTGTCGTATTCGGCTTCGCCCATGTACTGGTCGGCACGGGTGCGCCCGTGAATCGCGATGGCGCGGATGCCCGATGCTTCGGCGATGCGGGCAATGTTCGGAGCATTGCGGTTCTGGCGGTTCCAGCCGGTGCGGAACTTCAGGGTCACCGGAGTATCGGGCACGGCAGCGACCACGGCTTCGAGGATGCGGGCAACCAGTGCCTCGTCCTGCATCAGCGCGGAGCCGGCCATGACGTTGCATACTTTCTTGGCCGGACAGCCCATGTTGATGTCGATGATCTGTGCGCCGCGATCGGCGTTGTAGCGGGCGGCCTCGGCCATCATGGCCGGGTCGGCGCCGGCAATCTGTACCGAGATCGGCTCGACCTCGCCATCGTGATTGGCCCTGCGGCGGGTCTTCGCGCTGCCGTAGAGCAGGGAATTGGAGGTCACCATTTCCGACACCGCGAGGCCGGCGCCCATCTTCTTGCACAGTTGACGGAACGGCCGGTCGGTCACACCCGCCATGGGTGCGACGAAAAGATTGTTGCGTAGAGTGAAACCGGCGAACTGCATGATAGGGCGGTGCGGGAGATTCAAAGGCAGGATTCTACCCCAAGCACCCTGCGGGCGCAGTCCGTAGTTGCCCCATCAGGGGTTTGTCATGAAGCTTGAGCGCAACACTGTTGCATTTGTCCAACAGTGTTGCTGCTCCACGCGGTCGGGTATCAAGGCCAGGCGCGTGCGCCGAACATCATCCGGCGGGCGATGAAGCTGCGCAGCGGGGGGAACAGGTCGAGCGCGAAGAGACCGGCCCCGCGCAGGTGATGCAGTGGGGCGATATCGTTGCTGAAAACGCGGATCAGGCCATCGGTGAAGCGTATCGTGGCGCTCCGGTCGAGCTGGCGCTGGCGGGCGAAGCTCGCCAGCAGGGCGGGGGCACCGGGGTCGGCCGGGGGGCGCCGATGCGTGTGCAGCAGGGTTTCGGTGAGGGCCCACACATCGCGCAGTGCCAGATTGAAGCCCTGTCCGGCCACCGGGTGCAGGGTCTGGGCTGCGTTGCCCAGCCACACCGTGCGTTCGCCCACCGGATGCTGCCGGTAACGCAGCAGCAGGGGGTAGCGGTGACGTTCGCCAATGCCCTGCAGTTGCACGCGCCGGCCAATGATCGCCTGCAGGCGGGCCAGGTACTCTGCGGCCTCCAGCGCCATCAGCGCGTCGGCCTGCTCGGGGCGGCACACATGCACCAGCGCGAACCGCTCGCCGCAGGGCAGCAGGGCGAGCGGGCCGTGCGCGGTGAAGCGCTCGTAGGCAATGCGCTCACGTGCGCCGGGCGAATCGATGAAGCCGATCAGCGCGTGTTGTCCGTAATCCTGTTCGACCACATCCGGCTGGCCAGCCTGAAGGCCGCCTTCGGCGCAGGCCAGCAGGCGGGGGCGGAAGCGCTCGCCCTGCGTATTTTCCCCGGCTGGGGCCTCGGGATGCGTGTCATGCAGCGTGACGCTCAGTCGTTCGCCGTGGGGGACGGCCTGTTCGTGGCTGTGGCGCAGTTCGCGGTGGTTCAGCACGCGGATGCCCCGGGCGCGCACGGCCTGTTCAAGCGCGCGGGCCAGCGCACCGGCGGCGACCACATGGCCAAGTGCCGGTACGCCTTCCTCGCTGGCGCGGATCAGGGTGCGCCCCAGGCTGCCCTGTTGCGATACATGAATCGTCTCGATCGGCGTGGCTGGCAGGCCCTGCCAGACGCCCAGTCGCTCCAGCGCAAGACGGCTGCCGTGCGACAGTGCCAGGGTGCGCGGGTCGTCAGCGGCCGCGCCTGCGCCGCGCGCATCGACCAGCGTGATGTCCAGGCCGCTGTCGGCCAGCGCCAGGGCCAGCGACAGGCCCACCGGGCCGGCGCCGACGATGAGCAGATCAGTCTCCTGCATGATGCTCTCCGCGCATCAGTTCCTCGATGGCCGCCACTGTGCGCGGCACGCCGTCGGTGATGAATTCGCACCCTGTTTCGGTGACCACGGCGTCGTCCTCGATGCGCACGCCGATGTTCCAGAAGGCTTCCGGCACATCGTCGGCCGGGCGGATGTAGCACCCGGGTTCAACGGTCAGCACCATGCCGGGGGCCAGCGTGCGCCATGCGCCATCGAGCTTGTATTCGCCGGCGTCATGCACGTCGCGGCCCAGCCAGTGACCGGTGCGGTGCATGTAGAAGCGCTTGTAGCTTTCCTGTTCGAGTACCGCCTCCAGGCTGCCTTTCAGCAGGCCGAGATCAATCAGTCCGGCGGCAAGGGTGTGTACTGCGGCCTCGTGCGCATCGTTCCAGCTCGCGCCGGGGCGGATCGACTCGCGTGCAGCCTGCTGGGCGGACAGGACCAGCTCGTAGATGTCGCGCTGCGCGGCGCTGAAGCGGCCATTCACCGGAAAGGTGCGGGTGATGTCGGAGGCGTAGCCGTCCAGCTCGCACCCGGCGTCGATGAGCAGCAGGTCGCCGTCGCACATGCGGCGGTTGTTGTCGACATAGTGCAGCACGCAGGCGTTCGGGCCGCTGGCGACGATGCTGGTGTAGGCCGGGGCCTGGCTGCCGGCCTTGCGGAAGGTGTGCAGCAGTTCGGCCTCGATCTCGTATTCGTGGCGCCCCGGGCGGGTAAGCTGCATGGCGCGTACATGCGCCCGGGCCGAGATGGCCGCTGCACGGCGCATCAGGGTCAGCTCGGTTTCGTCCTTGAGCAGGCGCATCTCGTCGAGTTCTGCGCGCACGTCGCGAATGCTGTGCGGAGGAACGACGCCGGCGCGGGCGCGGTTGCGCACGGTGTTGAGCGCATTGAGCGCACGCTCGTCCCAGGCATCGTCGTTGCCCAGGCTGTACCAGAACACCGGCTGGTCGGCGAGCAGCTCGGGCAGGCGGCGTTCCAGTTCGCCGATCGTCCACGCTTCGTCGAACCCGAAGGCTTGTGCGGCGGCCTCGGGGCCGTATCGGTAGCCGTCCCAGATTTCGCGTTCTTCGTTCTTCTCGCGGCAGAACAGAATGCTGCGCGGCTGCGCGCCGGCCACCAGCACCATGGCGGCCTCGGGTTCGCCGAAACCGCTCAGGTAATGAAAGTAGCTGTCGAAGCGGTAGGGGTAGTGGCTGTCACGGTTGCGGGCCACTTCCGGCGCGGTGGGAATCAGGGCCACGCCACCGCCAGCGGCGTTCATGCGTGCAATCAGCTGCGCGCGGCGCTGGGCGCAGGCTGCAATGGGGGGGGAGATGGGTTCCGTTGCGTTGGACATGGACAGATCCGGGGGCGGGTTGGGGATGGGCGGATGATACTACCCGATGGCACGGGGGCTGCGCACGGCCGGGGGGTGGGCGTTGCGCGTGTTCAAGCTTGCGCGCGCAGATGCGCATCGAGCTGCGCCAGGCGCTGCGGGGTGCCGACATCGAGCCAGTAGCCGGTGTACAGGCTGCCGGTGACCCGTCCGCTGGCCATCGCACTGCGCAGCAGCGGTCCGAGCGGTGCGGCCTGTCCATCGGGCAGGTCGGCAAACAGTTCGGGGCGGAACACGCCGAGTCCGGCATAGGTGAAGCGTGGCAGGCTGGTGTCGTCGGCGCGCAGGTGGAGGCCGTCGGCGGGATCGAGTGCAAAGTCGCCCAGCGGGTGATGCTCGGGGTTGGGCACCAGCACCAGATGCGCCAGGCAGTGTGCGGGCAACTGCGCTGCGGCCTGCACCAGCGCTGCGGGGTCGAGCTCGCAATACACATCGCCGTTGCACACCAGAAAGGGCGCGCTACCCAGCAGCGGCAGGGCATGACGCAGTCCGCCTGCGGTTTCCAGTGCGGGGTTTTCCGGGGAGTAGCGGATGCGTACGCCGTAGCGCTCCCCGTCTCCCAGGCGCGCTTCGATCAGGTGGCCGAGATGCGCGTGGTTGATCACCAGACGGCTCACGCCGGCCTGCCTGAGCCGTGCGATGGGGTGTTCGATCAGGGGCTTGCCGCCGGCTTCCAGCAAGGGTTTGGGGCAGGAGTCGGTAAGCGGGCGCATGCGCTCGCCGCGTCCGGCGGCGAGGATCATCGCGATGGGCGGGGCAGGGCGCATGGCGGGTGGCTCAGAAAGTGTAGCCCACCGTCACCTCGCGCGGCGCCACCCGGTCGAGCAGCTTCAGCAGCGGGCGCAGTTCGCCGTAGCGTTCGCAGGTCCGGCGCAGGGCGTCCAGCACCCGGGGGAGGTCGTCCAGATAGCCATGCTTGCCGTCACGGTGCGACAGCCGGGCAAAAATGCCCAGCACCTTCAGGTGGCGCTGCACGCCCATCCATTCGTATTCCCGGTGGAAGTCGGCAAACTCGCTGCGAACCGGCAGGCCCAGGCTGCGCGCGGCTTCCCAGTAGCGGATCAGCAGGTCGAGGGTGAATTCCTCGTCCCAGCGGATGTAAGCGTCCTTCAGCAGCGACACCAGGTCGTAGCTGAGTGGTCCGTAGACGGCGTCCTGAAAGTCGATCACTCCGGGGGTGTCCCCGGTCTGGTACATCAGGTTGCGCGAGTGATAGTCGCGATGCACGAACACCTTGGGCTCGGCGAGGTTCACTGCGGCAATGCGCTCGAACAGGTTCTCCAGCATGGCGAGGTTGGATTCGTCCAGGTCCAGCCCCAGGTGCTTGCCGACATACCATTCGGGGAACAGGCGCATTTCGCGCATCAGCAGGGCGTGGTCATATTCGGGCAGCACGCCGGGCCGGCTGATGCGTTGCAGCGCGATCAGGCTGCCCAGCGCGTCGGCATACAGGGGGGCGGCTTGTTCCGGGGCGGCGGGGTCGAGCACGTCCAGGTAAGTGCGGGTGCCCAGGTCGGACATCAGCACGAAACCCTGCTCGATGTCGGCTGCATGCACCTGCGGCACATGCACGCCGGCTTCGCTAAACAGGGCGCGCACCGTCAGCCAGGGCCGGCAGTCTTCATGCTCGGGCGGGGCATCCATGACCACCCGGGTGTGTCCGGTGGCCGTGTCGGTGAGGCGGAAGTAACGCCGGAAGCTGGCGTCGGCCGAAGCTGGGGCCAGCTCGAAGCGTTGCTCGGGCAGTTCGGTCTTCAGCCAGTTTTCAAGTTGTGCCAGTCTTTGCACGGGAGGCTCCACGGGCTTCGTGTAAAATCGCCGAGTTTATCAAATCGGCCCATTAAAATGCCCGCCCGGGTTGCGGCACGGCGCATGGCGGATCAACAGGAGCAGGGGTTTGCGAGCAACGGGATTGAACACGCGGATCAGGGTGCTGCCATGGCTGTTGTGCGCGATTGCCCCGCCTGCACTGGCGCAGGGGCTGCCCCCCCTGCAGGTGGCGCCAGAGCTGCTGCAGGGCGCCACCGAGGTGCGCGCCGAGCGCATCTACGGTACCCGGGAAATGGAAATCGTCGCCGAAGGGCAGGCCGAGTTGTTGCGCGAGGACCTGCATCTGAGTGCCGACCGCATCGGCTACCGCGAATTGCTCGACGAGGTACGCGCCGAGGGCAATGTGGTGATCCGTCGCAGTGGCGAGCGGGTGAGCGGGCCGAGTGCGCGCTTCATCGTGCACGCCCGCAGCGGGGAAATCGAACAGCCTGAGTATGAGATTGGCGGCCTGGCGGGCGACGGGGCGGGCGACGGGGCCGGCGGCGCCACGCTGAGCGGACGCGGGCAGGCGGAGGTGATGTATTTCGAAGGCGAGAACCAGTACCGCCTGAAGGGCGCCACCTGGACCACCTGCGAGGCGCCCGATCCCGACTGGTACATCAAGGCCGACACCCTCCGGTTGGACTACGACCGCGAGCGGGGCGAGGTGCACGGCAGTTCGCTGGTGTTCAAAAATACGCCCATCCTGTGGTGGCCGTGGGCCGAGTTCCCGCTCTCCGAGCGTCGGCAGTCGGGGTTGCTGGTGCCCACCGTGGGCATGTCGAACAAGACCGGTCTGGACATTTCCCTGCCGTACTACTGGAACATCGCCCCCAACTACGATGCCACCCTGGCGCCCCGCATCATGTCGCGCCGGGGGCTGCAGCTGGGCGGGGAGTTTCGCTACCTCACCGGCCAGTATCGGGGCGAGACCCGGGTGGAGTTGATGCCGCGCGACCAGATTACCGGCGAGTCGCGCAGCCTGGGGGCCTGGCAGCATCAGCAGCGCATCGCGCCGCACCTGTTTGCCTCGCTGGACATCAATGCGGTGTCCGACGACCGCTACTTCGAGGATCTCAGTTCGCGGGTGGAAGGCGCGTCCACCTCCAACCTGCTGCGCGAGGGGCGGCTGTGGTATACCGGCGGC
This sequence comes from Rhodocyclaceae bacterium, assembly GCA_041678045.1. Taxonomy (GTDB): domain Bacteria; phylum Pseudomonadota; class Gammaproteobacteria; order Burkholderiales; family Rhodocyclaceae; genus UBA2357. The sequence goes on from JBAYOV010000032.1 coordinate 35,540, forward strand.
GGCTGGTGGACCGCCTCGGCGCTGGTGCAAAGTTACCAGAACCTCACCCAGGTGGATGCCCCTTACCGGCGGGTGCCGCAGTTGCGGCTGGATGGCCGGCGGGGCGGCCTGCCGGGCGGAGCGGTGTTCACCATCGAGAGCGAATTCGTCGAGTTCGACCACGAAGATGCCCGCCTGGCGACCGGCCAGCGCCTGTTGCTGCATCCGCAACTGGCCTTGCCGGTGGAGCGGCCCGGTTATTTCATCACCCCCAGGGCCAGTTTTCACTTCACCCGTTACCGCCTGGATGAGCCCACCGCCGCAGGCCGCAGCGACATTACCCGCGCCGTGCCGGTACTCAGTGTGGACAGCGGGCTGTTCTTCGACCGTGACACCCGCGTGTTCGGCAATGCCATGCGCCAGACGCTGGAGCCGCGCCTGATGTACCTGCGGGTGCCGTATCGCCGGCAGAATGACATTCCGGTGTTCGACACCGATCGCTACGATTTCGGCTTTGCGCAGATTTTCAGCGAAAACCGTTACTCCGGCATCGACCGGCTGGCCGACGCCAACCAGATCACCGCAGCGGTCACCACGCGGCTGATCGAGCCGGATTCCGGGCTGGAGCGTTTCCGTGCCACCGTCGGCCAGCGCTACTACTTCTCGGACCGCAAGGTGCTGCTGCCCGACGAGCGCGACATCGGCGCCAACCGCACCGACCTGCTCGCTGCCGTGTCGGGCCGGCTGACCCGCACCCTGTCGACCGATGCCCTGTTGCAGTACAACGCGGACGATGGCTCCACCGAGCGTTTCAACGTGTCGCTGCGCTACCAGCCCGATTACGCCAAGGTGCTCAATGTAGGGTATCGTTTCTCGCGCGATGTGCTGCGTGACCTCGATATTTCCGCTCAATGGCCATTGGGCGGGCGCTGGTACGGGGTGGCGCGGGTGAGCCGTTCGATTCTTGAAAAGCGCATCACCGAGGCCATTGGCGGCGTGGAGTACGATGGCGGCTGCTGGGTGTTCCGTACTGCCTTGCACCGCTTTGCCACCAATCCGGACGATGTGACCAACGCGCTGTTCTTCCAGCTCGAACTGGGCGGGCTGGGCGGCATTGGACCGAGTCCGGTCAATCTGCTCCGGCGCAGTGTGCCTGGCTATGGCAAGATCAACGACTCATTGTCCAATCGCTATTTCGGCAATGAATGAGCGCGGCCTGCCACAGCTTTCCGAAATTTTCCGTTCCGAGACTCCCTGATTCGATGACTTCCAACATGAGCATGCTTCCCCGATTCAGCAGCGTCCTGCTGGCCCTGGCCCTGAGCGGGCTGGCCCTGTTCTGGCACCCCGGCGCGCTGGCGCAGCGCGCTGTCCCGGTCGACCGGGTCGTGGCGGTGGTCAATAACGATGTCATCACCTCGCTCGAATTGCGCGACCGCATGATCCAGGCGGTCGGTCAGCTGCAGCGCCAGGGCGTGCAGTTGCCGCCGGAGCACATCATCCAGCGTCAGGTGCTCGAACAGATGGTGCTCGAGAAGGTGCAGATGCAGGTGGCCGACGAGGTTGGCATCCGGGTGGACGAGGCCACCATGGCTCGCGCCATCTCGCGGGTGGCCAGCAACAACCGGCTCTCCGAAACCGAACTGCGCGACGCGCTGGAGGCCGACGGCATCGGCTGGGAGCGCTTCCGGCAGCAGATCCGCACCGAAATCCTGCTCACCCGCCTGCGCGAACGCGAGGTGGACAGCCGTGTGGTGGTCACCGAGGCGGAAGTCGACAACTTCATCGCCAGCAACCCCGGGGCCTTCTCCGGTCGCGAATACCTGCTCGCGCACATCCTGCTGCGTGCACCCGAGTCGCCCAGCCAGGCCGACATTGCCCGGCTCAATGCCCGCGCCGAAGAGGTGATGCAGCGCATCATCGCAGGTGAGGATTTCGGCCGGCTGGCAGCAGCCTATTCCGATGCGCCGGACGCCATGAACAGTGGCTTGCTCGGCTGGCGTACCCAGGATCGCTTGCCGGCGCTGTTTGCCGATGCGCTGGCCACGCTGCAGCCGGGGCAGGTGTCGCAGGTGATCCGCAGTGCGGCAGGGCTGCATATCGTGATGTTCGTCGATGCGCGCGGCGGCGAACTGGCTGCGCCCGAGCAGATTGGCCAGACCCGCGCACGCCATATCCTGCTGCGTACTTCCGAGGTGCTGAGCGACGCCGATGCCGAAGCCCGTCTGCTCGGGCTGCGCGAGCGCATCGTGAATGGCGATGACTTTGCCGAACTGGCCCGGGTGCACTCGGTGGACCTCTCCGGTGCGAAGGGGGGCGATCTGGGCTGGCTCAATCAGGGCGATACCGTGCCCGAATTCGAGCGTGCGATGGATGCGCTGGCGCCGGGCGAACTCAGCATGCCGGTGCGCTCGCCCTTTGGCTGGCACCTGATCCAGGTGCAGGAGCGCCGGGTGCAGGATGTCACCGATGAGCTCAAGCGCAACGTGGCCCGCAATGCACTGCGCCAGCGCAAGGCCGAGGAGGCCTACGACGACTGGCTGCGCGAGCAGCGTGACAGCGCCTATGTGCAGTTGCGGCTGGATCGCGACGCCGATCCAGTGCTCGACTGAGTGCCGTCGCCATGTCGCTGAAGGCCTCCCCGCGTCCCGTGCTGGCGGTGACCAGTGGCGAGCCGGCCGGAATCGGCCCCGAGTTATGCGCGCGTCTGGCCGAACGGACGTGGGCACTGCGGCCGGTGGTGCTGGGCGACCGCGCGTTGTTGGCCGAACGGGCTGCCTGTGCCGGGGTGCCGGTGAACCTGGTCGACTACCCGCACGCCCGGTCCGAGCTCGATGCCGCCATCCCCGGTACGCTGGAGGTGTTGCACCTGCCGCTGGCGGTGCCGTCCCGCCCCGGTGTGCCCGATCCCGCCAATGCTGCCTATGTGCTGGCGATGCTTGATCGTGCCATTGCGGGCTGTCGCAGCGGCGAGTTTGCCGGCATGGTCACTGCGCCGATTCACAAGGCGGTCATCAACCAGGCTGCTCTGGCGCAGGCAGGCAGTGTGTTCTCCGGTCATACCGAATATCTCGCCGAGCGCACAGGCACGCCGCGTGTGGTGATGATGCTGGTGGGGGCCGGCCTGCGCGTGGCGCTCGTCACCACCCATCTGCCACTCAGTGCCGTGCCGGCGGCGATCACCCCGGTGACGCTCGAAGAGACCCTGCGCATCCTGCACCACGACCTGCGCGAGCGCTTTCATCTGCCCGAGCCCCGTATTCTGGTGGCGGGCCTCAACCCCCATGCCGGCGAGGGGGGGCACATGGGGCGCGAGGAAATCGACCTCATCATTCCGGTGCTGGAACGCCTGCGCGCCGAAGGGCTGCGGCTCATCGGCCCCCTGCCGGCAGATACCCTGTTCGTGCCGCATACCCTGCAACAGGGCGATGCGGTGCTGGCGATGTATCACGACCAGGGCCTGCCGGTGCTCAAGCACGCCAGTTTTGGTGGCGGGGTGAATGTGACCCTGGGGCTGCCCATCGTGCGCACCTCGGTGGATCATGGCACGGCCCTCGACCTGGCCGGCACCGGCCGGGCCGATCCCGGCAGCCTGTTTGCGGCTTTCGCACTGGCCGTGAGCATGGTCCAATCAAGCTAAAGCGAGCGTAACCAAGCATGAACGAACACCGCGCCCGCAAGCGCTTTGGGCAGAATTTCCTGTCCGATCCCAACATCATTCGCAAGATCATCGATGCAATCCGCCCGAAGGTGGGCGAGGCACTGGTGGAAATCGGCCCCGGACTGGGGGCGATGACCGATCCGCTGATCCAGCGCCTGGGCCACCTGCATGTGGTCGAGATCGACCGCGACCTCATTGCCCGGCTGCGCCAGCGCTACGACGACAGCCAGATCAGCATTCATGAGGGCGATGCGCTGAAGTTCGACTTCGCGAGCCTGCCCGCGCCGTTGCGGGTGGTGGGCAATCTGCCGTACAACATTTCCACCCCCTTGCTGTTTCACCTTGCCGGCTTCGCCGGGCGGGTGACCGAAATGGTGTTCATGTTGCAGAAGGAAGTGGTGCTGCGCATGGTGGCCGAACCGGGCACCGACGATTATGGCCGCCTGTCGGTGATGCTGCAGTACCGTTTCCGCATGGCCCGTCTGTTCGATGTGCCGCCGGGGGCCTTCGTGCCCGCGCCCAAGGTTACCTCCAGCATCGTGCGCATGCTGCCCAAGCCGGTCAGCGACCTGACGGCGCACGACGAGGCCCTGCTCGGCCGGATTGTGGCTGCAGCTTTCGGCCAGCGCCGCAAGACCCTGCGCAACACCCTGCGTGACTTCCTCTCCGACGAGGACTTCCAGGTTCTGGGGCTGGACCCGCAGCTGCGCGGGGAACGCCTGTCGGTGGCGCAGTTCGTGGACATTGCAAATCACCTGTCCGCAAAGCGTGATACCGGGCGCGCCGCCGATTGAGGCACTGATTGAGCCGCGCACGCCGCGTACACAAAAAAGGCGGCCCGGGGTGCCCCGGCCGCCTTCTGCAAAAAGGCCGGCAAGCCTTGTGGCCGGCAAGCCGTGCCCTGCGTCAGTCTTTCTTCGCCGGGCAGGTGTTGACGCCAATCAGCGTATAGGCCGGGCACCAGCCCATCAGACCGGTGGCCAGCGGCACGATGCCGATGAAGGTCCAGGGCGCGCCAATGCCCATGATGCCCAGTGCGATCAGCACGATGCCGGCCACAATGCGAAGAATCTTGTCGATACCGCCTACATTGGATTTCATCGTCAGACTCCTGAAAGGATGAGAGGGGTGTGAATGGAGGAAGCAGGGACCGGGGCAGGCGAAGCGTGTGACCTTGAAACCTGCAGCCCTGTCTCATGTTCGCCATTCTCGTCGGCAGGCGCCGCGCGTGTCTGTAACCTGGGTTACATAGCCTGCGCGCGACGCTTCACCGCTTGGAGCGGAGGTGGGATGGGCGGGTTCCGGTGGATGTGCGCTCAGCTGTCGCGCCCGTCGCTGGCCATCCGGCGCAGCCCCGCGGCGTCGAGCACTTCCACCTGTTCGCGCGACAGGCGCACCAGGCCCTGCGCGGCAAAACCCTTCAGCAGGCGCGACACGATCTCGCGCACACTGCCCAGCTCGTCGGCCAACTGTTGGTGGGTGACATGCAGCACCCGGCCCTTGCCCAGCAGCAGTGCAGCCAGACGCTGATCGAGGCGCTGAAAGGCCACAGCCTCGATCAGTTGCATCAGGTCGGCGATGCGCTCGGCAAACAGATGAAACACAAAGTCGCGAAACTCCGCTTCGGCCAGCAGCCCATCGAACACGCTGCGCGGCAGCAGCATCAGGCCGGTTTCGCGCTCGGTCACGCCCCGTGCGTTGTAGTCCTGCCGGCCCAGCAGGCAGGAGGAAGAAATGATGCAGGTTTCTCCCGGCCCCACCCGGTACAGCGGCAACTCGCGCCCGTTGGGCGATACCTTCGCCACCCGCACCGATCCGCTGAGGACGAACGGAAACCCCTGGCAGGCCTGACGATCGTCGAACAGCACCTGCCCGGCCGGCAGCGTCATCCACTGGCCAGTGCGCTGCAGGCTCTCCAGCGCACTGGCAGGCAGCGCAGCGAGCATCGGATAGTGCGCCAGCAGGGCATCGGCGGTCAGCGCGTCAGCCGGGGGCAGCGGGGTGGGCGTCATGCGTCATCCGTCCGACAGGTCAAGCACCACCGGCGCATGGTCCGAAGGCCGTTCGAGCCTGCGGGGGGCCTTGTCCACCGTGCAGGCGGTGCACAGCGGCTTGAGGGCGGGTGAAACCAGTATATGGTCGATGCGCAGGCCGACATTCTTGCGGAAGGCCAGGTTGCGATAGTCCCACCACGAGAAGCTGCGCTCGGCCTGTTCGAAAAGGCGGAAGGCGTCCACCAGCCCGAGTCCGGTGAGTCGTGCAAAGGCGGCGCGTTCCGGCTCCGACACATGGATTTCGTCCTTCCAGTCCGGGTGGGCGTCGCGGTCTTCCGGAGCAATATTGAAATCTCCGGTGAGCACCAGCCGCTCATGCGCCTGCAACTGCTCTTCGACCCAGGCGGCAAGGGCCTCCAGCCAGCGCATCTTGTAGGCGAATTTCTCCGACCCCACCGCCTGGCCGTTCGGAAAGTATCCGCAGACGATGCGCACCCCGCCCAGCGTGGCGGTGATCAGGCGTTTCTGCTCATCCTCGAATCCGGGCAGGTCGCGCACCACGTCCTGCGCTGGCTCACGACTCAGGATGGCCACGCCGTTGTAGGTTTTCTGACCGCTGAACACCGCCTGATAACCCGCCTCGACAAGCGCATCGAGCGGAAACGCCTTGTCCTCGCACTTGAGCTCCTGCAGGCACAGCGCATCCGGTCGATGCTCGGCCAGCCAGTCGAGTACATGGGGCAGGCGGACTTTCAGAGAGTTGACATTCCAGGTGGCAATTTTCATGAACACTCGGCCTCACGGGCAACTGTCTGCGGAGGCCGATGATAACAGACCGTTCCGACCAGACGGCTGGCTGGGGCAATGGTGGGCTGGCTGGCCGTGAAGCCCCTGTGCCCCGGGTGTGCCCTGCGGCGCCGGGGTTGCGCTGCTATAGTTCGCCTTGCCCGCCACCTCACCCGCAGCCTCACAGGGAGCCCGCAAGGAATGCACCGCAAGTCACTGCCCATCGGCATTCAGAACCTGAAGGAAATCCGCACTGAAGGTTTTTACTATGTCGACAAGACGCGCTTTGCCTGCCGGCTGGTGTCGGAGGGCAAGTACTTCTTCCTGTCCCGCCCGCGTCGCTTCGGCAAGAGCCTGTTTCTGGACACGCTGAAGGAATTGTTCGAGTGCCACCGTGCGCTGTTCGCCGGTCTGTACGCCGACACGCACTGGGACTGGAGTATGCCCA
>JBAYOV010000033.1:0-41634 GCA_041678045.1 Rhodocyclaceae bacterium
GACTTGCAACACTCCATGGACGTCCTTGGAACACCATGGAAAGCTGAAGTGGAGCGGGTGAAGGGAATCGAACCCTCGTATGCAGCTTGGGAAGCTGCCGTTCTACCATTGAACTACACCCGCGAAGGGTTCGCATTCTAATTGGCCTGAGCGCCGGGCGCAATCGGCATGAGGGTGTGCATGCTAAACTTTTGCACTTTTCCGACCGCTTTGACTGGAAACAGGATCATGCTGCACCTCACGATCAATGGCGAACGGCAGGCGCTGGAGGCGCCGCTGACGGTGGCGGGCCTGCTGGAGGCGCGTGCGCTGGCGGGCAAGCGGGTGGCGGTGGAGCGCAACGGACTCATCGTGCCGCGCAGCCTGCATGCCGAAACCTTTCTGGAAGAGGGCGATCAGTTGGAGATCGTGGTGGCCGTTGGCGGTGGTTGAACGCCCCGGGCGCCGCACTTTCCTGCCCTCTTTACACCTTTCCCGGAACACGTCCGGAGCCCCTCCGGACATTGCATGCTGACAAGACCGACCATGAACGACTCCCTGGTAATCGCAGGACAATCCTACCGTTCCCGCCTGCTCGTGGGCACGGGCAAATACAAGGACTTCGCCGAAACCCGCGAGGCCATCGAGGCCAGCGGAGCGGAGATTGTCACGGTGGCGATTCGCCGCACCAACATTGGCCAGAACGCCGATGAACCCAATCTGCTCGATGTGCTGCCGCCGGAGCGCTTCACCATCCTGCCGAACACGGCGGGCTGTTACAACGCCGACGATGCGGTGCGCACGCTGCGCCTGGCCCGCGAGCTGCTCGACGGCCATGCGCTGGTGAAGCTGGAGGTGCTGGGCGACCCGGACACCCTCTTCCCGAACATGCCGGAAACCCTGAAGGCTGCCGAAACGCTGGTGAAGGAGGGGTTTCAGGTGATGGTGTATTGTTCCGACGACCCGATTCAGGCAAAGATGCTGGAAGACATCGGTTGTGTGGCGATCATGCCGCTGGCTTCGCTGATCGGCTCGGGCATGGGCATCCTGAATCCGTGGAACCTGCGCCTCATCATCGACCAGTCGCGGGTGCCGGTGCTGGTCGATGCCGGGGTGGGCACGGCATCGGATGCGGCGATTGCGATGGAGCTGGGGTGCGATGGCGTGCTCATGAACACCGCGATTGCGAAGGCCGGGCAGCCAGTGCTGATGGCCGGCGCGATGAAGCTGGCGGTCGAGGCCGGTCGGGCGGCTTATCTGGCCGGACGCATGCCGCGCAAGCACTATTCGGCCGACCCGAGTTCGCCCACCCGTGGCCTGATTGGCTCCTGACGCGCCAGTATGATTAACCCGGCCCTTTAATTTACCGATGCCCGGGCGCCCTGAGCTTGTCGAAGGGCGCTGCCGGGAGGGGGCTTCCGGGAGGAGGCTTCGACAGCAGGTTCAGCCCGAACGGAAAGAGGGGGTTGAGGGCGGGTTGATGGTGAAGGTTCAGGCCTTTTCGGCTCATTTTTCAGATTTTCAGGCGTTTTTCATGCAAGAACACGACAAGGCCGGCGCTGGCTGGCAGCCCGTCAGTACGGGGGGCGACCTCGCAACGCAGCCGGACGCAGGCGACGACACCGGGGAAGGCCGCTTTTCCAGCCGCTCGATCCGCAGCTTCGTGCTGCGCCAGGGGCGCATGACGGTGGCCCAGCAGCGCTGCATGGACGAGATGATGCCGCGCATCGGCGTGCCGTACCGGATCACCGAAAAGCTCGACCTGAGCGCGCTGTTCGGGCGTGTGGCGCCCACCGTGGTCGAGATCGGTTTTGGCATGGGCGAGACCACGGCGCGCATTGCGGCGGCGCGGCCCGACACCGACTTTCTGGCCATCGAGGTGCATGGGCCGGGGGTGGGCAACCTGTGCAAGCTGGTGGCCGAGCAGTCTCTCGACAACCTGCGCATCATGCAGCATGACGCCGTGGAGGTGTTGCGCGACATGATTCCGGAGGGCTCGCTGGCCGGCGTGCATGTGTTCTTTCCCGACCCCTGGCACAAGAAGCGGCATCACAAGCGCCGCATCATCCAGCCCGACTTTGTGGCCCTGATCGCATCGCGCCTGGCGCCGGGCGGATACCTGCACTGCGCCACTGACTGGGAGGAGTACGCCCAGTGGATGATGGAGGTGCTCAGCGCTGAGCCTCTGTTGCACAACAGCGCCGGAGCGGGGGGCTATGCGCCCAGACCCGACTACCGGCCCCTGACCAAGTTCGAGCATCGTGGCCTGAGGTTGGGCCACGGCGTGTGGGATCTGATTTTCACCCGGCGCGAGGTCTGAGCGGCGCCAACGCGGAGAATTGTCATGATCGGTGGCCTGTTTCGTTTCATCGGCAAGCTGTTGAAGTTTCTATGGAAGTCGATCGGGGTGGTGCAGCGCAGCCTGTCCACGCTGTTTTTTCTGGTCGTGGTGGGGGTGGTCGTTCTGATCGTGCTGCGTCCGGAAATGCCCTTGCCCGAGCGGGCCGCGCTGGTGCTCCGGCCCGGCGGAGCGCTGGTGGAGCAGCGCAGTGTGCGCGATCCGCTGGAGATGTTCCGGCCCTCGGGCGGGCGGGCCACTGAAACCCGGCTGCGCGATCTGCTCGAGGCGGTCGAGGCTGCGGCCGGCGATGCACGCATCACCGCGTTGGTGATCGAAACCGACGGGCTGGGGCCGGCCGGGCTGTCGAAGCTGGCCGAACTGCGGGCGGCCATCCAAACCTTCAAGCGCAGCGGCAAGCCGGTGTATGCACGCGGCGAGCGCTTCACCCAGGGGCAGTACTATCTGGCGAGCGTGGCCGATGAGGTGCATCTGTCGCCGGACGGTTTTGTGCTGATCAGCGGGTTTTCGCGCTATGTGACCTATTTCAAGGGGGCGCTGGACAAACTCGGGGCGAAGATGCATGTGTTCCGGGTGGGGGAATACAAGTCCTTCAGCGAACCGTTTACCCGCACCGACATGTCACCCGAAGACCGTGAGAGCTCGCTGGACCTGCTGGCCGCGCTGTGGAACATGTATCGCGAGGATGTCGCCTCGGCACGGGGGCTGAACCTTGAGGCACTGGACAATTATGTGATCGATTACCGTGCTGCCCTGCTCGGCAGCGATGGCGATCCGGCCAAGGCAGCATTGAGCGCCGGATTGGTGGACCGGCTCAGCACCCGGGATGAATGGCGGGCGCTGTTGCGCGAACGGGTGGGGGAACCTGTGCGCCGCATGCCGACCGAGTTGGTGGGCACCCAGGGAGATTATGCGGCGCTGTCGCTGGGCGAGTATCTCGCGCATGTGCGCGGGGCACGCCCCCCGCAGGATGCGCGCATTGCGGTGCTGGTTGCGCAGGGCAGTATCGTCGACGGGCGGGGCGGGCCGTCTTCGGCGGGGGGCGATGCGCTGGCCGAGCTGATCCGCCAGGCCCGCGAGGATGAGCGGGTGCGTGCGCTGGTGCTGCGCATTGACTCCCCCGGGGGCAGTGCCTTTGCGTCCGAACTGATCCGCCGCGAACTGGCCTTGACCCGGGAGGCCGGCAAGCCGGTGATTGCGTCGATGAGTTCGACCGCCGCTTCCGGGGGGTACTGGATTGCGGCCGGTGCCGATGAAATCTGGGCGCATCCGGCCAGCCTGACCGGCTCCATCGGCATTTTTGCGATGTTCCCGGAGCTTGCCGAGCCGCTCAACCGCATCGGCATCACGCTCGATGGCGTGTCCACCGGTCCGCTGGCCGGGGCCTTCGACCCACGGCGGCCGCTCGACGGGGCTGCGGCGGAAACCATGAGCATTGCGATCCGTCATGGCTACGACCGTTTCCTGAAAGTGGTGGGCGATGCCCGAAACATGCCGGTGAGCGATGTGGACCGGGTGGCGCGGGGCCAGGTGTGGACCGGCCAGGCCGCGTATGAGCTGGGTCTGGTCGATGGTCTGGGCGGGGTGTCTGCCGCCATCGAGGCCGCCGCAGCCCGGGCCAGCCTGCAGGCGTATGAAGTGCAGTGGCTGCAGCGTAGCCTGTCGCCTGCGCAACTGCTGATGCAGCAGCTGACCGATACGGTCGAGGCGGGGGGGCCGGCAGGGGCGGTGCTGGGCTGGGCGCTGGCCTCGCCGCCGGCGCAAGCACCCGCCCGTTCCCCGCTGGAGCAGGTGTTGAGCGGTCTGCAGCGCGATGCGGAAGCGCTGATGTCGTGGAACGATCCGGCACACCAGTACGCACACTGCCTGTGCGAGGCGCCGCAGGAGTAAATGGGCGAGGGGGCGCGCTTCAGTCGTCCAGGAACAGCCCGAGCAGGTCGTTGAGGTAGCGCTGCCCCTTCGGGCTGGGGCGCAGCAGGGTGCGCCGGCCGGCCGGGGTGTCGCTCTCGATGAGCTCGAGCAGGCCTTGTTGCCGGGCGCTGCGCACGCGTGCCTCCACGCAGTCCAGTGGCAGGCCAGTGCGTGCGCTGAACAGGTCGAAGGTGACGCCACCGGTCAGGCGCAGCGCATTCATCATGAACTCGAAGGGCAGTTCGTGCGCACGCACTTCGCGGCGCTCCTGCACGAAATCATGCCGCGCGGCGGCTTCCAGATAACGCATTGGATGCTTGTGGCGCATCTCGCGCACGATGCCCGCATGGCTGGAGAGCTTGCCATGTGCGCCGGCTCCGATGCCCAGATAGTCACCGAAGGTCCAGTAGTTGAGGTTGTGGCGGCAGTGCTGCTCCGGACGCGCGAAGGCCGAGGTTTCGTAGTGCTCGAAACCGGCCGCAGCCAGCCGGGCCTCGATGGCCTCCTGCATGTCGGCGGCGCTGTCGTCATCCGGCAGGGCCGGGGGCGCGTGGTGGAAGGGCGTGTTCGGTTCCAGCGTCAGGTGGTAGCAGGACAGGTGCCCCACGCCCAGCGCGAGGGCGGTGTCCACATCGGACAGGGCCTGGGCGATGTCCTGTCCGGGCAGCGCATACATCAGATCCAGATTCACCCGCTCGAAGTGGCGCAGGGCGATGTCCACCGCCCTGCGTGCCTGTGCGCCATCGTGAATGCGGCCAATGGCGTGCAGATGGGCGTCGGAAAAGCTCTGGATGCCGATGGACAGGCGGTTGATGCCGGCGGCGCGGTAGTCGGCAAAGCGGGCATGCTCGAAGGTGCCCGGGTTGGCTTCCAATGTGATCTCGGCCATCGGGTCGAGCATCAGCAGGCTGCGCACGGCCTGCAGCAGCCTGTCCAGGCTGGCGGCGCGCATCAGGCTGGGCGTGCCGCCGCCAATGAACACCGAATGCACCCGTCGACCCCACACCTGGGGCAGGGCGTGCTCCAGATCGGCAATCAGGGCGTCGATGTAGGCGTGCTCCAGGTCGGCGGGCACGTCGGTGTGTGCAGGCGTGGCGTCGCGCACCGTATGCGAGTTGAAGTCGCAATAGGGGCATTTGCGCACACACCATGGGTAATGCACATACAGCGCCAGCGGCGGCGAGGCGGACAGCTGCGGGACGGCCTGCGCAGCCTCGCCCGGGCGGGCCGGGCTGCGGGTGTCGGGGGCGATGGGGATGACCTTGCGGGTGGCTGGCACGGACTGCGGGGGCGATGTGCGGGAGGGGCGCGTTCAGAGCCGGGTGTGCTGCAGGCGCTCAAGCAGGTGGCGCATGGCCGCGCCACGGTGGCTGAGGGTGTTTTTCAGCGCCGCATCCAGCTCGGCGGCGCTTTGTTCGAGCTCCGGCAGCCAGAACAGCGGGTCGTAGCCGAAGCCGCCGCTGCCGCGCGGCGCCTCAAGAATGGTGCCGTGCCATTCGCCATCCGCAATCAGCGGCTGCGGGTCGTCGGCGTGGCGCACCAGCACCACCACCGAATAAAAATAGGCGCTACGGTCGCTGCTGCCACTCAGCCGCTCGATGAGCAGGGCATTGTTGCGGGCATCCGAACGGGGCTCGCCGGCAAAGCGGGCCGACTGCACGCCCGGCGCACCGCCCAGGGCGCTCACGCACAGGCCGGAGTCGTCTGCAATGGCCGGCAGGCCGGTGGCGGCCGCAGCATGACGCGCCTTGGCCAGGGCGTTTTCAACAAAGGTGGCATGCGGTTCTTCCGCTTCGCTCACGCCCAGCTCGCCCTGGGGCAGGACGGCGATGCCCAGGGGGGCGAGCAGCGCATTCATTTCCGCCGCCTTCTTGGCGTTGTTGCTGGCGAGTACGAGACGTTCGATCATGTGCGTGGGCCTTTCTTCGGGCAGTGGGATGAGGGGCCGGCCTGTGAGCGGACCTGTGGGCTCAGCCTGCGGGGTGTTCGGCGAGGGCGGCGCGTTGCAGCGCGACCAACTCGCCCAGCCCCTTTTCCGCCAGACCGAGCAGGGCGTCGAGTTCGGCGCGGCTGAAGGTTTGCCCCTCGGCCGTGCCCTGCACTTCCACAAAGCCGCCCGCGCCGGTCATCACCACATTCATGTCGGTGTCACAGGCGGCGTCTTCGCTGTAATCCAGATCCAGCACCGGCTGCCCCCGATACATGCCTACCGATACCGCCGCGACAAAGTCCTTCAGCGGGCTGGCCGGCAGCGCGCCGGACTGCACCAGCGTGCGCAGCGCATCATGCAGCGCCACGCAGGCGCCGGTGATGGCGGCGGTGCGGGTGCCGCCGTCGGCCTGCAGCACATCGCAGTCCAGGGTGATCTGGCGTTCGCCCAGCGCCTGCAGATCGACCACCGCGCGCAGGCTGCGTCCGATCAGGCGCTGGATTTCCTGGGTGCGGCCGCTTTGCTTGCCTTTTGCCGCCTCGCGCGCGCTGCGGGTGTGGGTGGCGCGCGGCAGCATGCCGTATTCGGCCGTCAGCCAGCCTTGCCCCTTGCCACGCAGAAAGGGGGGGACGGTGTCCTCCACGCTGGCGGTGCACAGCACCCGGGTGTTGCCGAATTCGATCAGCACCGAGCCTTCGGCATGGCAGGTGAAATGACGGGTGATGCGCACCGGGCGCAGTTGATCCGCTTGTCGTTGGCTGGGACGCATGGCTGGGCTGCTTACCTTTTCATTTGCTGAATTTCTGGATGGCCGAGTTGATTTCGGCAATCGCCCGTTCGATTTCGTCGTCGGTCAGGTCGAAGGCGCTGGTCGGCTGGTGTGCCCGGTCGAAGGTGTCCAGACGGGTGGTGAAGTTGTCGCGCGCCATGGTCTGGGTGGAGATCGACTCGCCAGCGGCCTGGTTGATGTCGTCCTGCCACTGCATGGCCACCATCGACAGATTGTCGCAGGTCTTGCCCGCTGCCAGTTCGGCCTGGTCGAGCAGGCGTGGCACGTCGGCCATCACATTGTTGTTGGCCAGCCCGAGCAGTACTCCGTCGTTGCCCAGCGGCCCCCACAGGCCGTCGGTGCAGATCGCAATGAGGTCGCCGTCGCGCAGCGCAAAGGGCTTGGAATACTCGATTTGCGGCGAGTGGGTGCCCCCCAGGCAGCTGTAGATGCGGTTGCGACCCGGGTGGTGCGCGGCGCCCTCTGCGTCGAGCAGGCCCTGGTCCATCATCAGCTGCACCCGGGAGTGGTCCCGGGTCTGCGCGGCAATCCGTCCGCGACGGAGCACATACAGCCGCGAGTCGCCTGCATGTGCCCAGTACGCAAAGCCCTCCTGCACCACGCAGGCCACCACGGTGGTGCGCGGCGCCTCGGGCAGTTGCTTGTCGAAGGCGTAATCGACGATGGCGTTGTGCGCATTGGTCAGCGCCCGGGACAGGAAGAACACCGGGTCGACCAGCGCGGGCGCTGCGCTGCGCTGAAAGGCTTCGGTGATGAACTGCACGGAAATCTGCGCGGCAATTTCGCCGTGCAGGTGCCCGCCCATGCCATCGGCCACCACCATCATCAACGCATCGCGCGAATAACTGTAGGCCGTGCGGTCCTGGTTGGCCTTGCGTTTGCCGATGCGGCTTTCCTGAAAGATCGTGAATTTCAAGCGATTGCCCTCATGAACGTCCGATGAAGGCCTTCAGCCGCGCGCCGATATCGGCATACCAGGACGCCGGCATGGCTTCGCCGGCTTCCTTGCGCATCAAGGCCTTTTGTAAGGAGTAGACGCTTTGTGGCCGCTCCATCGGATCGAGCTTGAGGCACCATTCGATCGTCTGCAGCAACTGTTCTGAATAACGTGATGCATGGGTGCGGGTGACCGGTTGCAGGGTGTCCTGCTTGACCCGCTCGTCGGCGCGCGGCGGGGCGGTGCCGACCACGCAGGCATACAGGCTCGCGCCCACGCTGTAGATATCGCTCCACGGCCCCAGCCGGTCGCGCTGGTTGTATTGCTCGGGTGAAGCGAAACCCGGGGTGTACATCGGCTTCAGGATGGGCTGCTCCACGAACAGGGTCTGGCGTGCCGCGCCGAAGTCGAGCAGCACCGGGGTGCCGTCGCTGCGCAGGTAGATGTTCGAGGGCTTGATGTCCAGGTGCAGCAGCTTGTGTGCATGCACCTCGCGCAGCCCGTTGAGCATGCGGGTGAAGACCGCGCGGATGAAGCGTTCCTTCACCTCGCCGCGATGCTTGCCGATGTATTCGTTGAGCGTGCGCCCGCGCTCGAACTGCATGACCATATAGACCGTTTCATTGGCCCGGAAGAAGTTCAGCACGCGCACCACGTTCGGGTGCATGAGCTTGGCCAGGGAGCGCCCTTCCTCGAAAAAGCACTTCATGCCGTAGCGGAACGCGGCCTCGTTTTCCGGCGGCACCTGCGGGGCGATCTGGCCTTCCTTGCGCAGCGCGAGCGAGTTGGGCAGATACTCCTTCACCGCCACCGGCGTGCCTTCATCGTCGAAAGCCAGGTACACGATCGAAAACCCGCCGAGCGACAGCTGGCGCTCAATGCGGTACTGATCGAGTTGGAAGCCCTGCGGCAGCGGGCTGTTGGTCTGGGGTGGCATGCGACGAATAGGGGGCTGCGCTTTTACGCGTTATGGGCAAATCCTGTTTATGGACTCGAAGTTTATCCGAGAAGTGGCTGTCGTGCCGAAACTTGGGGGATTTGGCTCCGGATCATGCTGTCCGGCAATGCTGTTTGCAAACCCCGGGTGGTGCACTGCAGCGACAGTGCGGGCGGCGGTGGAATGCGGGATAATCCACCCCCTCGATACCAGAACACAGCGGAGTACCCCATGATTCACAGCATGACCGGTTTTGCCACGCAAACCCGGGACATCGGCAGCGTGAGCCTGCATCTTGAGCTGCGCAGCGTCAATTCGCGCTTTCTTGACCTGGTGTTCCGCATGCCCGACGAACTGCGCCAGGCCGAGCCGGCGATGCGCGAGTGTCTGAGCGCAGCGCTCGGGCGTGGCAAGGTCGAGTGCCGGCTGTCGCTGCAGAGCGGGGTTCAGGGGCCGCAGCCCGTATCGCTGAATCAGGCTCTGCTTGAGCAACTGGCCTGTGCCGAGGCCGGGGTGCTTGCCGCGTTGCCGCAGGCCGCGCGCCTGTCGGTGGGCGAGGTGCTGCGCTGGCCGGGCATGCTGGCCGACGATGGGCCGAGCTTCGAGCAGATGCAACCGGTGATCGTCGAGCTTGCCCGTGCGGCCGTGGCCGAACTCATTGCCACCCGCCGCCGTGAGGGCGACAGGCTGGCCACGGTGATTGTCGAGCGGGTGACCCGCATGCAGGCGCTGGTGGCCCAGGTGCAACCGCGCATGCCGCAGATCGTCGCCGAGTATCAGGACAAGCTCGCCGCCCGCCTGCGCGACGCGGTGGCCGGTCTGGACGAGGAGCGCATCCGTCAGGAAACCGCCGTGTTTGCCCAGCGCATCGACGTGGATGAAGAGCTCAACCGTCTCAGCGCCCATCTCGACGAAGTGCTGCGCATCCTCAAGGCCGGCGGCGCCGCCGGCAAGCGGCTCGACTTCCTGATGCAGGAACTCAACCGCGAGGCCAACACCCTGGCCTCGAAATCCGCCGCAGGCGACGTGAGCACCGTCGCCATGGAGATGAAAGTGCTTATCGAGCAGATGCGCGAGCAGGTGCAGAACGTGGAGTAAGGCGCCATAACTGCAGGTGTTGCATGCCCCCTGACGCTGGTCTATTCTCATGACCTATTTCAGGGGGATGTCATGAACAGGAATGCATGGGGAGCGCTCATTGGCGCGGCAGTGTTGATGGCGGGCAATCCGGCGCACGCGGCAACGGTGAGCTTTGACTATGTGGCGGGCGGTGTTTCGGTCGTCCAGGGGGTATTCAGCTATGACGACGATGCAACCGGTACGCTGGGCTATGGCGACCTGACCGACTTCAGCATCACGTTTGGCCCGCGCACGTACACGCTGGCCGATGTCCTCGGGTTTACCGACTACGTCTGGTTCGCCTACGACACGCTGAGCAACAGCTTCATTAACGGTACGAACCTGGGCGGATTCGGGGGCGGCGGGTATTCGGCCTCGTTGGCGGCGATCAACGCTACCGGCACCTCGGGTTTCTTCATCAGCCCTTCGCCCTCTGGCATGTTCAGGGATTACTGGAGCGGTTACCAGAGCAGCTTCGACGGCCTGCGGATGACGCAGCCGGTCAGCACCGTACCTGAACCGGCTTCGCTGCTGCTGACCGGCCTGGCCCTCGCCGGCCTGCTCGGCATGCGGCGCAAGCAAGCCTGAAACACTGCAATTCTTATCAGAGTGGGGACAGACCACGGTTCGGCAGGATGGACTGCCGAGTATAGAAAACCGTGGTCTGTCCCATATATACCATATATATATCTCCGCTACACCCAAATCCCCCGTGCTCACTCCTGCAACAGCCTGATCTGTTTCAGCGCCTCGAACAGTTGCGTGCGGTCGCGGGCGGTGAGGTGAGGGGTCTGGAGTTGGGTGTCGAACAGGGGGCGCTCGGTGTCGCTGAAGGGGCCGGCGCTGCGCAGGTGTTCGGCGATGCGGTGAGCGATTTCGATGTCGAGCTTCAGCAGGGCGGGGCGGATGATCAGGTCGAGGTCGAGCGCGCTTTGTTTCAGGGCGTCGGGCTGGCTGAGCCAGTCGGCCAGGTGGCGGTACTGGATGGCCTTGGCGGCGGCAATTTGGGCACGGTAGAACGGCAGCGCCGACTCGGGCTCAAGGCCGGCGGCGCGGGCGGTTTTGGCGGCGTTTTCGAGCACGACGGCTTCACGCGGCAAATCTTCGACGGGCTGGGCATACAGGGCTTTGTGCAGGGCCACGTCGGGCATGTAGTCGAGCCGTTCGGCAATCGCATGGAACGCCGGACTGGCGAAGGGATGGGCCAGAACGCCGGGCGCGGTGCCGGCAAACAGGACGGAAAACAGGGTGATGAACAGCAGGCGCATGTGGATGGCGCTCCATGGTGACAGGTGTGGGGAGGCGGTAACGGGTAGCGGGTAATGGGTAACGCAGTGCAGCATTCAGGATTTCGTTTGCTGATGTCTGGATAAGTAATATCAATCAAGAAAATTGTTGCGACGCACAACGCTTTTCGCTAATATTCCTCCTGTCTCCTCCACCCTCCTCCTTAGGTGTGGATTTAACCCGGCCCCAGTGCGTGGCCGGGTTTTTTTTGGGTTTTTTCTGCCGTTCGCTGCCCGGATGTCGGGCAGGCGGTGGGTCGGGTTTACTCGAAAGAGGGCAGCTCGGGCTTGATCACGGCCTTGCCTGCGGCCTGCCAGGCGTCGAAACCGCCGGCGATGGACTTGACGTTGAGATACCCCATGTCCTGCAGCGCGCAGGCGGCCAGTGCGGCACGGCCACTGGTCTTGCAGTAGAGCACGAGCTTGAGGTCGCGACTGCTGAGCGATGGCATGTTGCCGAGCTTGAATTCGAGCATGCCGCGCGAGATGTGGATGGCGCCCGGCAGGTGGCCGGCGGCGTATTCGTCGGCTTCGCGCACGTCGATCAGCGCGTCGGCGCTGCGGATGACCTCTTCGGCTTCATTCACCGGGACTTCGATGACGCGGGTCTTGGCTTCGCTGACCAGGTCGCTGGCGGTTTTCATGGGTGTGTGCTCCTGTTGGACAAGAAGGTGTCGTGGGTGGGGCGGACTCTGTCGGTACGCTCAGGCTGCATATTCGGCGCGCAGGGCGTTGAATTCGGCGATGACCTGCTCGTTCAGGTCCAGATAGCGCTGACCCAGCAGGCGCGGCTGGCCGCTTTCCTCGCGCCATTCGAAGGCGCCGCGTCCGAGGGCGTTCGCGGCGTAGACCACATCGCTCAGTGTGTGCGGGGCGTGCTCCATCAGGTCGCGCGGGGTGTCGTGATCCCGTATGGCTTCGATCAGCGATTCCGGCAACTGTAGGGCGAACAGCAGGGATTCGCCAATGCTCTCGTGCCACTGAGAGATGAGGTAACGCACGGTGTCGGGGCGGGCGCGCAGTTCGTGATACTGCGCGGCGCGGTAGAGCATGTAGAAGGCGCCCAGGTCGTGCAGCAGGCCGGCGGTGAGCGCTTCGTCGGGGTTGATGCGCGGGGCCAGTTCGCGGGCGATGACGCTGGCGGCGGCTGCGGTGAAGACCGAGTGCTGCCACAACGTGCGCGACAGGTCGGAGAAGGGCACCAGCTCCTTGGAGCGTACCAGCTGGGTCATGGCCACGGTGAGGGCGGTGGTGCGCACGGTGTTGACGCCCAGGCGCACGATGGCCTTGCCCAGATCGCGGATTTCTCCGGCGTTGCCCTGTGCGGCGGCATTGGCCATATGCAGCAGGCGGGCACTGACCAGCGGCTCGGCACGTACCAGCGACACGATGCGCTCGGTGCTGACATCGGGGTTGCGCAGTTCGTTGCGCAGCTTCACCACGGCATCGAAATAGGTCGGGAAGACGACTTCGCTGGAGATCTCGGCGGCGATGTCCTCAAGCATGCGGAAACGCTGTTGTTTGAGGGCGTCGCCTTTTTTGTCTTGATCGACAGAGGTGTTCATGATCGCTCAATCCGTATGTGATCGGGGTGGGTCGATTGTAGAGGCATGACCCGTAATGTCGAGTGGATTTCGTCATGCTCCGGTCGTGCAACCCTTATGTCCTGAAACGGTCGGATGAGTTCAAAGTTCTGTCGATGGGGTGGGCGGTCTGCGCAGCCGGGGGGCGAGCCTCTGCCACACCCAGCCGCGCGGCAATTCTTCGCCGGTGAGCAGGTAGTGCAGGGCGTATTCGTTGCGCAGGGCGAGCTCGAGTTCGCTGCGTGCGCGGGCGAGGCCGGCGAAGAGCAGTTCGTCGCCGGGGCGGATGCCGGTTTCGCCGCCCGGCATCAGCAGGTTGTCGTCGTCATCGCGCTCGATGTACAGCACTTCGAGCGGCAGGTGCTCGTGGCGGTTGTGTGGGGCGTGCCAGAGGGTGCTCAAGCGTATGCTTTCGCCCTGCATCAGGCGTCGGTACAGTGCGGGGGCCTGCTGCAGGTTGATGCGCAGGCTCCACACTTCCGGAACCTGCCAGCCGAAACGGCCGGTGAGCTTGCGCAGTTGGCGCAGCGCCCAGTCGTCGTCGCGGGTGCGCATGGCGTCGAGAAAGGGGGTGAGCAGCGGGGTGTTGAGCACGGCCAGGCATTCGTGCGCAATGATCTCGCTGGGGACCATGTTGAGGTCCGATTCGAACACCTCGAACAGGGCCTGATTGGCGATCTGGTTCTGCCGCATGATCACGAACAGCGTGGGGTTGAGTTCGCGGGCGGTGACGGCGATGGACAGGTTGTCGATGTCGTTGCCGGTGCCGCAGATCACGCCCACCGCCTGGCGTATGCCGGCCTCTTCCAGTGCCGGTGCGCCGGTGCCGTCTCCCTGTACCCAGGCGATGCGCCCGTCCTTGGGCGGGCTCTTGTCGATGACGGTGAGCGGGAGCGTTTCCTGCTGCATGGTTTCGGCGACAAAGCGCCCAAAACGGCCATGTCCGCACAGTACCCAGCGCCCGCGCGGCGGGTCGCGCCGGCGCTCCACGGTGGTGCCGGGCAGGCCGGTGAGCCAGATCAGCAGCGTCCAGGCGGACGGGGCGTGCAGCGCCAGGCGCAGGTACTCGCCGAACTTGGCAAACGGGTTGATGATGTGCCGGGTGCCGAAGGAGGCCATGTTGGCGGCGGTGTCGCGCCGCTCGGCGCGGCACAGCGTGGGCACCTTCGGGGCCAGCAGGCGAGCGGCGATGGCGACGGCGAGGTTGGCGCTGTCGTCATTGGTCAGTGCCAGCACGTCGGCCCGGTAGCTGCCCAGGTCGGTATGGCCCAGGCGCTCTTCGGCAATCTCGATGACCACGCAGCGCTTGCCCATGCGGTCGAGCGCACCGCAGATCAGCCGGCCGGTTTCACCATAGCCGCAGACGATGTAGAACGGCTCGCGCAACCTGGCCACGGCGCGCAGGAAGCGCAGCGTGCTGATGGCCTGGCGCAGGTTGCGGTCGGAGAGCAGGGAGAAGACCGACCCCAGGGTGTAGGCCCAGCCGACCACCGACAGGTAGATGCAGACCACCACCCAGAGCCGCTGCTGTTCGGAAAAGTCGTTGGGTACTTCGCCAAAGCCGATGGTGGTGGCGGTGTAGCTCATGAAGTACAGCGCATGAAACAGGCTCATGCGCGTGGGGTTGCCGCTGTCGTCGGGCAGGCCCGGCACCAGGGACAGGCCGAGCACCGACACCGACATGATGAGCACCAGCAGGATCAGCGGCGCGCGCATGCGCCGCATGATCATGAACAGGATGCTGTGGTGGCGTGCGAGGCGATCCATGCGTGCGGTGCGTCTGTGGGCTCAGCGGCGCTGCATGATGGTTTCGGCAATCAGGATGGTCACCGACACCATGTTGGCCAGCAGCGCCCCGCCGGACAGCGACACGATGCGCGCGGTCATCTCGGGGGTGAGGCCATCCACCGAGACATGCACCGCATAGCCCCACACCATGGCGGCAGAGAGCAGCTGCAGGTCGGCCACCAGGCTGGTCGACAGATGCACCGCACCGATCTGCGTGCGGTCGCCGAACTTCAGGATGGTGGCGATGATGCTCACCACCAGCGCGGCGAACAGTTCATACACATCGTGATGCGCGGGGTTGTCGATGTCGCCGACGAAGAAACCGAAGTTCAGCGTCGCCGCCAGCAGGATGAAGAAACCGAAGATGACTTTTTCGAGGTTCATGGCAAGGGTTCCAGTCCGGATTGATAAGCCGGCCCTTTAAGTTACTGACGCCCGTTCGCCCTGAGCCTGTCGAAGGGCCTTGGGCTTCGACAGGCTCAGCCCGAACGGAAAGAGGGTTTTTTGGGGTAGGGTCAATAATAATGGCCAGCGGCAAGCCATTGCAGCCCCCAGAGCGCGAGCATGCCGGAGGCGATGGTGGCCATGACCGAGCGCGACCAGAGCGCCACCGCTATCGCCAGCAGCCCGGCCCACAGGCGCGGGTTGTCCCAGCCGACGCTGACCGCGCCGTCGCGGATCAGCAGTTCCGGGGCGATCAGGGCAGCCAGCACCGAGGCCGGCACGTAGCGCAGCAGGGCGCGCAAGCCCTCGCCGCGCGGCAGCCAGCGATGCCCGGCGATGAACGACAGGCGGATCAGGAAGGTGGCCAGCCCCGAGGCGAACAGGGTGAGCAGCAAGATGCCGTGGTTCATGCATACCTCCGCTGCTCAAGGCGTTGCGCAAACAGCCCCGCCGCCATGCCGGCCGCAGCGGCCAGCAGGATCCACAGTTTGTGGGGCAGGGGCTGGGCGACGATCGCCACGCTGGCCGCAACCAGTGCCGCGAACAGCTCGCTGCGCACATGGATGGCGAGCACCAGCAGGGCGATGAAGGTGAGGGCGATGGAGAAGTCCAGCGACCAGCTTGCGGGAATCGCGGTGCCGATCAGCACCCCCCCCAGGGTGGCCAGCTGCCAGCCGGTCCATAGCGTGATGCCGGTGCCGAACAGGAACCAGTGCCGGCAGTCACCGGGCGGACCGTCGCGAAAGCGGCCGAGCGCGGCGGCGTAGGCTTCGTCGGTGAGCAGGTAGGCGAGCAGCAGCTTCCAGCGCATCGGCAGGTCCTCCAGCCAGTCCGCCACGCTGGCGCTGTACAGTGCATGGCGCAGGTTGACCACGCCGACCGTGGTGCAGATCACGGCCGGAGGCACCTGCGCGGCCCAGAGCTGGGCAAAAACCACTTGCGATGCGCCGCCGAAAACGATGATCGACATGGCCACCACGGCCCAGGCGGGCAGACCGGCGGCCAGACCGAGCACGCCGAACATCAGCCCGAAGGGCACCACGCCCAGCAGCAAGGGCAGCTCGGCGCGGATGCCGCCGATCAGTTCGGCATGCCAGGCAGGGCCTCCGGACGTAGCGCCGGCGGAGGCGGGCAGGGTGTGGGCCTGTTCGCTCATGCGGGCAGTTCGCGCAGATCGACCACCGGCTGGCGGCCGAAACTGTCGCCCAGCAGGTGTGCCACCAGGCGCTCGGCGGCCGCTTCGGGAGCGACCAGCTCGCCGTGGCGGTGCAGGGCCTCGAAGCGCTCGCGCAGTGGAAAGTGTTCGACGGTGGTGTTGCGGATTTCGGCCTGCATGTCGGTGTCGATGACGCCGGGGGCCAGCGCGCTGATGCGCACCCGCTCGTCGGCATCCAGGGCCACCGCACGGGCGTGGTGATCCAGCGCTGCCTTGCTGGCGCAATACACGCTCCAGCCCGGGTAGGGATGACGGCCGGCTCCGCTGGACACATGCAGGATGCGCAGCGTGCAGGCGGGTGGAAGGTGGTGTGCGAGGGCGGCCGAAAGGAGTTGCGGGGTGGTGACGTTGAGCGCGCAGCTGCGCACGATTGCGCGGCTGTCCTGCAGGTGCAGCGGCCCCATGGGCTGCAGGCTGCCGGCGTTGTTGATGAGCAGCACGGTCTGGCAGCCGGACAGGAAGTGCGTGAGCGCGGCGCTGTCGCACCAGCGGCTCAGGGCTTCGGGGTCGGCAAGGTCCAGACGGATTTGCTGCAAATGGTCGGCATGGCGCAGGGCCAGTGCGGCATTGCCGTTACGCGCAATGCCCAGCACCGGGATCTGGCGTGACAGCAGCGCGGCCGCGATGGCGGCGCCCAGGCCGCGACTGTGGCCGGTGACGACAGCCTTGATCATGGGGAGGATTCCTTCCGCTCGGTAAAGTGGCTGCAGCTTGTGCGAAGCGCAGCACCGCGTCAATGCCTTGCGAGCGGCCAGAAACACAAAACCCGACCGAAGCCGGGTTGTGTGCTTGCACCGACGGGTCGAACCCGTCGGCACTACCGTCCGATTACTCGGCGATGCGGATGTTCGAAGCCTGCTGACCCTTGGGGCCAGTGGTGATGTCGAAAGTCACGCGCTGGCCTTCGGCCAGGGTCTTGAAGCCATTGGCCTGGATCGCGGAAAAGTGGGCGAAGAGATCGTCGCCGCCGCCTTCCGGGGTGATGAAGCCGAAGCCTTTGGAATCATTGAACCACTTGACGGTACCTGCTGCCATTTCTTGATACTCCAGAAAAAAATTGATAGGGGAGAGCCCCTTGTCTTTATGGGGCGAGAATCAAGATGGCGCGGTGAAACCGGGTATGCAATCCGCAGGACTGCGGGGGACACAGACCGTAAAACAACAACACTACTTGAAAATCGCTGGACGGCAGTATGCACGTGCCGGGGGGGAATGGCAAACATTATTTCGCAGCAGTGTATCGTGTGCGCCGGGCGGGAACTTTTGCAAGGTGTTGCAACCCATTCCGCTCTGAAGATCAACCCTTGAACGATGGAAGCGAGTGATGTCGGTATTGATGCGCAGGACGATGAGCGTTGCGGGTGTGGCGCTGGTGATGACGCTGACCGCGTGCGGTGGGCAGGTGGAGGATGATCGACCCGGGCAGCCGGTAAAGCATCGTCAGGAGGCGTTCAAGGAAATGTTGCGGGTGTCCGAGCCGATGGGCACGATGCTGCGCACCGGCGCCTACGATGCCGACCGTTTCGAGGCGATGGCCCAGGCCCTGCACGCGTTGCGCGAGCGGCCCTGGGCGTATTTTGGAGACGATACGAACTATCCGCCCACCAAGGCGCTGGGCAGCGTGTGGAGCAAGCGGGCGGAGTTCGATGAGGCCGCCGGGCGCTTCCGCAGCGCGGTGGGTGCGCTGGCCGAGGCTGCGGCCGGCCGGGATGTGAATGTGGTGCGCACGGCGCACGACGAAATGGCAGCCAGCTGCCGTGACTGTCATCGCGCGTTCCGGCGCAAGTGAGTGGCCGCGCGGCCCGGGGCGGCATGCGTGTGCAAAGCATTCGCAATAACGAAATTCGGCATGCACCTTGCTTTTCCGTGTTACGGCTGCAAAGCTGCAATGTTGCATAACACCACAAGTGGAGTTTCTTATGAAGGGCGACGACAAGATCATCGGCATCCTCAATGAGTTGCTGGCCGGAGAGCTGACCGCAGTCGATCAGTATCTGATCCATGGCGAAATGTATGCGGACATGGGGCTGAAGGAACTGGCCTCCGTGTCGCTGCATGAGTCCGAGCACGAGCGCCTGCATGCGCGGGCCCTGATTCAGCGCATCCTGTTCCTGGAAGGCCGGCCGAATCTGGCCAAGCGCGAAGCGCTGGCGGTGGGCGAGACGGCGGAAGACATGCTGAAGGCCGATCTGGCGCTGGAGTACAAGGTGGTCGGTGCGCTGAAGGCCGCGATTGCCGCGTGCGAACAGACCCGGGATTATGTGACCCGGGACATGCTCAAGACCCAGCTTGAAGACACCGAGATGGATCATGCCTACTATCTGGAGAAGCAGTTGCGACTGATCTCCATGGTGGGCCTGCAGAATTACCTGCAAAGCCAGATGGGCTCCGGCAGCCCCAACTGAGGATGACAGCATGAAAGGCGACAAGAAAGTCATTTCGGCCCTGAACAAGGTGCTGACCAACGAGCTGACCGCGATCAACCAGTATTTCCTGCATGCGCGGATGTTCCGCAACTGGGGGCTGGAGCGGCTCAACGACTATCAGTACAAGCAGTCGATCCGGGTGATGAAGGAAGCCGACGAACTGATCGAGCGGGTGCTGTTTCTGGAAGGGCTGCCCAATTTGCAGAATCTGGGCAAGCTGATGATTGGCGAGGAGGTGAAGGAGTGCCTGGGCTGCGACCTGCGCTATGAGCGCGATGTGCAGCGCCCCTTGCTGGTCGAGACGATTGCGCTGTGCGAGGAGCGGCAGGACTATGTCAGCCGCGAGTTGCTGGAAGAGTTGCTGGAGCACTGCGAGGAGGCCATCGACTGGCTGGAAACCCAGCTCAGCCTGATCGACAGCGTGAGCCTGCCGAACTACCTGCAAAGCCAGATCGAGCCCGGAGAGGGTTGATTCCGGAGGGCTGCCCGGATGCCCCCCGGTGCGCTTCAGCGTCGCCGGGTGAGCAGCAGCCCGCACTCCAGATGATGGGTGTAGGGAAATTGGTCAAAGGCGGCGGCGGCGGCGATCCGGTGGGTGCCGTGCAGGACGCCCAGATTGGCGTGCAGGGTGTCCGGGTTGCAGGAAATGTACAGAATGTGTTCGAACCCTGCGGCCAGCGCCAGGGTGGCCGCGTCCAGCCCGGCGCGGGGCGGGTCGACGAACAGGGTGGAGAAGCGGTGGTCGGTGAGTGCTACCGCCTGCATGCGGCGGTAGCTGCGCCCGCCTGACAGGGCATCGCTGATCTCGTCGCTGGACATGCGCACCATGGTGACGTTGTCCACCCGGTTTGCTGCCAGATTATGGTGCGCGGCGCGCACCGACGATTTGCTCACCTCGGTGGCGAGCACCTTGCCGAACAGCGGAGCCAGGGCAATCGTGAAGTTGCCGTTGCCGCAATACAGTTCCAGCAGGTCGCCGCCGAGCCCTTCTGCCTGCTGGCGTGCCCAGCCGAGCATCTGGCGGTTCACGCCGGCATTGGGCTGGGTGAAGCTGCCTTCGATCTGCTGGTATTGCAGGTGGCGGCCGTCGACTTCGAAAGCTTCCAGCAGCCAGTCGCGTTCCAGTACGCGCTTTTGCCCCCGGCTGCGGCCGATGATCTGCGCATCGAGTCTTGACGCCAGTTCGCGGGCAGCGGCGTCCCAGGTGTCGTCCAGCGGGCGGTGATACACCAGGCTGATCATCAACTCGTTGCTGAGCGTGGCGAGAAATTCCACCTGAAATATCTTGCGCTTGAGCGCGTCGCTGGCGTCGAGTGCCTCGCGCAGACGTGGCATGGCCGTGCAGATGCGTTCGGCTGCGGCAGGAAAGTCGTCGATCAGGACCGGGGTTTTCGGGCTGGCCGGATCGAACATGGCGTAATGCACCTTGCCGGCCTGGTGCCATAGACGAAACTCCGCCCGCATCCGGTAATGCAGCGGGGCGGAACGGAACACGGCCGGCTCAGGCAGCGAGAAGCAGGCAAAGTGCTCCCGAAAGCGGGCCACCTTGGCGTCGAGTTGCGGGTCGTACTGGGTGGGGTCGAAGGTCGGCAGGGGCATGGCAGGGCGGAGCAGGCGAGAGCCTGTGTGGTTGAGGCGTTGCGAAGGGCGAGCAGTAGGGGCGGACTATACGCTGCTGCCGGGGCAGCGGCCAGCGTGAGGGGTTGCCGGGAGGAGGGCGCAGGGGACGTGTGCGTGTTGTTTTTCTGCATCCGGGGCATGTCATGCCGATTCTTTCCATGTGGACAAATGGCATACTCTCGTGCCCTGAAATTTGCTGCATGGTGCGGCAAACGGGGCGTCAGGACATCGAGAGGAAAAAATGAAAAAAACCGCGTTTGCGATGGTGTTCGGTGCCACCGCGCTGCTGGGCAGCATGTCGGCGATGGCGCAGGAGGTGCTGGACTTTGTACTGGTGAACAAGACCGGTTACACGGTCAATGAGGTGTATGTGTCGCCGGTATCCACCAGCAACTGGGAAGAGGACGTGATGGGCAGCGATGTGCTCAACAACGGGGAGCGCGTCGAGATCGAGTTTGCGGAAACCGGCCGTGGTTGCAACTGGGACCTGAAGGTGGTGTATGACGACGGTGAAGAGGCCGAGTGGGCAGACTTCGATCTGTGCACCGTGTCGACCGTGGTGCTGCGCTACAACCGCAAGAACGGCGAAACCTGGGCTGAGTACGAGTAAGCTGGTGGCGGTGCCGGGTGTGGGGCCAGCATGACACGAAGCCCCTGCCCGGACTGCGGTATGCTTGGGTTTCGTCCGGGGGCTGGCCCGGCTGTGGAGGAACCCTGCATGTCACTGTCACTGGTCGTGGCCGTCGTGGCCGATGAACTGGAAGAGCGGGCCATCGAGATTGCCGTCGCTCATGGCGTTTCGGGCACCACGGTGCTGCCGGCGCATGGCATCAACTTTCCCGAGCACATGACCTTTTTCAATCTCACCTATCGTGGGGTTGAAGCGGTGCTGCTTTGGGTGACCGAAAGCGTGGAGCGCGGCGAGACGCTGGCCGCTGCCCTCAACCGTGAGCTCGACCTGCTCAAGCCGATGACCGGCCTGGCTTTTGTGCTGGGCATTGAGCACCTGGCCGGGCTGGAGGTGTTTCCGTTCGAGGCTGGGGAGGCGTCGACACCATAGGGGCGAAACGGTAACTTTCTGCGCCACATGCCTGTGGGCACCATAATTGCTTGTGCTATTCTCCGGCATTCGCCCTGAGGCGGACTGCCGCGCGCCTGTCTGCCTGAAACCGGGCTTTCCCACGAATTCTGACGGTCGATCCAGTCATGTCCATTGTGTTTCTTGTGTTGTTGCCTTTTGTCGGCAGCGTGCTGGCTGCGCTGATGCCCGAGAATGCGCGCAACCGCGAGGCATGGTTGGCGGGCGGCGTGGCTGCGGTCGGGCTGCTGATGGCGGGTGCGTGGTATCCGGAACTCGCGGCCGGGCAGGTGATGCGCCAGGAGATCGCCTGGCTGCCCGCGCAGGGGCTGGACCTGGTGTTCAGGGTGGATGGCCTGGCGTGGGTGTTCGTCATGCTGGTGCTGGCCATCGGTCTGCTGGTGGTGCTGTATGCGCGCTACTACATGTCGCCCGCCGATCCGGTGCCGCGCTTCTTCTCGTTTCTGCTGGCCTTCATGGGGTCGATGCTGGGCGTGGTGCTGTCCGGCAATCTGGTGCAGCTGGTGGTGTTCTGGGAGCTCACCAGCCTGACCTCGTTCCTGCTCATCGCGTACTGGCACCACCGGGCGGATGCGCGGCGCGGTGCGCGCATGGCCTTCACCGTCACCGCCACCGGCGGCCTGTGCCTGATGGCCGGGGTGCTGGTGCTGGGGCACATTGCGGGCAGTTACGATCTCGATGTGGTGCTTGCCTCGGGCGACCTCATCCGCGGGCATGACCTGTATCTGCTCGCGCTGGTGCTGATTGCGCTGGGGGCGCTGACCAAGAGCGCGCAGTTTCCGTTCCATTTCTGGCTGCCCCATGCCATGGCCGCGCCCACGCCGGTGTCGTCCTACCTGCATTCGGCAACCATGGTGAAGGCCGGGGTGTTCCTGCTCGTGCGGCTGTGGCCGGCGCTGTCGGGAACGCCGGAATGGACCTGGATCATCGGTGGAGCGGGGGTGTGCACCCTGCTCATCGGGGCCTTCGTGGCCATTTTCCAGCACGACCTGAAGGGCTTGCTGGCGTATTCCACCATCAGCCATCTGGGCCTGATCACACTGCTGATCGGCATTGGCACGCCGCTGGCGATGGTTGCGGCGATCTTCCACATCCTCAACCACGCCACCTTCAAGGCCTCGCTGTTCATGGCGGCCGGCATCATCGACCATGAA
Source organism: Rhodocyclaceae bacterium (assembly GCA_041678045.1). GTDB lineage: Bacteria > Pseudomonadota > Gammaproteobacteria > Burkholderiales > Rhodocyclaceae > UBA2357. The sequence continues at coordinate 22,579 of JBAYOV010000033.1, forward strand.
ACCGGCACGCGTGACATGCGCGTGCTGAGCGGTCTGCGTCACAAGCTGCCGATCACCGCCACGCTGGCCATTGTGGCGAGTGCGGCGATGGCCGGGGTGCCATTGCTGAACGGCTTTCTGTCCAAGGAAATGTTCTTTGCGGAAACCCTGCATGTGGGCTCCGACCGGAACTGGTGGATGTCGGCGGCGGCTGTGGCGATGGGGGTGTTCAGCGTGGCCTATTCGCTGCGCTTCATTTCGATTTTCTTCGGTGCGCCGGCAGCGTTGCCCCGCGAGGCGCATGAACCACCGCGCTGGATGCGCTTTCCGGTCGAACTGCTGGTGCTCACCTGCCTGGTGGTGGGGGTGGTGCCGGCGCTGAGCATCGGGCCGGTGCTCGATGTGGCGGTTCAGGCCACGCTGGGGGCGAGTGCGCCGGAGTACGATCTGGCCGTGTGGCATGGGCTGAACCTGCCCTTGCTGATGAGCGTGGTGGCCCTGCTTGGCGGAGTGAGCTTTTATTTCGTGCTCAAGCGCCGCTTCAACCTGCGCCAGCGCGAGCATGCGCCATTGTTGCATCGCCTCAATGGCGCGCAGGCCTACGAGAACGCCATGTTCGGGGTGACGGCCACCGCCGAGCATCTGCTGCGCTGGCTGGGCACGCAACGCCTGCAGCCGCAGTTGCTGCTGATGATGTTGATGCTGCTCTGTGTGCCGGTGTGGCTGGCCGGGCCGATGCCGGACTGGACGACGATTCCGTTGCAGTCGGCCGACCCGCTGTTTGCCGCGCTGTGGGTGATGGGGGCGGGGTGCGCGGTGGCGGGGGCGTGGATGGCAAAGTATCACCGCCTGGCGGCCCTCAGCCTCGTTGGCGGTACCGGCATCATCACGGCGGCGACCTTTCTGTGGCTGTCCGCGCCTGATCTGGCGCTGACCCAGCTGATGGTGGAAACCGTCACCACGGTGCTGATCCTGCTGGGCCTGCGCTGGCTGCCGCCGCGCATTGAGCCGGAAAAGCTGGCCATTGCAGTGCCGCGCAGGGTGTGGTGGCACCGTTCGCGCGACATGCTGGTTGCCGTGGCGGGTGGCCTGGCTCTGGCGGGGCTGACGTATGCGGTGCTGGTGCATCCGGCCTCCGACACGATTGCCGACTTCTTCCTGCTGCATGCCCTGAGCGAGGGCGGGGGCAGCAATGTGGTGAACGTGCTGCTGGTGGATTTTCGCAGCTTCGACACGCTGGGCGAGGTCACCGTGCTGGCGGTGGTGGCGCTCACCGTGTATGCCTTGCTGCGTCGCTTCCGGCCAGCGCCCGAGAGTGCGGAAATTCCCCCGCAGCAACGGCATGAGGCGGATCCGGCCAGCCGCCAGACGCCCGCCGAGCAGGCAAACAGCGGTTATCTGATGGTGGCGGGCATCTATCTGCGTCTGTTGCTGCCCTTCATGGGGGTGATTGCGGTGTATTTCTTCATGCGGGGTCACAACCTGCCCGGCGGTGGCTTTGTGGCCGGACTGATCTTTGCGGTGGCGATCCTCGTGCAGTACATGCTGGCCGGCACGGTGTGGGTGGAAAGCCACCTGCGCCTGCGGCCACACCGCTGGCTGGGGGTGGGGCTGATGCTGGCGTGTGCCACCGGTCTGGGGGCGTGGGCCTTCGGCCACCCCTTCCTGACCACGCATACGGCACATGTCACGCTGCCCTTGCTGGGTGAGCTTCATCTGCCCAGTGCGTTTGTGTTCGACCTGGGGGTGTTCGCGGTGGTGGTCGGGACCACCATGTTGATGCTGGTGGCGCTGGCTCACCAATCGCTGCGTGGGCATCGCCTGCCGGGTGAGCAGGGGGCCGAGGCGACGGGCGGGACCGGGAGGAATCTGTAATGGAAATGGTGATTGCACTCGCGGTGGGGGTGATGTTCGGTTCGGGCATCTGGCTGATCCTGCGTCCCCGGACCTTTCAGCTGATTACCGGCCTGCTGCTGATGTCGTATGCGGTGAACCTGTTCATCTTTGCGATGGGGCGCCTGTGGGTGAACCGCCCGCCGATCACGCTGAGTGCGGACATCGATCCGGCCCGGTTTGCCGATCCGCTGCCGCAGGGGCTGGTGCTCACGGCCATCGTCATCGGCTTTGCCACCACTGCGCTGTATCTGGTGATCATGATCGGGGCGCGCGGCCTGACCGGCAGCGACCATGTGGATGGTGAGGAGCCGCGCGAATGACGACGCTGCCCTGGATGCAGCACCTGATCGTGCTGCCGGTGCTGCTGCCCCTGCTGGTGGGCGCGGCGATGATACCGGTTAACCAGAACCGCCATGCGCTGAAGCTGGTGCTGGGCGTGAGCAGTGCAGCGCTGTCGCTGCTGGTGGCGGTGTGCCTGCTGGTGCTGGTCGATGGTGAGCACTGGCCGGCCGGCATCGGTGTGTATCTGGCCTCGAACTGGATGGCGCCGTTCGGCATTGCGCTGGTGGTCGACCGGCTGTCGGCGTTGATGCTGGTGCTCACCGGGGCAATCGGCCTGCCCGTGCTGGTGTTCGCGGCGCAGCGCTGGGACCGGGTGGGCGTGCATTTCCATTCGCTGTTCCAGTTTTTGCTGATGGGTTTGAACGGCGCCTTTCTGACGAATGACCTGTTCAACCTGTTCGTGTTTTTCGAGGTGATGCTGGCCGCGTCCTACGGGCTGGTGCTGCACGGCTACAACCTGAAGCGGATCCGCGCCGGCATGCAGTACATCGCGATCAATCTGGTGGCTTCCTTCCTGTTCCTGATCGGGGTGGCGCTGATCTATGCGGCCACCGGTACGCTGAACCTGGCCGACCTGGGTGCGCGGGTCGCCCTGCTCGGGGCCGAGGACACCTGGCTGCTGAAGGTGGGCGCCTGTGTGCTGGCGCTGGCCTTTGTCACCAAGGGGGCGATGTGGCCGCTGGGCTTCTGGCTGCCCGGCACTTATGCGTCGGCGTCTGCGCCGGTGGCCTCGATGCTGGTGCTGATGACCAAGGTGGGCGTGTATGCGGTGCTGCGTGTCTGGACGGCAGTGTTCGGCGATGCGGCGGGCGGTCTGGCCGGTTTCGGGTTCGAGGCGCTGGCGCTGGGGGGCATGGTCACCTTGCTGTTCGGGGCCATCGGCATGCTCGCCAGCCAGGACGGCGGGCGCATGGCGGGGTATGGTGCCATCGTTTCGTCGGGTACGCTGCTGGCGGTGGTCGGGCAGTCACAGGGCGCCGTGCTGGCGGCTGGACTGTACTACCTGCTGGGCTCCACGCTGGCGATGGCGGCTTTCATGCTGCTGATCGAGCTGACCGAGCGGATCCGGCCGCCCGGTGCGGCCCTGCTGGCGATCACCATGGAGGCCTTTGCGATCGAGGACAAGCCGGAAGATCCGGTGGGCGTGGGCATGCCGGGGACGCTGGCCTTTCTCGGGCTGGCCTTTGCGGCGTGTGCGCTGGTGATCAGCGGCATGCCGCCGCTGGCCGGGTTCGTTGCCAAGTTCAGCCTGTTCCATGCGCTGCTCGATGCTGCGTCGGCGGGCGACGGCACGGTGCCGGCGATGAGTTGGTGGCTGATTGCGCTGGTGGTGCTCGCCGGGCTGGCTGCGATCATTGCGCTGATGCGGCTTGGCGTGCGCATCTTCTGGGCGTCGGGAGCGGTGTCGCCCCCCAGGCTGCAGCTGTCCGAGGTGCTGCCGGTGAGTGCGCTGGTGCTGGCCTGCGTGGTGCTCACCTTGCAGGCTGGTGCGGTGTTCGACTATCTGGGGCGGGCGGTGGATGGCCTGCAGCGCAATGCCGACTATGTCGAGCGGGTGTTGGGCGAGCCGGCCGTGTCCCGCCAGCCCGTACGGGAGATCGGACAATGAGACGCTGGTTGCCTGCTCCTGTCCTGTCGTTGGCCCTGTTGCTGATGTGGCTGATGCTCAACCAGAGCATCGAATTGGCTCACTGGCTGTTTGGCGCGTTGCTCGGTGTATCGGCCCCGTTGCTGGCGCGGCGCCTGCAGCCGCACGGGCACGCGCGCATCGGCCGGCCGCTGGCCCTGTTGCGCCTGCTGTGGTTGTCGACGATCGAGATCGTGCGCTCCTGCTTCAACGTGAGCGGCATCATTCTGCTGCGCCGTTCGGCAGGGGTGAACTCGCAGTTCATCAAGGTGCCGCTGGACCTGCGCAGTCCCCAGGGGCTGGCCCTGCTGTCGTGCCTGATCAACTCCACGCCCGGAACGGTGTGGGTGGATGTGTTGCCCGACACGCATGAGTTGCTGCTGCATGTGTTTGACCTGCATGATGAGCGCTGGTGGATCGAAACCATCAAGACCCGCTACGAACAGCCGATCATCGAGCTGTTCGAGGGGCGTTCCGAGGCGCTCGAAGGAGAGAAAGCATGACCCCTGATGGTCTGGTGGCGCTGGCAATCGTCTTTGCGCTGGTGTGCGTGGTGCTGGCGATGCTGATGTGCACGCTGCGTCTGGTGATCGGCCCGTCGGCACAGGACCGGGTGCTGGCGCTCGACACCCTGTGGATGTGCGTGATGCTGCTGGCGCTGGCGATGGGCATGCAGCACCGCAGCCTGATCTACTTCGAAGCGGCCTTGCTGATTGCGCTGGTGGGGTTTGTGTCGACCGTGGCGCTGGCCAAGTTTTTGATGCGCGGCGAGGTGATCGAATGAGTGGACAGGCCGATGTGGCACAACTGGCCCTGAACTGGTGGGTGGCGTTGCCGGTGGCGCTGATGCTGGTGCTGGGGGGCTTGATCAGCGTGATCGGGGCTTTTGGCCTGTTGCGCCTGAAGCAGTTCTACCAGCGCATCCATGGCCCGGCGATTACCGTGACGCTGGGGGCGGGCTGCATCCTGATCGCGTCGATGCTCTACTTTTCCGCGCTGCGCTCGCGTCTGGTGGTGCATGAACTGCTCATCACCGCGTTCGTGCTGATGAGTGCGCCCGTGGTGGCGATGCTGATCATGCGCATGTCGGTGTATCGCGATCTGCGGGCGGGGCGCAGCCTGGAGGGCGAAACGCGTGTGTCGAGTGCGGTCGGGCAAGATGCGCCGGCAGCGGAGACATCGCCCGGGACACCACCGGAGGTCCGGTGAGCCGCGCGGCGCGACGTTGGCGGCGCTTCTGCCTGGCCGTTTCGGTGGCCTCTGCGCTGCTGCTGACGGCGTGTGTCGGTGAGGATGCAGTGGTGGAGGTGACCCTGGCTGAGCTGCGCGCCAGACCGCAGGCCTACGATGGCCAGCAGGTGCGGGTACGCGGCATGGTGCGCAGCTTCGACGCGCCCCGGCACTACTGGCTGGAGGGGGCTCCCCGGGATCGTGTCGGCCTGCAGCCGGCCGAACGTGTGGCCGCGCATGTTGACCGGCAGGTGACGGTGGTGGGGCGCTACAGCTACAGCGAGCGCCGTGGGCGGCAACTGGTGGTCGAGGCGATAGAGGGGTTCGATCCCCCGCGCTGAGGTGACCGCCGGGCGCTCCCGGTCCGTCAGTGGCGGCGGGGGCTGCCGAGCAGCAATTCACCTTCCACCCGGTTGCGCCCGGCCTGCTTGGCACGGTACAGCGCGTGGTCGGCGCGGTTGAGTGCTTCGTCGCTGTTGCGGTCGGCGGGGGAGAGTACGGTGATGCCGATGCTCAGCGTGATGCGGATCGGATCGTCGGCATAGGGGCTGATGCACGGCGAGCTGGCGATGGCCTGGCGCAGACGCTCGGCGAGCAGCAGGGCGCCGTCGGCGTCGGTGCCGGGCAGCAGTGCGGCGAACTCCTCACCGCCCAGTCGGCCGATCAGGTCGATCTTGCGCAGGGTGTCGCGTGCGATGCGGGCGAAATGGCGCAGCACGGCATCCCCTGCGGCGTGGCCATGCATGTCATTCACTTGCTTGAAGTGGTCGATGTCCATCATCAGCAGCGCGGCACGACTGCCGAAGCGCTGGGTGCGCCCGAGTTCCACCCCGAGTCGTTCGATGAACTGCCTGCGGTTGGGCAGGCCGGTCAGCGAGTCGGTGGTGGCAAGGTGGTGCAGGGCCTGTTCCTGCTGTTTGTGCTCGGTGATGTCCTGTGCCGTGCCCAGCGCGTAGGTGAGGCGGCCGTCCGCATCGTGATGCAGTTCAGCGCGCACCCGCACCCAGCGAACCTCGCCGTCCACCACAACCCGGTGGGAAAGGTCGAAGGTGTTGTTGTCGGCAACGGTGGAGGCCGTGCGCCAGGCAGTATCGACCCGGGTGCGGTCTTCCGGATGCACCTGGGCAAGAAAGCGCTCGTACGCCACAGTGGGCGCAGGGGGCAAGCCGAACAGACGGAATGATTCGTCTGACCAGACGAGGGTGCGCTGGCTGGCATGGAATTCCCAGCTGCCGATGCGGGCCACGCTTTGTGCCCGCTTGAGCCGGTCTTCGCTGTGACTGAGCGCTTCGGTGGCCCGGTCGATGCGCTTCTGGAGTGTGCGCCGTGTGCCATGGAGCAGCCAGAGCAGCAGCCCTTGGGAGATCAGGTAGGCCAGGCACAGCAGCAGCCAGGTGTGCACCTGATGCTTGTGCCAGGTGGCGATTTCGGCAGTTTTTTCGCGCCAGATCAGTACCGAGCCGACGGGGGGGCGGTTGGCGTCGCGCAGACCGAGGTAGTCGACGACTGGAAAGCGCACCAGATGCCAGATGCGCCCATCCTCTTCGAGCAGACGATGAGAGGTGGCCGGCGGTGTGGCCGGTGGCAGCAGGTCGGGGTGCATCCAGCGCTTCACTTCGTCCCGCGAGAAGGCTTCCAGGTAGCACCTGCAGTCGCTGCCCTGTCGGGGTCTGTTGGCCGGCCGGAAGGCCTCCCAGACTGAGGACTCCACATGCTCCTGTCTGAGCAGGACCGCGAAGCCTGCATTCAGCTGGGTGTCGAGGCGCTTGATCTGGGCGTCGAAGGAGGTGCCGGCTTCGAGCGCGCCGATATGGTCGCGCTCGCCTGCCGGGGTGAGGCTCCACACGGGCACCACCCCGCGCACGCCCGAATACACCCGGCCGGTTTCAAAGCCTGCGCGGGGCTGGTGGTCGCGGTTGACGTCGGTGACGATGTGACGCAGATCGTCCAGCCGGTCGCCGTAGCGCTCGGGTGCATGCACCCGCAGGAAGGACAGGGCGCCCGGCCCGATCTGGAAATGCAGTTGCCGAAGACCGAACAGGCGCTGCATGTCCAGCCACTCCGAGGCCACGTGCATGTACAGGTCGTTGCGCAGCAGGGCGCTCAACTCAGCGCCTGCACCGCCCCCCTCCGCCATCACGGCATCGCGGCCCATGCGGAAATAGTTGCGAATCCGTTCGTTGCTGGCAAGCAGCGTGGCCAGCGCGAGCATTTGCTGTTCAAGGTCAGCGCTGGCCACTTCGAAGGTGGTGCGCAGGCTTTCCGCTTCACGCCGCAGGGTGCTGTCGAGCCCGGTGCGTTCGGAGTACCAGGCAAGTCCCCCGATGCACACGAATACCAGCGCAAGCAGCGTGCTGGCCAATCCGACAATTGCGGAAAACGAGATGCGGTGCATTGGGTTACGCGGTGAGCGTGAAACCCATGAGTATGCCTGATGGACTCATTTGCAGGAAGCTGTTTGGCTGGCGCGGCTGGCGCCAGCAATCCTCATTATGGCGACTGCTTACCCTGTTGCGTGTGGTGTGAAAGGCTTCAGGATTTCAGGATGCCTCAATCGGCATAATGAGAATTGCTGTGGATATGGGAAATACCAGGGGCGACGCTCGGTGAATCCGGAGATAGGGAAATCCACGCGGCGACCAGGCGCCCGCCCCAGGCCAACATCAACAGCCCACCGGGAAAGATACGGGACGGTGTGGAGGGTGGGCTGAGTTCGGACTGAGCGCGGACAATCGAAAGCTGCAGAATGAGCAGGGCCAGGGGCAGCAAAACCAATCCGGCGGTCACCAGGGCCTCCCGCGCCTGAGCCGCCGATCCAACCCATTCCTCCGCCCAGAGATGATGGGCGAGACCGTCGTCCCAGAGGGCGTCGGGTCCGGCGTCCAGCCCCGCATGGGCCAGAAACAGGCTCAAGGCTAACCCGATGCCGACGATCAGAAAGCGCAGCGCTGAGGGTTTTGGGGGCATGGAAGGACTTTCAGGACGCCAAGCCTGCGTGCTCACCGAAAGGCACGCCAGAGCCGATGACCTGCCCCGTACAAAAGACACGAAAGCAGCCCCACCAACATGGCAAAAGTGAGCGTATGTACAAGGTCAAAGGCATCGGCTTGGGGGTCGGTGGCAGATCCCCGGGCAAGCTCGTCGAGGGGCGCCGCCAGTCCTTGGGGATAAGGGTTCAAGGACCCCATAGTCGGAACAGCCATGCGAACAACTGCGCCGCCGCGACGCCGATCACCAGCACGACGATCAGATGCGAAAGGTCGAACCTGAAACGGGGCGCGTTCAACGCTTCCCAATGTTTGGGACACAGGCAATGGCTCGTGGGCAGGCGGGGGTGGGCACCGACATGCCCTGGCGCCTGGCAAACCTCACAAGGGCCGCATGAAACACGAGGTTGCTCATGGGGATGTTCGTGGTTCCACTGTTGGCAGTAAGCGCAATCGGTCATGTATCCACCTTGGATGGCCGGGCCGTCAACCTGTCAACCCGTCTTTTACAGGGCAGTCGCATGAATCTGCATATGGCAACGACCAACAACTCCACCAGATCGTGCCCGACCTTCTTCGCCTGCCTCGGGTCAGAAATTCCAACAAAAACGTCTGCGATGCGCAGCTTGCCTTCCGTTCCCATGGAGCGCTCCAAAGAGGCAGAAAGCAGACGCACCACTGTCAGATCGACAGCTCCCGGCGCAGGTGATCGAGGTCGCGTTCGGCGGCAAAGCGGTCTTCGGAGGCACGGTTGCGGTTACGCTGCAGGCTGCGGACTTCGGCCATCAACTCGCCGCGACGCTTGTCGCTGAGGGACTTGTTGGTGAGCAGTTCGCGTTCCTTCATGTCGATCTGGCTGTCGCTGTATTCCACTTGGTGGCGGGCATCCGCGACGCGACGCGCTGCGGTGTATAGACGCGCAAAGTTGGGGTCGGAACAGACCTGTTCATACTCATCCCGGGCGAGTCCCCGCTCGATTGCGTTGGGCAGTTGGCAGTACTGCTTCAGGCCGGCTTTACGGCCACTTTCCCACGCACGGGCATCCGGCTCGACCTGCACCTTGCGGCACGCGTCGCGGTGCAGGTCGAGCCGGCTGGCAGCGTGACCCGAACGGCCGTCCTCCATTCCAAGGGCATTCCAGTTCATGCTGGCACATTGTTCTGCCGGAATCGTGGCGCAGCCCGACAGGATGGCGCTGACGGTGACGACTGAAAACAGGGAGGTGACGCGTCGAAGGGAAGACATCGGCTGGTGCTCCGCAAGAGATGATCGAGAGTGTTTTGGTTTGCTGAGCGCGGAGTGTATGTGCAGCCCTCTGGCAATGCAATGGGGATTATTGCGGAAGCGCTTTGCCAGAAGGTTATTGATGGCCCGCAAGCACCATTTCTACATGGTGTTCTACTAGCCAAGCGTGCACGTCCGGATAGGCATATAAAGTGCCATAGGCATAATACAAAATGCGGCAGCACGTATCGGCGTCGTAGGCGGCGTTGTACAGCAACAGTTGATCTGCCTCTGGCGCTGCCATAAGCCATGCCTGTGTTGCTTGCGCCAATGGGAGATTGCGTACGTCCCCGGTTGGTGCATGAATTATGGGTAAAATATCGCTTTTCGCTTGTTCGGATAGCTCTTCTGACAGATCGGCTCTCAGCGGGCCGATTTGGTCGGGTGCCAAGGCCCCGATAATGCTCCGCTCTGCTGTACTTGCCAGCTCTCTGTACTCCGTCGGCAATGAGCGGCCCAGTCGCTGTTCAGCCGCATCGAATTCGCGCAATGTCGGTGGCGGTAATACTGCCGGGGGCTGTGTGGCCTGCGCGTGCAAGTCTGCCAATAATGCCGATACCGGCATAGCTTGCGACTTGAGGGTCTGAACCCTGACCGCTTCTTGCATGCGTGCCACCTGCTGGTGCGCCTCTTCGATGTTGAATGATATGTCGTGTGCCAAAGGCGTTCCCCACTGCGCGAACCACCCGGCGCCGAGATGCTGCAACGGACTCAAAAATGCCACCGGAAAAGCAAAGGCCCCCAAGTACAGGGTGATCAGCAAAACGTGCGAATGTTTGGCCGACGGCTGCAAGTTTAGTTGCGACCGCAGGTTGAGCACTCGTGATAGACGTTGTGGTAGTGGCATGTTCGGTTTCTGGGCGTCGACAGCCACCAGCAACCGGCGATCTTGCGCGGCAGGAGGTAAGGTCGACAGCGAAGGCCCCAACTGGCGTAGCAGCCGAGCGTCCTGCCAGGCTGAGTGTAATCCGAAAAGCTGCAGGGCCACGAGTCCAAACAGCAGCCACCAATTCAGCACCCAAGCTATTGTCAGTCCGAGTAGCAGCAATGCCAGCACGATGCTGTAGTACAGCATCGGCCAGCGGCGTGGCAGCAGGGCTTGCACTACATGGCCGCCATCCAGAGGTGGCACTGGCAGTAGGTTGAGGTAGTTCAACAACAGCAGCGATATTGCCAAGTGGAATACAAACTCCCCCCACCAGAGGGTAACTCCTTCCATAGCTCCTGTTTGCCACAGTCCTAACAGCAGCCAACCCAGTGCAATGCCAGGCAACGGCCCCATCAGGCTGATGAAGGCCCGCTTGTCGGCATGTGGGTCGCGCTCCACACCTGTTGTCACGCCTCCCAGCAACGGCAACAGTACCATTTGCACATTGCGGTAACCCGCTTGTCGCATTGCCAGGTAATGACCGCTTTCGTGAATGATCAAGGTCACGCACAGCGCCAGCGCGGCTGACCATGACCACCACAAACTGCCGATCAACGCGAACAGGGCAGAAGACACAAGCAGTAGGACAAACTGCATCTGAGGGCCCGGAGCGTGCATGCTTGCACGCTCGACAACTGGTAGCATGGCTTGCTGTTTGGCCAAGTCCAGCCTGGTGGGGCCGGGTAACGGTTTGGGTTCGGCTGCGCGAATTCGACGCAGCACATTCAGATAATGGCGGGGACGAAATCGCGCTTGCTGCTGGCTATCGACATACATCAACCCTTGTTCGATTAAAGTGTCGAACATGGCGTGAAACTGCTTGTTGATATAGGCACACATCGCTTCTGGGGCCGCCAGGCTGCTGAGATCGACCCGCTGCGACGCTCGTGCCTCACACCGCTGCTGGTGTTCTTGCCACAAACGGCTTGGATCCACATCCATCAGATTGTGTCGGGCATGGATAGTCGTTGAGAGCACCTCCTCGTAGGGGGATTGGCTGCTCGACGTCAGCGTGCTGCCATCCTCGAAAACGGAACAAATCGTCACAACTGGCCACTGCGGGTATCGGATGTCTTCCGGTAGTTGCACCGACGCCTCTGCGTGCCCTTTTGAATGCACATACGTCAATTGCTGCCCGATGATATCTGCCTTTGTTTCTGTGCTGGCAGGGAGCAACGCCACCCAGGTCACAGGTTGAAACCCTAATGTCCGCAGGATGCTGTCTGTCTTCTGAAACTCTTCAGCATATGCCAAGGGTGGCTGCGCTCCTTTCAGGCACCGCCACTTTCCCAACGGAATCGCAATTGATGCCAATTGTCGTACCAGCATCAGCACCAGGAGTATCGCGCCCCCCACTATCAGCGCCAACCATTCCATTGTCTTGGCTCCGGAGTCTGTCAGAAATGCCAAAAGGCGCATTAGAACAGATTTCGAAATATGACATAAAGGATTTTTAGACCCAGATGCCCAGTTCGTGCAGTTGGGCCGTGGCGGCCTCTGCCCAGCCCCGGTTGGCGGCGGGGCTGGCGGGGCTGGGGTGGAGGATGCGCCCGGTGTGCACGGGCTGCCCGGACAGTGCGAGGCTGGCGCGTTTTTCGGCCCAGGCGCCCACCCCGATCACCCACTCGGGCTGGAGCGCGCTCACCAGTTCGCGCAGGTGCCGGTCGCAGGCGGCCAGCAAAGGTGCCTGCTCACTGGCCGGCAGCTTGTCCGGGGTCAGGTTGCGGCCGTGGTCGAAGAAGGCCAGGGGGCAGTAGTTGGCGACGAAATGCTCGGCAAAGAAATTTTCAGCCGTACCGAAGCGCGCTGCAAACAGGCCCCACAGGCGCTTGCCGGAGACCTCCGAGCGGGGGCAGTCAAAACCTTCGATCGGGCGCTTCGGGTTTTCCTGGGCGGGACGGGCGATGGTGCCCTCCAGCTGCATCCAGTCGCGTACTGCAGCAATTTCACCAAAGGGCACGCCGGTTTGCACCATGCCGAAGGGGCCGGGGTTCATGCCCACGAACACCACGCGTTTGCGGTTGTTGCCGAAGCGTTGGAGGTAGCGTTCATGCACGGACCCGGCATAGGTGAGCGGGTTGTATACATGGCTCACCGGTGCGGCAAAGTGCAATTCGGAGAGCGCGTCGCAGAGTGTGCGGGCGGCGTGGATCAGCGCAGGGCTGGTGCCGGGCAGGGGGGTGGGCGTGTGCATCGTATGGACTGGATTCCTTGAGGTGGGTTCAGGCCGGGCCGCCTTCGGCAAGTGGCTTGCGGCCGGTTTCACGGTCGCCATGCCATGGGGCCACCCACAGCAGGAGCAACATGCCGGGTATGGCCAGGAAGAAGCAGGCCCAGAAGAAGTCCAGCCAGCCCATGCTGTCTACCAGCCAGCCGGCGGAGGCATTGACGAAGGTGCGCGGTGCGGCCATCAGGCTGGTGAACAGTGCGAACTGGGTGGCGGTGTAGGCCGGGTGGGTGGCACGCGCCATGAAGGCTACGAAGGCGGTGGTGCCGAGCCCGGCACCCAGCGCCTCGCCCGAGATGACCACTGCGAGCACTACCAGCCGGCCTGCATCCGAGGGGGCCGGGCCGAGCCAGGCCAGCCACACAAAACCCAGAATGGTGACGATCTGTACGACGCCAAACAGCCACAAGGCACGGTTGATGCCTAGGCGCAGCATCCAGAGGCCGCCCAGGATGCCGCCGATCACCATGGGCCACAGGCCGGCATTCTTGGCGATCAGGCCGATGTCGGTCATGGTGTAGCCCATGTCCAGATAAAAGGGCGTGGCCAGTGCGGTGCACAGGGAGTCGCCCAGCTTGTAGAAGAACAGGAAGGCGAGCACCAGCAGCGCGGAGCGCACGCCATGGCGGCCGAAGAATTCCTGAAAGGGCTCCAGGACTGCGCCGCGCAAGGTGCGCGGGGTACCGCTGGCTGCGGCGGGTTCACCGACCATGAGGGTCATGGCCACTCCGGGCAGCATGAACAGGGCAGTGATCAGGAACACCTGTTCCCAGGGCAGAATGTCGGCCAGCACCAGCGACAGTGAGCCGGGCACCAGGCCGGCAATGCGGTAGGCATTGACATGAATTGCGTTGCCCAGGCCGAGTTCGGCATCGGGCAGGAGTTCACGGCGAAAGGCGTCGAGTGCGATGTCCTGGGTCGCCGACAGGAAGGCGAGCAGGGCGGTGAGGCCCACCACCATTGCGAGGTGCTCGGTGGGGGAGAGTTGCCCCAGCCAGGCAATGGTGGCGATGAGGCCGAGCTGCGACACCAGCATCCAGCTGCGCCGCCGGCCCAGCCAGGGCAGGATGGCATAGCGGTCGAGCAGGGGCGCCCACAGGAACTTCCAGGTGTAGGGAAACTGGATCAGCGCGAAGGCGCCGATCACCTTCAGGCTCAAGCCCTCGGTCTTCAGCCAGGCGGGCAGCAGGTTGAACAGCAGGTACAGGGGCAGGCCGGATGCAAAGCCGGTGAAGATGCAGATCAGCATGCGGCGGTTGAGCAGCGCCGCGAGCCAGGCCGGCTGGGTGAGTGAGGTCATCGGCAAGAGGCGTGTGTAAGGGCAGGGGCTGGGACGGATCAGGGTTGGGGGCGGTAGGCGAGGTAGAAGGCCTCGAATTCGTCGGCCGTGATCGGGCGGCTGAAGTGATAGCCTTGCAACTCGTCGCAGCCCAGGGCGCGCAGCCGTTCGACCTGCGTGGCGGTTTCCACCCCTTCGGCCGTTACCGAAAGACCGAGATTGTGCGCGAGCGATACTGCGGCTGCAACGATTGCGGCGTCATTCGGGTCGCGTTCGAGGTCCGACACGAACGAGCGGTCGATCTTCAGCCGGTCGAGCGGCAGCAGCTTGAGGTAGGACAGGGAGGAATGGCCGGTACCGAAGTCGTCCACGGCAATCTTCAGGCCCAGCGCCTTGAGCGCCCGCAGCAGCTCGATGGCCGTGTCCGGGCGCTCCATCACGGTGCTTTCGGTGATCTCCAGTTCCAGCAGGGCGGGGTCCAGGCCGGTGTGCTGGAGGGTTTCGGTGACGGTGGTGAGCAGTCCGGCATCGCGGATCTGGCGGGTGGACAGATTCACCGATACGCCCAGCGGTGCAATGCCGCGCGATTGCCAGGCCTGTGCCTGGCGGCAGGCCTGGCAGATGACCCAGGTGCCGATGTCGACGATCAGGCCGGTTTCCTCGGCAATCGGGATGAAGCTGCTCGGGGCCACCAGCCCGCCGTCCGGATGATGCCAGCGCAGCAGCGCTTCAACGCCGACGATGCGCCCATCGTGTGCGGCAATCTTGGGCTGGTACCACAGTGCCAGTTCATTGCGTGCGATGGCCCCGCGCAGGCGGCTTTCCAGTTTCAGGCGCTCGGTGATGCGGCGGTTGAGCTCTTCGGTGAAGAACTGGAAGTTGGCCCGCCCGAGCGCCTTGGCGTGATACATCGCGGCGTCGGCATTGCGCATCAGCCCGGTGGCGTCCTCGTCGTCGTCCGGAAACAGGCTGATGCCGATCGAGGGGGTGACGTGCAGGTCGAGCGTGTCGAGCGCATATGGGGCCGACAGGGCGGCGAGCAGCTTGCTGGCCACATGCGCGGCCGATTGGGCGCCCTTCAGGCTGTGCAGCACGATCACGAATTCGTCGCCCCCCAGGCGCGCGACGATGTCGGCTTCGCGAACCGTGGCGCGCAGGCGCTGGGCGACCAGCATCAGCAACTGGTCGCCCATGTGGTGGCCCAGTGAGTCGTTGATGTTCTTGAAGCGGTCCAGATCGAGAAACAGCACGGCCAGGGATTGGGCATGCCTGCGTGCGTCGGCAATCGCCTGCTCGAGTCGTGCATACAGCGAGAAGCGGTTGGCCAGTCCGGTGAGTGCGTCGTGGTGGGCCAGATGGGCAATGCTGGCTTCGGCCTGCTTTTGCTCGGTGATGTCGGTGTAGGTGGTGATGAAACCCATGGTCCGGCCGTCGATCAGCAGGGGCTCGCCTTCCACCAGATGGGTGCGGCCATTCGGCCGGGTGCGTTCCAGTCGATGTGGCTTGAAGCGCGCGGCGAGCGCGCGGCGTTGGCGGACCAGGTCCTCCGGGTCGCCCGGACCGTATTCCCCGCGCAGGGCGGGATACAGGATCAGGTCTTCGAAGCGGGCGTTGCGCTGCAGGGCTTCGGGGGGAACGTCGGTCACCTCGCCAAAGCGGGCGTTCCAGTATTGCAGCCGCAGCTGGTTGTCGAAGACGGTGATGCCCTGGGGCAGGTGATTGACGATGGCGGTCAGATAGGCCGTCTGGCGGCGCAATTCTTCCTCGATCTGGCGTTGCGGGGTGATGTCCTGAACGATGCCCAGCGCCAGGGGACGTCCGCCCGTTTCATCCCTCTGGATGCGGATGCTGGACTGGAAGTGCAGCACCTCGCCCCCCGTGCGCAGGATGCGGAAGGTCAGGGTGGTATCGCCGTCCTGCGTGTAGGCGGCATCGAGCTCGCGGTCGATGCGTGCGCGGTCATCGGGATGCACACGTTTCAGAAAGCTTGCGCGGGTGGCCGCCTCGTCCGCCCCCATGCCCAGCAGCGCGCGGAATTCATCCGACCACCACACCTCGCCACTGACCAGGTCGCGCGACCACGTACCCAGACGGGCCAGTTCGAGCAATTGCAGTATCTGCGCTTGTGACAGCGGCGCGTGTGTCATGTGTATCCTCTCGTCCGTGGCGGGTGGCACGAAACCTCACGGAGTTTCCGGGTCATAATAACGCCAGATGGAGACATTACCATTCATTATGGTGGATAATCAGGACGTACGCCTGCGTATGGGGGCAGGGGCCTCCGGGTGCCGGCCCGATCCACCGGACGGTGCAGGTTTCCATTTCTGTCAGCAAACATCAACCTTCAGGAGACGCTTCATGAGCAACATCATCACGATCTCGTTCGGGCCGGAACGCGAATATGAATTCAACGTGCATGAGGCCGACAAGGCAGGCATGCAGAAGGATCAGGCACGTGCGTGGCTGGCCAAAGAGTTCGAGACGCTTGAGTGCACCCCCTCCAACCCCATGGGCAAGGTGCTGGTGCTGGACATGATTCTGAACGTTGCCAAGTACGGCGGCGAGGAGCGTTTCAAGGAACGCGGCGACTGGGCGAAGCAGTTCGCTGCGGTGGTGGCGGTCGGGCTCGATCGCCCGGCGATCCGGGTGGATGTGGCGGGTTTCGTGGTCGGCTGAACACGCGCGTATGTGGCGGGCGGGCCTTGCCGGCCCGCCTGCGGTGTTCAGTGACGCCCGAGGCGATACACCGCAACGCTGGCCAGAAAGTTGGGGTCGTCCTCCACCCGGCGGCCATCGTCGAAACCCACCCGTTCGCGCACGGCGATGCCGTTGACCTCGCACAGCGCATCAAAATCCGCAATCGTGAAGAAGCGCACGTTGGGGGTGTTGAACCACTGATGTGGCAGGCTTTCCGAAACCGGCATGCGCCCGTTCAGAATGCTCTGGCGGTGCTTCCAGTAACCGAAGTTAGGGAAACTCACTACCGCCTCACGTCCCACGCGCAGCATCTCGGTGAGAATGCCCTGTGTGTTGTGAATGGCCTGCAGTGACAGGCTCATGATCACATGGTCAAAAAAACCGTCCTCAAAGCCGGCCAACCCCTTTTCAAGGTCCATCTGGATCACGTTGATGCCGTTGGCGATGCTTTCGACCAGGTTGTCCGGGTCGTTTTCCACGCCATAGCCCTGTACCTGACGGTGCTCCATCAGGTGACGCAGCAGGCTGCCGTCGCCGCACCCCAGGTCCAGCACCCGTTCGCCCGGGGCAATCCAGTCGCTGATGATGTCGAAGTCGTAGCGTACTTCCATGTTCACACCTCCACCCTGGCGAAGTAGTTGCGCAGCACGGTGTGGTAATGCGCGTCATCGAGCAGAAACGAATCGTGGCCGGCCGGGCTGTCGATCTCGGCGTAGCTCACGTTGCGCTGATTGTGCAGCAGCGCATACACGATCTCGCGACTGCGGGCGGGCGAGAAACGCCAGTCGGTGCTGAACGACACCACCATGAAGTCTGCGCTGGTGCGCGCCAGCGCTGCGGCCAGGTTGCCGCCATGCTCGAAGGCAGGGTCGAAGTAATCGAGCGCCTTGGTGACCAGCAGATAGGTGTTGGCGTCGAAATACCCGGCAAACTTGTCGCCCTGGTAGCGCAGGTAAGACTCGACCTCGAATTCGATGTCGTAGCTGTACACCGCCTTGCCGTGGCGCAGCCTGCGTCCGAAGCGCTCGGCCAGCGAGTCGTCCGACAGATAGGTGATGTGGCCGAGCATGCGGGCCAGTTTCAGGCCGCGCGCCGGCACCACGCCGTGCGAATAGTAGTCGCCGCCATGAAAGTCAGGGTCGGTCAGGATGGCCTGCCGGGCCACTTCATTGAAGGCGATGTTTTCCGCGCTGAGCTTGGGCGCGGCTGCGATCACCGCCACATGCGCCACACGCTCGGGGAACATCATCGACCAGGCCAGCGCCTGCATGCCGCCCAGGCTGCCGCCGACCACTGCGGCAAAACGTTCGATGCCCAGTGCATCGGCCAGACGCGCCTGGGTGCGTACCCAGTCTTCCACCGTCACGAAAGGGAAGTCTGCGCCCCACTGTCGCCCGGTTTCCGGGTTGGGGCTCTTCGGACCGGTCGATCCATGACAGCCCCCCAGGTTATTGACCCCGATGACGAAGAACTTGCGCGTATCCAGTGGCTTGCCCGGCCCGATCAGGTTGTCCCACCAGCCGATGTTGTCGGGCTGGTCGGCATAGTGCCCGGCCACATGGTGGGAGCCGGACAGGGCATGGCAGATCAGCACTGCATTGCTGCGCTCGGCATTCAGTGTGCCGTAGGTCTCATAGACCAGTTCATATTCCGGCAAGGTGCCGCCACTGCGCAGCGTCAGCGTTTCGGTGAAGCGCATGCGCTGGGGCGAAACGATGCCAACGGATTGAGGTTGGATCATGATTGGCGTCCGT
Organism: Rhodocyclaceae bacterium; assembly: GCA_041678045.1. Lineage (GTDB taxonomy): Bacteria > Pseudomonadota > Gammaproteobacteria > Burkholderiales > Rhodocyclaceae > UBA2357. The sequence continues at coordinate 40,809 of JBAYOV010000033.1, forward strand.
GCACAAAAAAACCCAGCCGGCCAGAAAACGCGGACTGGGTTGCCCTCGCTTTAGCCGGATTTGTTGAGCGCCCGCAAGCTGTAGTTCAAATCGGCGCTTAAGGCGCAAACGTTAGCCTGCAGAAGCAAAAATGTCAAACCGACTGCCGGCCCGGCCATGTCATCCAGCGCCTTCCCGCAGCCCGCCAGACAGCGCCCGCGTCCGGGCAAAGGTCGTAGAATCGGCCTGAATCCGCCCGAGTCGTTTCAGGAGCCGTCATGTCGCCTATCCAGCCCTCCCCGCCCCGCAAGAAGCTGCCCATCGGCATCCAGACCTTCGCCAAGATCCGTGAGGACGACTACTACTATGTCGACAAAACGCCCTATGCGCTGAACCTGATCGAGCAGGGCACGCACTACTTCCTGTCGCGCCCGCGCCGCTTCGGCAAGAGCCTGTTCATCGACACGCTGGCGGAGTTGTTTGCGGGCAACGAGGTGCTGTTTCGCGGGCTGTACTGCCACGACCGGTGGGACTGGTCGGTCAAGTATCCGGTGATCCGCTTCAGTTTCGGCGGGGGCGTGTTTACCGACCCGAACTTGCTCGCCCAGCGCATCGATCATCTGCTCGCCCACAACGCCCAATTGCTGGGCCTGGATGAGTTGCCCGACGGTCCGGTGTCCACGCGCTTCGGAGTCCTGATCGAGCGAGCGGTGCAGCGCCATGGCCAGCGTGTGGGGGTGCTGGTCGATGAGTACGACAAACCTATCCTCGACAATCTCACCCGCCCGGAAACCGCCCGCCGGATGCGCGACACCCTGCGCGATCTGTACTCGGTGATCAAGGATGC